>NZ_JAQRFI010000399.1 GCF_028598805.1 Xenorhabdus yunnanensis | reverse complement strand
GCCGATGTTTACTCTATTAACGTAAAGTGATCATTCAACAAATCCAAGCTGGTTGACAAGGCAGGGTAATAATGTAAAACCAGTTGACGCAAAAATACTACTTCTGCCCCAAATTCCACACCGAATCCTCCGGCATCTGGACGCGGACGTCTAAGCGGGTGAGTAAGGGGCGCTAGGCCCCTGTCATCACTTCGGCTGTT
>NZ_JAQRFI010000398.1 GCF_028598805.1 Xenorhabdus yunnanensis | reverse complement strand
ACGGGCATAAATGATGCAGCGGACATCACTGTCAAAACCTGCCACGAGAACTCCGATATTAACGATAATTTTCGTCGCCCCCTGCTCAAACCGATGGATGATCAGCTCTCTTTCTTCGGGCGGCGTACTGGCCGTCATCACCTCCGCATTCACCCCGGCACGATTGAATTCGACCGTGATAAAGTTGGCGTGACTGACATT
>NZ_JAQRFI010000397.1 GCF_028598805.1 Xenorhabdus yunnanensis | reverse complement strand
CTTTATCTTTTTGTGATAAGACTTTTGCAGCAACTTAAGCACTTCAAGGTTGTCGCCTTCAATAAAGAGGTTCCCTGTGGTATCCCAGTTAACACTCTCTTCCTTGCATGGTCGTAGTGTGCCGGTTGATGGAGTCTGAGCTATTTGACGCGCGCGAGCCTTACCCTGCCAGATGAAGTTATAGCGCTCGTCAGAATCATCG
>NZ_JAQRFI010000396.1 GCF_028598805.1 Xenorhabdus yunnanensis | reverse complement strand
CTCATCAGACAATAAATCTCTGGCTAATTTCAGTCTGGGATAAAGCATATTCAGCCAATTGCCACGGAAATTATCTTTATAAACAAAATCCTTACCCGTATTGTAAGGAGGGTCGATATAAATCATCTTTATCTTTTTGTGATAAGACTTTTGCAGCAACTTAAGCACTTCAAGGTTGTCGCCTTCAATAAACAGGTTTTCG
>NZ_JAQRFI010000395.1 GCF_028598805.1 Xenorhabdus yunnanensis | reverse complement strand
ATCGAGCCGGTATCATCCTGACATTCCAGAACAGTGGGACGACTATTTACCCCCCATAACGATAAATTCACCCGCGATTTGGCTGTTCTCAATGACGACAACACCAAATCAGCACGTTGTTCACCAATAAACACGCCTTTAGAAAACCTAACATCACCCTGATATGTACCGCCCTTTGATGCCGAAACGGCATCAACATCACT
>NZ_JAQRFI010000394.1 GCF_028598805.1 Xenorhabdus yunnanensis | reverse complement strand
AACAAGATGAGTTAATTGAGTTCTGTCTTTTGCATAGGCCAAGATATATTCATGTTCCCGGGTAAAAATGGATGCGGAGGTTCTTCCACTCTGCCAGATAAATCTTTCAACAAAATTATCTTCACCGAATATTTCATTGCACACATTGGATAAATTAACCACTTCATGGTCATCTATCGATATAAATATCATTCCCTCATCAGA
>NZ_JAQRFI010000393.1 GCF_028598805.1 Xenorhabdus yunnanensis | reverse complement strand
TCTGATGAGGGAATGATATTTATATCGATAGATGACCATGAAGTGGTTAATTTATCCAATGTGTGCAATGAAATATTCGGTGAAGATAATTTCGTTGAAAGATTTATCTGGCAGAGTGGAAGAACCTCCGCATCCATTTTTACCCGGGAACATGAATATATCTTGGCCTATGCAAAAGACAGAACTCAATTAACTCATCTTGTT
>NZ_JAQRFI010000392.1 GCF_028598805.1 Xenorhabdus yunnanensis | reverse complement strand
AAAATCACCCAAATCAGGGTATCTGACGCTCACCTTTTCAATATCGTTGTTAGCCAGTAAATTTTTATTGGCACAGGCATAGGCGGCCGCTTCCCCGGTGGCGCTCCAGTCATTATCTGCAAAGATAATCAGATGGTTAACACCACGAGGGGCGATAAACTTCGCCATATGCCCGGCGTTCATGGTTGACCACGTGTTCACCCCGTAA
>NZ_JAQRFI010000391.1 GCF_028598805.1 Xenorhabdus yunnanensis | reverse complement strand
ATAAATATGCAAAAAATAATAAATATCTACCTAATCTCATATTAATTGACATGTTTTATTCTTATTGGTAATTTTTTTCGATTATAAACTGGACAAAATATATCAAACTGTTAAGTTTGGATTTATAATCCACTTGGTGGCTATTAAGTAGAATTAAATTTTATATATGTATTGTATTTTGTGTATTAGTTCTGATTTATTTTATAATA
>NZ_JAQRFI010000390.1 GCF_028598805.1 Xenorhabdus yunnanensis | reverse complement strand
TGAAATGCACGAAAATATACAAACAAAAAATTTAATAAATTCACTGTGATATCAACTGATTCGAGAAAACTCAAGCCCTCCCGCTTTCCCATTGCTCCAATATGCTATAGGATTTACTAGTTATAAAAATCAATAGATTACAGATTTTAGGGGTGCTATTGGGGTGCCATAATAACAGCACCCGGTGGCTCTTGAGGGGGTTTGTGAGAT
>NZ_JAQRFI010000389.1 GCF_028598805.1 Xenorhabdus yunnanensis | reverse complement strand
GGATACGCCTCAAATCGCCATCTGCCGTGCTGTGGTCGCTGCACAATTGGGCGACGAGATTGAAATCCCTGATGAGCTGGTGGAGGGGGTATGACAGACGAACTCAAGCCGAACCCTACCGCAGAACGACAAGTTCCATGCGTTATGTGGTGACGTCTCTAAACAGGGTATTGAATGGTCTGACAGTACATGGAAGACGCAGGAATGGAAAT
>NZ_JAQRFI010000388.1 GCF_028598805.1 Xenorhabdus yunnanensis | reverse complement strand
GTCAATAAACACTGGAACAATACACAGTGAATAAAATGAACAATATTTTGATTTTAATATAAAAATAATAAATATCGATAAACATCAAAACATGAAATTATTTCATCGCTAGTGAAATATCATGGCGCGCAATGCCCATGATTTATAAAGACTTTAGGAAGGACCCAAATATTTTATTCTGTATCACCATCTGTTACCTTCCTAATTTTGCG
>NZ_JAQRFI010000387.1 GCF_028598805.1 Xenorhabdus yunnanensis | reverse complement strand
TAAACGGGATTTTGAACTACTGCATTTTTTGCAGGAGTTGGATTGTAAATTCAAAGCTTTACTCACCCTATAATTTTTAATAATCAACTTCATTTATCTTTTATTAATATTGTATCCGAAGTAAATCGGTTCTGGTTTTAATTCCGTTTAGCTGGGTATCTATATAATGCCTCATATTACGCCAGAGTTATTTTAATTCTGTTGTGAGAATAC
>NZ_JAQRFI010000386.1 GCF_028598805.1 Xenorhabdus yunnanensis | reverse complement strand
CGTACAAACCAGGCTACCAATTGTTTAACATTTTCTTAACAGCCCTAAATTTTAACTTATTTGTTAATTACTTGATAGTATTCAACAAATTAGCTTTAAAATCTTGGTGCCCGGAGGCGGAATCGAACCACCGACACGGGGATTTTCAATCCCCTGCTCTACCGACTGAGCTATCCGGGCTAACGGGGCGCATTAAACCGTATTCAGCCCAATCC
>NZ_JAQRFI010000385.1 GCF_028598805.1 Xenorhabdus yunnanensis | reverse complement strand
GCCTTTAGAAAACCTAACATCACCCTGATATGTACCGCCCTTTGATGCCGAAACGGCATCAACATCACTGGCATCTAATGCAATGTCACTTGACAGCCATTTCCCATTAATACGGCGGCTATGGGGCACAGCCCGCATGGCTTTTTCGACGGTGGCTTTCAGACCGAGGTTATCGATAAATTCAGCCTTGTTCAGAATATCCGCCCCGTTCTTCGCT
>NZ_JAQRFI010000384.1 GCF_028598805.1 Xenorhabdus yunnanensis | reverse complement strand
CCTGTAGCGCCTGTTCCCAGATTTTGGCAGGGGATGGCATGTGACACCGCCTTTTATTTAAGGAAGAAGAGCCCCATCATGGCACAATAGGGATTACGGCTGTAGTACTAACTTGAAGATGCAGGTTTTAAAATCTGAAAATTGTCAGTCAGTCGAGTCGTCAGTTCTTTCGCTTTTTCTGGCAAAGTGACATGAAAAAAGTGACGAAGGGTTTCACG
>NZ_JAQRFI010000383.1 GCF_028598805.1 Xenorhabdus yunnanensis | reverse complement strand
CCATACTAGTAATAGATGGATTGAATGTGACTTTAAATTGTATTTTCATCCCAATGTTGAGTACCGTATAAAACCCCGCACTATCAGAATCGGGGATATGGATATTCCTGAACCAGTGAGGGAGCCGCTGGAGGAAGGAACCGTATATTTCCTACCACGGGTATATAGTATTTTCGGAAATTATGATTATTCGCTTGAAGAGCGCTGGACTGACTGCG
>NZ_JAQRFI010000382.1 GCF_028598805.1 Xenorhabdus yunnanensis | reverse complement strand
GTCTTTGTATGCCAGTACTCGCTTGCGAAAATCCAAACTGTAGCCCATCTTACTTTATTCCTTGTCAGTTGAATCCAGATATTATGCCATATTAATATGATTCTGCTATATTTCTTTGCCTCCCGATTTCGTCTCAATTCCCGGCTAATCGTTGATGGATTTCGATTGAGTGACTTTGAAATCTCCCGTTGTGAAAAACCGGCTTCTTTCAAGCTGAA
>NZ_JAQRFI010000381.1 GCF_028598805.1 Xenorhabdus yunnanensis | reverse complement strand
GATTTTACATTGGTCAGACTGGCGACGACGGCATCAATACCGGGCGCAACAATGTCACTACCGCCGCCGGGGAGATCATCGGCTTACAGAGCAATTACGGCTGTAGTATTAAGCAGGAACTTAAGGTCAATCAGGCTATCCGCCTCAAGCGTGGTGGCTTCCAGTTTTTGCAGCGTGCCAAAATCACGCACCTTGTCGCCTTGGGTGTCACGGGGATAA
>NZ_JAQRFI010000380.1 GCF_028598805.1 Xenorhabdus yunnanensis | reverse complement strand
AACGTCAATAAACACTGGAACAATACACAGTGAATAAAATGAACAATATTTTGATTTTAATATAAAAATAATAAATATCGATAAACATCAAAACATGAAATTATTTCATCGTTAGTGAATAGGAGGAATTGAATCAATATATTGATTTATAAAAGTAATTAAGTGATTTTCTTATTGGTTTTTAAATATCTTTTATACGCATGTTTATACATGGCTCAC
>NZ_JAQRFI010000379.1 GCF_028598805.1 Xenorhabdus yunnanensis | reverse complement strand
AGTACCCACTTGCAAACGTCAATCGCTTCCTGACGGCTTATCGGTTGGAGGGTAACCAGTTTCTCTTCAAGGTAATCTTCCCGATCATAGATATAATATCGCTCATCACCGAACCCGTTCGGGTCGAGTTCTTTGGCGGCCACATTGCGCATCTGATATAACCAATCCCAATACAAAAACTCACGCACCACATCAGACAAGGTATGCGGTTCGGGAAGC
>NZ_JAQRFI010000378.1 GCF_028598805.1 Xenorhabdus yunnanensis | reverse complement strand
TACAGCCAGCTTCGTCCTCACTGGTATAACAATGGGTTAACGCCCAATGAGTCAGAACGATTATTTTGGAAAAACGCTAAGCCAGTGACCAATTTTTGTTGACCACAACAATTCGACCGTGATAAAGTTGGCGTGACTGACATTCACACAGAAGCAGATAGTAGGCTGATTTTCTCCCAGTTTCAGCCAGCTACTGACCACATCCCCCACCAAATCAGCC
>NZ_JAQRFI010000377.1 GCF_028598805.1 Xenorhabdus yunnanensis | reverse complement strand
GACTCCAATTTAAATTCGGGGCTGAAACTTCTTTTCATCATGTCACCTGTTGAATTATCGAAGTGAGCATATCACCTCTATAACGGTGACCAAAATCATTGAACCACATCATTCCCTGTGCGGCCTGTGTATCGAGGTACGCTTCCAGTTGCTGGCGTAAGGTGATAAGCGGGTTGTCGTGTGAAGTTGTCATTCGGATTTTCCTTTTTGTTATGGAAGCTA
>NZ_JAQRFI010000376.1 GCF_028598805.1 Xenorhabdus yunnanensis | reverse complement strand
CTGTAGCGCCTGTTCCCAGATTTTGGCAGGGGATGGCATGTGACACCGCCTTTTATTTAAGGAAGAAGAGCCCCATCATGGCACAATAGGGATTACGGCTGTAGTACTAAGTAACCCGAATTCCGCTTAAGCCATCACTGGAAAATCGTCTTCTGAGTAGAAATTTTTAAGTGATGGCTTTTTCAATTTAAGGCAGTAAGCAATCACCCCCCCTAAAACAGT
>NZ_JAQRFI010000375.1 GCF_028598805.1 Xenorhabdus yunnanensis | reverse complement strand
ATGAAAGACGGCATGATGGCGGCAGGGGTAATTAAATCCGCTGATTGGTTAGATGGTACAAAAGGCGCTAAGGCGCTGGAAGCGCTCGAACGTTATAAAGGCGCACGTAATACAGGGAAAACACCCATTCTTGAGGGCGGGATGGAATACCAGCAATTAGGCATGAGTAACCAAGATGCCGAGTGGCTGGCTTCCCGTCGCTTCACCATTGATGATATCGCCC
>NZ_JAQRFI010000374.1 GCF_028598805.1 Xenorhabdus yunnanensis | reverse complement strand
CTATCAAGGTCAGTCATTGCATCATCGGGGGAGTATTCTTCACTATTAACGGCTGCACCAGCTAAATTAGCGATAGATTTTATTCCGGCTGTTATCGAATGAATGATTTCATGGCTCGATGAGGATAATAACTGTAAATCGCTATTACTCATCTTTTCTAATCGCTCATTATTGACACGGGTATGATAGAAGATATTATTCATGAGTATTCTACCCCTCGGAC
>NZ_JAQRFI010000373.1 GCF_028598805.1 Xenorhabdus yunnanensis | reverse complement strand
TTCAGCCTCATCTATCCACGCTATCAGAATGCGCGCCTTTGATTTGATACTATCGAGGTTATGCCGCAATCCCGCGAACACATACCAGACTCTACGGTTTCGGGTTCGGATGTAGTTCTCGCCCATCTCATAGTAGTTATCCAGCCACGGCTCCGATTTGATGGCCTGCTTCACTTCCTCCATTGAGGACTCAGACAGCGAGTTCATGAATTCACGCCCACAG
>NZ_JAQRFI010000372.1 GCF_028598805.1 Xenorhabdus yunnanensis | reverse complement strand
AAGATTTTTGCCTTGGATTTCCACTGACTGGCAGCAATGTCATTAAGATACGTCGGGGGTTTGGGTGCCCTTGCCATAATTTTCTGTCTTCCTTGTGAGTTTATTTTCAAAAAAAGTGCCGTGCGTAAAAATTTGAGGAGGGGGTCGGTTCCGCTGGGAAGCGCGTTGGTCATTTTTGATACCCCCACCCACTATTTCATTTGTTATTATTCTGCGACTAACC
>NZ_JAQRFI010000371.1 GCF_028598805.1 Xenorhabdus yunnanensis | reverse complement strand
CGTGCCTATCGGCATCCGGGCGCTGGACTGGCTCACCCGGTATCTGGCGCAGGTCCGCCCGCGACTGGCTGCGCGCCGTGACAGTGGTTACCTGTTTATCTCCGACCGGGGACGTGGCCTGTCGCGTGACTACTTAAGCCAGATTGTCGGAAAGACTATCCGTGAACAGGCGCAGCTCGACAAACCCGGCGCCTGTCACCTGTTCCGCCATTCGATGGCGACA
>NZ_JAQRFI010000370.1 GCF_028598805.1 Xenorhabdus yunnanensis | reverse complement strand
GCGGTTCTGCGGGTACAGGAGAAAAAAAACACCGGTAGGCCGGGTTCCACTCAGTGTAGCGGAACTCCGTAAGCTGCTGTCAAAGCTGATGGAAAAAGCGGGAAAGACAATCGAACAGATTTTACATTGGTCAGACTGGCGACGACGGCATCAATACCGGGCGCAACAATGTCACTACCGCCGCCGGGGAGATCATCGGCTTACAGAGCAATTACGGCTGTAG
>NZ_JAQRFI010000369.1 GCF_028598805.1 Xenorhabdus yunnanensis | reverse complement strand
GTGTTTCATTATTGCCCACGGACAAAATAAATTTTATTACTGCAAGACATCTTGTTACATGCCATTCTCAGAGGACCAAAATGCAACAAGATGTATTAATAAACCACTCACCACGACAGACCAGAAAACTCTTTTTCCGTGTTGATAAACCCGATTTTTGATGTTTACGGGCGGAGAAGTCCTACCGCCTTCATATTAATTAGCAATGTACGTTGTTGATGAA
>NZ_JAQRFI010000368.1 GCF_028598805.1 Xenorhabdus yunnanensis | reverse complement strand
GTTGCGCATTACACCGGCCATTCAGCGTTTCCTGCAACGCGCCGGTGATTGCCGGTTGCACAACCACTACGGCCCGACGGAAAGCCACGTTGTGACGGCATACCCCTTGGGCAAGGACATTGCACAGTGGCCGACCCTGCCTCCCATCGGTCGGCCGGTAGCCAACAACCAAATCTATATCTTTGACCAATACCGCCAGCCCGTGCCTTTGGGTGTCACGGGG
>NZ_JAQRFI010000367.1 GCF_028598805.1 Xenorhabdus yunnanensis | reverse complement strand
CTCATCGCCTTCGGCATCAGGGTCGTCATCCTCATCCTCTTCTGACTTGGCCTTTTTTGCTTTTTTGGCTTTTTTGCCTTCCTTTTCTTCATCCTGTTCTTCGGCGTCTTCTCGCTCTTCATCGTCTTCCTCAGCCTGACGGCTTTTGGCTTTACGTGCGTTTTCGTCTTCCTCGTGCTCATCAGCGGCACGGGCTTTGGCACCCAGCAGGTGTGCAAACTTA
>NZ_JAQRFI010000366.1 GCF_028598805.1 Xenorhabdus yunnanensis | reverse complement strand
CCGGAGGCAATTTGTAATAAGCAAAGATTTCAGGCCAGCGACCAACAACGGCCTCGGTCGTTTTTATTCTGTTCACTGTGTGTCTCCCTGATATGGCTGAATTGATAACTGATCACGGATATCGCGCACCTTCTGGCGGGCTACCTCAAGGCGCATTGCCTGCTGTTCGTGGCTGGGCGGTTGCACTTGCTCCGATTTCTTGCGGGATTTTGCCCAGGCAATC
>NZ_JAQRFI010000365.1 GCF_028598805.1 Xenorhabdus yunnanensis | reverse complement strand
CTGTGTGCATCAGCAATTTGAGCAGCAGGCCGCGCTGTATCCGCAGGCGATAGCGCTGACTTATGGCGACCAGTCGCTCAGCTACGAGCAGCTAAACCAGCGTGCCAACCAACTGGCCCATGCACTGATCCAACAAGGCGTACACGCCGACAGTCCCGTCGCGCTCTGTGCCGTTCCCGGGCTGGAGATGATGGTGGGGTTGCTGGCTATTCTCAAGTCCGGT
>NZ_JAQRFI010000364.1 GCF_028598805.1 Xenorhabdus yunnanensis | reverse complement strand
AAACAAATTCTGTACAGAATCCTTTGCCTGATCAGCTTCTGTACCAATTTGCACTAATGCACCGGTCAACTTAGAGGCGTCTTCAACAGGCATAGCGGTATTTTTGGATAGCGTATCCAGATTATAGGCCTCTTTCCCCATATCCCTGAGCGTCTTATATCCGGCTGCCATCCCGCCAACAACGCCCCCGATACCACCAAACAGCCCCATTTTTGATGTTAGT
>NZ_JAQRFI010000363.1 GCF_028598805.1 Xenorhabdus yunnanensis | reverse complement strand
TACTTTTAATAATACCCTCAGCTTTAACCCCCCATTTATCGGTAGCCACTTTTAAAATTGCTGCTTCGATTTCAGCAATTAAATCTTTGCGCGCTTTTGAAATAAGAAAGGCCGAGCGAAATTTATAATCACCCTGACCATTAACTTGGGTTGCTTCAAATAAATCAGGGAATGCCAAACGTACATTGGGTAATTTAATTTTCATTGTTTATGTCTCTTTATG
>NZ_JAQRFI010000362.1 GCF_028598805.1 Xenorhabdus yunnanensis | reverse complement strand
ACACCCTGTCCGGTGTCGCCTATGATAATCAGGGCAATGCCTCTGAGCGGATGGAAACTCAGATACAGGTCACTGCTTCCGCCGTCAGCCCTGCCAGCTCTGGCTTTGAACCGACCAATAAATCGATGGTGGCCGACGGCAAAACCCAGACGGTTATCCGCCTGAAACTGACCGACAAGGACGGCAGGCCAGTGACTGGCGCGGCGGGCAGTATCAAACTGAC
>NZ_JAQRFI010000361.1 GCF_028598805.1 Xenorhabdus yunnanensis | reverse complement strand
GATATTGGCGGTGGTCACGTCATCACGGTAACGCATCCAGATACGCACAGTGGCCTCAGAGAACACGGCACCGGATGCCAAACGCTCACGCCCGCTAATCGCCCTCACTTCTGCCCAGACGGTGGCGGCATCCACCCACTTGTCAATAACCTGCCCTGACGGGGCGCGTGACTGCTCGGATTTCTGGATAGTCACCCGATGCCTCAATCTGCCTGCCCTCATT
>NZ_JAQRFI010000360.1 GCF_028598805.1 Xenorhabdus yunnanensis | reverse complement strand
AAGCCAGCAATACCGGGACTTACTCAGCAGTTATAACATGAGAGCAGGCCAGGGGCGTGTTGGGATAACGCTGTTGTCGAACGTTTCTTTGGCAGTTTGAAACATGATTGGTTATTCAAAACCCATCATGAAAACCAGGCAGAGATGAAAAAAGATGTATTGGATTATCTGCATTATTACAATTTAACACGATTGCACACGGCCAATAATGATTTAACGCCCG
>NZ_JAQRFI010000359.1 GCF_028598805.1 Xenorhabdus yunnanensis | reverse complement strand
ACCTGCCGTCACTTTAAGTGCCAGAATTTCCCCCTGATGGTTGATAACCAGGTGCAATTTGAAACCGTAAAACCAACCCATTGAGGTTTTTCCTCGTTGCGCTATCCCTTCCAAGACTTTATGGCGGGGAATCCGGATGTTATGACAAACGCGCAAACTCGTGGAATCAATAAAAGCAATGCCTGTGGGTTTTCCTTTTAATTGAGTCAGATAACTGCATAGT
>NZ_JAQRFI010000358.1 GCF_028598805.1 Xenorhabdus yunnanensis | reverse complement strand
CAATACCAACAGATTCTGGTGTTGTTGCGCCGATCTCCGTATCAGCAACCCCATCAGCCGCCGATCAACCCGTTTGTGATGATACACAGGCATTATTGTCATTATTTCAATCAAATGATGAAGTTTCAGAACAAATTAATGCAAATGATAATCATATCGATTTTAAATCATCCAAACATACCCGTAAAAAGCCCAAAAGCGTTGCTCCCACAGGGAATTAGCG
>NZ_JAQRFI010000357.1 GCF_028598805.1 Xenorhabdus yunnanensis | reverse complement strand
ACGCAAAGAAGGCTTTACCATCAGTGACTATCGGACCCGAAAGCTCATGAATCAGCTCGGATTATCCGTCAGACAGCGGAAGAGCTACCGGGCTCCGCGCAAAGGTAAAGCAATATCAACAGCCTGTAATCTACTTAACCGGAACTTTAATCCGTTGGCGCCGAATGAAGTTTGGGCAGGAGATATCACCTATTTGAAGACGCCCGAAGGTTGGTTATATCTG
>NZ_JAQRFI010000356.1 GCF_028598805.1 Xenorhabdus yunnanensis | reverse complement strand
CCAAAAGATAATCACCCTTTACTCACGCATGCCGGAACTGAAAGGCACCTCAGCAGAAAAATACCTTCAAAGCCGGGGGATCTATAGCCATCAGCCTATTGAACAAATCCGTTTCTGTGAAAAGCAGCCGACATACCAAGGGGATTATCAGGCGATGTGGGCATTGGCGACAGACTCACGCGGTCAATTGTGTTATCTGCACCGAACCTATCTGGACGGGGAT
>NZ_JAQRFI010000355.1 GCF_028598805.1 Xenorhabdus yunnanensis | reverse complement strand
AAACAAATTCTGTACAGAATCCTTTGCCTGATCAGCTTCTGTACCAATTTGCACTAATGCACCGGTCAACTTAGAGGCGTCTTCAACAGGCATAGCGGTATTTTTGGATAGTGTATCCAGATTATAGGCCTCTTTCCCCATATCCCTGAGCGTCTTATATCCGGCTGCCATCCCGCCAACAACGCCCCCGATACCACCAAACAGCCCCATTTTTGATGTTAGT
>NZ_JAQRFI010000354.1 GCF_028598805.1 Xenorhabdus yunnanensis | reverse complement strand
GTCCCTCCGGTCAGTTCCTCGCGGTGCGCCAGCCGTAATTTGGCATCCTCCAGAGCATCACGCAGTTTTTTAATTCCCTGCTCAGTCACCTGACGGGCTATCTGGTCACGCACATTATTTTTATGCACAGCAGTGTGATTAAATTTTGTTTTCATGTATAATTACCTCTGTAAATGTGTTGTTGAGAGGGACTTGCATACTTCCTCTCCGTCGTTAAATCGAC
>NZ_JAQRFI010000353.1 GCF_028598805.1 Xenorhabdus yunnanensis | reverse complement strand
GACATGGTTGATGATGAAGAGCTGCTGGAACTGGTAGAAATGGAAGTACGTGAGCTGCTGTCTCAGTACGATTTCCCAGGCGACGATACGCCAATCATCCGTGGTTCTGCTTTGAAAGCGCTGGAAGGCGAAGCAGAGTGGGAAGCGAAGATCATTGAACTGGCAGAAGCGCTGGATTCTTACATCCCAGAACCAGAGCGTGACATTGACAAGCCATTCCTGC
>NZ_JAQRFI010000352.1 GCF_028598805.1 Xenorhabdus yunnanensis | reverse complement strand
CGTCAGGTTCTTGGGTGAAAATAAAATATTCCCGTCCGTATTTGGTGCTAAAGAAGTCGTTGAAGTGACCTCAGGGGTATTGGAATGTAAGCATGGGGTCTTAGCCCGCGAAGTCACGCTAAAAGCGGGCTGGACAATGAAGCGCCAAATTGAAAATTGGCTGTCAGGAAATGACACGGTTGACTCTAAGGGGCAGCAGGTTGTTGAGTTCTTCTTCAAACCT
>NZ_JAQRFI010000351.1 GCF_028598805.1 Xenorhabdus yunnanensis | reverse complement strand
GCTAAAAGCGGGCTGGACAATGAAGCGCCAAATTGAAAATTGGCTGTCAGGAAATGACACGGTTGACTCTAAGGGGCAGCAGGTTGTTGAGTTCTTCTTCAAACCTAACGGTGTGCTTCAGTATGTTAAAAAGCGGGGCACCGAACATCCCAAAACCATCATAACCGGTTTTACCACGAAGCAGGGAAGCCAAGAGGTTGAAGCCCTGCTCGGTTCATCTGTG
>NZ_JAQRFI010000350.1 GCF_028598805.1 Xenorhabdus yunnanensis | reverse complement strand
CTTAGAGATGTTCGGTATTTCCAGTAGCTTTGCGCCTGCTATTGGTGGCGCTATTGGTTTTATTGGTGTTGAGAAGATACGCGAGTTTGCTATCCGTGCCATCAATAAACGGTTGGGGGATAAATAATGACGAGAGGCATTAGGAATAACAATCCCGGCAATATCGATCACAATTCCGCGAATAAGTGGCAGGGGCAAATTGGAATCGAAACGGGGGTAAAAA
>NZ_JAQRFI010000349.1 GCF_028598805.1 Xenorhabdus yunnanensis | reverse complement strand
TGGAAACCACCCAAATTTATACGCGGGTTGCCATCGGGCACCTGAAGAAAGTGCACCGGCAGACGCACCCGGCAGAGCGGGCAGACAATCAGCAGCCCGACGCCGACACCGGACCGCCGGAGAGCCGCTCATGCACTGAACCCGCGGAAAGCAGGGTATCAGACAGTCACGCCGGTGCCAGCGGACAGCCCGCCCGTCCCCGTTGAGTTCGCTAAGGTTCGGT
>NZ_JAQRFI010000348.1 GCF_028598805.1 Xenorhabdus yunnanensis | reverse complement strand
CCGACACAAGAGGAATTGCAGCACCGGGCGGAACGAGAAAAGCAGTACCGGATGTCACTGGCGACAAAAGCTATTGCGCCACTACAGGATGCTGCCGACTTAGATATGGCCTCGGATGAAGAAAAAAAGGCCTTAATTAACTGGCGTAAATATCGGGTATTGCTGAACCGGGTTAATTGCGCAATTGCCCCGGATATTGATTGGCCGGAGCAACCCAAATAAT
>NZ_JAQRFI010000347.1 GCF_028598805.1 Xenorhabdus yunnanensis | reverse complement strand
ATTATTTGGGTTGCTCCGGCCAATCAATATCCGGGGCAATTGCGCAATTAACCCGGTTCAGCAATACCCGATATTTACGCCAGTTAATTAAGGCCTTTTTTTCTTCATCCGTGGCCATATCTAAGTCGGCAGCATCCTGTAGTGGCGCAATAGCTTTTGTCGCCAGTGACATCCGGTACTGCTTTTCTCGTTCCGCCCGGTGCTGCAATTCCTCTTGTGTCGG
>NZ_JAQRFI010000346.1 GCF_028598805.1 Xenorhabdus yunnanensis | reverse complement strand
CAGCACCAGACGGCCCCCATGCAGTAGGGCACCCCAGATTTCCCATACCGAGAAGTCGAAGGCGAACGAATGGAACAGGCACCAGACATCCTGTTGACTGAAACCAAACCAGGGCTGTACAGCGCTGAACAGACGGCTAACCTGACGATGCTCAATCATCACCCCTTTCGGCGTCCCCGTGGAGCCTGAGGTGTAGATTATGTAGGCCAGATGCTGCGGAGCC
>NZ_JAQRFI010000345.1 GCF_028598805.1 Xenorhabdus yunnanensis | reverse complement strand
CTCCGGTCGTGGTACTGTTGTAACCGGTCGTGTAGAGCGTGGTATCGTTAAAGTAGGCGACGAAGTAGAAATCGTGGGCATCAAAGAAACCACGAAAACGACTTGTACTGGTGTTGAAATGTTCCGCAAACTGCTGGACGAAGGCCGTGCTGGTGAGAACGTAGGTGTTCTGCTGCGTGGTACTAAGCGTGATGACGTTGAGCGTGGTCAGGTTCTGGCGAAA
>NZ_JAQRFI010000344.1 GCF_028598805.1 Xenorhabdus yunnanensis | reverse complement strand
TATTCCTAATGCCTCTCGTCATTATTTATCCCCCAAACGTTTATTGATGGCACGGATAGCAAACTCGCGTATCTTCTCAACACCAATAAAACCAATAGCGCCACCAATAGCCGGCGCAAAGCTACTGGAAATACCGAACATCTCTAAGCCACTGGATACGCTCCATGACAAGGCACCACAGAGCAGCGCCTCGACCCAGCGGTTCTTGCGTTCCACGCCGTCA
>NZ_JAQRFI010000343.1 GCF_028598805.1 Xenorhabdus yunnanensis | reverse complement strand
GGGAAGACTCATCTCAAGGCAAGTTTCCCGCTTAGATGCTTTCAGCGGTTATCTCTGCCGCACTTAGCTACCGGGCAATGCCATTGGCATGACAACCCGAACACCAGTGGTACGTCCACTCCGGTCCTCTCGTACTAGGAGCAGCCCCTTTCAATCTTCCAACGCCCACGGCAGATAGGGACCGAACTGTCTCACGACGTTCTAAACCCAGCTCGCGTACCAC
>NZ_JAQRFI010000342.1 GCF_028598805.1 Xenorhabdus yunnanensis | reverse complement strand
TGTTATGACAAACGCGCAAACTCGTGGAATCAATAAAAGCAATGCCTGTGGGTTTTCCTTTTAATTGAGTCAGATAACTGCATAGTGGCATCAAAACGAAAGGGGCAACACTAATAAAACGGGTATAACTGAGCAAAGCGGGAAAATCGTTGTGATGATATTTCCAAATCTGCGCCAGATAAAAATGTTTAAAATCACGGTAATGTGACAGATGAAAGAGGAT
>NZ_JAQRFI010000341.1 GCF_028598805.1 Xenorhabdus yunnanensis | reverse complement strand
AACCAACGCGCCAATCGTCTGGCTCATCATTTGATGGCCTTGGGCGTGCGCCCGGATGAACGCGTGGCGATTTGCGTTGAACGCCGGCCGGAAATGGTGGTGGGATTACTCGCTGTCCTCAAGGCGGGCGGGGCTTATGTGCCGCTCGACCCGGCCTACCCGACCGAGCGGCTGGCGTATATGCTCAAGGACGCCGCACCGGTGGCTTTACTCACCCAGTCCG
>NZ_JAQRFI010000340.1 GCF_028598805.1 Xenorhabdus yunnanensis | reverse complement strand
AAAAAAAAAAAAAAAAAAAAAAAAAAAAAAAAAAAAAAAAAAAAAAAAAAAAAAAAAAAAAAAAAAAAAAAAAAAAAAAAAAAAAAAAAAAAAAAAAAAAAAAAAAAAAAATAAAAAAAAAAAAAAAAAAAAAAAAAAAAAAAAAAAAAAAAAAAAAAAAAAAAAAAAAAAAAAAAAAAAAAAAAAAAAAAAAAAAAAAAAAAAAAAAAAAAAAAAAAAAAAA
>NZ_JAQRFI010000339.1 GCF_028598805.1 Xenorhabdus yunnanensis | reverse complement strand
CTCATCAGACAATAAATCTCTGGCTAATTTCAGTCTGGGATAAAGCATATTCAGCCAATTGCCACGGAAATTATCTTTATAAACAAAATCCTTACCCGTATTGTAAGGAGGATCGATATAAATCATCTTTATCTTTTTGTGATAAGACTTTTGCAGCAACTTAAGCACTTCAAGGTTGTCGCCTTCAATAAACAGGTTTTCGGTAGTATCCCAGTTAACACTC
>NZ_JAQRFI010000338.1 GCF_028598805.1 Xenorhabdus yunnanensis | reverse complement strand
CCCCCCCCCCCCCCCCCCCCCCCCCCCCCCCCCCCCCCCCCCCCCCCCCCCCCCCCCCCCCCCCCCCCCCCCCCCCCCCCCCCCCCCCCCCCCCCCCCCCCCCCCCCCCCCGCCCCCCCCCCCCCCCCCCCCCCCCCCCCCCCCCCCCCCCCCCCCCCCCCCCCCCCCCCCCCCCCCCCCCCCCCCCCCCCCCCCCCCCCCCCCCCCCCCCCCCCCCCCCCCC
>NZ_JAQRFI010000337.1 GCF_028598805.1 Xenorhabdus yunnanensis | reverse complement strand
CTTACATTCAAATGCCCCTGAGGTCACTTCAACGACTTCTTTATCCCCGAATATTGACGGAAACGTTTTATTTTCACCTAAAAACTTAATGCCAGCGGGAAAGGTTATTTCCGACGCCGGGTTTTTAACGCTGACCTTTTTTATTGCCCGGTCAGAAATCAAGCTATCATCCCCCTTATAAACAAGATGAGTTAATTGAGTTCTGTCTTTTGCATAGGTCAAG
>NZ_JAQRFI010000336.1 GCF_028598805.1 Xenorhabdus yunnanensis | reverse complement strand
AGCCCATCCACTGGACAGAAGACTTCTGAACAGTGCAAAGTGCCCCTGTTTTTGGTTTTCCATCCATGCACTCCTTGAAGACGCTCGCGATCCAAAATCCACATATGCAACATTACTCATGGCGTGTCCCTCCGGTCAGTTCCTCGCGGTGCGCCAGCCGTAATTTGGCATCCTCCAGAGCATCACGCAGTTTTTTAATTCCCTGCTCAGTCACCTGACGGGC
>NZ_JAQRFI010000335.1 GCF_028598805.1 Xenorhabdus yunnanensis | reverse complement strand
GCTTGTTGGACTAAACGGATCCGCCAGAAAACGCTCAGCGGTCAGTTCCGGGCGATTCAGATACCCGCGCGCCAGCCCTGCGCCCGCAACATACAACTCACCCACGACTCCATCCGGCACCGGTTGTTGCTGCGCATCCAGCAGATACAGTTTTAAATCAGGAATACGCTGCCCGACCGGGCTTTGGCTCCTCTGGCTGTCCTCACGGGTCAAAGGCCGGTAA
>NZ_JAQRFI010000334.1 GCF_028598805.1 Xenorhabdus yunnanensis | reverse complement strand
GCTCCTGCCGGTAACACGAATTTGGTGGGTTGATTTATTGATGGACGAGTTCCAGATATCGATATAACCGGTGATAACAGGATCATCGCCTAACAATACCTGACAGGGCTGCCCTGCCTCAACCAATTGTCGTTCGTGACTGCCGGGGTAATAGTCCATCAGCATCAGTTCAAAATCAGACGGCAACCGTTCGATACCACGCGTCACGCGAATACTGTCCCAG
>NZ_JAQRFI010000333.1 GCF_028598805.1 Xenorhabdus yunnanensis | reverse complement strand
GGACGAGTTCCAGATATCGATATAACCGGTGATAACAGGATCATCGCCTAACAATACCTGACAGGGCTGGCCTGCCTCAACCAATTGTCGTTCGTGACTGCCGGGGTAATAATCCATCAGCATCAGTTCAAAATCAGACGGCAACCGTTCGATACCACGCGTCACGCGAATACTGTCCCAGCCATAAATCCGTTTGCCGCCAATCACCAATGAGAGTTCATTT
>NZ_JAQRFI010000332.1 GCF_028598805.1 Xenorhabdus yunnanensis | reverse complement strand
AATGACTGCCAGTACCCACAAGTAGGCATCCACCTGTTTATTACCGGTGATCTTGCGCTGAACAGGTAACGGTTTTACCGTCGCCAGTGCCGTACTGTAGCGGGGTTCAGGCAGAGTAAAGAGGGCTTTGTGTGCTGTGTTGTCCATTGTTATACTGTCTCCTGCTGCTTTTTAGGAAATACTCTTTCTCTGGCTTGACAACCTTGCTGGAGCAGGTCGTTAA
>NZ_JAQRFI010000331.1 GCF_028598805.1 Xenorhabdus yunnanensis | reverse complement strand
AGCGGAGCAACGGCAGCGCCCGTTAGCGCTGGCACTGCGTTATGTCATCTTTGGTGGTGAGGCGCTTGATACGGCGCTGCTGTCCGGGTGGTATGAGTCGACAGGCGAGTCGCAGCCACAGCTGGTCAATATGTACGGGATAACAGAAACCACGGTGCATGTGACTTACCGGCCTTTGACCCGTGAGGACAGCCAGAGGAGCCAAAGCCCGGTCGGGCAGCGT
>NZ_JAQRFI010000330.1 GCF_028598805.1 Xenorhabdus yunnanensis | reverse complement strand
AAGATTTTTGCCTTGGATTTCCACTGACTGGCAGCAATGTCATTAAGATACGTCGGGGGTTTGGGTGCCCTTGCCATAATTTTCTGTCTTCCTTGTGAGTTTATTTTCAAAGAAAGTGCCGTGCGTAAAAATTTGAGGAGGGGGTCGGTTCCGCTGGGAAGCGCGTTGGTCATTTTTGATACCCCCACCCACTATTTCATTTGTTATTATTCTGCGACTAACC
>NZ_JAQRFI010000329.1 GCF_028598805.1 Xenorhabdus yunnanensis | reverse complement strand
CTGAAAATGGAGAAGGAGATCTTAAAGAAGGCGAGCGCCTTCTTTGCGAGAGAACTGCTGTAAGATGTTGGTTCATAAAAGAACATGCAGAGCAATTTCCCATTTGCCAATTGTGTCGCGTGATGAAAGTCAGTCGTTCCACGTTTTATGCCTGGCAGGCAAAACCCGTTCGGTTACTTTCTGATGAGCAACAAGCATTACACCGAAAAGCGACGGCGCTCTTT
>NZ_JAQRFI010000328.1 GCF_028598805.1 Xenorhabdus yunnanensis | reverse complement strand
ACCACGGGAAATTATCTGTTTATGTCGAGTCATTTTATTGGTGCTGGGAAATGCGCACACTAATTGATGGGATATTGACGGGTAAAATTAAATATATAGGTGATGATAATGACTAATTCAGATTTATGCAGAGAGGCGTTTGAGAAATTCATGGATGATGAATTTAATTATCCAGTTGGCTCATTAGGTAAATATGACGATGGAACATATTGGAATATGCCAGCTC
>NZ_JAQRFI010000327.1 GCF_028598805.1 Xenorhabdus yunnanensis | reverse complement strand
CGTAATAGTCGAACAACAAATCATGAGCCTCGCTATTTTTCTGGTTCAGCTTTGCCATGCAGTTGGAAATGATGATGGCGTCGTCATCACAACACTGCGGGCGGGATTTAACTCTGTTGGGTATCAACCCCTTGAACCCTGCGGCAATCGAAGGCCAGTTAACCATCTCACGATTATCCGCCGCCCACGCTCCCCAGCGTTCCAGTACCATCTGAATATCACGCATCAGC
>NZ_JAQRFI010000326.1 GCF_028598805.1 Xenorhabdus yunnanensis | reverse complement strand
AACCAGGACCTGTTACAACGAAGCGAAATACTTACTGGCACTCAAAGATCGAAATTCGCCTTTGCTTAAAGCATAAAACGCTTGTCGAATGTCTCAGGGCGTGAAGCGGACGTTACGTCCGCATTTTTGTATATAGAAAACCCCCTGCTAGGCAGGGGGTTCTGTAGAGCTTTCAGCTATAAATCCGCTATAAAAACCCCTTTTGATTTGTTAAAACACCTTGCGGTCTGGCAA
>NZ_JAQRFI010000325.1 GCF_028598805.1 Xenorhabdus yunnanensis | reverse complement strand
CACGCATATCGGGAAGAGGTTACAAAAAGCTGAGGGAATGATTGAGGGGATGCTGATGATGTTAGATATCCCATTAGAAATGGATAAATGCGTCCAAAAAGAGCCAATGAATATTAGCGCGCATCAATTATGCAGTAATTTTTGAAAATAGCTTTACGATCGTAAAAATGCTGCTATTGTGATAAGAGTGATAGCAATGTCACAGAGCTTATTGAATTATCAGACCTCGCCTCGG
>NZ_JAQRFI010000324.1 GCF_028598805.1 Xenorhabdus yunnanensis | reverse complement strand
CTTCACCTGGCAGGGCAAGGCTCGCGCACGTCAAATTGCTCAGATGCCATCAACCGGTACATTACGGCCTTGTAAAGAAGAGAGTGTTAACTGGGATACTACCGAAAACCTGTTTATTGAAGGCGACAACCTTGAAGTGCTTAAGTTGCTGCAAAAGTCTTATCACAAAAAGATAAAGATGATTTATATCGACCCGCCCTATAACACAGGCAAGGATTTTATTTATAAAGATAAT
>NZ_JAQRFI010000323.1 GCF_028598805.1 Xenorhabdus yunnanensis | reverse complement strand
AAACAGGAAATCGATCACCGTTCTCCCGATGGCTCTATGTCCCCACAGCCCGCCAAAATAATACTGGTTGCCGGAGGTCAGTGTGACGACAGCGAGAATTGAACTCCCGCCTAAACTCATTCCGGTATTCAGTGGCGATTATCGTTACCGTGGTTCATATGGTGGACGAGGTTCAGGCAAGACCCGTTCATTTGCCAAGATGACCGCTATCCGGGGTTATATGTTCGCTGAGGCAGGA
>NZ_JAQRFI010000322.1 GCF_028598805.1 Xenorhabdus yunnanensis | reverse complement strand
ATCAACCCCTTGAACCCTGCGGCAATCGAAGGCCAGTTAACCATCTCACGATTATCCGCCGCCCACGCTCCCCAGCGTTCCAGTACCATCTGAATATCACGCATCAGCACACTCCCCTACCAGATTCAGAATAATCCTGTCGGTCAGCTCACGATCATGGAACCGCTCTTCTTCCAGTACCCACTTGCAAACGTCAATCGCTTCCTGACGGCTTATCGGTTGGAGGGTAACCAGTTTC
>NZ_JAQRFI010000321.1 GCF_028598805.1 Xenorhabdus yunnanensis | reverse complement strand
TAAAGGTTATCTCAGCCAGGAACTGGCTGACGATTTAGCTAAAACGGGGATCACTTTCATCACCAAAAAGCGCCGAAATATGAAAGCTCACATGCAAGCTGAATGGGATAAGATAATGTTATCAAGACGCTTTATCATTGAAACAATTAATGGGCAATTAAAAATCATTTCTCAAATAGAACACTCGCGTCACCGAAGTATAAAAGGATTTCTGTTAACTGTTTTAGGGGGGGTGATT
>NZ_JAQRFI010000320.1 GCF_028598805.1 Xenorhabdus yunnanensis | reverse complement strand
GGTATCCAGTTCTGCGAGTTGATTGATTCGCTCTTGCTGGGTGGTGATGATGGCGTTTTTCTCTGATAGCTGAGTTGTCAGTGACTCATTCTCTCCAGAGAGTCGCCCATTATCCGTATACACTGAATAGATAGAATATGCAGCCGAGCTAACCAGTACGATACAGACAACCAGCAAAATAGCTTTGGCCTTCCACTTCATAACAGTTCAAATGCCCGTGTGAAAACATCATCGGAATA
>NZ_JAQRFI010000319.1 GCF_028598805.1 Xenorhabdus yunnanensis | reverse complement strand
AATGGGCGACTCTCTGGAGAGAATGAGTCACTGACAACTCAGCTATCAGAGAAAAACGCCATCATCACCACCCAGCAAGAGCGAATCAATCAACTCGCAGAACTGGATACCAAACACACTCAGGAACTCGCCCATGCCAAGACTGAAATTGACACTCTTCGGGCTGATGTTGCCGCTGGCCGTCGCAAGCTGCGGATCAAGGCCGTCTGCCCCTCCGTGCCTGAAACCGTTACCTCCGGC
>NZ_JAQRFI010000318.1 GCF_028598805.1 Xenorhabdus yunnanensis | reverse complement strand
ACCCCCTTACAGCCCGGATTTGAATCCCATCGAACCCAAATGGGCTGAAGTCAAAGCGATAAGAAGACGAGAAAGGTGTTCAATTGATGAACTGTTTATGGTACATGTTGATTATGCCTGATTATATTGATTCTGCTATATGCTCCTGAACAGGCTCAGCTTAAGGCCGTAGCGCGCCGACATTGTGCTACAAAAGCAGTAAAAGTGAAACCAGAGATAGAAATGTGGATCAAACAGTTAATTTGGCA
>NZ_JAQRFI010000317.1 GCF_028598805.1 Xenorhabdus yunnanensis | reverse complement strand
CTCATGTTCTATGTAGAGGCAGTTATCTAAAATGAACATGCGAAGTAGCGTGCTAGGGTCTTTCGCAAAGCCAAAGTCGCCCCCAAATAACAACCTGTCGGCTTTCTGCCATAAGTCATCAGAAAACTCTTCAATCTGGTATTTGTTCGCCAGCACCTGCTTATCCGAGTTCTCCAGATAGGCACCTTCCCATATCCACGCATAGGTGTTGTCGTCTAGCCTTGCCTGATCGTTAACGCGCTCCTGTTC
>NZ_JAQRFI010000316.1 GCF_028598805.1 Xenorhabdus yunnanensis | reverse complement strand
ACGGGTGGCGGAGTTCTACCATCATACGTTGCTCAATGCCCCGGAAGCACAGGCCTATCTGACCAAACGGCGGCTGAACCATCCTGAATTAGTGGCGCAGTTTAAGCTGGGTTTTGCCAACCGCACGCTGGGCTACCGGTTGCCGGAGAAAAAGCTGAAAGCCGGGGCGGAGATCCGCGCCCAGCTTCAGGTGGCCGGGTTGTTGCGTGACAGCGGGCATGAATACTTCAGCGGCTCGCTGGTCATTCCG
>NZ_JAQRFI010000315.1 GCF_028598805.1 Xenorhabdus yunnanensis | reverse complement strand
TTTGAAAATAAACTCACAAGGAAGACAGAAAATTATGGCAAGGGCACCCAAACCCCCGACGTATCTTAATGACATTGCTGCCAGTCAGTGGAAATCCAAGGCAAAAATCTTAGGCGAACGGGAAGATCTGACCGCCGCTGACTGGAACAACTTAGAACTGTACTGCGTCAACTATGCCATTTACCGAAAAGCGGTGGCAGACCTTGATATTCGGGGCTTTAGCATCGTAAACAGTCAGGGCAGCGAAAGC
>NZ_JAQRFI010000314.1 GCF_028598805.1 Xenorhabdus yunnanensis | reverse complement strand
CGCTCAGAGGCATTGCCCTGATTATCATAGGCGACACCGGACAGGGTGTAAGTGTTGTTGCCCTTGTCATGGAACGGCGGCAGGGTCAGCAGATAATGCGTCCCACCACGCACAGATTCAGCGGCTAAGTTGGCTGACAACGCCGGGGCACTGACGTTTTCCAGCTTGCCGCCCCCTGCCAGCAAATTCGCCGTATCCCAGACGATTTCTTTCAGGCCATGTTGGGCGCTGACACTGACATTCAGCGGGAT
>NZ_JAQRFI010000313.1 GCF_028598805.1 Xenorhabdus yunnanensis | reverse complement strand
TTATGTTATCTGCACCGTACCTACCTTGACGGGGATAAAAAGGCCGATATCACGCCTCAGAAGAAACTGGATGCCATGCAGGAAGAAGCTTATCGCGATCACGCTCAGTCATCGGCAATTCGCCTTTTTCCGGTCGATTCGACATTGGGGATCGCAGAAGGCATCGAAACCGCGCTTTCCTGCAAACAGATTTACGGTGTCAACACGTGGTCAGTGGTGCATGCGGGGTTTATGGAGCGCTTTCTGGTGCCCAATG
>NZ_JAQRFI010000312.1 GCF_028598805.1 Xenorhabdus yunnanensis | reverse complement strand
TTCGAGACGAGGACGTGGATAGGCTGGGTGTGTAAGCGTTGCGAGACGTTGAGCTAACCAGTACTAATGAACCGTGCGGCTTAACCTGACAACACCGAAGGTGTTTTGGGGTGAGAGACAAGACTAAAAAGTTTCAACACAGACGACAGCTTGTTCGGGATTGAACACAGGATTTGTCTGGCGGCAACAGCGCGGTGGTCCCACCTGACCCCATGCCGAACTCAGCAGTGAAACACCGTAGCGCCGATGGTAGTGT
>NZ_JAQRFI010000311.1 GCF_028598805.1 Xenorhabdus yunnanensis | reverse complement strand
GTGAGCCATGTATAAACATGCGTATAAAAGATATTTAAAAACCAATAAGAAAATCACTTAATTACTTTTATAAATCAATATATTGATTCAATTCCTCCTATTCATTAGCGAGGGATTTTTACGTGCGTAATAACATGTTCGATGGGTGCGCGGTTGTACCCGCAAAACCACAGGCAATCAGGAACCGGCGCGCATGGAAGCGCCTAGTTGCATTACTCATTGTTTCAATCATTGTATTTATTCCAGTCTGACGACG
>NZ_JAQRFI010000310.1 GCF_028598805.1 Xenorhabdus yunnanensis | reverse complement strand
CGTCGTCAGACTGGAATAAATACAATGATTGAAACAATGAGTAATGCAACTAGGCGCTTCCATGCGCGCCGGTTCCTGATTGCCTGTGGTTTTGCGGGTACAACCGCGCACACATCGCGCATGTTATTACGCATGTAAAAATTCCTCGTTAGTGAATAGGAGGAATTGAATCAATATATTGATTTATAAAAGTAATTAAGTGATTTTCTTATTGGTTTTTAAATATCTTTTATACGCATGTTTATACATGGCTCAC
>NZ_JAQRFI010000309.1 GCF_028598805.1 Xenorhabdus yunnanensis | reverse complement strand
CCGATGGATGATCAGCTCTCTTTCTTCGGGCGGCGTACTGGCCGTCATCACCTCCGCATTCACCCCGGCACGATTGAATTCGACCGTGATAAAGTTGGCGTGACTGACATTGACGCAAAAGCAAATCGTGGGCTGGTTCTCGCCTAATTTCAGCCAGCTACTGACCACATCCCCCACCAAATCAGCCCCGCACATGATTTCCGCTATTTCGTCTTCCTTGTAATCACTGCCGTACTCAGCGCTTTGAGTGGACTTCAC
>NZ_JAQRFI010000308.1 GCF_028598805.1 Xenorhabdus yunnanensis | reverse complement strand
CACCAAAACCATCGGGGCGGCCTATAACGGGGAAGAAGTGGTGACCGTGACAGAGCGGGTGAGCGGGCAGGAGTATGAGATCCGCTTTGACCGCCCCACGGAAAAAATCACTTTCTGCCGGGTCACGGTGAAAAAGTCCACGATGGATGCGCAAAGCCTTATTCCGGCGGCGATTGAGCAATGGGTACGGGGTGAGCAGGAAGGCGATAGCGGGCTGGTGGTCGGGCGTGAAGTCTCGCCGTTTGAAATCTCAGCGGCG
>NZ_JAQRFI010000307.1 GCF_028598805.1 Xenorhabdus yunnanensis | reverse complement strand
CGGTGTCAACACGTGGTCAGTGGTGCATGCGGGGTTTATGGAGCGCTTTCTGGTGCCCAATGGCGTTAAGCATTTAATCATCTTCGCAGATAACGACTGGAGCGCCACAGGCCATGCGGCGGCCATGGCGTGCGCGACTAAAAATCTAAAGGCAAATAATGACTTAGAAAAGGTCAGTGTTCGCTGGCCGGACGGCGGGGATTTTAACGACCTACTCCAGAACGGGGATCAGGCCAGAGAATTGACATTTATGAAAAAGCA
>NZ_JAQRFI010000306.1 GCF_028598805.1 Xenorhabdus yunnanensis | reverse complement strand
CAATACTGTGTGAACCCTGTCATGACGGGTCGAATACATCACCCGCAATTGTTTTCGCATTACCCATTGCTCAGTGAGAACAGCCAGATCTCCTATGTTTCGCTGAACAACAGAAAATGCCCGTCCCGTTTCCCGCCGTCGAAAATGGGCTTCTTCCACTGCTGCGGGTAGGTCGGTGAAAATCATGCGTTCAGCTCCTTAAGCGCTCTATATTTCCTCATCAGGAACACACCTTTTCTGATTGCATTAATGGCCCTTATTC
>NZ_JAQRFI010000305.1 GCF_028598805.1 Xenorhabdus yunnanensis | reverse complement strand
GCATCGGGTGACTATCCAGAAATCCGAGCAGTCACGCGCCCCGTCAGGGCAGGTTATTGACAAGTGGGTGGATGCCGCCACCGTCTGGGCGGAAGTGAGGGCGATTAGCGGACGTGAGCGTTTGGCATCCGGTGCGGTGTTCTCTGAGGCCACAGTGCGTATCTGGATGCGTTACCGTGATGACGTGACCACCGCCAATATCATTCTCTATAACGGGGCTAACACCAGAGGAACCGCTTTTGACATTGTGGCGGTTATCCCTGAT
>NZ_JAQRFI010000304.1 GCF_028598805.1 Xenorhabdus yunnanensis | reverse complement strand
AAATGAACTCTCATTGGTGATTGGCGGCAAACGGATTTATGGCTGGGACAGTATTCGCGTGACGCGTGGTATCGAACGGTTGCCGTCTGATTTTGAACTGATGCTGATGGACTATTACCCCGGCAGTCACGAACGACAATTGGTTGAGGCAGGCCAGCCCTGTCAGGTATTGTTAGGCGATGATCCTGTTATCACCGGTTATATCGATATCTGGAACTCGTCCATCAATAAATCAACCCACCAAATTCGTGTTACCGGCAGGAGC
>NZ_JAQRFI010000303.1 GCF_028598805.1 Xenorhabdus yunnanensis | reverse complement strand
GGGCTCACAGTTTACGCCCGCCACGAACGTCCTCGCCGCCGACAATGAGGACAGCACCATCATGACCCTGCACCTGAAAGATAAATCCGGCAATCCGATCCCGAACGCCAAAGACAGCATTACCTTTGAAGACAACGGCGATCAACTGACCGGCGACGGCAAAAATAAACCAACCATTGATAAGGTGTGGGAAGAGCCGGAAAACAGCGGGATCTACAAGGTGGAAGTCAAGGCTGGTGATAAAACCGGTGCATGGAAAATCACC
>NZ_JAQRFI010000302.1 GCF_028598805.1 Xenorhabdus yunnanensis | reverse complement strand
GACGCCGGGTTTTTAACGCTGACCTTTTTTATTGCCCGGTCAGAAATCAAGCTATCATCCCCCTTATAAACAAGATGAGTTAATTGAGTTCTGTCTTTTGCATAGGTCAAGATATATTCATGTTCCCGGGTAAAAATGGATGCAGAGGTTCTTCCACTCTTCCAGATAAATCTTTCAACAAAATTATCTTCACCGAATATTTCATTGCACACATTGGATAAATTAACCACTTCATGGTCATCTATCGATATAAATATCATTCCCTCA
>NZ_JAQRFI010000301.1 GCF_028598805.1 Xenorhabdus yunnanensis | reverse complement strand
AGATATACGCGATTTCATCTTCCGGTAACCCATATTCGATAAAGCGCTGGGCAGTCTGATTTATCAGAACAAGGTATGGGCAGATCATCATGACCTTCATCCCCTTGGATATAAAACCGTCTGTGATGAAGGCAGATAATCCAGTTTTCCCTGCACCGGTGGGGGCATAGACCATGAAAGAATTGAAGTTCTTCCAGTTCTGACGCAGCATATTTAAAGCGCGTTCCTGTGCAAAATTAGGGGTAATTTCTAGCATGACTCACCCTTATTTA
>NZ_JAQRFI010000300.1 GCF_028598805.1 Xenorhabdus yunnanensis | reverse complement strand
GAAGAGCGGGAGAACCTCCGCATCCATTTTTACCCGGGAACATGAATATATTCTGGCTTATGCAAAAGACAGAACTCAGTTACCCCACATTGTTTATAAGGGGGATGATAGATTAATTTCTGACCGGGCAATAAAAAAGGTCAGCGCTAAAAACCCGGCGTCAGAAATAACCTTTCCCGCTGGCATTAAGTTTTTAGGTGAAAATAAAACGTTTCCGTCAATATTCGGGGATAAAGAAGTCGTTGAAGTGACCTCAGGGGCATTTGAATGTAAG
>NZ_JAQRFI010000299.1 GCF_028598805.1 Xenorhabdus yunnanensis | reverse complement strand
GCCACTGATTTTGCGCCGCCGCTTTCACCGAACGAATATCAATATGGCTTACCATTTCGGGAATCCCTCGCGGTGATGAATTTCAAACTGGGCGTGCTGTGCTGTGTCGTTCAGCGCTTCGGCGATCCTCGGTAAATACATCAATGCTTCACCGATACGGCGTAAATCTTCCCTTGCCTGACGATTGTCATAGTTTTCGTTGTCAACTGACCAGAAAGCCAGTTCCCCCATTGCTGACATTGCCGCCATCACGCTATTGAATGCCCCTTCGGAATGTTTG
>NZ_JAQRFI010000298.1 GCF_028598805.1 Xenorhabdus yunnanensis | reverse complement strand
CGCCTTTACCCTCGGCGTCAACTATACCCCTGTCCCGTTGGTGACACTGGGGCTTGACCGCCGGCAAAGTGCTTCCGGCGGCGGGGAAACCCGGTTTAATTTCGGCCTGAACTATGAAATCGGCACGCCGTGGTCAAAACAGGTCGACCCCGATGCGATGGCCTTTAAACGTAGCCTGCAAGGCAGCCGTTATGATTTGGTTGACCGCAATAACCAAATCGTACTGGAGTACCGCAAGAAAAACCTGATCCGCCTGATGATGGAAAACCGCATCAGCGGACGC
>NZ_JAQRFI010000297.1 GCF_028598805.1 Xenorhabdus yunnanensis | reverse complement strand
GTGAACAGAATAAAAACGACCGAGGCCGTTGTTGGTCGCTGGCCTGAAATCTTTGCTTATTACAAATTGCCTCCGGTGACAGGAAAAAGGCATTTCAAGGGCAACTGTCCAGTCTGTAAGCAGAAAGGCAAATTCCGCATTGATGACCGTGACGGGCGCGGAACATTCATCTGCACCTGCAATGCCGGGGACGGCTGGGCACTACTGAGATTGACGCAGGGCAAAGAATTCAAAGTGCTGGCGGATGAGATTGATCAGCTGTTGGGTATTCAACGCGATAAGGTC
>NZ_JAQRFI010000296.1 GCF_028598805.1 Xenorhabdus yunnanensis | reverse complement strand
TAGCGATGGGTGATCTACCGGATTGGTCTGCCAAAAGAAGTTTTTACCTTAAGATTTCTTAAGATTTCACTTATGCTATTTCTTTGGCGTATAGCGTAGAGTAAGGCATCAGCCTTATCAAAACTTATCATTGTGCTGAATTGGGTGTGTGCAGAATCACTTTCTGTCTTCTCAGGATTAACGTTATCAAATGTTATCATTTGGCTTGTCTGAGTTTTGGTTTTGTAACTTTGAATGCGAAGAATATTTGTTCTGGGAGGCAATGTTTTTCCGATTTCAAATCGGGAAAA
>NZ_JAQRFI010000295.1 GCF_028598805.1 Xenorhabdus yunnanensis | reverse complement strand
GATAAACAGGTAACCACTGTCACGGCGCGCAGCCAGTCGCGGGCGGACCTGCGCCAGATACCGGGTGAGCCAGTCCAGCGCCCGGATGCCGATAGGCACGACCCGGTCTTTTTGCCCCTTGCCCTGACGCACACAGAGCACCCCGCGCCCGGCATCAATGTCCCCGGGGCGCAGGTTAGCCAGTTCCATGCGGCGAATGCCGCTGCTCCAGAGCACTTCCAGCATCACCCGGTTGCGGAAGCCGTGCAGTGTTCCGCAGTCCAGACTGTCGAGCACCTGCCCGATTTCGTC
>NZ_JAQRFI010000294.1 GCF_028598805.1 Xenorhabdus yunnanensis | reverse complement strand
CAATACTGTGTGAACCCTGTCATGACGGGTCGAATACATCACCCGCAATTGTTTTCGCATTACCCATTGCTCAGTGAGAACAGCCAGATCTCCTATGTTTCGCTGAACAACCGCAAATGGTCGCCCCATTTCTCTACATCGATATCTCGCCTCTTCCACTGCTGCGGGTAGGTCGGTGAAAATCATGCGTTCAGCTCCTTAAGCGCTCTATATTTCCTCATCAGGAACACACCTTTTCTGATTGCATTAATGGCCCTTATTCGTTTTCTGTGGCGCACTATTTGCCACGGCAG
>NZ_JAQRFI010000293.1 GCF_028598805.1 Xenorhabdus yunnanensis | reverse complement strand
CCGCCGCCGGAAGCACTTTGCCGGCGGTCAAGCCCCAGTGTCACCAACGGGACAGGGGTATAGTTGACGCCGAGGGTAAAGGCGGCCGGGTTTTTCTGCCGGCGCGCTTCGTTCAGCAAGCCGACCTCATCCCCAAAATACTGCTCATAAATTAACTTACCGCCCAGTTGCGGGTAAGACGGAATATAGCCCTCCGCCCGCAGGTCAAAACCGTTGGCCGGGCGCTCTTCGTAATCTTTCAGCTTCCTGCCGTCTTTCCAGCCACTGGCGCGGAAATAGCCATTGGCGCCGAAGCG
>NZ_JAQRFI010000292.1 GCF_028598805.1 Xenorhabdus yunnanensis | reverse complement strand
CTTGGTTCATCTGTGTTTGATTATCCAAAGCCGACAGGACTGATTGAACACTTAATGAAGGTCACGGACAGGGAAGATATCATTCTGGACTTTTTCGCCGGAAGTGGTTCTACAGGCCATGCGGTGTTAAAGCAAAATAAGAAAGATGGCGGCAGAAGAAAGTTTATCCTGGTTCAATTGCCGGAGCCTGTCTCAAAGAATGCGGGTGCAATAGCGTATTGTACCCAAGAGTCAATACCCGAATTGATTTCCCGCATTGCCCTGAAAAGAATAAAACATGCCATCCTGCAAGAAGATAA
>NZ_JAQRFI010000291.1 GCF_028598805.1 Xenorhabdus yunnanensis | reverse complement strand
TGACTTTAATTAAGGTGTCTTTATGAAACGAAAATCACCCCAAAAATTTACCGATAATTTTAAAAGAGAAGCGGTCAACCTGATTGTTGAACAGGGCTATACCGTCCCACAAGCGGCTGAAATTTTAGGTATTCCAACAAAACTCCTGTATACGGGGCGGAAACGCTCTGTTGAGCAATCTCAACCCGGAGCTTTAACCCCCGATGAGCGACAGGAATTGTTGCAGCTTCGTAAAGAAAACAAACAGCTGAAAATGGAGAAGGAGATCTTAAAGAAGGCGAGCGCCTTCTTTGCGAGAGAAC
>NZ_JAQRFI010000290.1 GCF_028598805.1 Xenorhabdus yunnanensis | reverse complement strand
CGGATTCGCCTAGCATGATATAATCTTTATTTATATCCCTTAATCGCTGAGCTAAATCACAAGTCTGACGATGCACACCACGACACATTAAATAAGTATCCGGTTCGGCTTTATTTTGAGTTGCAGTCATTACGGGAAATATTGCGGCTTCAATTTCTTCTGCAATTTCGACGGCTGCTTGTAGTTTATTGTTCATGTTTAATTCCTTGTTGTAATTTTGAATTAATAGAATTAATGATTTTTTGGGTTCTATCAATAGACGCTAATAATAATTCTTCGTCATTATATATCAGTGATGAAGAG
>NZ_JAQRFI010000289.1 GCF_028598805.1 Xenorhabdus yunnanensis | reverse complement strand
CTCATCGACTTCACAGATGAGCTGAATTTCCACCTGTTCCAGCGGTAATGTGGTTACACATCGTGGGGACAATTTTTTAAAGTGCGAACGACAGCATTAATACTGATATGCAGTGCCCGTGCAGTGTCACGGATGCCAGCATTATTCATTGCAAGAGCCACAACTTGTTCTTTTATGCCCGTCCGGCAAGCACAATAAGCATATTCAAGCTGAAAAGTACGGCGACAAGACAGGCAACGATAACGCTGACGTTCACCTTGACCTGTACCATGTTTTCTGACCGATTCAGTTTGTTGACAAAATCG
>NZ_JAQRFI010000288.1 GCF_028598805.1 Xenorhabdus yunnanensis | reverse complement strand
GGTTTTCGGTAGTATCCCAGTTAACACTCTCTTCTTTACAAGGCCGTAATGTACCGGTTGATGGCATCTGAGCAATTTGACGTGCGCGAGCCTTGCCCTGCCAGGTGAAGTGATAGCGCTCGTCTGGATCATCAACGACTTCACCCAGCGCCGCTTTTAAGGCGTCAAAGTCAATCTTTCCTTCCGAAAATACCCCTGGGAAAAGCTGTTTAAGTTGATCGATATTTTTTTGGGTGATACGGGATTTACTTCCCATGTATTTCACTGCTCCGCCTCCCGCTCTGTTGGTGCAGCCAGAAAACAAAA
>NZ_JAQRFI010000287.1 GCF_028598805.1 Xenorhabdus yunnanensis | reverse complement strand
CGGCGAAAAAATAGATTTAATCGCCAAAGAGTTTGCTGAGAAATTAAATTCCATCACCGATGAATAACCAATCATACGAGAACGCAAGGAGAACAGTGGCGAGGGAGTGCCGAAAAGAATTACTCAAAATCAAGAAACGAACCGATCAACAAACTGCCGCAATACTCAATAAACACCTGCCCGAATTCGAACGCACTATGTCGCCACATCAAAAGCGCAAATTTCAGCCTGTGATGTGGCTGCGATACTACGTAGATATGATTGATAAGGAGACGAAATAGTGAGGTGCACCCATTGCAATAAAGAG
>NZ_JAQRFI010000286.1 GCF_028598805.1 Xenorhabdus yunnanensis | reverse complement strand
TGTAAATCATATAGGCAAGGTTATTGGCACCCACCGTCGCAACCGGATTGCTCCTGGCCGCATCGTGCCAGGCCGGTTCGTCGGCATCTAACCGTAAACGTCTCACCTCAGATAGGGCCTCTGCCTGGCTTAACGCCTGGTGACCATAGCTGTCTTCAATCAGAAGACGGGGGGCGGCATCCGCCAGAATATAGCTCAGGCGCTCTACCGGATAATCGGCATCCAGCGGAACATAAGCCCCTCCGGCTTTGAATATCGCCAGCAGCGCGACAACCATCGGCAGGCCTCGCGCCACACAAATCGCCAC
>NZ_JAQRFI010000285.1 GCF_028598805.1 Xenorhabdus yunnanensis | reverse complement strand
TTCGGATGAGAGTGTGACGGAATTTATTGTGGTTACAGGTCATACTATCAGACATAACGGCGTGGATTACCCTGAAAATACTGAGATTAAGGTTTTCGGCGATGATGCCAGCCGCTTGTTCCGATTGGGTGTTATTATCCGGCTGGATGACCTAAGGGTACGGTTACTATCCAATAACCCAGTAACAGTGCAGAGCAGGGTTAAAATCTGATGCCGATTGACTGGGATAAACACCTGCTAGCCCCTTTGCATCAACAGTTTGCCGAGCGGGTGAACTGGCGACCCAGAGACGGGAAACCTTATGACAT
>NZ_JAQRFI010000284.1 GCF_028598805.1 Xenorhabdus yunnanensis | reverse complement strand
CATGGTGCAGGTATCACCATGTTGATCATGCTTTTTGCTCATGTGAGATTTTCACAACTGAAAAATTTTTTGCAGTTGATGTTTTTGTACATGCGGGATTTTCCCGTATGTAACTGAATGGCTGACGACGGATTTCGTCGATAGTGGGTTATCCGGCTTCCTCCAAAGTGAGGACCTCGAAAGAATCAATAACTCAGGGGTTAGGTCGTTTTGTCCAGCTCGTTGTGTCTAAGCAACACATTGAAATACAATGAATTTACTGCGTTTGTCCAGCACATAAAATAACCATAACGGAAATCGTGATAGTT
>NZ_JAQRFI010000283.1 GCF_028598805.1 Xenorhabdus yunnanensis | reverse complement strand
TTTCAGCCAGCTACTGACCACATCCCCCACCAAATCAGCCCCGCACATGATTTCCGCTATTTCGTCTTCCTTGTAATCACTGCCGTACTCAGCGCTTTGAGTGGACTTCACCCCGGTTAAATCGGGTTTCGTGGGGGCATAGAACTCATACGCGCTCAGGTCGCCACGCTGGATTAACTCTTTTATCGTGGTGGGCTTTATCAGCTTCTGGTAGTAGTGACCGAGGAACGGCGAGAACGGGGTGCCCGATAATCCGATAACCTTACAGTCTGTTTCGGTTATCAGCCGCGTAATTTCTTCCAGTATCTTC
>NZ_JAQRFI010000282.1 GCF_028598805.1 Xenorhabdus yunnanensis | reverse complement strand
GAAATAACCTTTCCCGCTGGCATTAAGTTTTTAGGTGAAAATAAAACGTTTCCGTCAATATTCGGGGATAAAGAAGTCGTTGAAGTGACCTCAGGGGCATTTGAATGTAAGAATGGGGTTTTGGCTAGCGAGGTCACGTTAAAAGCGGGCTGGACAATGAAGCGCCAAATCGAAAACTGGCTGTCAGGAAAGGTGACTTTTGACTCTAAGGGGCAGCAGGTTGTTGAGTTCTTCTTCAAACCTAACGGCGTGCTTCAGTATGTTAAAAAGCGGGGCACCGAACATCCCAAAACCATCATAACCGGTTTTA
>NZ_JAQRFI010000281.1 GCF_028598805.1 Xenorhabdus yunnanensis | reverse complement strand
TGACGACCCTGATGCCGAAGGCGATGAGGAGGATGAAAACGCGGAGGAAGACGAGGATGTTAAAAAAGGCCGTCGCGCTGAACGCGAACGCTGTGCCAAAATATTTAGCAGCAAATACGCGGCAAGTCGCCCTGATATGGCGGCTCATCTGGCGTTTAATACCCGCATGTCAGCGAGTGAAGCGATTAACACGATGAAAGCGATGGGTTCCATTCAGCCAGCAATGACGCGTGTTACACTGGATAGCCGGATGCAAGCTGAGCAGCAGGTTCGATTAGGTCCCGACGCTCAGCAACCCGCCAGAGGTTCTGT
>NZ_JAQRFI010000280.1 GCF_028598805.1 Xenorhabdus yunnanensis | reverse complement strand
TTGCTCCAGTTCAGCAACCCGCATAGCACCCCATGTTTTGGCGTGGGATTGTTTTCCGAATGTGCGGTTCTCTCTGTAAATATATTTACCGCCAGATTTGACACCAACAGTGCAACGATAACGCACAGTGCCGTCTGCGCGTGGGCGTTTTTCTATGCTATAGTAGGCCATCTTTGATACTCTCCTATTCAGGTTCCCATGTTAAAGGGGTGCTGTATGGGGTGCCAATAATCTAAAAATAGCCTAAAACAATCTGAAATGCACGAAAATATACAAACAAAAAATTTAATAAATTCACTGTGATATCAACTGA
>NZ_JAQRFI010000279.1 GCF_028598805.1 Xenorhabdus yunnanensis | reverse complement strand
GAACATCTCTAAGCCACTGGATACGCTCCATGACAAGGCACCACAGAGCAGCGCCTCGACCCAGCGGTTCTTGCGTTCCACGCCGTCATAAATCAGGCGACCGTAGCAAATGAATGCAGCTAAAACAGAGCCGGATATCTGCGGCCACGAGTTTTTTAAGCCGTTCAGCAGTTCGGCCCATAAATCTGGGTTCTCTTTCATCTTCATAATCCACCCCATCTGAACAATGGGCGTCCGTGGGGTGAACGATGGTCGCCCCTGTTAGTGAGTATTTGTTTGGTCTAATGTGAAAAACTTAACACCCTGCGTTTTATC
>NZ_JAQRFI010000278.1 GCF_028598805.1 Xenorhabdus yunnanensis | reverse complement strand
AGAACTGTACCCGCAATCGCTGCATGAAAAATTCAACAAACTAATGCAGCAGAAAGAAGAATAATCCAAAGGGCATATTATGCCCTTTAACCTATGGGATACCTGCACAAACAAAAGGTATGGTGGGAAATCACACCTTGCAGCAACTATAGGGATTTCCTCTATAGTTGGATAACTCATTGATTTGTCCGAGGCCGTCACTTTGACCTAACTATCACGATTTCCGTTATGGTTATTTTATGTGCTGGACAAACGCAGTAAATTCATTGTATTTCAATGTGTTGCTTAGACACAACGAGCTGGACAAAACGACCTAACCC
>NZ_JAQRFI010000277.1 GCF_028598805.1 Xenorhabdus yunnanensis | reverse complement strand
CGATGGAACATATTGGAATATGCCAGCTCAAAATTACTGGGAGATATTCCAAGCAGCATGGAAAGTCAGTCGGGAAAATATAATCAAGCAGGAGAAAAAGAAATGAGCAAATATGTGATTGAGTTGGCACGGGAAATTGAAAATCTGCAATTTAAAGCGGCAATGGAATTATCTAATTTATGGACAATGGAAAAACTAAATTTAACCATTGCAATAGTTCATCACCTGTTGGAAAAAGGAGATAAAGAACAGGCGATGGATTGGCTGGAAGGACTTCTTGATTGGACAGGGGAAGACTTATTATCTGAGGCAGAAAACAACG
>NZ_JAQRFI010000276.1 GCF_028598805.1 Xenorhabdus yunnanensis | reverse complement strand
AGCGAAGAACGGGGCGGATATTCTGAACAAGGCTGAATTTATCGATAACCTCGGTCTGAAAGCCACCGTCGAAAAAGCCATGCGGGCTGTGCCCCATAGCCGCCGTATTAACGGGAAATGGCTGACATCAGATATTTCACTGGGTGCGGGAGATGTTGATGCGGTTTCAGCCACAACTGGCGGCACATTTCAGGGAGATATTCGGCTTTCTAAAGGCGCATTTATTGGTGAACAACGTGCTGATTTGGTGTTGTCGTCACTGGGCACTGCGAAATCCCGCCTGTCATTAAATCTATGGGGGAGTTCATCACGCGTGTCTGTGCTGGAGTGC
>NZ_JAQRFI010000275.1 GCF_028598805.1 Xenorhabdus yunnanensis | reverse complement strand
CCAATCATGTTTCAAACTGCCAAAGAAACGTTCGACAACAGCGTTATCCCAACACGCCCCTGGCCTGCTCTCATGTTATAACTGCTGAGTAAGTCCCGGTATTGCTGGCTTGTATATTGGCTCCCTCTATCACTATGAAAAACACAGCCTGGTGACGGCTGACGTCAGTGATACGCTTTCATTAAGGCCTGGCTGATCAAGGTCGTATCTATTTCCGTTGTGATCTGCCATCCCACTATCCGACGTGAGTACAAATCCATCACAATAGCCAGATATAACCAACCTTCGGGCGTCTTCAAATAGGTGATATCTCCTGCCCAAACTTCATTCGG
>NZ_JAQRFI010000274.1 GCF_028598805.1 Xenorhabdus yunnanensis | reverse complement strand
ATCTTTCAACAAAATTATCTTCACCGAATATTTCATTGCACACATTGGATAAATTAACCACTTCATGGTCATCTATCGATATAAATATCATTCCCTCATCAGATAATAAATCTCTGGCTAATTTCAGTCTGGGATAAAGCATATTCAGCCATTTCGTATCGTGATAATTATCTTTATAGATAAAGTTATTGCCTGTGTTATAGGGCGGGTCGATATAAATCATCTTTATCTTTTTGTGATAAGACTTTTGCAGCAACTTAAGCACTTCAAGGTTGTCGCCTTCAATAAAGAGGTTCCCTGTGGTATCCCAGTTAACACTCTCTTCCTTGCATGG
>NZ_JAQRFI010000273.1 GCF_028598805.1 Xenorhabdus yunnanensis | reverse complement strand
CTGGGGGAAACAGAAACCGTTCTGGCTCAGATTTGGCAAGATTTGCTGGGCGTGGCGCAGGTTGGCCGCCATGACCATTTCTTTGAGCTCGGCGGGCATTCCCTGCTTGCCGTCCAGCTTGCTGCACGCATACGTCAGGCACTGGCAAAAGAGTTGCCGTTACAGACGCTCTTTACCCAGCCCGTTCTGATGACGCTGGCCCAGACGCTGACTGACGCGACCACCACCACTCAGACGCGCATTCCCACGGCGGACCGCCGCCGGCCATTGCCACTGTCCTTTGCCCAACAGCGTTTGTGGTTCCTCGGTCAGCTCGATCCGGCCGCCAGTCAGGC
>NZ_JAQRFI010000272.1 GCF_028598805.1 Xenorhabdus yunnanensis | reverse complement strand
CGGATAACGAATCCAAGGTCGCCAAGTGCGGCCTTTTTGTTTTCTGGCTGCACCAACAGAGCGGGAGGCGGAGCAGTGAAATACATGGGAAGTAAATCCCGTATCACCCAAGAAAATGTCGATCAACTTAAACAGCTTTTCCCTGAGGTATTTTCGGAAGGAAAAATCGATTTTGATGCCTTAAAAGCTGTACTTGGTGAAGTCGTTGATGACTCAGATGAGCGCTATAACTTCACCTGGCAGGGCAAGGCTCGCGCACGTCAAATTGCTCAGATGCCATCAACCGGTACATTACGGCCTTGTAAAGAAGAGAGTGTTAACTGGGATACTACCGAAAACC
>NZ_JAQRFI010000271.1 GCF_028598805.1 Xenorhabdus yunnanensis | reverse complement strand
GAAGATACTGGAAGAAATTACGCGGCTGATAACCGAAACAGACTGTAAGGTTATCGGATTATCGGGCACCCCGTTCTCGCCGTTCCTCGGTCACTACTACCAGAAGCTGATTAAGCCCACCACGATAAAAGAGTTAATTCAGCGTGGCGACCTGAGCGCGTATGAGTTCTATGCCCCCACGAAACCCGATTTAACCGGGGTGAAGTCTGCCCGCAATGACGACTACGGCAGCGATTACAAGGAAGACGAAATAGCGGAAATCATGTGCGGGGCTGATTTGGTGGGGGATGTGGTCAGTAGCTGGCTGAAACTGGGAGAAAATCAGCCTACTATCTGCTTCTGT
>NZ_JAQRFI010000270.1 GCF_028598805.1 Xenorhabdus yunnanensis | reverse complement strand
GTATGAAAATGCGCCGAAGCTGAACACGCTGGCGCGTCGCAAAGCGGCGTATTTTGAGCAAAGTAACGTGACGTTTTGGCATAACTGGTATCGTGACGTGTTCAATATCGATACCGCCAACGATTTCGGGCTGGCCGTGTGGGCGCGGATTCTGGATGTGTCGCTGGGGATTGATGTTGCCCCCAGTGACAAAACCAAAATTGGCTGGGGTTTTGGCAAAAAACGCAACTTCAAGGGCAACTTCCGGCGCAATGCCGATTATACCCTGATGCTCACCGCTGAACAGAAGCGCCTGATTATCCGCATGCGCTACTTTAACCTGACCCAAAGCCCGACGGTCACC
>NZ_JAQRFI010000269.1 GCF_028598805.1 Xenorhabdus yunnanensis | reverse complement strand
GCACCAGACCCCGCGCTGGCTGCACAACCGACCCACAATCCCGACACTCAGGCTCTGGGGCTGACATCACGCCATTTGGCCTATGTGATTTACACGTCCGGCTCGACCGGCTTGCCCAAAGGGGTGGAGATGCCGCTGGCGGCGCTGTCAAACCTGCTGCAATGGCATCGGCATTCCCCTTCACAACCCACCGGTAATGCCGGTAATGGCAGAACCCTGCAATTTGCCGCACTGGGATTTGATGTCGCCTTTCAGGAAATTTTTACCACCCTGTGTGAAGGCGGCTGTCTGGTCTTGATTCATGAAGCCCTGCGACGGGAGCCGCAACAACTGCTGCGGCTGATTGAG
>NZ_JAQRFI010000268.1 GCF_028598805.1 Xenorhabdus yunnanensis | reverse complement strand
ATCAGCTTCTGGTAGTAGTGACCGAGGAACGGCGAGAACGGGGTGCCCGATAATCCGATAACCTTACAGTCTGTTTCGGTTATCAGCCGCGTAATTTCTTCCAGTATCTTCTTGCGTTTCAGGTGCGCTTCATCAATCACCAGCAAATTAATATCTTCGGGAAACTCACGACGGATCAGCGTGTCCGCCGACGCGATTTGAATCAGCTTGGACGGGTCTTGATTGGGGTGATCACGCCAGATATACGCGATTTCATCTTCCGGTAACCCATATTCGATAAAGCGCTGGGCAGTCTGATTTATCAGAACAAGGTATGGGCAGATCATCATGACCTTCATCCCCTTGGATA
>NZ_JAQRFI010000267.1 GCF_028598805.1 Xenorhabdus yunnanensis | reverse complement strand
GAATCCGTTATGTGTCCACTGCCTACAGCAAGATATCTATGCCTCTGCAACGATTGTGGATCACATTATCCCGATACAGGGTGAAGCTGATGTGTTGTTCTGGCCTGAATCTAATCATCAATCGTTATGCCCGCCCTGCCATAACCGCAAGACCGTACAGACAGATCCTATCACCAAAGCGAAGCGTAAACAGGGTATCTATCAGGAACGGGAAACCGAAGCGGCAAAGCGTCGCGGTTGGTTAGTCGCAGAATAATAACAAATGAAATAGTGGGTGGGGGTATCAAAAATGACCAACGCGCTTCCCAGCGGAACCGACCCCCTCCTCAAATTTTTACGCACGGCACTTT
>NZ_JAQRFI010000266.1 GCF_028598805.1 Xenorhabdus yunnanensis | reverse complement strand
ATAGAACTAATTGCAGGCTGGATTTAGATGAGGAAATATTGACTCTCGCTTTAATTAAGTTCTTTGAAGATGGACTTGGCGAGCATCAACATAAATCACATGAACTTATAAATACATATAACAGCTTTTACACCAAGCACGGAATTTTAACCGCAGAAGGTAATGAATTTATTAATGAGATATTAAAACTTATTGCCAAAAAAACGGAGCCAATAACATGAAAAAGAAATCTTATTTAGATTTTGCTAGTACAGCCATCCAGAAAGAGAAAGAAGAAAAATACGACCTTGCAGCTTTATATTGGGGGAAGGCCAAAGAAGTAGCCACCAGCCTTAATACTCAATTATGGTCTG
>NZ_JAQRFI010000265.1 GCF_028598805.1 Xenorhabdus yunnanensis | reverse complement strand
CCACGGTCATCGATTTTGGTGATTCGCTGGCAAACATGATCGATACGGATAAGACCGAATTTAAACCGGAAAATGGTGCCCTGAATAAGGAAGGTGACAGCACTGAAATCATCCTGAACCTGAAAGACAAAGACGGTCACCCTATTACTGGCGCAGCAGATAAAATCAAGCTGACCGATGACAAAAACGAACTGTACGGTCAGAACCCCAACCCGTCACTGGGTACGGTCAGGGAAGATCCGACAGGCAGCGGCATCTACAAAGCCAAGGTGACCGCCGGCAAGAAAAAAGGCCTCTGGAAAATCACGCCGACAGTAGACGGCAAGGCGCTGAAACCGACCAATATCACCTTTGGT
>NZ_JAQRFI010000264.1 GCF_028598805.1 Xenorhabdus yunnanensis | reverse complement strand
CTCCAATTTAAATTCGGGGCTGAAACTTCTTTTCATCATGTCACCTGTTGAATTATCGAAGTGAGCATATCACCTCTATAACGGTGACCAAAATCATTGAACCACATCAATAATGTCTGGACTGACAGGAACACCACCGTAGTCGGTGGCTATCTAAAAACAGCCTCGCCCATCATCAAAATCTGGAACGATGGAAAATTTGAGACCAATGACGAATCCGAGGGGGCGACTGTTGAGCGTCTATCCGAGGGGATTTATCTCATCAAAAATGTGCTGGGATTTAATGCCGATGCGGCATGGGGTGGTGTCGATGGCGGCGTTGAGATACCGATGTGCAAAAATAAATTACCGTTGATTTGGGTGGAT
>NZ_JAQRFI010000263.1 GCF_028598805.1 Xenorhabdus yunnanensis | reverse complement strand
GTACACCCACAAATCAAATTGCCCCCAACGGCCTTTGTAGGCCGCCCCTTTCTGCACCTGCGTGCCCGGGTTAATCTGGTTACCGTACGGGTTTAATGCCGGAAACTTAATGGCACTGTCGGTCACCGTGGTATCCAGACGGAATGCGTTCCATGATTGAGTGGTAAACACCAGATCGGTCGGCATGGCACCGGAATTTTTCAGAATGCGCTGCGACCAGGCTTCAATATCCTGTGTGGGCTGTGTGTTGGTTTTGCCTGCATCCACCTTTGTCGGCCATTTATCACTGCCACTCAGGGTAACCGTCAGGTCAGCAGAACGCCCGAAGTTGACGACTTTCGTTTCATAGCCATCGCCCGCCACCGTG
>NZ_JAQRFI010000262.1 GCF_028598805.1 Xenorhabdus yunnanensis | reverse complement strand
TGAACCCCGCTACAGTACGGCACTGGCGACGGTAAAACCGTTACCTGTTCAGCGCAAGATCACCGGTAATAAACAGGTGGATGCCTACTTGTGGGTACTGGCAGTCATTCGGACCAACGAACCTGCCCACCTTGAGGCAGCAGAAGCCGCCTTGAAGAAACTGAAAATCACGCCGAAAGAGGCCCAAACAAAATACGCTGATTACCTGATGAAATCCGGTGCAGCAGCCTTTCAGGTTGCCTTTGGCACCATGAGCATGGATAACCCACAGGGCTATATTGATCGCGCGAAAGAGCAGATCAGCGATGCGGCGAAAGTCAGGGCAACCTTTGAGAGCTACGAAGCGGCGCTGGAACTGACCGAACCA
>NZ_JAQRFI010000261.1 GCF_028598805.1 Xenorhabdus yunnanensis | reverse complement strand
GCACAACTGATGCAGTGCCCCGGCGTGCGCGAAGGGGTGGTGATTGCCCGTGAAAATACGGGAGGACAACAGCAGTTAGTCGCTTATCTGCGACCACTGGCGGACGTTGAACTGGTGCCGGCTGAACTGCGCCAGCAACTCGCCCGGCATCTTGCCGACTATATGTTGCCCAGTGCTTTTGTGACGTTAGAAACTTTCCCGTTAACCCCTAACGGTAAACTGGACCGTCAGGCACTGCCTGCCCCGGATTCATCGGCGGTGGTGACTCGCCACTATGCCGCGCCACTGGGGGAAACAGAAACCGTTCTGGCTCAGATTTGGCAAGATTTGCTGGGCGTGGCGCAGGTTGGCCGCCATGACCATTTCT
>NZ_JAQRFI010000260.1 GCF_028598805.1 Xenorhabdus yunnanensis | reverse complement strand
GGGACAGCCAAAGTATGACCAAACGCCAAATCTGGCGTCTGATTAGATATCAATGAGTTACTGAGGTGTCCGAAAATATTCGTATACCCATCAGCTAAAATTTCAGCCGATTGAACTGAGTTACCGATATTCACTCGGTTCAAAAACGATGATTGATTTCTAACTACACCTCTTAAAGATATGTGGTTCTGAGATTGAGGACTCCTTAACATCAAGGAGTCACCAGACATAATGACCATCACACCACCTCTCGCAACTCTATTCCTTTTGCCGTGTAACCCTGAACCCGAACACCCTCAACACGGTGGCGTTTTTTAGTCAAAAAGCGAATGTGATCGGCATAGACATAGAGCCACTGACCGTCTAC
>NZ_JAQRFI010000259.1 GCF_028598805.1 Xenorhabdus yunnanensis | reverse complement strand
GGAAAAATTAATGCTGGTGGGGGAGTTGGCAGAAATCTATGAGGCGGGCTACTACTGGAACGAAAAAGAGCTGGCAGAAGGCTGTATGCGTGGTGATCGTGTTACTGAAACCGAGAAGTTACGAAAAACCACGGCGAAAGGCTTTACTGAACAGCTTCCCGAACCGCATACCTTGTCTGATGTGGTGCGTGAGTTTCTTTACTGGGACTGGCTCTGTCAGATGCGCAACGTGGCCGACAAGGAACTCGACCCGAACGGATACGGTGATGAGCGATATTATATCTATGATCGGGAAGATTACCTTGAAGAGAAACTGGTTACCCTCCAACCGATAAGCCGTCAGGAAGCGATTGACGTTTGCAAGTGGGTACT
>NZ_JAQRFI010000258.1 GCF_028598805.1 Xenorhabdus yunnanensis | reverse complement strand
TATTTAACTAAAAACGTCCGCTTCGGCGTCAGCCCCTTCGCTGATATCGTCAAAATCATCCACCGAGGCAACACCACCGCCTGCGAATGCGTCACCGTCTCTCAGGAACTGAACGCCAGACAGTGAAGCGGATATGCCTTTGCCGTTGTTTTCGTAGGCGAAAATACTGATAGTCGCGTTCACGTAACAGCCGGAATACGGGCGGCCATCTTGTGCGGTAAGTGGAGTGCGATCACGGTCAATAACCAACGGCCGTGCTTTATTACTGGCAGAAATAAACATACACCCCGCATAACCGTCATAATCAGATTTATCGTCGCCGTCGCGGAAATTAAACCGCATGTTATTGCCGCGGATACTTTTAATAATACCCTCAGCTTTA
>NZ_JAQRFI010000257.1 GCF_028598805.1 Xenorhabdus yunnanensis | reverse complement strand
AACGTCACCGTCTCTGACGCGACGATGCCAGAACAGACTGTCTGGTACCTCTGTGCAGCCTTCAGGCAAATGAGTGCCTCTAACCGGGTCGCGTACCAGCCGCCCGGCAACGGGTTTAACAAACATGGGGTTTACTCCAGATTAATGCTGATTTTGGGTTCGGGTGTGTGTGCTGGCATCGCTACGGTCACGTCAATACCGTCCAGTGGGTGCGTTTCGATGGGGTAAAAATCCTCCTCACCCTGATGGTATTCAATGTCGATATCCATCAGGAGTTGTGCGAAATGCGATTCACCACTGGCATCAATATCGATTTGCGAGCGAATTTCAGCATATTGCTGTGTGACTTTCGTCAGCTCATAGCTATTTATTACCGCCCGTTC
>NZ_JAQRFI010000256.1 GCF_028598805.1 Xenorhabdus yunnanensis | reverse complement strand
CAAATGTACACCAGTATGTACAAACAGAAAACATACTCACTATAGCATATAGCAATGAATTTCACGCTCGTTAAATAGGGGAAATGAAGAGGATAAAGAACTGCGTCGCTATAGGGCAGAACCTGCCCTTTAACCTATGGGATACCTGCACAAATAAAAGGTGTGGTGATTTCCTCTATACCCAAGATGGGAAATCACACCTTGCAGCAACTATAGGGATTTCCTCTATAGTTGGATAACTCATTGATTTGTCCGAGGCCGTCACTTTGACCCAACTATCACGATTTCCGTTATGGTTATTTTATGTGCTGGACAAACGCAGTAAATTCATTGTATTTCAATGTGTTGCTTAGACACAACGAGCTGGACAAAACGACCTAACCC
>NZ_JAQRFI010000255.1 GCF_028598805.1 Xenorhabdus yunnanensis | reverse complement strand
ACCTGATTTCACTTCTATTTTTTGCCATTCATCTGTCGCTATAAATTCCATATTCCATCTCTCTGTCGCTGATAATTTATACAGCCATATTATTGCAATATATGCAACAAATCAAATTAATGATGCAAATAATGAAATATTATAAATTACACAAATGATGGACACACAAGGAACGGCAGAGCTATATAACCTGCCGTTTGGTGAGGTTTAATGAAAGGGGATTAAGGGGACTCACCATTAGCACCAAACTTCAAATTTACCCCTCACTGAATCGTACATCACCTTTCAAATTATAAGCCTTGCTCTAGTAAGAATCCGATTGAGGTGAAAATCTGACCTAAGTGAGGGATTTATGTCTGAAATTAATAAGCTGGATAATGCAGGTAT
>NZ_JAQRFI010000254.1 GCF_028598805.1 Xenorhabdus yunnanensis | reverse complement strand
AGTGAATAGAACTAATTGCAGGCTGGATTTAGATGAGGAAATATTGACTCTCGCTTTAATTAAGTTCTTTGAAGATGGACTTGGCGAGCATCAACATAAATCACATGAACTGATATCAACATATGACAGCTTTTACACCAAGCACGGAAATTTAACCGCAGAAGGTAATGGGTTTATGAATGAAATATTGAAACTCATTGCGAAGAAAACGGAGCCAATAAATGGAGATAACAATGAAAAATGAAACCTATTTAGATTTTGCTAATACAGCCATCCAAAAAGAGAAAGAAGAAAAATACGACCTTGCAGCTTTATATTGGGGGAAGGCCAAAGAAGTAGCCACCAGCCTTAATACTCAATTATGGTCTGAATATCGTCAGGAGCATAAC
>NZ_JAQRFI010000252.1 GCF_028598805.1 Xenorhabdus yunnanensis | reverse complement strand
AAACCAGTGCCCATTTTGACATTTCTATGCGTACCTTATTTCGGTGGAGTCATAAAATAGCGCCTTGTATGACCCGTGATAAACCGCCCACGAAAATCAGTGATGAGGCGCTCATTATGGATGTCAAAAATTACCCCGATGACTATCAATGGGAAAGGGCAAAACGCTTAGGCGTTGCACAGTCTGCTATCCATTACGCCTTGAAACGGCTTACGATTACTGTCAAAAAAACGCTAAGACCTCCCAACGCTGATGCCCAGATCCGTCAGGCATTTGTCGAGCGCATTCACCATTATGAACAGGCGGGAAAACCGATTGTTTATCTCGATGAAAGCGGCTTTGCGCAATCTATGCCCCGTACACACGGCTATTCGACAAAAGGATGGCGCTGCTTCGGTACACACG
>NZ_JAQRFI010000251.1 GCF_028598805.1 Xenorhabdus yunnanensis | reverse complement strand
GTTGATGCAAAAACCCTATGTTGTTGCGCTGATCGATGAGCTGAAACAGGCGCGCAACAAACAACTGGGTATTGATGCCAACTATGTACTCAGGCGCCTCGTTGAAATCGATCAGATGGATGTGGCCGACATTCTGAAAGAAGACCTGAGCATCAAGCCGCTGAGCCAATGGCCGGAATCATGGCGCCGTTATCTCAGTGGATTCAATCTGGCGGAGATGTTCGAAGGCCGGGGCGACGAGCGCGATATGGTGGGAATGCTCAAAAAAATCAAATGGCCGGATAAGGTGAAGAACTTGGAGTTGTTGGGTAAACACGTCAGCGTGCAGGCCTTCCGCGACAACGTGAAGAACGAACACACCGGCGCAGACGGCGGCCCAATCGAGGTGGCTAACGTGACGGCGGAGGAACTG
>NZ_JAQRFI010000250.1 GCF_028598805.1 Xenorhabdus yunnanensis | reverse complement strand
AGGCTCCCCTTTATTTCCAACCCCGCCTGCTAGCCCAAGTGGATCGGTCCAATTCGCAGGGTTATGTACGTAAGAGTAAGGATTCACCCCGCCCATCAGCCCTATCGGGTCATAGGGAGGGTTCCGGTGCGGTCATACGGTTTAAAGCGATTTTATCTTTGATTATCAGCGTGTTAAAGAACCGCTTTTACCCGTTCCGCCCATCCCCGCTAACTTAAAACGCCGATAGGCACTTTTGCGATTTCTTGGCCGATGCGCTTTGATGCACCTGCGATGCAGTATAGCGGCCATTTTCTGCCGTGATCCGCCGAACTGTTGTGGTCAACAAAAATTGGTCACTGGCTTAGCGTTTTTCCAAAATAATCGTTCTGACTCATTGGGCGTTAACCCATTGTTATACCAGTGAGGACGAAGCTGGCTGTAA
>NZ_JAQRFI010000249.1 GCF_028598805.1 Xenorhabdus yunnanensis | reverse complement strand
CCTGAGATACAATTTAAATCTCAGCCGAATTAATTTTATTTTGCTGCTTTCATATCGCGTCAGTTCTAAATACTGTTCGCAGTGTTCGCAGGAATTTTCGTAATAATATGCCTCCTCAAAACCCAGCTCTTTATTGCAATGTACACACCTCACTATTTCATCTCCTTCTGCAAATCCACTATATATTGACGTAACCAGTTTTTGGCTGTTGATTTTGCTCGCTGATGGACAGTCATGATTAATTGAAAGTTAGCGGCGTACTTATCGAGAATTTCAGTGACTGCGGTATCGTCATATTTAGGCAGGTTATTTAACTCATTCAGGCACTCCCTCGCCACTGTTCTCCTTGCGTTCTCGTATGATTGGTTATTCATCGGTGATGGAATTTAATTTCTCAGCAAACTCTTTGGCGATTAAATCTATTTTTTCGCCG
>NZ_JAQRFI010000248.1 GCF_028598805.1 Xenorhabdus yunnanensis | reverse complement strand
CGCAATGCCGATTATACCCTGATGCTCACCGCTGAACAGAAGCGCCTGATTATCCGCATGCGCTACTTTAACCTGACCCAAAGCCCGACGGTCACCAACATCAACCTCTTTTTAGAGCGCTTCTTCTGGCGCAATGAAAGCAAAGTGTTTGTGCTCGACCCGCTCGACATGACCTACCTGTATTACGTTTTCAACTTCAACCCCGATGAACATCTCAGGGTGCTGTTGGAAAACTTTGACCTGATGCCGCGTCCCTCTGGCGTGGGCGTCAAATACCGCATTGTCACCAAGCAAGCCTTTGGCTTCGGTAAAAAACACACCAACTTCTTAAACAGTAACTTCGGCGCTTAAATCCCTAAGTCGGTGTTTCATTATTGCCCACGGACAAAATAAATTTTATTACTGCAAGACATCTTGTTACATGCCATTCTCAGAGGACCAAA
>NZ_JAQRFI010000247.1 GCF_028598805.1 Xenorhabdus yunnanensis | reverse complement strand
AAGACTGGCCGCTCTGGTCTTGATCCTGAAACATCATGGAGGGGGTGACAGTGAGACTTTTTAACGCAATGGCCTCGCCATCAAGGGCGAGGGTGATAATTTGGCTCATGGAGCATCCTTTCTAATGGGCGGATATCGTCCCCGACAAACAGCGTTGCCAGGGTATAAACGGCATCGGGTTCGGGAATGTTCTGTCGCAGTTTCTCCGCTATGTGTGTGCCGTTCCCTTTCCCTGAGAACGCCCAGACCGTGGCCGATTTTCCTGCCAATCCATTCATGGCATCGGTGACGTGCTGCAACGCGGATTGCCGGGCAGAGGTAAAGGCAGATAGTTGGGATTTTAACCCGGCAAGACTGCTGCCCGCACTGGCCTGCGCGTTGGCTTTAGCAATCAGTTGCGCATTGATTGCCTGACGGCTGGTCGCCGTAGATAGCGGTTGCGGC
>NZ_JAQRFI010000246.1 GCF_028598805.1 Xenorhabdus yunnanensis | reverse complement strand
TTGTTGGGTAAACACGTCAGCGTGCAGGCCTTCCGCGACAACGTGAAGAACGAACACACCGGCGCAGACGGCGGCCCAATCGAGGTGGCTAACGTGACGGCGGAGGAACTGACTGATGATGAACTGGCAGCAATCATATCCGGTAAGCGCGGAAGCAGCCGCGGCGGAACTGCTTAGACGGCGAGAGGCAAGAAGCGACCTCCAGGCGTTTATTCGTTATATCAACGCGGATTACATTGTTTCCGATTTCTCGCGTCAGGTCTGTGCGGCACTGGACGAATTTTTGATGGATATGATGGCGGGTCAGCGTCCTGTCCTGATATTGGGTGCGCCCCCTCAGCACGGTAAGTCAGATATTGTCTCGCGCTATCTGCCTGCGTACTTCTTTGGCCGGTATCCCGACATGCGTGTGGCGGGGCTATCGTACGGTAAGGATCTGGCCTCGGA
>NZ_JAQRFI010000245.1 GCF_028598805.1 Xenorhabdus yunnanensis | reverse complement strand
TTCAACGTCCGCCAGTGGTCGCAGATAAGCGACTAACTGCTGTTGTCCTCCCGTATTTTCACGGGCAATCACCACCCCTTCGCGCACGCCGGGGCACTGCATCAGTTGTGCCTCGATTTCCCCCGGTTCAATGCGGAAGCCGCGTAATTTAACCTGAAAATCATTGCGGCCGAGGTATTCGATATTGCCGTCGGGCAGCCAGCGGCCGAGGTCGCCGGTTTTGTACATGCGGGCATCGGGATTTGGGGAGAACGGGTCCACCAGAAAGCGTTCGGCCGTCAGCTCAGGCCGGTTCAGGTAACCGCGTGCCACGCCGGTGCCGGCAATATAGATTTCCCCCGTGACACCCAAAGGCACGGGCTGGCGGTATTGGTCAAAGATATAGATTTGGTTGTTGGCTACCGGCCGACCGATGGGAGGCAGGGTCGGCCACTGTGCAATGTCCTT
>NZ_JAQRFI010000244.1 GCF_028598805.1 Xenorhabdus yunnanensis | reverse complement strand
ACTAACTCCAGCTCATTTCCGAGTGGGCTGTGGTGAGTTAATTAACAACCTCGCCAATGCGGGGTTTTTTATTACCTGAATTAATAGGAGAGTGTAATGAGTGAGAAAAAACCGGATGAGATGACATTGAGGGATTATTTTGCGGCTCAGGCAATGGCGTCAATTATTCTACGTGATGATACTTATGAAGAAGTGGCAGAAGAATCATATTTTATTGCTGATGCAATGCTGAAAGCGCGGGAGAATAACAATGCCTAAACACATTCACGCAGATTTAATATCTGAGTACGCTAGATTGTCTCATATTACCGACAGGCCGTGGAGGTATTTTGAATCTTATCTCCATACTAGTAATAGATGGATTGAATGTGACTTTAAATTGTATTTTCATCCCAATGTTGAGTACCGTATAAAACCCCGCACTATCAGAATCGGGGATATGGATATTCCTGA
>NZ_JAQRFI010000243.1 GCF_028598805.1 Xenorhabdus yunnanensis | reverse complement strand
ATGAACAGGCGGGAAAACCGATTGTTTATCTCGATGAAAGCGGCTTTGCGCAATCTATGCCCCGTACACACGGCTATTCGACAAAAGGATGGCGCTGCTTCGGTACACACGATTGGCAGGCCAAAGGTCGCATTAATGTCATTGGCGCCATCCTCAAAATGACCTTCGTGACCTTAAGCTTATTTTCTGGAAACATTAATGCGGATGTCTTTCATGCCTGGATGACACAAGATTTGCTGCCAAAGCTCCCAGGCGGGGCCGTGATTGTGATGGATAATGCCCCATTCCATAAACGGCATGACACGATAAAAGCGATAGCAGACCACGGTTGCCTGTTGGAATGGTTACCCCCTTACAGCCCGGATTTGAATCCCATCGAACCCAAATGGGCTGAAGTCAAAGCGATAAGAAGACGAGAAAGGTGTTCAATTGATGAACTGTTTATGGTACATGTTGA
>NZ_JAQRFI010000242.1 GCF_028598805.1 Xenorhabdus yunnanensis | reverse complement strand
AGGCTGTCATACACAGCATAATCATCCGTACAATAAAACCGAATATTAAAGGGCGATAAAAGGGCAAGCAGTTTGTCTAATGTTTTCCGGCTGCGATCCCCAAAAACATGCGCCACTATCCGTTTCAGACGGGGTTCCCAAGCATACCAAAGCCAGCGTTGATTTTTCTTGTTCCCCACAAACGACCCTTGCTCATCCATTTCACAGATAAGCTGAATGTTATCCCCGTCAAGAGGAAGCGTCGTCACGTTTCGGGGGGTAAGTTTTTAGCGTTGTCATGACGGTGCTTGTGGCCACTTTCAGGACACGGGCGGTGTCGCGGATCCCTCCGTTATTCATTGCCATATCGATAATCTGTTCTTTAACACCGGGTTTACAGGCTTGATAGGTGTATTCCAACTGAAAGACCTTACAACAGGCATAACAGCGATAACGGGGATGGCCGCCATTTCCTTTTCCATGCCCTTTGA
>NZ_JAQRFI010000241.1 GCF_028598805.1 Xenorhabdus yunnanensis | reverse complement strand
GACGAGAGGCATTAGGAATAACAATCCCGGCAATATCGATCACAATTCCGCGAATAAGTGGCAGGGGCAAATTGGAATCGAAACGGGGGTAAAAAATCCTCGGTTCTGTCGGTTCGAGTCACCAGAGTATGGTATTCGGGCGCTCATAAAGTTACTGACCAATTATCACAAGGGCGGCCATAACAGCGTGTCTAAAATCATCAACCGCTATGCACCCAATATAGAAAACAACACCACCGCTTACATCAAGGGTGTTTCCAAGGCGCTCAATGTCGACCCGCATCACGTTCTCGACATTGATAAGCCGACATTGATTGCGCTGGCTAAGTCGATCATTCTGCACGAGAACGGCAAGCAGCCTTATTCCGATGATGTTTTCACACGGGCATTTGAACTGTTATGAAGTGGAAGGCCAAAGCTATTTTGCTGGTTGTCTGTATCGTACTGGTTAGCTCGGCTGCATATTCTATCT
>NZ_JAQRFI010000240.1 GCF_028598805.1 Xenorhabdus yunnanensis | reverse complement strand
GCCGGATAGATCATCCGTCGCCCAGCGAGTCGCCATGATGATTTCGCCACTGTTTTTTGACAATCGCGTTTTGAAGGTCGAAACGTACCAGTTCCAGATACCACTTTTGGTGGTCGGACTCAGGGCTTCTTTCGCGTTTTTGATCGGGTCGTCAATAATGCCCAAATCCACTTTCTTGCCGGTTAAGGGACCGCCGACCCCCTGACTGATATAAACCCCTTTACGCCCGACGATTTCGAACGTTTCAGAGTTACGCTTGGCTTCAACGTCAATCGTTACCACCCGGCGTGAATTCAGTGCCGAGCCGGGGAACAGTTCCTTATATTCCTCCCCCATCATGATGCGCTGCACATCGCGGTTCATTTCCGAGGCCAGATCCTTACCGTACGATAGCCCCGCCACACGCATGTCGGGATACCGGCCAAAGAAGTACGCAGGCAGATAGCGCGAGACAATATCTGACTTACCGTGCTGA
>NZ_JAQRFI010000239.1 GCF_028598805.1 Xenorhabdus yunnanensis | reverse complement strand
TCAGCACGGTAAGTCAGATATTGTCTCGCGCTATCTGCCTGCGTACTTCTTTGGCCGGTATCCCGACATGCGTGTGGCGGGGCTATCGTACGGTAAGGATCTGGCCTCGGACATGAACCGCGATGTGCAGCGCATTATGATGGGGGAGGAATATAAGGAACTGTTTCCCGGCTCGGCACTGAATTCACGCCGGGGGGTCACGATTGACGTTGAAGCCAAGCGTAACTCTGAAACGTTCGAAATCGTCGGGCGTAAAGGGGTCTATATCAGTCAGGGGGTCGGCGGTCCCTTAACCGGTAAGAAGGTGGATTTGGGCATTATTGACGACCCGATCAAAAACGCGAAAGAAGCCCTGAGTCCGACAACCAAAAGTGGTATCTGGAACTGGTACGTTTCGACCTTCAAAACGCGATTGTCAAAAAACAGTGGCGAAATCATCATGGCGACTCGCTGGGCGACGGATGATCTATCCGGC
>NZ_JAQRFI010000238.1 GCF_028598805.1 Xenorhabdus yunnanensis | reverse complement strand
ACCCTTGACATGCAACACCCCTTCCAGTTGCAGATTGCTAATGCTGGGCGCTTTGTTTTCATCAAACTCAATCACGGTCTCCTGCTTTCTGTCCGTGCCATCGATGGTGGTGGTCAGCGTCCAGTTACCGGTTTTCTGCCCGGCAGTGACGACCACTTCATATACGCCGTCTGACACCGCTTTCACTTCACCGATTTGCGGCTCTTTGCCGTCACCCTGCAATTTCCCTGTGGCATTGACCTTAATGCTGTCTTTTGCACCGGTTACCGGCTTGCCCTGTTTATCTTTCAGTGTAATCCGCAGGGTTTTGGTGGAAACGCCATCGGCTGCCAGCGCATTACTGCCATCTGCCGGTTCAACGCTGGGGCTGCTGGGATCGAGGATATCCGCCAGTGATTGCCCGAAAGTAATAGTGGCAGGGTGTTTCATCTGCTTGCCGAACACTTCCGGTGTCAGTGTCCATTTGCCTTTTTTCGC
>NZ_JAQRFI010000237.1 GCF_028598805.1 Xenorhabdus yunnanensis | reverse complement strand
ATTTCCATTCCTGCGTCTTCCATGTACTGTCAGACCATTCAATACCCTGTTTAGAGACGTCACCACATAACGCATGGAACTTGTCGTTCTGCGGTAGGGTTCGGCTTGAGTCTGATAGGGTGATTTGAATCGGGAATTCGTCGCTGAGGGGTAAGTTATCGAGAGCGGCTTTCAGGTTATTGAGTATTCGCACATTCCGTAGCAGAAAGATCTGCTTGTCCATCTAACCTCCGTCATTTGCCCTCTGGTTCCACACCTGAATTACAGCGTGTTCGTCAGTTCCATAAACTGAATTACCGCATTCGTAGCACTCCACAAAATTACAGGGACGAATCCCATTTATCGACAAAACGTCGCTGCCGCATTTAGGACACGGCTTGAGTTCGTCTGTCATACCCCCTCCACCAGCTCATCAGGGATTTCAATCTCGTCGCCCAATTGTGCAGCGACCACAGCACGGCAGATGGCGATTTGAGGCGTATCC
>NZ_JAQRFI010000236.1 GCF_028598805.1 Xenorhabdus yunnanensis | reverse complement strand
CATCCATCGGTTTGAGCAGGGGGCGACGAAAATTATCGTTAATATCGGAGTTCTCGTGGCAGGTTTTGACAGTGATGTCCGCTGCATCATTTATGCCCGTCCCACCAAGTCAGAAATTCGCTGGCTCCAAGCAATCGGCAGATCACTGAGAATTGCACCGGGTAAGGACAGGGCTATCATTCTTGATCACTCCGGCACGGTTCACCGTCTCGGCTATCCCGATGATATCGAGTATGACGAATTGCCCCGCAAAAATGACGGCATGAAGTCCCGTTCCAGCCAGCGTGAGCAGGAGAAACGGGAGAAGTTACCGAAAGAATGCCCGTCCTGTCATTACATGAAGCCTGCGGGGGTGTATGTCTGTCCGAAGTGTGACTTTAAGCCGCTGGTGGGGGAAGACATTGATGTCGATACCAGCCGCACCATCAAAAAACTCGACAAGAAAGCACGGGTCTACACACAGGACGAAAAGCAAAGTTTCTACTC
>NZ_JAQRFI010000235.1 GCF_028598805.1 Xenorhabdus yunnanensis | reverse complement strand
ATTTTCAATTTGGCGCTTCATTGTCCAGCCCGCTTTTAGCGTGACCTCGCGGGCTAAGACCCCATGCTTACATTCCAATACCCCTGAGGTCACTTCAACGACTTCTTTAGCGCCAAATACGGGTGGAAACGTTTTATTTTCACCCAAGAACCTGACGCCGGCAGGAAAGGTTATTTCTGACGCCGGGTTTTTAGCGCTGACCTTTTTTATTGCCCGGTCAGAAATCAAGCTATCATCCCCCTTATAAACAAGATGAGTTAATTGCGTTCTGTCTTTTGCATAGGCCAAGATATATTCATGTTCCCGGGTAAAAATGGATGCGGAGGTTCTTCCACTCTGCCAGATAAATCTTTCGACGAAGTTATCTTCACCGAATATCTCATTGCACACATTGGATAAATTAACCACTTCATGGTCATCTATCGATATAAATATCATTCCCTCATCAGATAATAAATTTCTGGCTAATTTCAGTCTGGGATAAAGCATA
>NZ_JAQRFI010000234.1 GCF_028598805.1 Xenorhabdus yunnanensis | reverse complement strand
ATCAATAGAATGCAAATGTCAGATTGCGATGCGCCTGTTAGGGCGCGGCTGGTAAGAGAGCCTTATAGGCGCAGATGAAAAACCCCCGGCTATGCCGGGGGATACTTATTCGGTTGGTTTTAAGCGCAGCGGAAAACCAGTTCGACAAGATACTCTTTTTAGTACGTTATTTTTGTCTCGATAGCGTAACTATAATCTTCTGGATATCTATCGAATACTTCTTTCCATTCCACATCAGGAGCGATCGAAGTGACATCATTTTCTGATAACAATAATTGTTTTGTCAGATGGGGGTAGTGCTTACAATACATATCCCATGATGAGGCATATTTTTTCCGCACTGATTCTGGGTAATTATTATTTTTTGAACCTATATACCAATCTAATACTACAGCCGTAATTGCTCTGTAAGCCGATGATCTCCCCGGCGGCGGTAGTGACATTGTTGCGCCCGGTATTGATGCCGTCGTCGCCAGTCTGACCAATGTAAAA
>NZ_JAQRFI010000233.1 GCF_028598805.1 Xenorhabdus yunnanensis | reverse complement strand
AACTTTTGCGAAAAAGTCACCATCATGTAACCCCAATCTTGTTCAGTACCATCATATTTACTGGTTCCCAATGTAAGATTAAAAAGCAACATGCTATTCATAGTCCAGTCATAACCCAGTCACACTCCATCATATCTTCTTGGATTGGTGTCCAAGACTGTTCATTATCTTTATCAACTATCCAAATTTGAGGTGGAATATTTTTTCCATCATCGCCAGTTGAACCAGGAATAAGTCTTATGTATACATTTTCATCAGGACAACCCCAGCCATTACGGCGAACTCACCACCCCAAATACACTTGAGCTATTGCCCACGGGAATGAACCGAATGGTGCAACCGCATCCTGACTCTTGTATTGATCAGGGTGAAACGGACATTTAATACCTGCATTATCCAGCTTATTAATTTCAGACATAAATCCCTCACTTAGGTCAGATTTTCACCTCAATCGGATTCTTACTAGAGCAAGGCTTATAATTTGAAAGGTGATG
>NZ_JAQRFI010000232.1 GCF_028598805.1 Xenorhabdus yunnanensis | reverse complement strand
CAGCCGCACCATCAAAAAACTCGACAAGAAAGCACGGGTCTACACACAGGACGAAAAGCAAAGTTTCTACTCGCAGTTGAAGTACTACCAGAATCAACGGGCGTCACAGGGTAAGACTATCAGTGACGGCTGGGTAGCCAACACCTTTAAAGACAAGTTCGGCGTCTGGCCTCGCGGACTCTATGACACCTCGCAGGAACTGACACCCGAAGTGAACAACTTCATCAAGCATAAACAAATTGCGTGGGCAAAATCCCGCAAGAAATCGGAGCAAGTGCAACCGCCCAGCCACGAACAGCAGGCAATGCGCCTTGAGGTAGCCCGCCAGAAGGTGCGCGATATCCGTGAACAACTGGGCACCTCAGCCTATCAGGGAGACACACCGTGAACAGAATAAAAACGACCGAGGCCGTTGTTGGTCGCTGGCCTGAAATCTTTGCTTATTACAAATTGCCTCCGGTGACAGGAAAAAGGCATTTCAAGGGCAACTGTCCA
>NZ_JAQRFI010000231.1 GCF_028598805.1 Xenorhabdus yunnanensis | reverse complement strand
GCGGGGATGCTGAAAAGCGGCAATCTTGTCGAGAGTACCAAAAACCAGTTGCGCGGCCTGGCGGTCAGTGAAGCTAACCAAACGTTGCAAAACTGGCTGCAACGTTACGGGACAGTGAAATTACAGGCCAATGTGGATGACCGCGGTCGGCTGGAGGGTAGCCAGTTTGATATGTTGCTGCCGCTGTATGACACCGAAAAACAGATGGCCTTTACCCAGTTTGGCCTGCGCCATATTGACAGCCGTACCACCGCTAACGTTGGACTGGGGCAGCGCCATTTCCTTGATGCTGGCATGTTTGGCTACAACGCCTTTCTTGACCACGATATTACCCGCGACCACACCCGCTTTGGCCTCGGCGCTGAATACGCCCGTGACTTTATGCGCTTCGGCGCCAATGGCTATTTCCGCGCCAGTGGCTGGAAAGACGGCAGGAAGCTGAAAGATTACGAAGAGCGCCCGGCCAACGGTTTTGACCTGCGGGCGGAGGGCTAT
>NZ_JAQRFI010000230.1 GCF_028598805.1 Xenorhabdus yunnanensis | reverse complement strand
TGTTTGCGCAGATCTTTAAGTTCTTCGGTGCTCATGGCGCTAAAATTGTTGCGTACCAAATGGTTATAGATATCAGACATAATCAGGCTCTCCCTGCGTAGGTGTATTCTTGAGTGAAACGGCTTACTGGCATGATGCACGGGGTGGTATAACCATCACGGACAAACGTCACGCGATTAAAGGCGACCGACAACACTTGAACAGTTTCCCCGTTCTGATGGGTGTAATAGTCATGGGGTGCGGGGTTACGCATGGCTCACCCCCTGAACGGTAGGCATATCGCTACAATGGGAAGTGTTATCAATAGCTTCCTCACCTGCGATTACTTCAATCAGAAATACAGCAATATCGCCGGATAGCTTCGCCATCAGTGAAGACATAACGGATATTTCACTGCCCTGTATTTGATGAGGGTATGACTCAATAAGCTGATTAATAAATTCGAGTTGTTGCGCCTTTTCAACGGCTTGATGAATAGTGATAGGCTGGCTCATG
>NZ_JAQRFI010000229.1 GCF_028598805.1 Xenorhabdus yunnanensis | reverse complement strand
CGCTTACCACTTTGTGATTCATGACTGGGGTGAAGTCGTAACAAGGTAACCGTAGGGGAACCTGCGGTTGGATCACCTCCTTACCGAACGATAGTAGTTTTTGTTGCAGTGCTCACACAGATTGTCTGATAAAAGAAGAGACGGTATCGGCATAGGCTTGTAGCTCAGGTGGTTAGAGCGCACCCCTGATAAGGGTGAGGTCGGTGGTTCAAGTCCACTCAGGCCTACCAATTCTGATACCTTTATGGGGCTATAGCTCAGCTGGGAGAGCGCCTGCCTTGCACGCAGGAGGTCAGCGGTTCGATCCCGCTTAGCTCCACCATTCCTCTTCACATCCCTTTATTTCAGACTGCATTGGGGCAACCGAATGCAGTGTGAAATAATGGCTCTTTAACAATCCGGAACAAGCTGAAAATTTGAAACACTCAGTATCTGTCGTGACGACGGTATTGAGGAGTCTCTCAAAACTCCAGTCCGAAGACACCTTCGGGTTGTG
>NZ_JAQRFI010000228.1 GCF_028598805.1 Xenorhabdus yunnanensis | reverse complement strand
CACCGGCGCTTTTCGCAGATTAGCACGTCCTTCATCGCCTCTGACTGCCTAGGCATCCACCGTGTACGCTTAGTCGCTTAACCTCACAACCCGAAGGTGTCTTCGGACTGGAGTTTTGAGAGACTCCTCAATACCGTCGTCACGACAGATACTGAGTGTTTCAAATTTTCAGCTTGTTCCGGATTGTTAAAGAGCACATATTGGTAAACCGGCTTCAAAGCCCGCTTAACAATACGTCAGGTGGCGCCGCCTTTCACACAGGGCCTGAGCAAAGTGGCGTCCCCTAGGGGATTCGAACCCCTGTTACCGCCGTGAAAGGGCGGTGTCCTAGGCCTCTAGACGAAGGGGACATCAGGTCTTCTTCGCAGACGCGCTGCTCATGTTTCATTTCATCAGACAATCTGTGTGGACACTGCAACAAAAACTACTATCGTTCGGTAAGGAGGTGATCCAACCGCAGGTTCCCCTACGGTTACCTTGTTACGACTTCACCCCAGT
>NZ_JAQRFI010000227.1 GCF_028598805.1 Xenorhabdus yunnanensis | reverse complement strand
AGCTGAAAAGTACGGCGACAAGACAGGCAACGATAACGCTGACGTTCACCTTGACCTGTACCATGTTTTCTGACCGATTCAGTTTGTTGACAAAATCGACATTTCACTTCTCCCGTTGCCATCTTATTTCCTGAAAAAGTGAGGAGTATACATGAGAAACAACAAATTGAATACGTGACCATTTTTTCCGCTTCCAGCCGATTGGGCCTAATCGTATGAATATATGATAACCAGTTACGTACCACGCCAGCCTTATATGATGAGACAGGGTTAACAAATATTGGCACATTCCCTGAGTTTTTAAATAACCATTCCAAAGCATCTTCTTTCAAATTGCAGTCGATACTCAGTATTCCTGCTCGCTCAATGAGAGCTTTAGATTTATTGAGTAGCTCAGGAGTGAGTTTTTTCAAAATATCCATATCACTCACGGATGTGTGCGGTTCACCATGACTATCAACTATTGAATGATAAATTGAAGTTCTTTCATCATTTAGTTTATG
>NZ_JAQRFI010000226.1 GCF_028598805.1 Xenorhabdus yunnanensis | reverse complement strand
GGTCACGTATTCAAAATGTTGATTGGTCTTAAATATAATATTCTCTTTCGATAAAAGTCCCGATGACTTTGTCATGCATTTCCGGTGATTTTGAATAACCCAATGTTTTACGATTCAGCCGCTTAATTCGGTTTCTAAGGGTAAGGTTTTCACGTTCAATACGCTGCGTAAAACTTTTTCCGATGAGGTGTTTATCCGTAGGCAACAAGTTATAAGCCTGGAATTTATCGGTACACCAAAAAACGACTTTAAAGTGCGATAATTTTTTGCGTAGTTTCTTCAATGTCTTTTTGCTTCGTCGGCCGAAAGTATGGGCAATAATACGCTTCAGACGAGGCTCCCAAGCATACCATAACCAACGTTGTTGCTTTTTATTTCCAATAAATGACCACATCTCATCGACTTCACAGATGAGCTGAATTTCCACCTGTTCCAGCGGTAATGTGGTTACACATCGTGGGGACAATTTTTTAAAGTGCGAACGACAGCATTAATACTGATATGC
>NZ_JAQRFI010000225.1 GCF_028598805.1 Xenorhabdus yunnanensis | reverse complement strand
TCCGGCAACCAGTATTATTTTGGCGGGCTGTGGGGACATAGAGCCATCGGGAGAACGGTGATCGATTTCCTGTTTATCAGAGTAGCCGTGGTTAGCCAGCATCAGCTTAGTAATAGTCGCGTTGAAATTACCTGACAACCCCTTGTTAATCAGCCTACTTTCCTGTAGCGCCAAAATCCCTTCTAACGTGTCCGAAAACTCTTCTGATTGCTTCGCATATTCATAAACAGTTGAACGCGCTATAGCGAGATAACAGGCCAGTCCTGCAACGCTTGGAATGACCGCTTCTTCTTCATCTTTGTAACCGCCATACAGATATTCTTTTGCCTTAGCGATTAGCTCGCCAGTCAGCTTGCTAGGGCAACCAACCTGATTTGTTTGTTGTCCCATTTCCTTTTCCCCATAAATTAGAATAAATAACTGGTTCGGTTTATATAACCCCGTACTTTTTTAGTCGGGACTCTATAAAGTTCTGCATAAGTCACGCGTCACCGCCCTAAATATGG
>NZ_JAQRFI010000224.1 GCF_028598805.1 Xenorhabdus yunnanensis | reverse complement strand
ATAAGGTGTGGGAAGAGCCGGAAAACAGCGGGATCTACAAGGTGGAAGTCAAGGCTGGTGATAAAACCGGTGCATGGAAAATCACCACCAAAGTAGAGGGCAAGCCACTGGAAACGCCGACGGAAATTACCTTTGGCGCGTCAAAAGCTGACCTGGTTGATCTGGACAAATCTGCGTTTATTCCGGAAAAAAGCGAACTGCCCAATGAAGGGGATACCACGGTTATTAAGCTGAACCTGAAAGATATTAATGGTCACCCTATTACCGGGGCAGAGAACAGCATCAAGTGGATCGAGGATAACCACGAGCTGTATGGCAAAGGTAATATGCCTTCCTATGGTCAGGCCAAAGAAGTGCCACCGGGCAGTGGCATTTATGAAGTTCCGGTCACCGCTGGGGCGAAAAAAGGCAAATGGACACTGACACCGGAAGTGTTCGGCAAGCAGATGAAACACCCTGCCACTATTACTTTCGGGCAATCACTGGCGGATATCCTCGATCCCAGCAGC
>NZ_JAQRFI010000223.1 GCF_028598805.1 Xenorhabdus yunnanensis | reverse complement strand
AGTTCATGTGATTTATGTTGATGCTCGCCAAGTCCATCTTCAAAGAACTTAATTAAAGCGAGAGTCAATATTTCCTCATCTAAATCCAGCCTGCAATTAGTTCTATTCACTTTAACTATTACAGAATGGCAACCATGTTTCTTTTGTAATGCGCCGAGTTTGGCGTGAATAAATGCCTTTCGCTTTCTTTCAAGCAAAGTTAATTGTGTCATTTCAATTTCCTGTTTTCAGCGTAAGCGAGACCCCAGCGATGGCGCTGTAATTAAAATTGTTTTGTTGTTTTTATTTTGAATTGTTATATGGTTTTATTTTTTCTTTCTCTTATTTCATCGACTGCATTTACATTGTTTTCATATTCAGCCTCGATAATAAGAGGCAATACAGAAAACAGTCGGGATAATCTATCAAGGTCAGTCATTGCATCATCGGGGGAGTATTCTTCACTATTAACGGCTGCACCAGCTAAATTAGCGATAGATTTTATTCCGGCTGTTATCGAATGAATGATTTCA
>NZ_JAQRFI010000222.1 GCF_028598805.1 Xenorhabdus yunnanensis | reverse complement strand
GTGTTGTTTGAGAAGGGCAATCCAGACGGAACCGGGAAAATTTTTATATCCGATCTGCAATATGCGATTGCTGATGTGCCGGGAACGACAGGATTTGTGATTGCGTCTCCGACAGAAAATATTGAATTGTCGGTCGGGCAATTACCCGTGCGGGGCGAGGTTAAATACACATGAAACAATATAGTGTGAATGATTATACCGCCGCGTTGAATGGTTTATTGCCTACGGGCATGGCGTGGACGCGTCAGTCTCATTCGGTAATGAACGCTGTCGTTCGGGCTATCGCGCAGAGCTGTCATCGCAGTGACCAGGAGGCACATGCGTTGCTGGCTGGCAGTTTCCCTGCGACGGCGACCATTATGTTGCCTGAATGGGAGCAAACATTGGGGTTGCCTGATGATTGCGCCATTGGCGAAATTGACAGCATTTCATTACGGCAAAAATCGGTTGTGTCTAAATTGCTGAAAACAGGCGGTCAGTCTAACCCGTATTTTATTGATTTGGCTGCCAAACTGG
>NZ_JAQRFI010000221.1 GCF_028598805.1 Xenorhabdus yunnanensis | reverse complement strand
CCAGTTTGGCAGCCAAATCAATAAAATACGGGTTCGACTGACCGCCTGTTTTCAGCAATTTAGACACAACCGATTTTTGCCGTAATGAAATGCTGTCAATTTCGCCAATGGTGCAATCATCAGGCAACCCCAGTGTTTGCTCCCATTCAGGCAACATAATCGTTGCTGTTGCAGGAAAACCGCCAGCCAGCAATGCATGTGCACCCTGATCGCTGCGATGATAACTCTGCGCGATGGCCAGAATCACCGCGCTCATGACTGAATTGGGCTGACGCGTCCACGCCATGCCTGTTGGCAATAAACCATTCAACGCGGCGGTATAATCATTCACACTATACTGTTTCATGTGTATTTAACCTCCCCCCGCACGGGTAATTGCCCGACCGACAATTCAATGTTTTCTGCCGGAGACGCAATCACAAATCCTGTCGTTCCCGGCACATCAGCAATCGCATATTGCAGATCGGATATAAAAATTTTCCCGGTTCCGTCTGGATTGCCCTTCTCAAACAACAC
>NZ_JAQRFI010000220.1 GCF_028598805.1 Xenorhabdus yunnanensis | reverse complement strand
AGCAGAACCACGGATGATTGGCGTATCGTCGCCTGGGAAATCGTACTGAGACAGCAGCTCACGTACTTCCATTTCTACCAGTTCCAGCAGCTCTTCATCATCAACCATGTCACATTTGTTCAGGAATACGATGATGTATGGAACGCCTACCTGACGACCCAGCAGGATGTGCTCACGAGTCTGTGGCATTGGGCCATCAGTTGCAGCAACAACCAGGACCGCGCCGTCCATCTGTGCAGCACCGGTGATCATGTTTTTCACATAGTCGGCGTGGCCTGGGCAGTCAACGTGTGCGTAGTGACGAGTTGGGGTATCGTACTCTACGTGAGAAGTAGAGATGGTGATACCACGCGCTTTTTCTTCTGGTGCGTTATCGATCTGATCGAATGCACGAGCGCTACCGCCGTAAGTTTTCGCCAAAACGGTGGTGATTGCAGCAGTCAGGGTAGTTTTACCGTGGTCAACGTGGCCGATAGTACCAACGTTAACGTGCGGTTTTGAACGTTCAAACTTTTCTTTAGACA
>NZ_JAQRFI010000219.1 GCF_028598805.1 Xenorhabdus yunnanensis | reverse complement strand
GTAAAACATTGGGTTATTCAAAATCACCGGAAATGCATGACAAAGTCATCGGGACTTTTATCGAAAGAGAATATTATATTTAAGACCAATCAACATTTTGAATACGTGACCATTTTGTTAAGGTAGTATTCTGCTCCGCCAAAGCTCTTATAACATTAGTAGTGCACCAATCATTTTTTATCTCATATTGCTGTTCATTAATCTCATTTTTTCTTTCATATCTCTCCTTAACCAATTCTTTTACCGTTAAATTACCTAATTCATCAAAATATCTATTAGGCCAAATTTCAGAAGGATGTACATCAAGAAATTCTGCAATAATATATTCTGCTTTTGGATAATGAGAAAATAAAGCACTTCTCAATATATTCGACTTGTATCCATATTTATAAGATAAAGTTGTAATATTAAAACCTTTCTTGGATTCACATATTAAGCGCAACACCGTAATGAACGAAGTAAATGAGTGGGTACTCCTTTAAATAACTCATTCGGTGTTTTGTAATCTCGTGTTTTACGAGGGCGA
>NZ_JAQRFI010000218.1 GCF_028598805.1 Xenorhabdus yunnanensis | reverse complement strand
TAGATGAAGATTATGCCCCCGTTAACAGGCAAAAGGCTAACGTTTACGCGTCAGCTATTTTGAATGATCTTGAACCACCAAGACATCTTCAGAAGTCCGATAAACCGACTGGTCAAATTCAATCTGAATAATATCTTCCCCTGTTCGGTTCACGCGAGAAAAATCCAACCCACTGAATGAAACACGAGTATCAGCTGGATATTCGCTTAGTTGACGAAGCAACGTACCTAAATCAATTGTATGACTGTAAATAATCTCTTTATTTGGCATGTATTCGCTCCTGTTTGTTTTATGGAAGCGGAGAGTATGTCGCTATTAGTGGGGTAATAAATCGATATGAATCGCAAAATTAGGAAGGTAACAGATGGTGATACAGAATAAAATATTTGGGTCCTTCCTAAAGTCTTTATAAATCATGGGCATTGCGCGCCATGATATTTCACTAGCGATGAACTTTTGAAATTTGGGTAACAGGTAACACAAGGGTAACAGATGAACCAGTCCGAATTTGCCAAATTGCATGGGGTC
>NZ_JAQRFI010000217.1 GCF_028598805.1 Xenorhabdus yunnanensis | reverse complement strand
GTTTCGGTCAGTTGTTTATAGGTCATAGCGCATTTTCCTTTGGCGAGAAAGATGCCTACTATAGCAACTGACCGCCTTTCTTAGAAATTGCACTTATTAGGTGAATCCACGCAGTTTTAAAAATAGACAGATATTTATTTCCTTTGGGAATAAGGTGGATATTTATTTTTGGGCACAAATAATGAGCAAGCTCAGCATTACCCGCATCTATAAATAGATTGATCTCTGCGTTAGGATATGTTTTCTGTAAGAATTTTATTAATGGCTGAGTGCAAATAAGATCACCAAGTCCATTTCGACGTAAGATGGCTATTTTCATATGGAGGCTATTAAAATAAAATAAATTCTATCGTTTATAATTTGTGTAACTATAGCCAAAAATAGAAAACAATGATATTGAGTTTTGTTATTTGATAAAAATTGAATTTGTTCAAATATTGATCTATACCAATCGCCATTGAAGATGCTTGATTTATCCCCCAAACCAGACCATGCTTGCAACCATGAAAATTCATCTGACACCAGAACAAAAACGTGCCCTCGAATTGATGCAT
>NZ_JAQRFI010000216.1 GCF_028598805.1 Xenorhabdus yunnanensis | reverse complement strand
GGGAACTCTTCATCACTGATATATAATGACGAAGAATTATTATTAGCGTCTATTGATAGAACCCAAAAAATCATTAATTCTATTAATTCAAAATTACAACAAGGAATTAAATATGAACAATAAACTACAAGCAGCCGTCGAAATTGCAGAAGAAATTGAAGCCGCAATATTTCCCGTAGTGACTGCAACTCAAAATGAAGCCGAGCCGGATACTTATTTAATGTGTCGTGGTATTTATCGTCAATCTAAAGTACTGGCTGAAAAATTAAGGGAAGTAGCTGAGGGGAATAATCAGGAAAATAGCAATAATGAATCTTTGCACGATAAATTGGAAGTCGGGGCAAGTGAAATAGAAGCCTTAAGAACTTACCTAACTTTATTACTGGATACTGAAAAAGCTAAACATGCTTCATGTTTACTCGGTATTGCGTTGGATTTAGCACACTCTGCCGGCAAAGAAATAGCACGAGTCCGAGGGGTAGAATACTCATGAATAATATCTTCTATCATACCCGTGTCAATAATGAGCGATTAGAAAAGATGAGTAATAGCGATTTACAGT
>NZ_JAQRFI010000215.1 GCF_028598805.1 Xenorhabdus yunnanensis | reverse complement strand
CTGATTTTACATCACTGGCAGACGGCGGCGAATTATCCCGTGAAACATGGGATGATTTTGTTAAGCGCCTCGAGTATCAACATAAAGGTGCAGGTGTTGATCGGCATGGCGCTGCACATCCGTCATTTACAGTCAGAGAACGAGTTAGGGTAACCGGCTCTGAGGATGATGAAGTGGGGATGTGGTGCGATGGCGAGGAATTTTACAATGTGGATGACGCATTTAATTCACTAGATGATGAAATACAGAAAAACATACTCAGAAATGTAGCAACGGATTATGATGCAGAAAATGATATAGATTGGTCATATTTCCCCGAGGAAACAGATTATGAGAAGGCTGAATATATAGCATCAATAGTTGAATGCTCATATATTTTCTATTGGAAATACGACTACAAAACAGTAAATACACATTTAACCCGTGAAGCTGCGGAACGGTTTATTCAGCGCAAGCAACATGACCACGGGAAATTATCTGTTTATGTCGAGTCATTTTATTGGTGCTGGGAAATGCGCACACTAATTGATGGGATATTGACGGGTAAAATTAAATATATAGGTGATGATAATG
>NZ_JAQRFI010000214.1 GCF_028598805.1 Xenorhabdus yunnanensis | reverse complement strand
GGGATGGAATACCAGCAATTAGGCATGAGTAACCAAGATGCCGAGTGGCTGGCTTCCCGTCGCTTCACCATTGATGATATCGCCCGTATGTTCAACGTCAGCCCGATCTTTTTGCAAGAGTACTCGAACAGTACCTACAGTAACTTTAGTGAAGCGTCCCGCGCCTTTCTGACCATTACCATGCGTCCGTGGCTCGCCAACTTTGAACAGCAAATCAAATCGGCCTTGCTAATGGCATCCCCGAAACGGGGGATTCGTTATCAAGTGGAATTTGATACCGCCGACTTGCTTCGCGCCAATCCGAAAGAACGCTTTCAAAGCTATGAGACGGCGATTAAGTCGGGGGTGATGTGCCCGAATGAAGCCCGTGAACGTGAGGGACTCTCTCCCCGTGCAGGGGGGGATGAATTTAGTCAGGCATGGAAGCAAACGGTAGAAATCAAGAAACAACCGGAGGGCAAGGAATGAGGGCAGGCAGATTGAGGCATCGGGTGACTATCCAGAAATCCGAGCAGTCACGCGCCCCGTCAGGGCAGGTTATTGACAAGTGGGTGGATGCCGCCACCGTCTGGGC
>NZ_JAQRFI010000213.1 GCF_028598805.1 Xenorhabdus yunnanensis | reverse complement strand
TGGGATTTTAACCCGGCAAGACTGCTGCCCGCACTGGCCTGCGCGTTGGCTTTAGCAATCAGTTGCGCATTGATTGCCTGACGGCTGGTCGCCGTAGATAGCGGTTGCGGCAGCGGTAACCCGCCGCCCAGCTTGCCCGGCAATTGCATTTTGGTTGTGGCCAGACTTTCGGCGGTTTTTGCCATCCGTTTGACCTGCGCAAACGCGGGCAGTGGCAGCACCGCTGAAAACTGCGTCAGGTGCTGCATAAATTCAGCGTGGGTTTTGGCGCAGACCATCAGTATCAGACTGTTGATATGGCCTGCGCCCGTGAATTTATTTGCCAGTGTGTCAATGGCATTGGCCGGGCTTAAATAGCTGCCGCTGTCAGTTTGCTGCCCGATACCGTAAATAAACGGATGAACAGGCACAATCGCCGCAGACAGCCCCGATAAATCTGGGGACAGTTGCAGAGTTTTACGCTGCCAGTGCATTATTTGGGTTGCTCCGGCCAATCAATATCCGGGGCAATTGCGCAATTAACCCGGTTCAGCAATACCCGATATTTACGCCAGTTAATTAAGGCCTTTTTTTCTTCATCCG
>NZ_JAQRFI010000212.1 GCF_028598805.1 Xenorhabdus yunnanensis | reverse complement strand
AATTTGCTTTGATGTCGCACCATATCCCGCCGCTAACTGCTCAGTCGTCACAACACGCTGACCGCGATATTCGACAATCTGTAGCTCTTTGGCGGATACTGGAACTAATTCATTTTTCTTGATCATTATTTTACTTCCTTAATTTCAATCTTCATTTTCTTGGCATAACGACGCATCGCTCTATTTAGTGGTACTCTTTTTCTTTTCGCCATTACCATCCCTCCCGAATAGTTATTCTTGCTTGTCGGGCGCAGCGCAGATTATTCTTGGTGCATTCCTGTTCTTGTTTTTTATTGCAAGATAATGAAAGTGCCTCACCCCATTTATTGGCAGCACGGCGAAATAAGCCTTTTAGTTCTAAACTTTGGGCTAATTCTTTTGCCTGTTCATATGTGGTCATTACTCACCACCTGTTTATTTATGTGTTTCTTCAATGCTGCTGCCATTTGTCGGTTTTCTTTCTGAGTTCTCATTGCTTTGCTATAACTGTTATGCAATGAATGCCTTTTTTCGTTATGCTCCTGACGATATTCAGACCATAATTGAGTATTAAGGCTGGTGGCTACTTCTTTGGCCTTCCCCCAATATAAAGCTGCAAGGTCGTATTTT
>NZ_JAQRFI010000211.1 GCF_028598805.1 Xenorhabdus yunnanensis | reverse complement strand
TGAACAAAAAGGGCTTTGTCTCTTTCCTCTCGATCAGGTCGAAGGAGATCGCAGAGCCAAGCGAAACGAAGACAGGCCTAATAAACCCCACCATAAGGACTTTTGAGATGAAATTAACTGAAACCGAGATTAAACAAATCGCAATCTGGGCGTTGGGAGAGGACACTGGAACATCATCAAAAACCATAGTCAGTATAGCGCTAGGTTTGAATGAAAGTGCTGTTTACAGATGGGATATGCCACATGATGCCGCTGATTTTGGACGTTGCCATAGGCTCATCAATCAGATCCCCAGATTAGTTGAATATCTACCTTTGGTAGCTGAAAAATGCCCGCAATGGCAGCCATTAGTTGCTATATGGGGTGAATTATCCCGACTGTATGAGTCTGATTTACAAATTAATGGCCGCACATGTCATGACAAAATCAAATCGCTGTATGAAGAGTGCATGGCTGCTGCTGGTTACGTAAGGGTGAATGATATTTATTGGGTTCATAAGAGCAAATTACAGAGGGAAGAATGAAAATCAAAACATCGGAACTAACGGGACGGGCGTTGGATTATGCGGTTGCAATGGCTCAGGGATGGGAAAAGATGGCAGGTTATAACGGCTATTCCACACCTAATGGG
>NZ_JAQRFI010000210.1 GCF_028598805.1 Xenorhabdus yunnanensis | reverse complement strand
GTTCACATAATCATCAGGGCATAGAGCACCATATGTAATTGATAACCCAGCACAATAAGTCCCGCCCATAACTGGGCATACGTCCATTTCGTACTTCTCAATCAACTGCCCACACTGCGCCCAATCGGTTGAGGGGGAATACGGTTTTGCCTCTGCCTGAAATTCAATACGAACCTCACCACAGAGGCCAACGGTGATAACCGGTTTCTCAAATGCCGCCTCCGTGACGTTATAATTACCAATCCATCCATATTCATCATCACGAGAACGACCGCATATATAAATATCCATACCAATCGCCCTAGCCACTGCCCAGTCCAACGCCCGTCCCGTCAGTTCCGATGTTTTGATTTTCATTATCCGATCCTCAGTGCCAGTCTGATATTTTCGTATCTCTCGAATGCGGCTATTCTTTCGTTGCCTAAATCACAGGCACATGCGTATTCATGCCATGCGGTGAGTGCTGCTTGATGTTTTTCGTACGCTATACGTTTTAATTCAGCTAAATTTTGTTCTTTCTCTGTCATCTCAAAAGTCCTTATGGTGGGGTTTATTAGGCCTGTCTTCGTTTCGCTTGGCTCTGCGATCTCCTTCGACCTGATCGAGAGGAAAGAGACAAAGCCCTTTTTGTTCA
>NZ_JAQRFI010000209.1 GCF_028598805.1 Xenorhabdus yunnanensis | reverse complement strand
GCGACCTTGCTTCCATCAGGCTTGATTGGAATTAATCCCGATACGGTGTTTTTCAGGGTGTCAAGCACCGCGGGGCCATTCGCGGTATCTTCCACCAGCTTACGGCGGCCATTGGGGAATTTGTCCGCCAGCATCTTCACGGCTTTCAGGGTTTCGGTAAAACTCATGCGTTTGCGTATCTGATACAACAGATAGGCATTGGCCCCTTTTTTGCCCCACACCTGACCGACCACGTAATCCGTGCCCTCACTGTCCTTAAAGGTCATATCCCAGCTATGGATCACCTTGTCGAATTTCTCAGGTAAGTCTTTCGGCAGGTAATAGCGCACCCAGTCTTCCTTGAAGATAGTGCCGCCCGATGGCTTGGGTGACTGTTGGTACATCGCCGACCAGAAGTAATCACCAAAAAGCGCTTTTTTCTCCAGCAGGGCATCAATAGGATGCAGTTCCGGTACCAGTGCCTCGCCATGCTCATTAATGGCTGGAAAGGCCAGTACCCGTGCCTGACCACTGGCTTCAATCACCTTGCCGGATAGATCATCCGTCGCCCAGCGAGTCGCCATGATGATTTCGCCACTGTTTTTTGACAATCGCGTTTTGAAGGTCGAAACGTACCAGTTCCAGATACCACTTTTGGT
>NZ_JAQRFI010000208.1 GCF_028598805.1 Xenorhabdus yunnanensis | reverse complement strand
CTCTTAACTTTTTTTATTTCTTTCATTCTTATACATAGATGGATCGTCTGCATACATGGCCGCCCTCTACATGTATATACATATATATATATATATAGAGAGAGTGGTCTACTCCCAAATTTGCTGGCCAAAGGGACAAGTGACGCTAGGCTGCAACTGGCACATGTTCGGAATGTTGCTGGCGACGCGGTACATCCTCCTCACCTGCTTCTGTCCCTGTTGTCCCTGTTGTCCCTGCGTTCTCTGTTGCTGAATTCTCACTGCGCGTCTCAGCACCGGGCACCTGCATTGTGGGTCAATGTTTCTCAGCTGTTGGCAGCATATCTGGAAGTCTTGTTGACCACGCTGCTGCTGCTGATTCTCCTCATCTTCATCATCGAGTAGCAATTCATCGTCCAGGCGAGGTCCCCTCGTGGTTTGTCTCCTGATGAATCGCTGGCAAGCTCTGAGTTGTTGGTGCCTCGCGAACTCCCGTTGGCATCTCTGTTGTTGTTGCTGTTGTTGATTCTCCTCATCCTCCTCGAAGTCGTATTGCAGGTCGAATCTCGATGCTTTGGCGAGGAGCAAGAAGAGAGCGAAGGTGGCGAAGAGAAGAGTGAGCTTCGACGCCATTGATGATGATTGATTTGTATTTTAACT
>NZ_JAQRFI010000207.1 GCF_028598805.1 Xenorhabdus yunnanensis | reverse complement strand
CGCCCGCAAAGAGTGCCCTCCCAGAGCAAAGAAGTCGTCATGGCGACCCACCTGCCCGATGCCCAGTAGCGCCGACCAGAGCGCCGCCATCTGCTCTTCAACCTCGCCCTCCGGCGCAACATAGCTTTCACGCGCGAAAGACGTTTCCTGCGGAACCGGCAACGCCTGTTTGTCTAACTTGCCGTGGACCGTTAACGGCAGTTTATCCAGCAGTACAAAAGCCGCAGGCACCATGTAATCCGGCAGCTGGCGTAATAACGCCTGCCGCAATTCACCGGTCAGAGACGACGCTTCAGTCTCGCCCTTCTCCGCCACCACATAGGCCACCAGACTGGCTTCATCTCCCGGCGCCGCACGCAGCAACACCATGCCCTGCGCCACCGCCGGGTGCTGCTCCAGAGCCGCGGTTATCTCGCCCAGCTCAATACGGAAACCACGTAATTTCACCTGCTGGTCATTACGGCCAATAAACTCCAGTTCACCGTCTTCCCGATAGCGGGCCAGATCCCCGGTGCGGTACATCCGCTCGCCGCTTGTTGGACTAAACGGATCCGCCAGAAAACGCTCAGCGGTCAGTTCCGGGCGATTCAGATACCCGCGCGCCAGCCCTGCGCCCGCAACATACAACTCACCCACGACTCC
>NZ_JAQRFI010000206.1 GCF_028598805.1 Xenorhabdus yunnanensis | reverse complement strand
GGCAAATAATGACTTAGAAAAGGTCAGTGTTCGCTGGCCGGACGGCGGGGATTTTAACGACCTACTCCAGAACGGGGATCAGGCCAGAGAATTGACATTTATGAAAAAGCAGCAGGAGACAGTATAACAATGGACAACACAGCACACAAAGCCCTCTTTACTCTGCCTGAACCTAGCTACAGTACGGCACTGGCGACCGTAAAACCGTTACCCGTTCAGCGCAAGATCACCGGCAATAAACAGGTGGATGCCTACTTGTGGGTACTGGCAGTCATCAAGACTAACGAACCCGCCCACCTTGAGGCAGCAGAAGCCGCCTTGAAGAAGCTGAAAATCACGCCCAAAGAGGCCCAAACAAAATACGCTGATTACCTGATGAAATCCGGTGCAGCAGCTTTTCAGGTTGCCTTTGGCACCATGAGCATGGATAACCCGCAGGGCTATATTGATCGCGCGAAAGAGCAGATTAGTGATGCGGCGAAAGTCAGGGCTATTTTTGCCAGCTATGAAGCGGCGCTGGAACTGACCGAGCCGGAAAAATTAATGCTGGTGGGGGAGTTGGCAGAAATCTATGAGGCGGGCTACTACTGGAACGAAAAAGAGCTGGCAGAAGGCTGTATGCGTGGTGATCGTGTTACTGAAAC
>NZ_JAQRFI010000205.1 GCF_028598805.1 Xenorhabdus yunnanensis | reverse complement strand
TAAACACCTGCTAGCCCCTTTGCATCAACAGTTTGCCGAGCGGGTGAACTGGCGACCCAGAGACGGGAAACCTTATGACATTATGGGCGTGTTTGATCGCGCCTATACCCAACAGGTGGAGTCGCTGGACGGGGACAGTGGTATCAATACCACTAAACCGTTACTAGGTGTTCGTGATGCGGTATTCAAATCCCTGCCACAGCAACAAGACCGGGTGTTTGTGTACAGTATCAATGCTGAATTTGTCGTGAGTGACGTTCAGCCGGACAGTCACGGTGGGACGCATTTGCAACTCAACAGGATTAAACACAAAAAATGAACGCATCAATAATACGCAATATGGTGGTTCAGGCGCTCACGGGTAAAACGGATGCACAATTCCGTGTTTATTCCCCGCGTGACTGGTCAACACGGGGGAAAGATTATCCGTGTATTTTGGTGCAAACGCCATTTGATCATAAAAAATCGCTGGGTCGCAACGTTCCCCAATTTCATACTGTAACTACCGTCAGAGTCACCGGCAGGATAGAGGAATTTGACGGTGACATTGATAACGGTGCAGAACAGGCGGAACTGGCATTGGAGGCGTTGCGGGAACAAATCGAACGGGCGGTAATAAATAGCTATGAGCTGACGAAAGTCACACAGCAAT
>NZ_JAQRFI010000203.1 GCF_028598805.1 Xenorhabdus yunnanensis | reverse complement strand
CGCTTACCACTTTGTGATTCATGACTGGGGTGAAGTCGTAACAAGGTAACCGTAGGGGAACCTGCGGTTGGATCACCTCCTTACCGAACGATAGTAGTTTTTGTTGCAGTGTCCACACAGATTGTCTGATGAAAGAAGAGACGGTATCGGCATAGGCTTGTAGCTCAGGTGGTTAGAGCGCACCCCTGATAAGGGTGAGGTCGGTGGTTCAAGTCCACTCAGGCCTACCAGTTCTGCTTGTCCTGGAATCTGTCAAGCGCGGCGTTGTTTATGTACTTGCGTACATTGCGCGGCTCGCGTTGAGATTTTCGGCGTAAGCGAATTGGGCAGCAGTCCGGTAACGACATTATGGGGCTATAGCTCAGCTGGGAGAGCGCCTGCCTTGCACGCAGGAGGTCAGCGGTTCGATCCCGCTTAGCTCCACCATTTCTCTTTGAATACCGTGATTTCAGAATGCATTGGGGAAACCGAATGTATTGTGAAATACGTGCTCTTTAACAATCTGGAACAAGCTGAAAATTTGAAACACTCAGTATCTGTCGTGATGACGGTATTGAGGAGTCTCTCAAAACCCCAGTCCGAAGACACCTTCGGGTTGTGAGGTTAAGCGACTAAGCGTACACGGTGGATGCCTAGGCAGTCAGAGGCGATGAAGGACGTGCTAATCTGCGAAAAGCGCCGGTG
>NZ_JAQRFI010000202.1 GCF_028598805.1 Xenorhabdus yunnanensis | reverse complement strand
ATAAAGGAGCGAAATAATGGAAAACTTCTCTCAGAACCCCTTTCAGCCAGGCATGACACAGGCTGTTTTTTCGCCTGACCAGTTAATTTCCGGTCCGTTGCAAATAGTCACCGACAGCGTAACGATTGCCAAAGCGGGTATCCTGAAACGCGGCACGGTACTGGGTGTTATTACTGCCAACGGTGAATACGTGGTCAGTAAAAAAGGGGCAGGGGACGGCAGTCAGATCCCCAGCGCGATTCTGGTGGACAATGTTGATACCACCGCCGACAGCGTGAGGGGGGGCGTTTATCTGATGGGCGAATTTAACCAGCATCGGGTGATTTTCGATGAAAGCTGGACGCTCCCCGAACTAAAAACCCCATTACGCGCCTTTTCCATTTTCCTGCGCGACAGCGTACAAGCCTGATTTAATTCCAACAGACGTCTGAATGCGGGTCACCGTAGGCATTGTGACGTCTTTTAACACGAGAAACAGTATGAATATTTTTGACACCAATGTGTTAGTGCAGGTCGTACCGAACCTGCTGACCAGCCAGAACTGGCTGCTGGATAAATTCTTCCCGAATATTGTGGAGTCTGACACTGAGGAAGTGTCTGTCGACGTGGATGTTGGTCTGCGCCGCATGGCCCCGTTTGTTTCCCCGTTAGTGGAAGGCAAGCTGGTCGAGTCGCGTAAATTTCAGACCAACAGCTTTAAG
>NZ_JAQRFI010000201.1 GCF_028598805.1 Xenorhabdus yunnanensis | reverse complement strand
AATAAGTATCCCCCGGCATAGCCGGGGGTTTTTCATCTGCGCCTATAAGGCTCTCTTACCAGCCGCGCCCTAACAGGCGCATCGCAATCTGACATTTGCATTCTATTGATTACTTACGGCCCGTAAACGGGCTGCCTGGATACGGGATCGATAACTGTTCTCCCAATTTATCCTCTTCCAGTTGGTGCCTTATATATTCCTGTATCCTAGCTGTATTTTTTCCTACTGTATCAACGTAATACCCTCTACACCAAAACTCACGATTGCGATATTTGAATTTTAGATCACCAAATTGCTCATAAAGCATCAGGCTACTTTTACCCTTCAGATACCCCATAAAACTCGACACACTCATCTTTGGCGGGATTTCCAGAAGCATGTGTATGTGGTCCGAACAACATTCTGCCTCCAGAATATTCACGTTTTTCCATTCACATAGTTTTCTTAATATGCCACCTATCGCTCTACGTTTTTCTCCGTAGAACACCTGCCTTCGATATTTTGGGGCAAAGACGATGTGATATTTACAGTTCCATCGAGTATGCGCTAAGCTCTTCTCATCCCTCATTGGGACCCCCTTTCGATTTCTCGATTCACTTTTGCAGTTGCCAGACCGCAAGGTGTTTTAACAAATCAAAAGGGGTTTTTATAGCGGATTTATAGCTGAAAGCTCTACAGAACCCCCTGCCTAGCAGGGGGTTTTCTATATACAA
>NZ_JAQRFI010000200.1 GCF_028598805.1 Xenorhabdus yunnanensis | reverse complement strand
CTGGGTTTCCTGCTGGCGAATACTGCCTCACAGAGTTGTGTGGTGAATATCGTCCTGCGCAGTGGAGCAGCCGGAACGTGTCTGAATCACTGACGTATATGATACCCACAGCGGCAAAAACCTATTCGGTTTATCTGCCGGAGACGACATTGACTGCCACGCTTTCTGCGGATGCTTTCGGTCTGGCTGTTACCGCGATTGTGTTTGCCCGTATCGCTGAGCTGGATGAGCCGAATGCCGATGCGTTCCGCTTCTGCGAACTGCGGGAATACGCGCTACACCACCCAGAAACCGAGCTGATACGTGCAGTACTGGCGATGCAGCCCAAAGAGGACGTTATCAGTTCGTCACTTATCCATAACAACCATAATCTCCACTAACGTAATCAGCCGATGAGGCTGTTAACTCTCATTTTTAGCGCCTGACCGGGGAGCCGACAACACCTTCCCGTATTGGGCGGGTGTTGTCTTTTATTGACGTCAAATCAAGGAGAGCAATACCATGAACCCGATTTTTTACCTGCGCCGGAGAGCACGACACTGGCCTCGCAGGAAAATATTTTTACCGTACAGGTCACCGGCCTGATGCAACATCCCCAACGGCCACAATCGCTGAGGGAGGAAACCCTGACCGTGTGTGAAACCGACTCTGTCACCGAAGCGGTACAGCGGCTGAAAGTGATCCATCTTTTGGGTGACTGGCCGGTACCGGAAATGTCTGCTACTC
>NZ_JAQRFI010000199.1 GCF_028598805.1 Xenorhabdus yunnanensis | reverse complement strand
GAGTAGCAGACATTTCCGGTACCGGCCAGTCACCCAAAAGATGGATCACTTTCAGCCGCTGTACCGCTTCGGTGACAGAGTCGGTTTCACACACGGTCAGGGTTTCCTCCCGCAGCGATTGAGGCCGTTGGGGATGCTGCATCAGGCCGGTGACCTGTACGGTAAAAATATCTTCCTGCGAAGCCGGTGTCGTGCTCTCCGGCGCAGGTAAAAAAATCGGGTTCATGGTGTTGCTCTCCTTGATTTGACGTCAATAAAAGACAACACCCGCCCGATAACGGGAAGGTGTTGTCGGCTCCCCGGTCAGGCGCTTAAGAAAAGGGTTAACAGCCTCATCGACTGATAACGTCAGTGGTGATTATTGTTGTTATGAGTGAGTGACGAACTGATAACGTCCTCTTTAGGCTGCAACGCCAGTACCGCACGTATCAGCCCAGTTTCCGGGTGGTGCAGCGCGTATTCCCGCAGTTCGCAGAACCGGAACGCATCCGCATTCGGTTCATCCAGCCCGGCGATACGGGCAAACACAATCGCGGTAACAGCCAGACCGAAAGCATCCGCAGAAAGCGTGGCAGTCAATGTCGTCTCCGGCAGATAAACCGAATAGGTTTTTGCCACTGTGGGTATCATATACGTCAGTGATTCAGACACGTTCCGGCTGCTCCACTGCGCAGGACGATATTCACCACACAACTCTGTGAGGCAGTATTCGCCAGCAGGAAACCCAG
>NZ_JAQRFI010000198.1 GCF_028598805.1 Xenorhabdus yunnanensis | reverse complement strand
TAACCCGAATTCTGGATAAGAAATTGACGAGAAGCCTGTTCCGGGAGCAAAGTTTTGGTGAACGCCGAAAACAGCTCCGGGGAGGAACAGGCTATGAATAAATTAGTTGAAATTTTCTGCGATGTCGACGATTTTTGCCGTTTTTTCATCCCTCAGTGGACGCAGTTTTGCCTTGATAACGGATACCGTCTACGTCGCCGACAAGGTCGCATGTATCCCAGTGAAATCATGACCATTTTGATCCTCTTTCATCTGTCACATTACCGTGATTTTAAACATTTTTATCTGGCGCAGATTTGGAAATATCATCACAACGATTTTCCCGCTTTGCTCAGTTATACCCGTTTTATTCGTGTTGCCCCTTTCGTTTTGATGCCACTATGCAGTTATCTGACTCAATTAAAAGGAAAACCCACAGGCATTGCTTTTATTGATTCCACGAGTTTGCGCGTTTGTCATAACATCCGGATTCCCCGCCATAAAGTCTTTGAAGGGATAGCGCAACGAGGAAAAACCTCAATGGGTTGGTTTTACGGTTTCAAATTGCACCTGGTTATCAACCATCAGGGGGAAATTCTGGCACTTAAAGTGACGGCAGGTAATGTGGATGATCGAGAACCTGTTCGTGAATTAACAAAAGAATTAACGGGTTCTCTTTATGGTGATAAAGGTTATCTCAGCCAGGAACTGGCTGACGATTTAGCTAAAACGGGGATCACTTTCATCACC
>NZ_JAQRFI010000197.1 GCF_028598805.1 Xenorhabdus yunnanensis | reverse complement strand
TTATGGCTTTAGCCAGTTTAAGTAGCGTCAGCTTCTTAAACATAAAACCCCCCGCTATGCGGGTGGAGGCCAAGGGTTATACCAAGAAAAACACCTTTCCGTTACGATATAGATGTTCAAGCTAATATGCGTAACTCAAATAAGGAAAGGTGTTTATGGGAATTAAAGCACAAAGCTCAGCCCATACAAAGTGGCTGTGCAAATACCATATCGTCTTTTCGCCGAAATAGAGACGAAAAGTCATTTTTACCAGTTTACGCTCAAGTATAGGTGAGATTTTACGAGACCTTTGTAAGTACAAAGGCGTTGAAATAATCGAAGGGCATCTAATGCCAGATCATGTGCATATGCTCGTGAGTATTCCCCCGAAAATAAGTGTTTCAAGTTTTATGGGGTACTTAAAAGGTAAAAGCTCGTTGATGATATTTGATAAACATGCCAATTTAAAATACAAATTTGGCAACCGGAAGTTTTGGTCGGAAGGCTACTACGTCAGCACAGTGGGGCTGAATGAAGCCACAATCCGTAAATATATCAGAGAGCAAGAAAAGTCAGATTTACTTCAGGATAAATTAAGTACACGAGAGTATAACGACCCCTTCGAGGGGTAAGCCAAAGAAGCAAAGACACTTAGCTTGAACGAAGAGAAAGCAGCGTCATTTAGGCGCAGTCGGTAACATGCCCTTATAGGGCTAGAGCAAACCACCCGCTATGCGGGTGGTTCTGATT
>NZ_JAQRFI010000196.1 GCF_028598805.1 Xenorhabdus yunnanensis | reverse complement strand
ATCGCGCACCTTCTGGCGGGCTACCTCAAGGCGCATTGCCTGCTGTTCGTGGCTGGGCGGTTGCACTTGCTCCGATTTCTTGCGGGATTTTGCCCAGGCAATCTGTTTATGTTTGATAAAGTTATTCACCTCCGGCGTGAGTTCTTGGGGCCTGTCATGGAACCCGCGCGGCTCGACGCCGAACTTGTCTTTAAAGGTGTTGGATACCCAGCCGTCACTGATCGTCTTACCCTGCGAAGCGCGTTGGTTCTGGTAATATTTCAACTGCGAGTAGAAACTTTGCTTTTCGTCCTGTGTGTAGACCCGTGCTTTCTTGTCGAGTTTTTTGATGGTGCGACTGGTATCAACATCAATGTCTTCCCCCACCAGCGGCTTAAAGTCACACTTCGGACAGACATAAACCCCCGCAGGCTTCATGTAATGACAGGACGGGCATTCTTTCGGTAATTTTTCCCGTTTTTCCTGCTCACGGTGGCTGGAACGGGACTTCATGCCGTCATTTTTGCGGGGCAGTTCGTCATATTCGATATCGTCGGGGTAACCGAGGCGGTGAACCGTGCCGGAGTGATCCAGAATGATAGCCCTGTCTTTACCCGGCGCAGTTCTCAGCGATCTGCCGATTGTTTGGAGCCAGCGGATCTCAGACTTGGTGGGACGGGCATAAATGATGCAGCGGACATCACTGTCAAAACCTGCCACGAGAACTCCGATATTAACGATAATTTTCGTCGCCCCCTGCTCAAAC
>NZ_JAQRFI010000195.1 GCF_028598805.1 Xenorhabdus yunnanensis | reverse complement strand
ACGCATTGGATGGATACCCAGAATTGCAGCAAAAGTGCAAGGAAGTGACAGGAATCAGAATGAAAGAATTGAAGGAAAGCCCTGTCCTCACTGACTCACGGACATACACCGAGTTTTAGTACTCGACGACCCAAACAGAACCACCTAACCCCACCCTATCACTACGCTGCTATGCGGCGGGAGGAGTATTAACCAAAATTCGGGAGGACACAACATGCAGTTCACCCCATGGAACCCAAATCCCAGAGCGGTACAACGAGTTAACGACCCCTACCCCATTCCGACACACTGCCGTTATTGCGGAAGACACGTACAGATTGAGCATCATTTGAATGTGTTTAAACGCATCTACGATAACCGCTGGCCGTGGTTATATCACTGCTGGACATGTGGTGCGCGTGTCAGCATTCATCCGGGAACGGATATCCCTATGGGGTCACTGGCGGATAAGAAAACACGACAAGCCAGAGCATCGGCACATCGGTATTTCGATGATGTAGTCAGGAGTCGGAATTTGGAGCGCACGGAGGCGTATCAGTGGCTAGCAGGTCAATTAAACATCAGTTTCAATGAATGCCACTTCGGCTGGTTTGATGCTGATATGTGCGAACGGGCAGTGAATATATGCAGGGGCTTGAATAATGACTGATTTTACATCACTGGCAGACGGCGGCGAATTATCCCGTGAAACATGGGATGATTTTGTTAAGCGCCTCGAGTATCAACATAAAGGTGCAGGTGTTGATCGGCATGGCG
>NZ_JAQRFI010000194.1 GCF_028598805.1 Xenorhabdus yunnanensis | reverse complement strand
CAACACATCAGCTTCACCCTGTATCGGGATAATGTGATCCACAATCGTTGCAGAGGCATAGATATCTTGCTGTAGGCAGTGGACACATAACGGATTCGCTTTCAGGTATTGTAGCCGGTAGCGTCCCCATCGGTTACTGTAGCCTCGTTGGGTTCGGGTTTCCCGTTGTTTGTCCTGCTGCCGTCGGGCTTCCCGTTGGTGTTGTTCACAGCGGCCTGACTTCACCCGTTCACGGCAACTCGGATAACTACAGCGCTTTAAAGGTTGCCACGGCATCTAATACACTCCCACATCACGATAGACAGACCACAATGACTTGATGGTAAAAGGGACTTCTTTAAGTTCTGTTTCTGTCACCATCTCCCGATTTTCATACAGCAAACCGATATAAAGCAGACAGCCCACCTTAATAGCAGGGGTAAAGGTCAATCCGTTATCAAACCGCTTGCCAATATGTTGCTGGCAGACTTCCAGCGCGGCTTCGGCATAGCCCATTAACAAGGCATCATCAAGCGTGTCGCTTTCATCCAGCCGGCAATGCTGTTTGATTTCATTTAAAGGGATTTCAGCCATTAGAAAACACCGCCTTTACAAAGCAACTCTAAGCGGGTGTATTTCGCATCAGGGATAACCGCCACAATGTCAAAAGCGGTTCCTCTGGTGTTAGCCCCGTTATAGAGAATGATATTGGCGGTGGTCACGTCATCACGGTAACGCATCCAGATACGCACAGTGGCCTCAGAGAACACGGCACCGGAT
>NZ_JAQRFI010000193.1 GCF_028598805.1 Xenorhabdus yunnanensis | reverse complement strand
CGCCATGCCGATCAACACCTGCACCTTTATGTTGATACTCGAGGCGCTTAACAAAATCATCCCATGTTTCACGGGATAATTCGCCGCCGTCTGCCAGTGATGTAAAATCAGCCATTATTTAAACCCCTGCATATATTCGCTGCTTTATTACACATATCAGTATCAAACCAGCCGAAGTGACAGGTGTTGAAACTGATGTCTAATTGATCTGCTAGCCATTGATAGACTTCCGTGCGCTCCAAATTACGACTCCTGACTACATCATCGAAATACCGATGTGCCGACAGCCTCGCTATCCGTGTCGGCTTATCTGCCAGTGACCCCATCGGGATATCCGTTCCCGGATGAATATTGACACGCGCACCACATGACCAGCAGTGATACAGCCAAGGCCAGCGGTTATCATGAATACGCTTAAACACATTCAAATGATGCTCAATCATCACATGCCTGTTGCAGTAACGGCAGTGTGTCGGAATGGGGTAGGGGTCATTGACTCTCTGTACTGCTCTGGGATTTGGGTTCCATGGGGTGAACTGCATGTTGTGTCCTCCCGAATTTTGGTTAATACTCCTCCCGCCACTGAGGTAGCGTTAGTTAATGGGGTGGGGTTAGGTGGTTCTGTTTGGATCGTCGAGTACTAAAACGCGGTGTATGTCCGTGAGTCAGTGAGGACAGGGCTTTCCTTCAATTCTTTCATTCTGATTCCTGTCACTTCCTTGCACTTTTGCTGCAATTCTGGGTATCCATCCAATGCGT
>NZ_JAQRFI010000192.1 GCF_028598805.1 Xenorhabdus yunnanensis | reverse complement strand
GGAAACAAATATCAGAGAGGACATGCCAGCCAGTAGACGGGCTTCACCTTCACTGTCTGCCAGAACAGTAATGAGGCGTACAGGGTGAATATCCACCAGCCGCTGAGTGCCAGATGCAATTAGGAATGTAAATTTAAGGTGAGTTTGGTTATGCTGTGGTGTATCCATAGCGTAAGACTCCATTACGTTGTGGTTAGACGCCTCGATAGTGTTTGCCGCACTTCGGGGCGTTGCTATTTTTACCCTCATATCAATGAAGGTGTTTAAATACATTACGCCATAATATTTAAACACGTCAAGAGGAATTTATTTAAACACTTTCGAAATTTTGTTCAATGGTGTATCTTTATAAGTGTTAAAACACTTTTTTGAGATGAGGCGTATGGCAACAGGGCATAAGAACAACAAATCAGGGTACAAAGGAATTCGTTTCCCCCATGAACTAATCGAAGAAATAAACGATAGTGTGGAGGCAAGTAAGCCTTCTAACTCAAGTGCTAATTTTTCTGCATGGGTTATTGATGCCTGCGAACGGAAACTCAAATCAGAAAAACGCAAAGCCAAAGCATCATCTGAGCAATAATTAACCAAACCTCTTAAAGAGGGTAGCCTAACTGCCCCTCTTAAAAGGGTGCAGATAACTAATTGATTTAACCTGTAAAGCAAATGTGCTTTACGCCAAAGGGTAGCATTCGCCGTGCTATCCTTTTCTTTTTGCACCTGACTAAATGACAGTCGCAAAGTTTGCGCGTCGCTAAATGATACGCG
>NZ_JAQRFI010000191.1 GCF_028598805.1 Xenorhabdus yunnanensis | reverse complement strand
TGCCATCCTGCAAGAAGATAACACTCAGGGCGTTAAGTTTTTCACATTAGACCAAACAAATACTCACTAACAGGGGCGACCATAGCTCACCCCACGGACGCCCATTGTTCAGATGGGGTGGAATATGAAGATGAAAGAAAATCCTGACTTTTGGGTGCATCTGGGTGACTGGCTCGTCTCGATAAGGGAACAAGGCATCGGGGCAGCGCTGGCAGGGACAATGGCTTTCCTCCGAGGACGCTATAATGGCGGCGGCTGGCTAAAAGTCTCAATCGATGCCTTTATGTGTGCCATGTTCGCGTGGTTTATACGTGATGTATTAAATCTCATCGGTCTGAATCCTGATTTGGCCTACATCGGCAGTGTGGTGATTGGCTATTTGGGGACCGACTTTATCGGTCAATTGCTGCGTAAGGCGGCAGAGAAAAGAGCGGGGGCCAGTGATGACCAGAGGCATTAGGAATCACAATCCGGGCAATATCGATCACAATCCGAAGAATAAATGGCAGGGGCAAATTGGAATTGAAACGGGGGTAAAAAATCCTCGGTTCTGTCGCTTTGAGTCTGAACTCTATGGTATTCGGGCACTCATGAAGTTGCTGTGTAATTATCATAAGAACGGCTACCAGACGGTGTACCGGATGATAGATCGCTGGGCGCCAAATGTGGAAAACAACACCTCAGCCTACATCAAGGGGGTTGCCGGGGCACTGAACGTCGACCCGCATCACGTTCTCGACATTGATAAACCCACGTTGATTGCGTTGGCTAAGTCCATTATCTGGCACGAGAACGGCTCGCAACCGTATTCCGATGATGTTTTCACACGGGCATTTGA
>NZ_JAQRFI010000190.1 GCF_028598805.1 Xenorhabdus yunnanensis | reverse complement strand
GCAAGACGATCAGCCCGAACCTATCAAAAAGCACAGCAAAGGGCACAATGTCGCTGTGTCTGAGGAAGCCCAAAACAGCCCGGTACTGGCGGTTAAGTTGTTACGTGAAACTGACCTGTCCTCGAAAAAGATTAGAGCGAGGTTACAGAGCGAACCGGAAGCCCTGTCAAAGTTCACCAGTAAGTATATGGAAGAGCACGATCCGTCATGGGAGTTTCTGGATGATGAAGAGAAGGCTTTCAAAGCCATGACATTTTCAGTTAATAACAGTGATGCTAACGGCTACAACCAAGCAAGACATCATGCTGTCAATGCACTGAAAAAGATGAAAGAGCCGATGACGAAAGATGAAATACAGAACTTGGTAGAAAGAACCCGGCAGATGATGAATGAAAGCAACCCGAACACCACAGACAATGTAGAAGCTCGCAAGCAGGCCGATCAGGAATATCAGGAAGCCATAGCAAAAGCGGCTGAGAAACTGAGTGCGGCCTATGCTAAAACGGGTATCACTCAGCCGGATTACAGTCATCGCTAACAGGGGGCAGTATGAAGCCTGATTTATACGCCTTTAGCCATTTACGCCCTGATGCAAACCGTGCCCGTGGTTATACCGGGCGTTATGCTTCGTGGTCTTCACCGGATATTCAGACAGAGCCGCAGGAAGATACCCCCACTGACACACACAGCAATGCCCACTGGATAGCACGCAGTCAGGAGGCAAAGCACAATCCTGTCTATGCGTTGCACCTTATCGACAATCACACGCCGTATCAGTCTGCCATCGCAACGCTCAGGGAGAGCTATCGCCACCTGAGTCAATACACCACACGCAAGATGGAAGCG
>NZ_JAQRFI010000189.1 GCF_028598805.1 Xenorhabdus yunnanensis | reverse complement strand
GCAAGACGATCAGCCCGAACCTATCAAAAAGCACAGCAAAGGGCACAATGTCGCTGTGTCTGAGGAAGCCCAAAACAGCCCGGTACTGGCGGTTAAGTTGTTACGTGAAACCGATCTGCATTCAAACAAGATTAAAGCGAAGTTACGGAACGACCCCGAAGCCCTGTCAAAGTTCACCAGTAAGTATATGGAAGAGCATGATCCGTCATGGGAGTTTTTGGATGATGAAGAGAAGGCTTTCAAAGCCATGACATTTTCAGTTAATAACGGGGATGCTAACGGCTACAACCAAGCAAAACATCATGCTGTCAAGGCACTGAAAAAGATGGAAGAGCCGATGACTAAAGACGAAGTACAGGACTTGATAAAATGGGGACACCAAACCATGAATGAAATCAACCCGAACACCGCAGACAATGAGCAAGCCCGTAAACAGGCCGATCAGGAATATCAGGAAGCCATGGCAAAAGCGGCTGAGAAACTGAGTGCGGCCTATGCTAAAACAGGCATCAAGCAGACGGATTACAGTAATCGCTAACAGGGGGTAGTATGAAGCCTGATTTATACGCCTTTAGCCATTTACGCCCTGATGCAAACCGTGCCCGTGGTTATAACGGGCGCTATGCTGCAATGACCTCTCTTAATGTGCAGCCAGAGCCGCAGGAAGATAACGGCACTGACACACACAGCAATGCCCACTGGATAGCCCGCAGTCAGGAGGCAAAGAACAATCCCGTCTATGCGTTGCACCTTATCGACAATCACACGCCGTATCAGTCTGCCATCGCAACGCTCAGGGAGAGCTATCGCCACCTGAGTCAATACACCACACGCAAGATGGAAGCG
>NZ_JAQRFI010000188.1 GCF_028598805.1 Xenorhabdus yunnanensis | reverse complement strand
CTTGGATTCACATATTAAGCGCAACACCGTAATGAACGAAGTAAATGAGTGGGTACTCCTTTAAATAACTCATTCGGTGTTTTGTAATCTCGTGTTTTACGAGGGCGATTATTTAATCGGTTTGCCACAAGGTTAATCTCCAGCTCTGATACCTTATTAAAATCAGTTCCTTTTGGGAAGTAATCTCTGATTAATCCATTCGTGTTCTCATTTATCCCTCTTTCCCAGGGGGAATACGGGTGAGCAAAATAAATTTTTGTCTCTAAATTTTTACTGATCAGTTCGTGTTCGGCAAATTCGAGGCCGTTATCAAAGGTAATTGTTTTAATTTTATGTTTTATCAGTGATAAATGTCTTGTGGCCGCTTTTGCGACCCCTTCTGCTGTTTTATCTTTAAGTTTAATTATGATAGTAAATAACGATTTTCGTTCAACTAATGTCAATAATGCACTTTTATGATCTTTACCAACGATAGTATCTCCTTCCCAATCACCAATACGCTGCTTTTTATCAACAAGTTTGGGGCGCTTATCAATACTGACTCTGTTTTTAATTTTTCCTCTGCGCTCATAACTTCCATAGCGTTTACGATACGGTTTTTTCGCAATCCTAAGATGTTGCCATAAATCACCCCCATTAAGTTTATCCTTATAAATCAATCGATAAACTGTTTCATGATGCAAAGATATTATATTTTCCCTTTTGAGATAACCGACTGTTTGTTCAGGACTTAAATCTTGCCAAATTAACTGTTTGATCCACATTTCTATCTCTGGTTTCACTTTTACTGCTTTTGTAGCACAATGTCGGCGCGCTACGGCCTTAAGCTGAGCCTGTTCAGGAGCATAT
>NZ_JAQRFI010000187.1 GCF_028598805.1 Xenorhabdus yunnanensis | reverse complement strand
GGCCATATCTAAGTCGGCAGCATCCTGTAGTGGCGCAATAGCTTTTGTCGCCAGTGACATCCGGTACTGCTTTTCTCGTTCCGCCCGGTGCTGCAATTCCTCTTGTGTCGGTGGAGGAATATCATCCCATGCGGGCAGACCATTCGACCCGGTAACACGGCGCTTCCCAACAGGCGGCCTGTTTGCGGCAAATTCCAAATATACTGCCTCACTGACTGAAATCCCCGCGTCCGGCCATTTTCCCTCCCTGACATAATCTGGCTTCAGTATTTCCGGGTAAAACATATTATTTTTTGCGCTATATACATACATAGTTAAATCCCCATAGCCCACCAGAAAATAAACGCCTTGACGCCTTCTGAATTCGCCGATTGATCAGCAGTAATAATCGCCCGCTTGCCATCATTGAGATTGAAAAAATAGGCGCTTGAAACACCCACATGATTTTTATCATAGGTTGGACTCGCCACACCGCCAAAACACTGGCGGGGAAACTCTGCCGGAAAAGTAACTGTTTCCGAGGATTCGCCCAATTCAGTTTCGGTATAACCCCACTGAAACATCAAACCTGTGTCACCGCATTTCCACCATCCGTTCCGTACCGAATTGGCCGTGTTTTTGCTGCCATATCGCGCATCAAAATTACCATAGTTAGACGGTAATATTTCCCCCTCAACCGCTAACTGAACAGCACCATTGGTTAACCGCTGTACATACCACATCCCGCCCTCATCGTCCCGGCACTCCAGCACAGACACGCGTGATGAACTCCCCCATAGATTTAATGACAGGCGGGATTTCGCAGTGCCCAGTGACGACAACACCAAATCAGCACGTTGTTCACCAATAAA
>NZ_JAQRFI010000186.1 GCF_028598805.1 Xenorhabdus yunnanensis | reverse complement strand
CGCCATGCGGTGAGTACGGATTTCTCTGTGTCGGTGGCGATACCTAAATCGGCGGCGTCCTGCAATGGCGCGATTCTATCTCTGGCCTCATTCATTAAATGCTGTTTCCGTGATCCCGCCCGGCGTTGTAATTCCTCTGGTGTGGGCGGCGGAATGTCTTCCCATGCAGGTAAGCCATCAGAACCAGTAATACGCTGTTTACCTTCGGGGGGTATACGGAATTTCTGATAAACCGTGTCACTCACCTCAATACCATCCGCCGGCCATGACCCCGCGTTGATATAATCTGGTTTCAATTCAATTGCATAAAATGCGTTGTCTGTCGCACTGTAAACATACATATCAATACCCCACTGCTAACCAAAAAAGACGATTCAGTTTTGAATTAGAAAAGGTGGCGGACAGCCCCAGCCCAAAGCGCAACCGAGAGTAGATACTCGTGTGACACGACACGACATTTGTCGAGGTCACAGGGGCGGCATAAATCGGCGATGCGGTCAGTGACACACAGGCTGTCGGGAACGACGTCAGAAAATTAAATTCCCGGTAATCATCATCAGGAACATAGGCGGTTCCCCATTGGTACATCACACCTGTGTCCCCGCATTTCCACCATCCATCCTCAGATTTTAATGCGGTGTTTTTATTGCCGTAACGCACATCAAAATTGCCGTAGTTACGGGGCAATATCTCACCGTCAACAAAAAACTGAACAGCACCATTCGCCAATCGCTGGGCATAAAACATCGAGCCGGTATCATCCTGACATTCCAGAACAGTGGGACGACTATTTACCCCCCATAACGATAAATTCACCCGCGATTTGGCTGTTCTCAATGACGACAACACCAAATCA
>NZ_JAQRFI010000185.1 GCF_028598805.1 Xenorhabdus yunnanensis | reverse complement strand
CGTGACCCCTAACCCCAGGTTTTTCAAAAACGCCGATTTGTCCTCAATGTCTGCCCCGTTCTCATTTCGGGACAAGCAGTGAAAAGCGGTAGCGTAGGCTTCGTTCGCTAAATTATACGCATCCTTCACTGCGCGAGAAGTTGCCGCCTCCGTTTCACTGTGGCTCTTCGTGGCATTGCTGAGCTGGACGAGGCCGGGTTGGGTGAGTGAGGCATTGGGCACGGATTTTTGTATCATTTTCCTAATTGCCTCAGCCAGCTGGGCATCATCAGATTGACTCGGTTTAATGCCCGCGGCAGCCAGTGCATTGATTAATTCTCGCTGAACACTGTTAAACCACGCCGCATCCAATATGGTTGGCGCTACACCTGCCGCCACATTACCGTTGGTAAATTCACCATTTCCGTCTGCGGTATTTGTAATATCACCAATTTTTAGCATAACGAATCCTCACTCAATGAAGGTGATTAATATTTAAATTTAATTAATTACTGATTACGGGTTGTAACCGAATTGTAAAATGGTGTGAGACGGACTAATTTTCTGAAATTGACATTCGAGTTTTTTATTTCCCCACGAACGCAATGGATCGCCGCAATAACTCCCACCGGCTACTGCATAATTAATCGTGGTCGCAGGTGCATTAATTCGCCAAACAAATGGCCAGTCATCACCGTTAATCGCTGCGCCACAGGCAGACATGCCTGCCCGTGCCTGCCGAAACTCGGTGATGGTGATTTTAAACCCCAGTTTGGCAGCCAAATCAATAAAATACGGGTTAGACTGACCGCCTGTTTTCAGCAATTTAGACACAACCGATTTTTGCCGTAATGAAATGCTGTCAATTTCGCCAATGG
>NZ_JAQRFI010000183.1 GCF_028598805.1 Xenorhabdus yunnanensis | reverse complement strand
TTTGTTGCATATATTGCAATAATATGGCTGTATAAATTATCAGCGACAGAGAGATGGAATATGGAATTTATAGCGACAGATGAATGGCAAAAAATAGAAGTGAAATCAGGTAATGTGCTTCACCACCATGGCAGGGTGTATGTGCTTCTTGACGCAGATCGAGCGCCTACACCTCAAGAGGATGAATTGATAATAAATGAACCGATTACTGTTGAAGAGACAGTCACTAAACCGATTCTCTTTAAAGACGCCCGCATGATATGGATTAGGGCGAAACCACTCAAGCAAGGTAATGGCAGTCTTGCTAGCCAACAGCCGTCCAATGAAGTGATAGTGACTCTGATTTAATCTTTTTGGGTCGAATGCTCCGCTGCTTGCGGCGGGGTTCTTCATTAATGAGGTGTAAGTATGAAAATCGATAACAAGGCCATCTTACTGACTCGTCAGCAGATGGACGCCCTACGCAAGATACAGCAGGACGAGTACAGCCGCTCAGAACTGGGTATTAAACCCACCCTTCACGAAGTCGCCCGTAAGCTGGTCGACAGGGCTTTATCACAAACAGGAAGATAACAAATGGCAAATTACACTATGTCGAATTTATTGGGATTAGGCCGCTTCAAACGTAAAGCAGTCCACAAAGACACAACCACAACAAAAGCCAACTTTAGTCACCTGTCAGCACGGGCTGATGATGATTCTGGACACTACACCACTGAACCGGCACAGGAACTCGCTACAGATCTCATCACTGAGCAAGACGATCAGCCCGAACCTATCAAAAAGCACAGCAAAGGGCACAATGTCGCTGTGTCTGAGGAAGCCCAAAACAGCCCGGTACTGGCGGTTAAGTTGTTACGTGAAAC
>NZ_JAQRFI010000182.1 GCF_028598805.1 Xenorhabdus yunnanensis | reverse complement strand
TTCTCAGCATATCCGCCAATACTTCTCGCGCTGTCTGTTGTGATGCTTCTGGTAAATCTTCAAATTTCATAATGACCTCATTTAGTTACACTGTGTTTTGATGTATTCCTGTAACCCCAGTATCATTTGCTCTGAGGTGGCAAGGTGTTATTTGATAAGTGATGCTGCATACTCAATTAGCCAAATTTTAGGGGCTACAGCTATCTGAACAACAGTGAATACACAGCGTAGAGAGACGAATCCAAGTACACAAACAGCACCAAAAAGGAGGAGGTACACTAGGGGTTCATTGTAAACAGCACTCTCTGTTGCCTTCTTCCATAAGTAACCTGCTAATAACGTCAGAATCAGAAACAAGATAAATACCAAGCCATTTACCCAAATCTGCCAAAGCATTAATTGCTCTATGACTGCGGGTAATTGATCTTTACCGAAACCAATTAAGCCATCCATGCCTGATAACGCCTTGCCAATCAGCTCAGCTAATACCTTATCTGTGTTTTCCATCGTTTCCTCTGCATTCAGTATTCACATAATCCTGCAAGTATCTTAATTTTGCGAGGTCGTTGATGATGTCTTCTCGGATATCGAGAACAATTGGTCCAGTTTCTCCAGAGAGTTCGACGGCGGTTGTAGTGACCACGCTGCCGGAGGTAACGGTTTCAGGCACGGAGGGGCAGACGGCCTTGATGCGCAGCTTGCGACGACCAGCGGCAACATCAGCCCGAAGAGTGTCAATTTCAGTCTTGGCATGGGCGAGTTCCTGAGTGTGTCGGGTATCCAGTTCTGCGAGTTGATTGATTCGCTCTTGCTGGGTGGTGATGATGGCGTTTTTCTCTGATAGCTGAGTTGTCAGTGACTCATTCTCTCCAGAGAGTCGCCCATT
>NZ_JAQRFI010000181.1 GCF_028598805.1 Xenorhabdus yunnanensis | reverse complement strand
TTCTCAGCATATCCGCCAATACTTCTCGCGCTGTCTGTTGTGATGCTTCTGGTAAATCTTCAAATTTCATAATGACCTCATTTAGTTACACTGTGTTTTGATGTATTCCTGCAATCCCAGAATCATTTGCTCTGAGGTGGCAATTCTTTCTCTGAGTAGCCAATAATTCCGGATAGCGGCGTCTGTAGGTCGGGCGGTGGCTGCATCATCCATGCCGGAGGGGGCAGCGGTTTCACGCACGGAGCATTCGGCTTTGATGTACACCCGTTCAGGATGAACAAGAGAAGCAGTGTGCAGCCTGTCGATTTCAGCGTTCGCATTGGCTAGCCTCTGTGTATGTTTCGCGTCCAGTTCTGCGAGGTGATTGATTCGCGCTTGCTGCTCGTTTATCGTGATGATCTGTTCGTCATACTGTCGCTTTAACCTCGCGTATTCTTCGGCCTTGTCCTGATACTCGCGGTAATAGAACCAGAGCAGGCCAGAGACAATCACCAAAGCACCGAGGGTGAAATACTGGCTGTTGAGTTTCATCTTGGTCACTGTTTTCCGACAATTTGGTTATATTTCTTGCCTAAAAGACAGCATCCAAAAACAATCGGCGTAACAATAACCCCTATCGGCCATATGATTGATGCAAACAAAATGACCCCAAAATCTTCCGGATCATTCGCTCGTTTTTTTTCTATCAATGTAAAAATAATGAACGCCGCAATAAAACCGATAACGTAAATCATTGAACCCAGAATAATGCTCATCGCTCAATACCTCATAGCATCTCAAATGCCCGTGTGAAAACATCATCGGAATACGGTTGCGAGCCGTTCTCGTGCCAGATAATGGACTTAGCCAACGCAATCAACGTGGGTTTATCAATGTCGAGAACGTGA
>NZ_JAQRFI010000180.1 GCF_028598805.1 Xenorhabdus yunnanensis | reverse complement strand
CCTCGGCATAACTGGCTTTCTTGGCGTTCTCGGTTCGGGGATCGGTACTATCAATATATTGCCTACGCCATGCATCAGCCGCATCGACATTAATGTGTCTCCCGACTCTGGGCGGAAAGGTTTTGTGCTTTGCCCAGTCGTAAATGGTCTGACGGGTAACACCGGCATGTTCTGCATACTTTGAGATGCTCATGGTTTTCATGGCTTGAGTACTCCGGCTGTTTTGATTAATTGCTGGCGAAATATGGTTTTTGTTTGCTGAGTACAGGGAAGATCCTCTGTTGTGAATTCCGCAACGGCTGAACGCCATTGGTCAGATTTTTGTGTCTGCGGTAACGCGTCAATGCTCTGTGTCTTTGTCATCGTTTTGCTTCCTGAATGTCGGGTCAGAGTGTCAAATGTAAAGTGTCAAACGGGACTTGACACTTGACACTGACTTGACACTTTTTTGTCAAGTGATCCCACGGTGGAATGCGGGTTTGCGAGCGAAAAGTGTCAAATGTGTAAAACAAATCTGAAATTTTATAGCTAGTGAAAAACCACGGCGCGCAATGCCCATGTTTTACAATTTCGCTGGTAAGGACCCAAAAAGTTTTAAGCATGATGGTTGCCCAGTCTTTCGATGTCTTCCCAGTTCATCGGTTCAATGTACCGTTCCAGCTTCTCATTCGCTGCCCGTAATGATGCCTGATACCCGTTCGCATCATTGGTCCTCAGACTGTAGCTGAATGCCTCCTGATTCTTATCTTCCCCGTCTAACAGTTCCCAGCCTGAACAAACCGCTTCCATCTTGCGTGTGGTGTATTGACTCAGGTGGCGATAGCTCTCCCTGAGCGTTGCGATGGCAGACTGATACGGCGTGTGATTGTCGATAAGGTGCAACGCATAGAC
>NZ_JAQRFI010000179.1 GCF_028598805.1 Xenorhabdus yunnanensis | reverse complement strand
TAGATGAAGATTATGCCCCCGTTAACAGGCAAAAGGCTAACGTTTACGCGTCAGCTATTTTGAATGATCTTGAACCACCAAGACATCTTCAGAAGTCCGATAAACCGACTGTGCAAACTCAATCTGAATAACGCCACACCTTAGTAAAGACACCCTTTAATTCCGATAAACCCCTTATTCATATCTCGCAATACAGCGGGAGGGTTTGTTGTATCCGAAATACCAAGTATGAGGGTTGCATGGGAAAACTTACTCAGAAAAGACTCAGGGAATTACTCCGGTATGCCCCTGAGACGGGAGCTTTTGTCTGGTTATCTTATAGAAGCCAAAGAGCTAGAGTTGGCAGTATTGCAGGACGGATTAACACATTAACAGGCTATATTGAAATACAAATCGACGGTATCCGATATAAAGCCCATCGCCTTGCTTGGATGTATATCAACGGCGCTATGCCAGAAAAGCAAATAGACCACATCAATGGTATCAAAACAGACAATCGCATATCGAATTTACGAGAAGCAACACGTTCTCAGAACCAGCAAAATATTGGGCTGACGAAAGCCAATAAATCCGGCAGGAAGGGAGTCCATTATCGAGATGGAAAATGGATAGCTCAAGCTCAGATAAATGGTAAAAGATATCGACTTGGCCGTTACCACTGTATTAATGAGGCAAGCAATGCGTATGAGTTATTCTGCAAAAAGCATTACAAAGATTTCTATCGACAATCCCAATTAGCATGAGTCATATATTTTTTGGGTCCTTACCGCGACTTTTATATAACGGGGGCATTGCGCGCCATGATATTTCACTAGCGATGAACTTTTGAAATTTGGGTAACAGGTAACACAAGGGTAACAGATGAACCAGTCCGAATTTGCCAAATTGCATGGGGTCAGCCGCAAGACCGTCACCACGTGGAA
>NZ_JAQRFI010000178.1 GCF_028598805.1 Xenorhabdus yunnanensis | reverse complement strand
CAGTTGTTTGTTGCGCGCCTGTTTCAGCTCATCGATCAGCGCAACAACATAGGGTTTTTGCATCAACTGATAGCCCAGTTCGCTGGCGCGTCGTGGGCTATAACCGGCTCTAATTGCCGCCTGCGTTGCGTTTAAATCGACCAGATATTCCCGACAAAACGTTTTTTGTTTTGTCGTCATTTTTTGTCGGGTCATTTTCTTGGCTCCTTAAAAAGAAAAAGCCCCAGAGTTTGCTAGGGGCTTTGACACTGTGTTTTGATATATTCCTGCAACCCCAAGATCATTTGCTCTGAGGTGGCAATGTGCTCTCTGAGTAGCCAATAATTTCGGATAGCGGTGTCTGTAGGTCGGGCGGTGTCTGCATCATCCATGCCGGAGGGGGCAGCGGCTTTAGACACTGGACACTTGGCTTTGATGTACACCCGTTCAGGGTGAGCAAGAGAAGCAGTATGCAGCCTGTCGATTTCAGTCTTGGCATGGGCGAGTTCCTGAGTGTGTCGGTTATCCAGTTCGTGCAGCATTTCAATGTGCGTGTTCTGGTAGTTAATGGTGTCGGTCAGTTGCTGGATTTCGGTTGCTTGGTCACTATTGACCTGCTTTTGTTCCTTATATCCAGAACGGTAGAAGTAAGCCACCACAGAGGCAACAATCAACGCAATAACAGTGCCGTAGGTAAAATTGAACCTCATTCATCCAACCCCCAGCATGTTAATTCCGATTCCTGAGCGCGCCGCTCTACCTGACCGTAACAGCCGTTCGCTTGGCCTTTGGTCTGTCGGCAGTCTCGGCCACCGTCAAATACCCAACGCTTGATTTCGGCACATGCCCCTTTTTTGTCTCCGGCATTCAACTTACGGTAGAACGTGGAAGAGAAGCATTTACCGGGACCAATGTTGTACGGGCAGAAACTGGCAATACCTGCTATCTGGGGTTCAGTCAGTGGCACTTTG
>NZ_JAQRFI010000177.1 GCF_028598805.1 Xenorhabdus yunnanensis | reverse complement strand
GTCACGCTGTTTGTGGTCAGTCTGGCGAACTACCGTCAGGAGCAGATAACTACCTTGAAACGGGATGTGGAAAACCTGATCCGCTGTGCATTCCGGGAAAACAGCCAGTATTCGGTGAAGAAAACATGGCCGTACTCGCGCTTTTCCTTTTCCAGCTTAGGGCGGGAAATCCACCGTGAATTCAGCGAGATTGTATCACTGACTTTTTCATTGGGTGACATTCTCAGTGAACTGAGTGTACCGAGGCTGAAAACGCTCTCAGTGGAGGTGAAGAATGTCTGAGTTTAAGGAACATCTTAAGCGGCTGGCCCTGCCCTCATGGATGGATAAAGGGGAACCCGCCAAGCTGCTCAATGCAGCGCGGGCATTCTGGACGCAGGTTTACGGCTGGCTGACATGGCCGCTGGCCCAACTGGATGCCGAAACGTGTTCCGAATCGTTGTTATCGGTGCTGGCTTATCAGCGCGATATCCAGCGTTTTAACGGTGAGCCGCTGCCGCTGTTCCGCAAGCGGGTGAAATATGCGTTTATCAACGCGAAAGATGCCGGCAGCATCGCGGGCTTTATTGCCATCTTTGAACGGCTGGGTGTGGGCTATGTGGAATTACTGGAGCGCCAGCCGGGTATCGATTGGGATGTGATTATCCTGCGCCTCAGTGACGGGCAGATAGCGGCCAATCCTGATTTGCTGATGAATATCATTCGCCAATACGGGCGCACCTGCCGCCGCTACCGTTTTGAAGTGATCGCGAAAAATCAGTTATTGATGCGGGTTGGCAGTGTCGGTGCGGACTATTGCACTTATGCCGCCGCCATCCCGACCCGGCCATTATTATTAAAAGTGGGGCATATCGCAGGCGTTGCCGTCTGTGACAGTGCCCGCCTCAAGGAAAGCAGTGCACCGAACGTCACTTACGGTGCGTCATTATAAGGAAATAGAAAATGTCCTCCGTCATTACTTTGGACTTTGAAAAATGGAAGGCTCAGCAAACTGCCGCAGGTCAGCCTG
>NZ_JAQRFI010000176.1 GCF_028598805.1 Xenorhabdus yunnanensis | reverse complement strand
CAGGCTGACCTGCGGCAGTTTGCTGAGCCTTCCATTTTTCAAAGTCCAAAGTAATGACGGAGGACATTTTCTATTTCCTTATAATGACGCACCGTAAGTGACGTTCGGTGCGCTGCTTTCCTTGAGGCGGGCACTGTCACAGACGGCAACGCCTGCGATATGCCCCACTTTTAATAATAATGGCCGGGTCGGGATGGCAGCGGCATAAGTGCAATAGTCCGCCCCGAGACTGCCTACCCGTATCAGCAACTGATCTTTCGCCATCACTTCAAAACGGTAACGGCGGCAGGTACGCCCGTATTGCCGGATGATATTCATCAGCAAATCAGGATTCTCTGCAATTTGCCCGTCACTGAGGCGCAGGATAATCACATCCCAGTCAATCTCTGGCTGGCGTTCCAGTAACTCGACATAACCCACGCCCAGCCGTTCAAAGATGGCAATAAAGCCTGCGATGCTGCCTGCATCTTTCGCGTTGATAAAGGCGTACTTCACCCGCTTGCGAAACAGTGGCAGCGGCTCGCCGTTAAAGCGCTGGATATCGCGCTGATAGGCCAGCACCGATAACAGCGATTCGGTACAAGTTTCCGCATCCAGTTGGGCGAGCGGCCATATCAGCCAGCCATAAACCTGTGACCAGAATTCCCGTGCTGCATTGAGCAGTTTGGCGGGTTCGCCCTTATCCATCCATGAGGGCAGGGCCAGTCGCTTAAGGCGTTCCCTGAACTCAGCCATTTTTCACCTCCACTGACAGCGTTTTCAGTCTCGGCACACTTAAGTCACTGAGAATATCCCCCCGTGAAAAGGTCAGTGATTCAATCTCGCTGAATTCACGATGAATTTCGCGCCCTAAGCTGGAAAAGGAAAAGCGCGAATAGGGCCATGTTTTTTTCACCGGATACTGGCTGTTTTCCCGGAATGCACAGCGGATCAGGTTTTCCACATCCCGTTTCAAGGTAGTTATCTGCTCCTGACGGTAGTTCGCCAGACTGACCACAAACAGCGTGAC
>NZ_JAQRFI010000175.1 GCF_028598805.1 Xenorhabdus yunnanensis | reverse complement strand
CTGCATTAGTTTGTTGAATTTTTCATGCAGCGATTGCGGGTACAGTTCTGTATACACCTGCCATAATACATTCAGTGAACGATGGCCTGTAACCTGAGCCACTTCTTCAATAGAAAAGCCCGCTTCAAATAATCGACTCGCTCCTTCTCTGCGTAGGTCGTGATAGCGGAGGTCTTCAATACCTAGAGCGTTACGGACTATTTGGAATCCTGTTGTTACGCTTTTGGAGTTGTACGGGAATATCAGCTCGCTTGTTCTTGGTTGACGCTGAACAATATTCCACGCTTCACCCAACAACGGCACAGACATATGATTGCCTGTTTTCTTTCGAGGATCTTTCCGATCCCTCACAATGACAGACCTTTGCTTTTCATCTATATCATCCCACCTAATTTTGCACACTTCGCCTATACGCATACAGCTTAGAATTGAGAAATTGAGAATATCTTCATAGGGTATTTTCCCTTCTTTACGGTTGCTACGCTTACGCAAGCCATCAATAAGTTTATCTATTTCTTCTTGCGCTGGTCTTCTGCTGCGTCGCTGGCTTTTACTGATTAACCCCATTTGGGTTAAAAGTGGGCGGGCTTCATGTGCGGGATTTGATACATAGTCTATGTTATAGATTGGCTTGGCTGATTTTAATACTGACGTTAAATAGCTGACATCATGATTAATGGTTGATGGAGTAATACCAGTAGAATGTCTTTGTTTGCAATACTCGATGACATGACTAACTGATAGCTCTGAAAGTGTTAGTTTCGCTAATTCACTATCTAAGAGCATATCTAATACATATTTTTTAGTTCTTCCTGCTTTCCCACCCAAATCTGGATCATTGATGTATTTGTACAGCAAATCACCGACTGTTAAATCCTCGGTATCACTCTGCGTAGGGATCCCGTTTTGCTCCAGTTCAGCAACCCGCATAGCACCCCATGTTTTGGCGTGGGATTGTTTTCCGAATGTGCGGTTCTCTCTGTAAATATATTTACCGCCAGATTTGACACCAACAGT
>NZ_JAQRFI010000174.1 GCF_028598805.1 Xenorhabdus yunnanensis | reverse complement strand
TTTGGGGCATAAATGATTTAGACAAACGACCAGAACGGGTCACCTCGTATTGACAGCCTCTCCCTGACTCCCCCAAAATCCCGTCGTGCTCCTGACATTATTTTTTGTCCTGGGAAATGAATTACCCATTGACCTGATGATTTTCGTTTATTAGCGTAGTCAGACTTATCGATGATCCGGTCGCTTGTAAGGATCACCTTCGGGCAGCGACAGCAACACTCCTGTAGCCTGCAAGGGAGTACACAACCGTGTGGTACATCTGCGCACCTTTGGAAGCAGATATCGTCAGTCTGATGACGATGAAGGTTTCTTAATCTCATCCATCATGGCCAACAGGCCAGTCACCCAACGGGGAACACGTTTCCCATTGGGTCAGGTGTTCCCCGTTGTTTTATCAGGAGAATACCATGCAACAAAATACCACCCCGGCCACGGTGCACACTGTGTCCGCGGCTGAATTATCCCCTTTTGCTGAAATTTTTCCGCACACCGGTTCACTGGAACTGATGTTGCTGGAGCACACGTTCATTAAAGCCGCTGCCGGGCTTTGTGACGATGACCGGTGTGACCGATGGCGGTACCGGAAAGTGTCAGACAGCATCGCCTATATCGTGTCGGCACGGTCGGATTCGTTTGTGGTCAACGTGGATACGACTGACTTTAAAGGCGAAGTCTCCGCTGATGCCTTTGGGCTGATGGTGACCCTGAGTGTATTGGGTTATCTGACGGCCCTGATGAAGCTGGACGGGTACGCTGAGCGGTTTTGCGCCCTGCGTGAATATGCGTGGCAACATCCTCAGGCTCAGTGTATCCGGGCGGCTCTGGGCTTAAAGGGAGAACGAGATGCCAAGTAATGAACTGATTATGCTGGACAGTCTTGCACTGTCGGTCGTGTTTCCCGACAAAACCCCGCTGGAACGGTTGTTTCTGGGTTTCCTGCTGGCGAATACTGCCTCACAGAGTTGTGTGGTGAATATCGTCCTGCGCAGTGGAGCAGCCGGAACGTGTCTGAATCACTGACGTATATGATACCCACAG
>NZ_JAQRFI010000173.1 GCF_028598805.1 Xenorhabdus yunnanensis | reverse complement strand
CCATACTAGTAATAGATGGATTGAATGTGACTTTAAATTGTATTTTCATCCCAATGTTGAGTACCGTATAAAACCCCGCACTATCAGAATCGGGGATATGGATATTCCTGAGGCGGTAAAAAATCCAGATAAATTAAATAATGAGCTTAGATATTACGTGCCATCAATTACCAGCGGAAATCAAGATTACTATGCATATTTTTGGAAAAATGATGCTATTGACAATGAAAGACTAAACTCAGGAATTATTCATCTAGATAAGGAATCAGCGTTATTACACGCCAAAGCCCTTATTGCTCTGACTCAGAAATAATTTTCACTATCACATAAATAGGAATCGGAAATGAAAATAAACATCACAGTGGACTTAGATTGGTTAGAAGAAGATGGCAATATTGATGAAGAAGTTAAATATCAAATTATTGAAGGAGTTAAAAAGTCCATTTCACGACAATGTTTGGATAAAGTAGAAAAAGAAGCATCGAAACAAATTAATCAGGCAATAAATGAATCTATAAATTCTGCGAAAGCTACCATTGAAAAGAAAGCTATCGCATTTGCTGATGAATGGCTGAAAAAAGAAGTTACAGTTACTGATAAATGGGGTGATGTTCAAGAGTGCCTAACAATTACCGACCTAATCAAGAAAAGCTTTGATAATACCTTAGAGAAAAAAGTGGATAAAAACGGTAATTTCACAAGCAGCTATGATGGAATTCCATTAATCAAATATCTAATGAGTGATAGAATGCAAGAATTAGTTAGTAAAAGAGTTAGCGTAATTCAAAAAGATATTGATCAAGCGATTACCAATGCCGTAAATAATGGAATTCGAGAAAATGTTTCAAATAAATTTGCTGAAATGGTTGTAAATACAGCTCGTCAGCAACATGCATTAGAATCAAAGTAACTTTCTAAATAACCCAACCTCAGAAATCATTAATCGTTTTCACTAGCGATGAAATAATTTCATGTTTTGATGTTTATCGATATTTATTATTTTTATATTAAAATCAAAATATTGTTCATTTTATTCACTGTGTATTGTTCCAGTGTTT
>NZ_JAQRFI010000172.1 GCF_028598805.1 Xenorhabdus yunnanensis | reverse complement strand
TATACCAATCGCCATTGAAGATGCTTGATTTATCCCCCAAACCAGACCATGCTTGCAACCATGAAAATTCATCTGACACCAGAACAAAAACGTGCCCTCGAATTGATGCATGATACCACTCGTGACAGTCGGGTCTGTGATCGCATCAAGGCTGTGCTTTTGGCCTCCGAAGGCTGGACAGCTCAGATGATTGCACAGGCCTTGCGTATTCATGAAAGTACGGTAAGCCGTCACCTAAAAGATTTCGTCGCTCAGGAAAAGCTCACCCCGGAAAATGGCGGCTCTGAAAGCCATCTCACCGCCGAACAAACCGTCGACCTGATTGATCATCTGACGGCCAATTTGATGCATACTACCCCTCAAATTATGGCCGATGTCCGAGCACGTTGGCAGGTTTCTTTCAGCGTGGGCGGAATGACGAAATGGCTTCATCGCCAAGGTTTCAGCTACAAAAAGCCAAAGGGAGTTCCTCATAAATTTGATGCGGATAAACAGCAACAATTTATTGATGATTATCAGTCGCTGAAAAACAGAGTGAGTCGGAGTGAACCGATCCTATTTATTGATGCGGTGCATCCTTCACAGTCCACAAAGCTCAGCTATGGCTGGATGAAAGCAGGAAAAAATCAGGTAAAAGTGGTCGAGACCCCCGGCAGTCGTACCCGTCTCAATATTCTGGGTGCCCTCCATTTACAACGTATTGAAGACACCGTGATCCGTGAATATCCGAGCATCAATGCTAAAAACATCGCGTATTTCTTCGGGGCAATCCGGGAAACTTACCCACTGTCGCAAAAAATCCATATTATTCTGGATGGAGCGGGTTACCACCGAGCAGAGTTGGTGAAAGATATTGCGTATGTCCTTAATATTGAATTGCATTACTTACCGCCTTACAGTCCAAACCTCAATCCGACAGAGCGATTGTGGAAGTACATGAATGAGCACGTGCGTAATAATGTCTATTTTCCGAATGCGAAAACGTTCCGTGAAACCCTTCGTCACTTTTTTCATGTCACTTTGCCAGAAAAAGCGAAAGAACTGACGACTCGACTGACTGACAATTTTCAGATTTTAAAACCTGCATCTTCAAGTTAG
>NZ_JAQRFI010000171.1 GCF_028598805.1 Xenorhabdus yunnanensis | reverse complement strand
GCACCGAACGTCACTTACGGTGCGTCATTATAAGGAAATAGAAAATGTCCTCCGTCATTACTTTGGACTTTGAAAAATGGAAGGCTCAGCAAACTGCCGCAGGTCAGCCTGTGGTGCTGGATGAATTTGTTTTTGCGAATGTGCCGAATCTTGACCCGTCGAAAGAGTTCAGCCGCAGTGAAAAACTACCAGCCCAAAACCAAATCGTTCACCGTCAGTCGGTGAACAAAACCGGATTGGCCAGCGAGAACGCTGTGGCTTACAGCGTTACATTGGGTACGGAAGTGGGGAATTTTGATTTTAACTGGATTGGCCTGCTCAATAAGGCTTCCGGTGTGATTGGGATGATCACCCATGCCCCCACGCAGAAGAAAATCAAAACTGCCAATGGCTTGCAGGGCAATGTGTTAACCCGCTCGTTCCTGCTGGAATTTGACGGTGCCGCGACAGAAACCGCGATCACGACTACAGCGGAAACATGGCAGATTGATTTTACCGCCCGGTTGTCGGGCATTGACGAAATGCAGCGCCTGATGAATACCGACAGTTACGGCGAAGCCGCCTTTTTCGGTGATGGCTTTGCTGTGGTGCGTCAGGGCGAACAGTATCTGGTGAAAAAAGGGCTGGCCTATGTCGGTGGGCTACGTGGGATGCTGGAATTTGACCAAACCCTGAACGCTATGCGCAATACTCGCGTTTATGCGGATTTTAGCCATCAGGGCAATCTGGTGAGTCAGTGGAAGACGGTGGTTAAAATTACCGCCGCGAATGAGTTGAAAAATTATGTGGATGCGGTGGGCTATCCACATTATGTGTTTGCCATTGCGCGGATTGATGGTAATGGGAATGTGACGGATTTACGCAGTAAAGGGACATTCAGCGATCGTGATATCGTCAATATTCAACAAGAACTTGGCAGGATTAAACAGGACTATGCTACTCAGAAGGCATTGAAAGACGGTTTGGATGGCAAACAACCGAAAGGTGATTATGCTACGAATACCGTGGTTAATAATGCCAATGATAATGCCAATAGCCGATTGGAAAAAGCGAAGAACGGGGCGGATATTCTGAACAAGGCTGAATTTATCGATAACCTCGGTCTGAAAGCCACCGTCGAAAAAGCCATGCGGGCTGTGCCCCATAGCCGCCGTATTAA
>NZ_JAQRFI010000170.1 GCF_028598805.1 Xenorhabdus yunnanensis | reverse complement strand
GGAACCCGGCCTACCGGTGTTTTTTTTCTCCTGTACCCGCAGAACCGCCAGGACTGCATGGGCCAGCAACGACAAGGTAATATGTCGGTGCCAGCTCTGCCATCGCCGCACTTCGTAATGATCCAGCCCACATTCCCCTTTGGTTTCCTCAAAGCCACTTTCGATTTCCCAGCGACAACCCGCAACCTGAACCAGCGTATTCAGATCCGCCTGTTCTCTCAGGGCATACACCACATAGTAAGCCCGTTCCTGTCTGCTATCCCGGCTGCGCCGAACTAACAAATAATGACCATAACGTCGATCCTCTTCACTTATCTGTAAACGCCATAACGGCACGACAGCCCAGTCATACCAACGCTCACCTTTTGTCCCTGTTCCCGCTGACCGTGCTTTCCAGTCAGCGGTGGTCAGGGTATCGGCAATCCGTTCAGCACGGATATACTCTGGTCCTTGCCACCATAAGGGGGTATTGCAGGGAATGGCTAACACGAAGGGCTGGTATCGGGACTCCAGCCAGACTCTTAGACGACGGTCACGGCCATAAACTTCATCCGCGGTCACCCAGCGACAGGGAACGCCGGCATCCCATGTTCGTTCCAGCATCTGCCGGGCTAACTGGGGTTTCGTTGCAAAAGTGACGCGGGCGGGGATACCCGCGGCTTCACAGCGGGAACGGGCATCGGTCCACTGGCGAGGCAGGTATAATGCCCGGTCAACAAAGGCATGCCCTCCGTTGCCGGCGTAACAAAGAAATACGCCTATCTGGCTGTTTTCTACCCGTCCGGCGGTCCCACTATACTGACGCTGTACCCCGGCAGAATGTGTCCCTTTTTTGATAAAACCGGTTTCATCAATGATGAGAACACCCTGTTCATCGCCCAAATGTTCAGTGACATAATCCCGCAGGATATCGCGGGCCATATCGACATCCCAATCAGCGCGTTCCAGCAAATATTGAATCCCATCGGGGGTACTTTCCCCCATCCATTCAGCCAGTTGCCAGCTATTCTTACGTTCAACATCACTGAGCAATCCCCGAAGATAGGCGAGGCTGCGTTGTCGTGGGCCGATAGAGTGAAATAAGGGAGCCAGACGGGCATGTAATGCCTGTAGCGCCTGTTCCCAGATTTTGGCAGGGGATGGCATGTGACACCGCCTTTTATTTAAGGA
>NZ_JAQRFI010000169.1 GCF_028598805.1 Xenorhabdus yunnanensis | reverse complement strand
GTGTAATAACGTTCTGTTTTGGCGGCTTTATTTACCGCCCGGTTTTGCTTAGAATGCGCCTTAGCCATAGTCACTACTCCTAATAGTTGGTTATGGTCAGCGGGGTTAAGGTGTTGGTCGCACGTTTTCCCCGCGTTAAATCAAAGGGTTTTTATCTTATTACCTTGCCAGCACCTGTAACTGCTTTTTGATTAAAAAGGCATCCAGCAACTTCTTAATCACTTCCTTGTCTTCCTCCGGTAACTGCTCCACGGCCTGAAATTGCCGCAGTAACTCCCTGTCCTCAAATCGGGCTTTTGCTGCCTCGGTCTCTGCCCCTTCCAGCAAGTAATCACCGCTCACCCCGAGTACATCCGCCAGACGTTTTAACGTATCACTGCCCGGCCGTGAGGTACCGCGTTCAAAACGGCCAATGTGGGTGTAGTGCAGTTCAGCCAGCTTGCCCAGCTCTGACTGGGAGAGGCCTTTTTGCCTGCGTAACTCCCGCAGACGTTGTGCAAATCCGTTCTCTGTTGCCGCTGCCATATCAAGCACCTCTGTCATTATTGCGGTCTTAAATGTAGCTATGTTGCCGTAATTATGACTCATCTTCCATGCTCCGATGCGTTGATATGCGCTTTACATGCTTGACATAATAAAGCCTTGAAGCTAACTTATCAAGCATCGATGCTTTATTAAAAAATATTTTGTAAGGATATCTGACATGGCTCGCATCCCGGAAGCTGAGTTGCAACACCTGAAAGCGGCGGTTCCTTTAGTGGCTATCCTTGAGCAGCAGGGGCGGCAGGTGATTAAACGCGGCAAAGACAGACTCGTGCTGTGCCCGTTCCATCAGGAAAAAACGCCCTCGATGGTGATCACCCCGTCGAAAAATCTCTATCACTGCTTTGGCTGCGATGCCGGCGGGTCGGTGCTGGACTGGGTGATGAAGACAGAGAATTTAAGTCTGCGCCATGCCTGTGAACGGTTGCGCGCCATGCTCGGCAGCAATCCGGCGGTGGAGCCGCTGGTTGGCTCATCGGAACTGATCCGTGATGCGGTCGGGCAACAGGCGCTGCTGTTACGGGTGGCGGAGTTCTACCATCATACGTTGCTCAATGCCCCGGAAGCACAGGCCTATCTGACCAAACGGCGGCTGAACCATCCTGAATTAGTGGCGCAGTTTAAGCTGGG
>NZ_JAQRFI010000168.1 GCF_028598805.1 Xenorhabdus yunnanensis | reverse complement strand
CATTCCCCCCTCACCGCATAATTTCCCGCAGGCTGATAATTTCCGGCAGGTTGGTAGTTCCCGCGCGATTGGTATCGGCCGTCAGATTCCCCTTTCGTGTAACTTTCCCCGCGAACGGCATAGTTGCCTGTAGGTTGGTAATTTCCTTTTGGCTGGTATCTGGAGTTTGATTCATTTTTCGTGTAGCTCTCCCCTTTTGGGGCGTAGCTGCCCGCAGGGGCATAATTGCCTCTCGGTTGGTACTTGCCATCACTTTCATTTTTTGAATAGCTATAGCCCGATTCTAAATAGCGCCCCTTGGGTTGGTATTTATCATCTGATTCCGACTTAATGTAGCTTTCGCCCTTCAGCGCGTAATTCCCCGCGGGTTGATAGTGCCCTTTCGGCTGGAAACGGGTATCCGACTCTTCCTTACCGTAGCTGTAACCCGCAGGGGTATAGTTCCCCAATGGCTGGAAGCGCTGGTTGGCTTCTTCTTTGTTATAGGCGCCCACATCACCTGCTGTCAGGTCGGCCTTTAACTCCACCCACCCTTTGCCCGCTTGCGGATCTTCCTTGTTGTTCTCTATACGGGATTGCCAGAGTTTTTGATTGTGGTACACCACCGCACGCAAGGGATAAGGCTGTGCCTCTAGCGACCATTTCGCCACGCCAAACGCCTGTATTTCCCCCACGGCTTCGGTAATATCGTGAAAAATCCCGTTCATCTTTTCACGCTCGATATCTTTCGCTGCCGGATCGGTATTCTGGTCACGTTCGTAGTCATAGCCGTAGCCCTGAGTATACGAGACAGCCCCGTCTGGCTGGACTTCATTAGGAATAGATACCCTGTCCCCTTGCGCCGCAAAGGGAACTTTAAATATTTTTGTCATGATATTAAGCTCCGAAATGACTGTTTGAAAAATTAGCGCGGTAATAACCGAAACCAAAGACATTGCTCTCGCTATTCGCCGTATTATTCAGCATACCCGCTTGTTCTTCCCGAAGGGGGGTATCAGGAAGCGCATTATCTTTTGTCGTGGTTTCATCTGGCTTATTATTTTGAGTATTCATCTATAACCCCTCATTTCATCAACAACGTACATTGCTAATTAATATGAAGGCGGTAGGACTTCTCCGCCCGTAAACATCAAAAATCGGGTTTATCAACACGGAAAAAGAGTTTTCTGGTCTGTCGT
>NZ_JAQRFI010000167.1 GCF_028598805.1 Xenorhabdus yunnanensis | reverse complement strand
CTGAGGTGAGACGTTTACGGTTAGATGCCGACGAACCGGCCTGGCACGATGCGGCCAGGAGCAATCCGGTTGCGACGGTGGGTGCCAATAACCTTGCCTATATGATTTACACCTCTGGCTCAACCGGGAAACCGAAAGGGGTCAGGGTGCTTCATCGTGGTTTACTCAATCACACGCGCTGGCAGCATGAGGCGTTTGCTCTGACGGCCGATGACTGTTTTCTCCAGCGCACGTCCATCAGTTTTGATGCCTCCGTCTGGGAGCTCTGGACACCACTGACGTTGGGGGCCTCCCTGTATGTCCTGCCGGGTGAGGTGCAACGAGACCTGTCAGTCCTGCCTGCATTACTGGCAGCCGAGCAAATCACCGTCCTGCAGGTGGTGCCTTCGATGCTCACTAACCTCCCTGACCTGTCTCAGGCGGGGGTCAGTTCCCTGCGCTACCTGTTCAGCGGCGGTGAGCCGCTGTCGGGCAGTCTGGTCAACCGCTTACTGCCGCTGGTGAGTGAGGCGGTTGTCAATCTTTATGGCCCAACAGAGACCACGATAGATGCGACCTACCATGTGATGCGCGAGGCGGTGGACGAGGGCTACCAGCCTATTGGCCGCGCGATAGCCAATACGCGGTTGTATGTCCTGGATGAGCAGCAGCAGTGGGTGCCGGAAGGGGCGGTGGGCGAACTTTATATTGCAGGCGAGGGGGTCAGTGAGGGGTATCACGGCCGTGCGGAACTGACCGCGGAACGTTTTGTGGAATGCGTTTTCGGTACGGTGACAGAGCGGCTTTACCGGACGGGTGACAGAGTCAGGCAGCTGTCCGATGGGGTCTTGCAGTTCCTTGGACGCGCGGATGAGCAGGTGAAGGTGCGTGGTTACCGTATAGAGCTGGGAGAAATAGAGCACCAGCTGCGGTTGCAACCGGGCGTGAAGGAAGCGGTTGTGGTGGCTCAGGAGGATGTGTCCGGGCAGCAGCTGGTGGCTTATCTGGTGGCAGAGCAGGGTGTTGCGCTGGAAGTCACGGCGTTACGGACAGGGTTACAGGCCAAACTGCCGGACTACATGCTGCCGGGCGTCTTTATGACACTGCCCTCGCTGCCACGCCTGCCGAACGGCAAACTAAACCGTCGGGATTTGCCGGAGCCAGAGCGCTTGAGCACGCCCCGCTATGTTGCGCCGGAAGGCGAGCTGGAAGAGGT
>NZ_JAQRFI010000166.1 GCF_028598805.1 Xenorhabdus yunnanensis | reverse complement strand
AATGTAATGTGGTCAATTTTTTATTGTAAAACAGGAAGCAATGATGAAAAAATTATTCGTCGTCATTCTGACGATTTTTTGTGTGGCATTCGGTTCACTGTCTCATGCGAACTCTGTGGTAAATCCCGATAAAAAAGCCTGTAAACATAATGTCGTTAATGAGCTTAGGTCATTTAATGGCAAAACTTACAAAATTGGGAATCAGACTTTTAAATTAGATAGAAAAGGAATGAAACACATCCTCGAGCGACATCACCCTTACTTCTGGAATGGTACAACCAAACCGACTCAAACGTATTTCTCTTGCAAAATGTCAGTAAAAGAGATTATTTATGCTATCGAGAGTATAATGAAAAAACACAGAAAGGTTTTATTGCGGGAAGGGGCTGGTCAATACCAAATTGAAGGACGATACAAAGGTAAACTGTATGTCGTTGGATTTAACAGAGGAAGAATAGGTCAGTTTTATCCGAAGTTAGAATAGAGGTAAAAATGATATATACAAGTAAAAGTATAAGTACAAATATAAATATAAGTACATATATTAAAGTTGGAGATGAATTTATTGATATATTTCAATATGAAGGTGATATAAAAGACATTGATTATATCGATGGCGCATTGGAGTTAACCATCAATGGCAAGCCCCTTATCACTAAATTAATGTGGGACTACATAGATCAAATTTGGAGTTATTTTTCTAAAGGACTATCATTAGTATATGAAAATCAGGAGTTTAAATGTTATTTTCCTGATCAACCAATAGATGTGAAATTTATCCCATTAAAAGGGCATAAACGAGTGTGTGTAAGTATAAGCAGCCATATTCTTCCAGAGGTCAAAACTTCTATCGAGAAAAATGAATTTCTAATTGAGATGCGGGATCACGCAATCAAATTCTTTGAAAGATTAGAATATTTAAAATCCTCAACAATGGGAACACGTGTAGCGGCCATGCGATATTTAGAAAAAATAAATTTATAATAGAAATAATATTAATTAGTTTGAAACGGATATTTACCGCAATTTTGCGGTAAATATCCCTAATCTGGCCGCCTCGTGCGGTTTTTTTATGTCCAAATTTAAGAGGAGCATGTATGGCATTTATTAACGATGCCATTTCCTCATTGCTGGGTGGCGGCAATGACGCATCATGGAAATGGTCAGAACATTTGCATCCTGCCTCATTTCGCGGCGTCCCATTTGCCGTCATT
>NZ_JAQRFI010000165.1 GCF_028598805.1 Xenorhabdus yunnanensis | reverse complement strand
GCTAAAGAAGTCGTTGAAGTGACCTCAGGGGTATTGGAATGTAAGCATGGGGTCTTAGCCCGCGAGGTCACGCTAAAAGCGGGCTGGACAATGAAGCGCCAAATTGAAAATTGGCTGTCAGGAAATGACACGGTTGACTCTAAGGGGCAGCAGGTTGTTGAGTTCTTCTTCAAACCTAACGGCGTGCTTCAGTATGTTAAAAAGCGGGGCACCGAACATCCCAAAACCATCATAACCGGTTTTACCACGAAGCAGGGAAGCCAAGAGGTTGAAGCCCTGCTTGGTTCATCTGTGTTTGATTATCCAAAGCCGACAGGACTGATTGAACACTTAATGAAGGTCACGGACAGGGAAGATATCATTCTTGACTTTTTCGCCGGAAGTGGTTCTACGGGTCATGCGGTGTTGAAGCAAAATAAGAAAGATGGCGGCAGAAGAAAGTTTATCCTGGTTCAATTGCCTGAGCCTATTTCAAAGAATGCGGGGGCAACAGCGTATTGCATTCAGGAGTCAATACCCGAATTGATTTCCCGCATTGCCCTGAAAAGAATAAAAAATGCCATCCTGCAAGAAGATAACACTCAGGGCGTTAAGTTTTTCACATTAGACCAAACAAATACTCACTAACAGGGGCGACCATAGCTCACCCCACGGACGCCCATTGTTCATATGGGGTGGATTATGCGTATGGATAAATACACCAGCCCTACCGCGTATGCGTGGGGCACATTTACAGCTATTTTCGGTGCCTGGTCATTGAACGACTGGGCAATTGTCATCGGTATCCTCTCCACGGTCGGTACATTTGCCGTGAACTGGTACTACAAGCACCGGGAGCTCAATAGACGTGAAAAAGACGAGTAAGTTAACGGCGGCTGTTATCGGTCTGGTACTTTCCGGTGCGGGTGCCACGGCAATAGTGTCTCAGTTTCTGGACGAGAAAGAGGGCAACCGGCTATCGGCATATCGGGACGCTGGCGGAGTCTGGACTATCTGCCGTGGCGTGACTCGCATTGATGGTGCTCCCGTTCGTCAGGGGATGAAATTAACCCCGAACCAATGTAAAGACTTCAACGCCAAAGAAGCAGAACAGGCCATCGCATGGGTAAAGCGCAATGTCAAAGTGCCACTGACTGAACCCCAGATAGCAGGTATTGCCAGTTTCTGCCCGTACAACATTGGTCCCGGTAAATGCTTCTCTTCCACGTTCTACCGTAAGTTGAATGCCGG
>NZ_JAQRFI010000164.1 GCF_028598805.1 Xenorhabdus yunnanensis | reverse complement strand
TGATGTGGTTCAATGATTTTGGTCACCGTTATAGAGGTGATATGCTCACTTCGATAATTCAACAGGTGACATGATGAAAAGAAGTTTCAGCCCCGAATTTAAATTGGAGTCAGCACAGTTAGTGCTTGACCAAAACTACAGTATTGCCGATGCCGCCAGAGCCATGAATGTCAGTCAGTCCGCCATGGGGCGATGGGTTCATCAGTTAAAACAGGAACGGCAGGGAAAATCTCCCAACGCTTCGCCCATCACGCCGGAGCACATTGAAATCCGCAACCTGAAAAAGAAACTCCAACGCCTTGAAATGGAAAATGAAGTTTTAAAAAAGGCTTCAGCACTCTTGATGTCGGATTACCTGAACAATTCTCGCTAATCGAGCAATTCAGAGTGCATTATCCCGTGGCTTTCCTTTGCCAACTGTTTGGCGTTTATCGCAGTAGTTATCAAGCCTGGCAAAACCGGAGGAAGCCGCCCGATCCTGAGCGAGTAAAATTAAAGAGTCTGGTGCGTGAAGCTTTTAACGAGAGCCACGGCTCAGCCGGTGCACGGACAATTGCGACGATAGTCACCACCAAAGGCAGGCCATTGGGCCGATGGCTGGCGGGAAAATTAATGGCTGAACTGGGGCTGGTCAGTCGCCAGCAGCCGACACATCGCTATTCCTGTAGGGAACAGGAACATGACGATATTCCCAATCATCTTGACCGTCAATTTGCGGTCACCGAACCCAACCAGGTGTGGTGTGGGGATGTAACGTATATCTGGACCGGTAAACGTTGGGCTTATTTGGCGGTCGTCATCGACCTTTTTGCCCGTAAACCCATCGGTTGGGCGATGTCTTTCTCGCCGGACTCTGAACTGACGAAGAAAGCGTTAGAAAGGGCATTTGAATCCAGAGGGAGACCTCAAGGGATCCTGTTTCACAGTGATCAAGGTAGTCACTATACCAGCAAAGCGTTCAGACGATTATTGCAGCGTTATGGTATTAAACAAAGCCTGAGCCGGCGGGGAAATTGCTGGGATAACAGCCCGATGGAACGTTTTTTCCGGAGCTTAAAAAGTGAATGGGTCCCTTTGGCAGGGTATACAAATTTTAGGGAAGCTTACCATTCTATTATTCAATACATAACAGGTTATTACAGCCAGCTTCGTCCTCACTGGTATAACAATGGGTTAACGCCCAATGAGTCAGAACGATTATTTTGGAAAAACGCTAAGCCAGTGACCAATTTTTGTTGACCACAACA
>NZ_JAQRFI010000163.1 GCF_028598805.1 Xenorhabdus yunnanensis | reverse complement strand
CAGTCGGGTTTATCACGCGCCCGATGTGATCACCCAGCGTAAAAATCTGGTTGCCGCCTGTGAGACAGGCTCGACAGGCACATTAATCCATCCCACGCTGGGTGAATTAACGGTCAGTGTGACAGAGAGCGGTCTGCGCATGAATGAGAGTGCCGAGTTCGGGCGGGTATTCGAATTCACCCTGACGGTCATCGAATCCGGGCTGCAGGTTTTTGCGGTTACCAACAGCACAAAATCCGCGACCGGGGTTAAAAATCATTGGTTGCGGACATATACCACCATGCTGGCGAAATATGTTTCGGCCATCAGGGGTGAGATCCGTTCAGTCGTGCAGGGAATGAAAACCATCAAAGCGACGGCTAATCAGTGGATTGGCATGGTGACCCGCTCTGTGGATGAGGTGACGAATCTCAGCGATATGCTGAAAACAACGTTTGGCAGTGAGCGTTACGGGCGCTATCAACGCGGGAAAATTGGCGGTGCGGTATCCGGTGCCACGGGCATCAGGTCGCGTGATAACCAGACCCGCCATGAGGCTGAAATCGTTCAACAGACCACGGCGGCCGTGGTGATGGGGCGTAAATCCATCGCCGAATCTGTCGATAAAATGGCGCATTCGTTGACTGTGGAGGGATTCAGTCAGGCAGCGCAGGGCGTCGTGGGTGCGATTATCCGTTCAGCGGGCAGCACGGACGAGAAAATCGCTATTTTTGAACATTTGTCATCATTTCAAAATACCCGGTATCAACCGGGTTCTGTTGATCGCCATGTGACTGACATGACGGTTTTATTACTGGTTGTGTTATCTGCCGGGGCAATGGCTCAGGTTGCCAGTGAGTTTACGCCGGCAAACAATCAGGAGGCGAACGAACTGCAACGGCGTGTATGCAATGCGCTGGATATTGCCCTGGTTCAGTCGGGCGATTTGGGTATGGATGAGGTTTATGAGGCATTAATGTCTCTGCGATATGAATTTGTCGCCAGTGCAGAACTGAACGGCGCTGAATCAGGCCGGCTGGCTCAGTTCAATTTGCCGACAATATTACCGGTATTGAATGTGGCCAACCGGATTTATCAGGATGCCGGTCGCAGCGATGAACTGGTTCAGGCCACCCATCCTCGTCATCCGGCCTTTATGCCGGTCAAATTTACGGCGTTGCGGAAATGAAAAATAACTCAAATGAACTCTCATTGGTGATTGGCGGCAAACGGATTTATGGCTGGGACAGTATTCGCGTGACGCGTGGTATCGAACGGTTGCCGTCTGATTTTGAACTGATGCTGATGGA
>NZ_JAQRFI010000162.1 GCF_028598805.1 Xenorhabdus yunnanensis | reverse complement strand
CAGCAGCTCTTCATCCACATCAATGGCGGTCGTCGTCAACATCAGCATCACCGGGCCTTTCACCGTGTAGCTTTTGGTGACCAGCGTGCCGGTCGTCTCATCCTTGCCCGTACTCGCCATTGTCAGCTCGCCGTCTGACTGCAACAGCTTGAGCGCATAGGCGGCCTGCCGCACCCCTTCTTCTTCGGCAATAGCTAATATCTTGTGCTGGAGATTGGTTTCACCCAGATAGAACAGGCTTTGCCCGGTCATGGCGCTGTACTGGATACGCTCTTCTTCCGGCATCAGGTTCAGTACGGCATCCATCAGCGAAGATTTTCCGGCGGCGCTGCTGCTCTGGATCAGGACGGCTAAGGGTTTGGGCAGTTTGCGGCTCACTGCCGCCAAAAAGCCTGCCAGTAAGTTAGTGGATTCACCGACAACCCCACAGGCCGCTAGATCAGCGGTAATACGCGCCGTCAGAGTCGGATCTTGCAGCAAGGCCAGTGCTGCCTCCCGTTCAGCTTCATTCAGTTCAGATTGCACCGCTGCCGGGTTCGCCGCCTGCTGTAGCCACTGTTCGGCAGCCAGCAACACTTGCCCCAGCGAACGCCGCAGTGCCCCGTCTGCCAGCCCCAGTTCGGTGGCCGCCAGTCTGGCATAACTGTTCCGGCTGCGGGCACTCATCAGATCAACCCCATCCGCGAACAACACCCCGCTTTGCCTGTCCAGCACCTGCGCATTGAGTTTCAGGGCGGCGGCACCGGCTTTGATTGCGCCCATTCCCCGCAGGCACCATTGCAGTGTGCCGACCGAGATCAGCATCTCGCCATTGTCGCCGGGTTCACAGACAACCCCCGGTGTGGTGTTGGGAGCGGGTTCAGCCACGAAAGCAGAAGCCGGGTCGGGAACCATGACGGGATCAGTCGCAACGATGCCTGCCACATTCTGCATCGGCACGGCACTCTCAAGCAGCAGGCCGAAGGCGGCTTCCGGCTCCGCCACCTGACACAGATAACCGTTGGCATCCATTTCCGGCGGGAACATCACCCGCAGCGGAGTGATCCCCTTGGCGGCCAGCGCGGCCGCCAGTTTCACCGCAGCCGCATTGCCGGCACTGTCATTGTCGAACGCGATCAGCACCTGCTTAATACCGTAGTGCTCAAAGGCCTGCCAGTGGTCAGCGGTGATCCCGTTCACCCCATAGGCGGCGGTGACATTGCGATGCCCGGCGACCCAGAACGACAGCGCATCAATCAGCGATTCACACAGGATCAGACTTTTCGAGGCCATCAATGCAGCTTCATTCCAGATCCCA
>NZ_JAQRFI010000161.1 GCF_028598805.1 Xenorhabdus yunnanensis | reverse complement strand
TGACCCGATGTGCAGTCTGTGGGTTTCTGCGATTGATATTGACCCGCTGGCCGCGGTGATGGCGTACATCCAGCTTTCGCTGACCTGCATTCCGGCCGCAGTCACCATTGGCAATGCCCTGCAAGATGGCGGCAGCAAACGGACACGTTACACACCTGCCCATTATCTGGGCAACTGGTCTCAGCATTTGCAGGCATATCAACAGACACAAGCAGCCTGAATTCCTTTTCACTTTGGCGCCTTTCGGGGCGCTTTTCCATTTTTAAATCACATTAATATATTGATTTATAGTGAAAGTTAAGCTGATTCAGTAAGCATGTCAATGGATGAATCGAGTCAGATTAATTGTCATTTCCGCAAAAAGAATTGTTCCTTGTTTCAGACCGGGATTTATCGACACTGAGTTCAATTTTAACCGAAGGAGAAAAAGCATGTTTCATCGTCTTAAATCCCATTTTATCCGTCAGTCTGCTGCACAGAAAAAATCATCCGTATCCTCACCGGAGGAGACCATTCGTGATCGCCGGGGTTATTTCCGGCCGCAATCGGTGGATGAGCTGTTGGCAACCCCGCTGCGCCGTCAATACCTCCAACAATTATGGCAAAACAGTGCGTTACCTGAAGGGCTGTATCAGCGTTTTTATCTGGCACCGGTTAAGCAATTGCTGGGCAGCGTTCAGCAAGTGCCCGCCGCCCCGGCGGGCGACTGGTCAGGCAGTGGTGGGTTTGCTGACCTGACGCTGCAATTTACCACCTGTGCTGTGCGGCGGGCGAAAGGGCATCTGTTACCGCCGGGTGCGGCACCGGAAACGCAGGCAGTACAGAGTGTCTTATGGCAGGCAGTAGTGTTCTGGAGCGCGTTGTTTTACCACCTGCCTCTGTTGCAACAACTGGAAGGGGAGCTGGACGACGGGCATGGTTGGCAGCCGGGACTGTGGATGCCGGTGCGTCGCTTTCTTTTTCGTTTCCGGTCGTCTCAGCCTGATTTATCGGCACCGCTGGAAGCCATTATAGCAACGCGTTTATTGCCGGAAGAAGCGGTGAGCTGGTTATTTCTGGTGCCGGCGGCATGGACTTGTCTGGTGTTACGGCTGGGGGGGCATCCTTCTGACGTGCCATTGATTGAGGCACTGCTTCAGGACGCCGCCATGCAGGTGCAGTCACCGTTGCTGAAATCTGCTGGACTTGCTGAGCGCCCGGTGACGGATTCAGTATCAATACCAACAGATTCTGGTGTTGTTGCGCCGATCTCCGTATCAGCAACCCCATCAGCCGCCGATCAACCCGTTTGTGATGATACACAG
>NZ_JAQRFI010000160.1 GCF_028598805.1 Xenorhabdus yunnanensis | reverse complement strand
GGCACCAAGATTTTAAAGCTAATTTGTTGAATACTATCAAGTAATTAACAAATAAGTTAAAATTTAGGGCTGTTAAGAAAATGTTAAACAATTGGTAGCCTGGTTTGTACGCTCAATGTTTAAAAAAGCCGTAAATTAAAGAATACAGAGTGCCTGCATTTGCAAGCACTCTTTTTTCGTTCAGGGTAATGATTTCAGTAATTGATTCTGATGTCAAGTAAGGTCAAAACTTTACGGGATGCAGGATCGAAACTAGCCATTTTTTATACCATCAATGTTGATGCAGGGCCGTTCACTTATACCTCCTCAATCCTGTCTGAGACCTGCCCTGTCTTTTTTTACCTGATGTTATCCTTACACCGAAATATCCAGATATATTGCCAACTCATTCTCCAGCGTTTTACCCGCGATTTCCATATCGATATCAATATATTCCATTGTGGTTGCCAGTGTATGACGAAAACGATGAGGGGAAACGGCAAAGCCACACTCTTTAGACAACCGATTGAAGAAAGAACGGATATGCTGCCTTTCTTTATCGTGATCATACCGATAACGGCTCATCTGCCCGTGTGCATGCAAGCTCAGACGACTTAAATCAAACAGCGGATCATCGTCTTTCGCCCCGCAGGCTCTTGCCTGTTCAACCCGTTGTGCCAGCCGGGGTTTGAGCTGCCGGATCATCGGTATCCGCCACTCACTGTGGTTTTTACTGCCCTCAACACGCAATACAATATAATTGTCATCCAGGTTAATATCCCGCAACCGCAGATGCAGTAACTGGTTCTGACGCATCCCCGTTAACCGGAAGGTGTCTAACACGGTCAGCCAGTACCCTGTCGGGTACAATGCACAACGGCCTCCCCGTGGAGCGACTTGTCTTCTTTCCTCTTCCTCGTATTGTCTCATCAGCAGATAGAGATGAATGATTTGGGATTTACTCAGAATTTTCTTCTTTTTCTTCTCTTTTTTCACTGCGGCATCGTTAAACGGGTTTTCAGTCTGTGGCAGGAGTTTCCTTACCATACCGAAATTAAAAATCGCCCGCAGGTGAGCCACCTTATTGTTCCAGGTATGACCGGATTGTTTCTTTTCCACCAACGAATGACGCCGCCACCGCAGCACATCGCGGTGAGTGACCTGCTCCGGTAATACCGCTTCGCCCATAAACCGGGTAAAAACCCGCTTGACCTTGTGGTAGCTCCACTCGGAGGCCGGGCGTAACATCTGTGAGAAAAAATATTCCTCTAACAATTCATCCCAGCCCATTTTTTCTTCTGTTCCGTACATCATCGTTTTCCTGTTATCAATAGCATAATCTGGCCGCTAATTCCCTGTGGGAGCAACGCTTTTGGGCTTTTTACGGGTATGTTTGGATGATTTAAAATCGATATGATTATCATTTGCATTAATTTGTTCTGAAACTTCATCATTT
>NZ_JAQRFI010000159.1 GCF_028598805.1 Xenorhabdus yunnanensis | reverse complement strand
TGACCCGATGTGCAGTCTGTGGGTTTCTGCGATTGATATTGACCCGCTGGCCGCGGTGATGGCGTACATCCAGCTTTCGCTGACCTGCATTCCGGCCGCAGTCACCATTGGGGATGCTCTGCATGATGGTGGTAAAAAACGGACGCGTTACACACCCGCTCATTATCTGGGGAACTGGTCTCAACGTTTGCAGGAATATGAACAAGCCGCCTGAAACCCGTTTTCACGTTTTTTCCTTTTTTCTCTTTGCGCCTTTCGGGGCGCTTTTCAGTTTTTAAATGTCATTAATATGTTGATTTATGATGAAAATTAAGCTGATTCAGTCAGTCAGTTAATGGGTGAATCGAATCAGGTTAATTTTCATTTTCGCAAAAAGAGTCTCTCCTTGTTTCAGATTGGGATTCACCGACACTGAGCCAAATTTGAAAAGGAGGAAAACAACATGTTTGCGCGTTTTAAATCGCATTTTACCCGCCCGCCTGCGTCGCAGAAAAAATCATCAGAGCAAAAAACAAGAGAGATTCGTGATAACGGGGGCTATTTCCGGCCACAATCGGCTGATGCGTTGCTGGCAACGCCTCTACGTCGTCAGTGCCTGCAACAATTATGGCAAAACAGTAAGCTCCCTGAGGGGTTGTATCAGCGTTTTTATCTGGCACCGGTTAAGCAATTGCTGGGCAGTGTTCAGAAAATACCCGCATCCCCGGAAGGGGAGTGGTCAGACAGCGGGGGATTTGCTGACCTGACGCTGCAATTTACCCCCTGTGCCGTGCGATTGGCGAAAGGGCATTTGCTACCGCCGGGTGTGGCGCCAGAAACGCAGGCAGTACAGAGTGTCTTATGGCAGGCAGTAGTGTTCTGGAGCGCGTTATTTTACCACCTGCCGCTGCTGCGGCAAGTGGAGGGCGAGCTGGACGACGGGCATTACTGGCAGCCGGGATGGTGGACACCAGAGCGTCGCTTTCGTTTTCGTTTCCGGTCGTCTCAGCCTGATTTGTCTGCACTGCTGGAAGCCATGATAGCAACGCGTTTATTGCCGGAAGAGGCGGTCAGCTGGTTATTTCTGGTGCCGGCGGCATGGACTTGTCTGGTGTTACGGCTGGGTGGCCATCCTTCTGACGTGCCATTGATTGAGGCACTGCTTCAGGACGCCGCCATGCAGGTGCAGTCACCGTTGCTGAAATCCGCTGGACTTGCTGAACGCCCGGTGACGGATTCAGTATCAATACCAACAGATTCTGGTGTTGTTGCGCCGATCTCCGTATCAGCAACCCCATCAGCCGCCGATCAACCCGTTTGTGATGATACACAGGCATTATTGTCATTATTTCAATTAAATGATGAAGTTTCAGAACAAATTAATGCAAATGATAATCATATCGATTTTAAATCATCCAAACATACCCGTAAAAAGCCCAAAAGCGTTGCTCCCACAGGGAATTAGCG
>NZ_JAQRFI010000158.1 GCF_028598805.1 Xenorhabdus yunnanensis | reverse complement strand
GTTAATTCACCCAGCGTGGGATGGATTAATGTGCCTGTCGAGCCTGTCTCACAGGCGGCAACCAGATTTTTACGCTGGGTGATCACATCGGGCGCGTGATAAACCCGACTGTCCTGAACAATAAATCCACGCAACGTAATTTTTCGGGTTGCCCGGCCTAAATCCTCAATCCACGCAGTATCGCGGTACGGGTATTCATGTACGGCCTGACGGCGACCAAAGACACTCTCACCGGAAATGACGGCAAATGGGACGCCGCGAAATGAGGCAGGATGCAAATGTTCTGACCATTTCCATGATGCGTCATTGCCGCCACCCAGCAATGAGGAAATGGCATCGTTAATAAAGGCCATACATGCTCCTCTTAAATTTGGACATAAAAAAAACCGCACGAGGCGGCATAGATTTAGGTATAAAAACCCGCGCGGAGCGGGTTAGTTATATAATTTATCTCTACTTATGATGTCGACTATATCATCGCTATCATAATTTAATTTTTTTCAAATCTTGTATGGCATAGGCCGTGGCGGGTATTGTTTCAGGAGCTAAGTATCCCAACCTTTCGAAAAATTTGATTGCATGATCCCGCATTGCAATTAAAAATTCATTTTTCTCGATAGAAGTTTTCACCTCTGGACGAAATGGGCGACGCACACTTACACATACTCGTCTATGCCCTTTTAATGGGATGAACTTCACTTCTATTGGTTGATCAGGAAAGCCACATTCAAATTCTTTATTTTCATAGACTAATGATAACCCCTCCGTGAAATAACCCCAAAGGTGGTTGGTATCATCCCACATTGCTTTAGTGATAAGGGGTTTACCGTTGATGGTTAATTCCAATGCACCTTCAACATAATCAATGTCGTCTATATCGCATTTTATATTGCCTTCATATTGAAAAAAATCAATAAACTCATCTCCGATTTTAATATATGAATTAATATTTATATTTTTCATTTTACCTCTATTCTACGATTGGATAAAACTGGGCAATTCTTCCTCTATCAAATCCAACTTTATACCAGTGACCTTTGTATAGTCCTTTAATTTGATAAAATCTTTTGCATCCTTTTTTTATTAAAACATGTCTATTTTCATGCATTATACTCTGAATGACGTAAACAATCTCCTTTACTGACATATCAGGCGATAAAAAACTTTGCGTATCTTTAATTGAACCATTCCAGAAACAAGGATGATGACGCTCAAGTATATGTTTCATGCCCTTTCTATCTAATTGAAACGTTTGATTTCCAAAATGATAAATTCTCCTTTGGAATGAATTCAGTTCATTAACGACTCTATGTTTGCAGGTCTTCTTATCGGGAACTTCCAAAGAATTCGCATGAGACAGTGAACCGAATGCCACACAAAAAATCGTCAGAATGACGACGAATAATTTTTTCATCATTGCTTCCTGTTTTACAATAAAAAATTGACCACATTACATT
>NZ_JAQRFI010000157.1 GCF_028598805.1 Xenorhabdus yunnanensis | reverse complement strand
TGCATCAATTCGAGGGCACGTTTTTGTTCTGGTGTCAGATGAATTTTCATGGTTGCAAGCATGGTCTGGTTTGGGGGATAAATCAAGCATCTTCAATGGCGATTGGTATATGCTCCTGGGGGTTCACTCCCTTGCCGCCGCGACGCATCTTGAAATCCATTGGGATAGCTAAGCAATTTTGCTCTTCAGTAGCACTACGTTTTCATGCTCACCCGCAAGAACATCTAAATAATCACACCATTTATTTAAAGCATCTAACTTTTCGGGCAGGTACTGGCTCTTATTGTATATTGCCATAATTCCCGGCAATGCGTGGCCTAAAAGCTGTTCTACGATATGTGGTGCAATACCTAAATCATTCAGTTTTGTTGCAAAAGTGCGCCTTAAATCATGTAATGTCCACTTTTCATCATGCCCTAATCTTTTCCATATATTACGCCCTGCTTGAGATACTGCTTCCGGTTTTTTTGATTCGCCTAACAGTAAACCACTCTTCTTATTTTCATAAATTAGTTTTTCAATAAGTGGCCTGATACTCTCAGGCACAGGACGAATAATTTTATCTCCTGATTTACTGTGTGATTTGGGTACAGTCCATAACCATAAATCCAAATCCCATTCAGCTATAGTTGATAATCTGACTTCTTGTGAGCGGCAACCAAATACAATTAATAGTCTTATCAAATTACTATAATATGGCAGATGCTTGTGAGTATCTAATGAACACCACAGTTGCTTCAGTTCATTATCATTTAAATATGTGTCGCCTTTATTTTGCTTCTTGCCAACATCAGGAATGGTTAAATCATCCAATGCGTTATTGGCTGCATATCTTCGCACCCGACAAAATTTAAGTGCCTGCTTACACATCTGAAATATATAACCAGCAGCAACAGGAGCACTCTCTCTTGTGCGATCAAAACATTGCAACCAATAACGAGTTTCACAATCTTCTAATGCCATATTTCCAATGTAGGGATAAATGTGCTTTTCAAGCTGTGCTATGTGTTTATTTATATTGTCTCGATTATTTTTTTTATCCAATATTCAAGCGCATCCCTGACAGTAACAGGCTTCAGACTCTCCTGCATATCCAACTTAAATTGATATTTAGGATCTTTTCCAACCGCCAACCAATTTCGGCATTTGTCACGTATTTCACGAGCTTCTCTAAGACTCATATCAGGATAGCGACCAAGAGTGATAACAACTGCTTCTGTCTCTCTGCCGCCTGTTCTATATTTAAACAACCAACTTACAGCACCTTTCTTAGTAACACGAACCATTAATCCTGCACCATCAGCAAGTTTTATCGGTTTATCTCTTTCGGCTCCATTGAGAGACTTTAGTTTTCTGTCCGTTAACTTGTTTAAACCTGACATGTATATATACCTAGTTAACCCGAATTCTGGATAAGAAATTGACGAGAAGCCTGTTCCGGGAGCAAAGTTTTGGTGAACGCCGAAAACAGCTCCGGGGAGGAACAGGCTATGAATAAATTAGTTGA
>NZ_JAQRFI010000156.1 GCF_028598805.1 Xenorhabdus yunnanensis | reverse complement strand
CTGTAGCGCCTGTTCCCAGATTTTGGCAGGGGATGGCATGTGACACCGCCTTTTATTTAAGGAAGAAGAGCCCCATCATGGCACAATAGGGATTACGGCTGTAGTATTAAGAACAAATACCGCAAGAATGCGGTGTGGGTGATGAACTCCACGACTGCCGCTAAGGTGCAAAAGCTGAAAAACGGTAATGGGGATTATATCTGGCGGGAACGTTTACAAGCGGGTGATCCCGATATGTTGCTGGGCTTACCTGTCCATTATCTTGAATTTATGCCCGATGGCGTGATCGGTCTGGGCGACTTCAAACGCGGTTATTTCATTGTTGACCATGAAACAGGCACCCGTACCCGTCCCGACAATATCACCGAGCCGGGATTTTATAAGGTACACACCGATAAATATCTGGGCGGTGGTCTGGTGGACTCCAACGCAATCAAGATCCTTGAAGTGAAAACCACTTCGAAATAAACGAAAGGAGCGAAAGTCCCTTGTTGGGAGTCCATAGGATGAATAACGATTTTGAAATTCGCACCGCGTCTCTGTCTGCTGCTGATAAAAAGCTGGTGGGCTATGTGATTAAGTGGAACAGCAGATCCCACGTTTTATGGGATGAATTTGTTGAACAGTTTGCCCCAAATGCTTTTAGCGCCAGTTTAACTTCGGGTGTTGATGTCAGGGCACTGTATGAACATGACCACATGAACCTGTTAGGCCGTACCACGTCCGGTACGTTACAGCTTGCCGAAGATACCACCGGATTAAGCTTCGAGTTAACGCCGCCTGATACGCAACTGGGGCGCGATGTGCTGACTTTGGTTGAACGGGGTGATATTTCCGGTATGTCCTTTGGGTTCAGGGCTATCAAAGATCAGTGGGATATTGGTCAAGAGCCGTATATCAGAACCGTTTTAGAAGCGGAACTGAGGGAAATCACCATTACCAGTTTACCCGCCTACCCTGAAAGCGGTGTTGAGATTGCCAGACGTTCCCTGAATGCCGTCAAGCCTAATCATGTTGATTTGCGTCATTACTGGCTGCAACTGTCCGAGGTGTAACTATGTGGCCTTTTAAGCGAAAAGCCCCAGAAAGGCGCAGCATGAGCATTGATGAGTTTCTGTCTCTGGCGGGTATATCTAATACCAAATCAGGCGAGCATGTTTCACCCTCGACAGCCGAGGGCTTGCCTGCGGTGATGAATGCCGTCACGGTGATTAGTGAAGCCGTGGCGACCATGCCTTGTTACCTGTATCGGGTTCGGCACCAGAACGGCAAAGAGTCCCGCGAATGGCTCAGTGATCACCCCGTGGATTATTTGCTCAATGAATTTCCGAATGACTGCCAGACGCCTTTTCAGTTTAAGCGAACCCTGATGCGTCATTGCTTACTCAATGGTAATGCTTATGCGGTGATTGTCTGGGGGCGGGACGGTCAGCCACAATCGTTGCACCCTTACCCACCGTCAACGGTTGTCCCTCAGCGGCTATCCGATCACCGATTCTCATACACTATCACAGAGCC
>NZ_JAQRFI010000155.1 GCF_028598805.1 Xenorhabdus yunnanensis | reverse complement strand
CAGTTCCATGCGGCGAATGCCGCTGCTCCAGAGCACTTCCAGCATCACCCGGTTGCGGAAGCCGTGCAGTGTTCCGCAGTCCAGACTGTCGAGCACCTGCCCGATTTCGTCGACATTCATCACCTGTGCGGGCAGGCGTTTTTCTTTTTTCGGCAGCACGAGCTGGTCAGCCGGGTTGTATAAAATCTGGTGACGGCGCAGCAGCGCGCGGAACCACAGCCGCAGGGCATTGAGCCGTTCACGCTGACCGTTGTTGCTGTAGGGTTGCCCGTCCGCCTTACGGTAGGCGCGAAGATAACGCTGCCAGCTTTCCAGCAATGACAGCGAGACCTGCGGTGCCGTGCGGATAGCCCGTTGTTCGCTCCAGTCCACGAACGGCACTAAATAGGCACGGTAGGCCAGCCGGGTCTGTGGGCTTTTCCCCTGTGCCGTCAGGGTGTCCAGCCAGTTGTCCAGTTGCTGGCGTAAGGTCATTACCGTGAAGTCATGCGCGTTTGGCATCAGTCAGCTCCTTGTATTTTTTACGTGAAAGCAAAGCGGTAGCAGTATGGTGTGATTTTATTTTCTTACGTTGCCGGAACAGTGATTTTGTGGTTAGCCAGACTTGCAAGCATTGCACCCTGTCTGGCTGTGGCTTTAGGGCTGTTTTGACTACCCAGACTTGACCCCGACTTGGGGCAGACTTGGTATAGACTTACGCCAGTTCTGTCCAGACTTGCGATCATCATACAGGCACGATCAGGCCGCTTAAGTGTGCGCTGTCGCCGTCACCATCCCAGAGCAGTTCGTATTGCAACAGGTGCCCGCGACTGCCGCCATGAACAAGCAGATATTCCATGTCACTGAGCCGCTGGCAATGTAGCTTAAGCTGGCTATCGCTCCAGTGGGTGTAAGCCCGGATATCCCGCCGGGTAAAACGGACTTCCCGTAATGTCTGCTGCCCGGTCGCTGCCCTGTCCTGCGCCATTTGTTGGATGAGCAATAACAGCTTGCGCGTCTGCGGCGGCATCTCGTCGAGCGTCCGGCCTAAAATTTCATGCGCGAGCTGGTTCGCCAGCCGGATATCGTCTTTCGTGACTTCGATATATTCCAGTGTCCTGCCGCGATGCTCAGCCGTCTTGATGTCCCGCTGGTGCTGGTGCAGCAGGGCAATGCTCTGGATTAAGGTTAAATATTTCATATGGTCACGGCGGGTACGGGTTTTGTCAGACATAAAGGTCAGTTGCGAGGCATACGGGTTCACCACATTCAACGGGCGCAATAACCGCTGGGCGTTCTGATGTAGTTCGGTAAGATAATCCCGCTCGTTCTCAGCCAACAGGCCTTCGAGCGTTTGCTTCTGGCGCTGCAACGCATGGATCGCTTCGGTCTGTTCGCGGGATTCATTGACCGTCAGCACCAGACAGCGGTTCAGCAGCTCTTCATCCACATCAATGGCGGTCGTCGTCAACATCAGCATCACCGGGCCTTTCACCGTGTAGCTTTTGGTGACCAGCGTGCCGGTCGTCTCATCCTTGCCCGT
>NZ_JAQRFI010000154.1 GCF_028598805.1 Xenorhabdus yunnanensis | reverse complement strand
GATTTTACATTGGTCAGACTGGCGACGACGGCATCAATACCGGGCGCAACAATGTCACTACCGCCGCCGGGGAGATCATCGGCTTACAGAGCAATTACGGCTGTAGTATTATTATCAATGTGGGATTGCCAAATTTTTTGTTTGTGATAGACCAACGCTCCCAGAGGGTAAGGCTGTGCATCGCTGTTCCATTGAGCAGCACCAAAGGTCTGCATTTCCCCTACGGCTTCGGTGATATCGTGAAAAATGCCGTTCATCTTTTCACGTTCAATATTCATTGCGGTGGGATCTTCGTTTGGATCAAGTCCATATCCACTACCATAACCTTGTGCATAGGAAACAGCACCATCAGCTTGAACTTCATCAGGAATAGAAAATCTATCTCCCTGAGCTGCAAAGGGCACTTTAAATGTTTTTGTCATGGTATTAGGCTCCGAAGTGGCTGTTGAAAAAATTGGCATGTGAATAGCCAAAGCCAAAGATATTACTGACACCGCTTTCAGCTTGGCTTAATGTGGCAATTTGTTTTTCCCTGATTGGGATATCAGGAAACACATTATCTTTTTTCGGTGCCTTATCAGGTTTGCTATCTTGAGTATTCATATTTAACCCTCATTTAATCAACAAAGTACATTGCTAAATAATATGAAGGCGGTTGGTCATTTCCGCCTATAAACATCAATAATTCGGTTTATCAATACGGAAGAATCTATTTAGTTGTTTCTCAATGAATAGATTAGACATTCATGCGTCACATTTTATAACATAAAAATGATATTCAACACCAAGAAAACAACTAATAAAATTTATTTCACAATTAATAAAGCATCATATTTAACTGGCAAGTAATGTACAAATAGACTTGAATAAGAATTTATAGTTCCTTAAAAAATACAAAAACAGTTTACAATAACTTTTTTTATTCTCGGAAAACTAACAGGCAAGTTTTATATAATTCAGAGAACCCATACCTTGGATACTTTGGCGTTATTCCCTTGATATACACACCGTAATGTTCTGCCATTATTTTCTAATCGCAAATGCGCATATCCGCTACTTCCAGATGTAACCCCCATAGTTGCCCCGTCTTCGGGAAAAATCGCCAACGTAGTATAATGACCGTCTGTATCTTGAAAAAACATAAAACGCCCCCTGCAATCTTGGCTGAGTGATGCAGCTTGACCATCAGTAATCCCCGATCCGTTATAAACAAGCGTTGTTCCCCCTCTGGATTTGAGATATCGGCTATCACTCTCCCCTCTGGTATAACATTCTCCCCTAACCGCATAATTCCCGGCAGGCTGGTAATTCCCTTTGGGTTGATAACTTCCGGCTGGTTGATAATTCCCACGTGGCTGATATTTATCATCAGACTCCCTTTTTGTGTAGCTTTCCCCGCGAGCGGCGTAATTGCCTGCAGGCTGATAACTACCTTTAGTACTACAGCCGTAATTGCTCTGTAAGCCGATGATCTCCCCGGCGGCGGTAGTGACATTGTTGCGCCCGGTATTGATGCCGTCGTCGCCAGTCTGACCAATGTAAAAT
>NZ_JAQRFI010000153.1 GCF_028598805.1 Xenorhabdus yunnanensis | reverse complement strand
CAATAGTTCATCACCTGTTGGAAAAAGGAGATAAAGAACAGGCGATGGATTGGCTGGAAGGACTTCTTGATTGGACAGGGGAAGACTTATTATCTGAGGCAGAAAACAACGCCAGTGATTTAAACGGCTGGGTTGATAAGCGAATGGAAAATGAAGTAAGCATAACCAAAGCATTAGAAATTATTCACTCTCAAACGCCATCTGTCGAAAAAATTAAAAAGTTACTGGAAGAGGCCACAAAGAAACTCGCTGAATATGAAAATATGAAGCCTGTGGCGTATCGATGCATGTTAACAGGTGAAATATATACCGAGATTCCAAAAACAGATAAAACTAATTTCTTGGCACTTCTATATTACCATCCCAATAGATACAAATAGCGAGACTCATCATGGATATTATCAACGCAGCGAATGAATTAAATGAGCTGAATCTATCTCATGCGCTCCAGAACCGGCCACCAGCATTAACGAGTTTCAACGGGATGTGCCGATGGTGTGAAACGGAGCCAGCAACACACGGTGCATTCTGTAGCCGGGAGTGCGGGGAGGATTATGAGCGGGATAGGCGGAGAAATGACAAATACGAGTAATGACGACGAAATTCTACAAATACCCAGACATCTATTGCATGAATTAGTTGCCGAATATGACTCAATGGTCAGGCAGTATAAAGAAACATACAAAGGTTATGTAGATATTCCAGATTCCAGATGGAATAAAGAATTGGAATTTTATATGGAGCCGTTAAATGAAGTCAAGAAAATATTAGGATGGGAAATAAACGATGAGTGATTTCGGAGGAAGTAACACCCCAAAAGAACTGAAAGACCTCTGGCAAACTCCACTCTCGTTATTTTTAGCCCTCGATTTAGAATTCGGTTTTTATTTAGATGCCGCTGCCGATGCTCAAAATACCCTGTGTGCTCATTATCTCACGGAACGAGATAATGCACTGGAATGTGATTGGGAGAGCTACGGTGGCATCTGGTGTAATCCGCCCTATTCCAATATTACGCCGTGGGTAGAGAAAGCCGCTATTGAGTGTCGAAAGCAATTGCAACCGATTGTTATGTTAGTTCCCGCTGATACCTCAGTAGGCTGGTTTGATTTGGCATATGAAACAGTGGATGAGGTCAGATTAATAACAGGTGGCAGGATTCAGTTTGTTCCAGCAATAGTGAGAGGAAAGAATAGCAGCAATCCGAAAGGCTCCATGCTTTTAATTTGGCGACCGTTTATTACCCCACGCAAAACAATAACAACAGTAGATAAAAATTATCTATTCGATATCGGCAATGAACAAATGAGGAAATAGCATGAGCCTGAAAATAGATTTAGGAAAATATGTCATCACCTCCAATAGTCGTTCGTTTAATTTAAATACCAAAAAGATAGCTCAGTCGGGTGAAAATGCAGGGCAGGAAACATTGCACACAATTGGTTATTACCGACATCTGAATCAATTAATGCGTGACGTAATCAGGCTGGAAATCGATAGCGATGATATCAGAACACTGCAACAGCTCGGCGAAAAAATAGATTTAATCGCCAAAGAGTTTGCTGAGAAATTAAATTCCATCACCGATGAATAACCAATCATACGAGAACGCAAGGAGAACAGTGGCGAGGGAGTGCC
>NZ_JAQRFI010000152.1 GCF_028598805.1 Xenorhabdus yunnanensis | reverse complement strand
CAGCAGCTCTTCATCCACATCAATGGCGGTCGTCGTCAACATCAGCATCACCGGGCCTTTCACCGTGTAGCTTTTGGTGACCAGCGTGCCGGTCGTCTCATCCTTGCCCGTGCTCGCCATCGTCAGCTCGCCGTCGTCAGCTCGCCGTCCGACTGCAACAACTTCAACGCATAGGCGGCCTGCCGCACGCCCTCTTCTTCGGCAATGGCGAGGATTTTATGTTGGAGATTGGTTTCCCCCAGATAAAACAGGCTTTGCCCGGTCATGGCACTGTACTGCACCCGCTCTTCTGCCGGTATCAAATTCAGCACCGCCTCCATTAATGAGGATTTTCCGGCGGCGCTGCTGCTCTGGATCAGGACGGCTAAGGGTTTAGGCAACTTGCGGCTCACGGCGGCCAGATACCCCGCCAGTAAGTTCGTGGATTCACCGACCACGCCACAGGCGGCTAAATCGGCGGTGATACGACTGACCAGCGCCGGATCTTGCAACAAAGCCAGTGCTGCCTCCCGTTCAGCTTCGTTCAGCTCAGGCGCTGCTGCCGCCGGCTTTTTCGCCTGCTGTAGCCACTGTTCGGCAGCCAGCAACACTTGCCCCAGCGAACGCCGCAGTGCCCCGTCTGCCATCCCCAGTTCGGTAGCCGCCAGCCTGGCATAACTGTTCCGACTGCGGGCACTCATCAGATCAACCCCATCCGCGAACAGCACCCCGCTTTGCCTGTCCAACACCTGCGCATTGAGTTTCATGGCGGCAGCGCCGGCTTTGACTGCCCCCATGCCCCGCAGACACCATTGCAGTGTGCCGACCGATATCAGCAGCTCGCCATTCTCGCCGGGTTCACAGACAACCCCCGGTGTGGTGTTGGGAGCGGGTTCAGCCACTAAAGCAGAAGTCGGGTCGGGAACCGTGACGGGATCAGTCGCAACGATGCCTGCCACGTCCTGCATGGGCACCGCGCTTTCAAGCAGCAGGGCAAAGGCGCTTTCCGGCTCGGCGACCTGACACAGATAACCGTTGGCATCCATGCCCGACGGGAACACCACGCGCAGCGGGGTGATCCCTTTGGCGGCCAGTGCTACGGCCAGTTTCACCGCGGCTTCATTGCCTGCGCTGTCATTGTCGAACGCGATCAACACCTGCTTAATGCCGTAGTGCTCAAAGGCCTGCCAGTGGTCAACCGTGACCCCGTTCACCCCGTAAGCGGCGGTGACATTGCGATGCCCGGCGACCCAGAACGACAGCGCATCAATCAGCGATTCACACAGGATCAGACTTTTCGAGGCCATCAATGCAGCTTCATTCCAGATCCCACGGTGCGCCCCCGGCAGGTAAATATGTTTGGGCGTCCCGGCCCGCAGACGGTCAATGATTTTACGGCCATACATTTCCTGTACCTGACCATTGAGACCGATCACCGGAATGACCAGCGAGCCGCTGAAGTATTCATGCCCGCTGTCACGCAACAACCCGGCCACCTGAAGCTGGGCGCGGATCTCCGCCCCGGCTTTCAGCTTTTTCTCCGGCAATCGGTAGGCCAGCGTGCGGTTAGCAAAGCCCAGCTTAAACTGCGCCACTAATTCAGGATGGTTCAGCCGCCGTTTGGTCAGATAGGCCTGTGCTTCCGGGGCATTGAGCAACGTATGATGGTAGAACTCCGCCACCCGT
>NZ_JAQRFI010000150.1 GCF_028598805.1 Xenorhabdus yunnanensis | reverse complement strand
TTCGTCACTTTTTTCATGTCACTTTGCCAGAAAAAGCGAAAGAACTGACGACTCGACTGACTGACAATTTTCAGATTTTAAAACCTGCATCTTCAAGTTAGATTGGTATAGATAACTATATGACTGGGGTGAACGAACGCAGCCAACAAAGAGGCAACTTGAAAGACGAAGTGTATAATTTATGGAAATTAAGAGGGATATAATGGCAAGTACAGATATCAAAATACCATTTAAATATTGCAGAATTGAACGGGCAGCTAAGTATATTAAGTGCGAAGTATCAGATCTAATTAATGGTGGTGTTAATGGCAAATTATCTCTTTGTCTTAAATTGAATAATGTACAGGGTATGTTATTAGCTTCATCTCCATATGAAAGTATGAATAAGTGGGTTGATTCATTATCTTATGGTGGAGCAATTGTCAATAGTCTTGTAAAAAACTTAACACCTTACTCTTTTTATAAATTTGATAATATTGATATCCAAGATAATGGTGAAACTGTTGTTTATCCGTACTTTAGTGGTGATGAAGATAACAATAATGAAATAAAAAACTACTCATGTGCAATAGGACGGGCTTTTGGTTTATGGAGAATAAACAGATCATTAGAGGATATTGAGAATAATGGCATTGCTTATATTGATGGCACTGAATTCACACCTTGCTCACCTACGAAAGATATGTCTAATATGCAATTCATCATAGATGAAAGTTTCTCTACAAAGGTTTATACATTAGAATATGACAATGATTATCATAGAGTTATAGATCGTGATTCTTTTGAAAATATCGCAATTACTCATGAAGATTTGTGGATTACTGATATTGATATAAAACGTATTGTGGAAAATGAATATGATTTTAATTCTCTCGATATCGTACAACATTATGATGTGCTCATTGATAAAAAAGAAAATAATAAAATTAAAGAACCACATCCAACAGCAGAAAGACATGCTAAAAATAGAGAACAAGTATTAATGGCTGCAATGCGATTTAGGGAAGAATTTCCAACTGTATTTGATGAAGAATGCCGAAAAGCCGATCGCTCAATAAATTTTTCTGCGTGGGCGAGAGAAATTATCAGCCGACCTTTTTCATTTCCCAATCATGAATTGACAATTAAAACTGAAGATAAAATTGCGGAAATACTGAGTAACGCACATAAAGCTCCCAATGAAAGGAAATAACCTGTTGTAACTCATACAAAGGGTTGTGTAACCATACAACCCCCTTTCTATATTCATTCATCCCTTTTTAAGGCTTACAACGGGATGAATGTATCTGATTGAAACTCTAGAATACTTCTGACAACACAAGAAAGGAGAGTCTGGATGTCAAATCAATATCATACACCTACACCTACACCTACACCTACACCTACACCAGAAGAACACCGTACTATCTTGATGGAATATGGGGAACAATACGATCGCCTTGTTCGGGAAAAAGAACGTCAACATATTACATCTATCTCTCGAACTACTGCATGGTGTTTGGAAAAAGAAGGGCGTTTTCCTGCCCGTAAACCTTTGGGGCGTAATTCTTGTGCCTGGCTTTTGAGTGATTTGTTGTATTGGGTTCGTAACCTACCATCAGTTGATAATGTAAATAATCCATATAGCAGGAAATCGGCTTAGCATAAATAACCCGAATTCTGGATAAGAAATTGACGAGAAGCCTGTTCCGGGAGCAAAGTTTTGGTGAACGCCGAAAACAGCTCCGGGGAGGAACAGGCTATGAATAAATTAGT
>NZ_JAQRFI010000149.1 GCF_028598805.1 Xenorhabdus yunnanensis | reverse complement strand
CGCCTGTTCCCAGATTTTGGCAGGGGATGGCATGTGACACCGCCTTTTATTTAAGGAAGAAGAGCCCCATCATGGCACAATAGGGATTACGGCTGTAGTATTAAGCAGGCCATGAACTACTGGCGAACACACACCGCCAAGATCGGTTTAAAAGGCTGCCATTCTCCTCACAGTCTACGTTATGCCTGGGCGCAAGATGCTCTGGTGTTTTACCAACAGAATGGTTTTAGCCGCCAGGAGGCAAGGGCGCTGGTTTCAATGGATTTGGGTCACGGTGATGGTCGCGGGCGTTATGTCGAACGAGTTTACAGCCAAGGAGGTTTGGAATGATGGAAACTCTGACTTTCATTCGCTTGGACTATGTGATGAAAAAGACCGGATTGGAAAAATCACAAATCGACCATTTGATTAGGCTAGGAAATTTCCCCAAACCACGCAAATTGGGTATCCGTTCTATGTTATGGATAGTAGAAGAAGTTGATGAGTGGGCTGCCAATAAAGTCAGAAAAACGACTTAACATGTTGAGTTGGCGCTGAGTTAGTGGTTGGTATTAGTGATTCAGTTATTGAGTCCAATAAACCAATCAGTTAAAGTAATCGCGCCATTAGCAAAATCTATTGGTCAGGGTTTCGCAGCCTTGTATAGGACGATCCACTGGTAGGAAGTTTCTACCAGTGTGTCTGCTATCGCCTTTTCAATGGCGGTTCAGGCAGGGGAGGCTTCGGCCTCGCCGGAACGATCGTCCCCGGTACTGCGAACCCTGTCTGAATCGCCACCATCAATATTAATTAATGGAAGGGGTAGCAGGAATGAATAATATTAGAAATGATTGGCATCAAGCCGATATTATTGCTGCATTGCGTAAGCGTGGTACAACCTTGGCGGCTGTTTCTCGTGAAGCGGGATTGAGTTCTTCTACACTAGCAAATGTATTAAATCGTCCGTGACCGAAAGGCGAATGGATTATTGCAGATTACCTCGGAATACACCCTTCAGAAATCTGGCCTAGTCGTTACTTTGATGCTAACGGCCAGCTCATTGAACGCAAAGTCAGAAACGTTTCCAGTTAGCGCAAATTCGATTTTAAAAAGACTTATCTCTGTGGGGTAAATTAGTGACCCCACTAACGCCTTTCTTTTTTCACATCTTTTTTGTCTCTATGTTTTCCAATGAATTTTTATGCTGAGGATTTTTATGTGGGGTATTCGGTGGGGTACTCATAACAAAAAAGCACCCCCTCAAAAAGAGAAAGTGCTTTAATATCAGCATGATCTAAGACTAGGATCAGTTCATGCCGTAGTCTATGATCTCTACCGTTCTTTGGAGTCAGGCGTTTGATGGTTTCCAGATTGCCCCTTGCTTCGATAGGTTTGAGCACTTCTACCAGCATGGGCGCTTTCAGGTTTGATATTGGTGTCGAGCCGAGTTTGGGAAAAATATCCTTTTCTAGTGAGCGCCAGATATCTTTAGCATAATCTTCACTGACAGTGGTTTTCTTCACCTCAAACCAGCGGGTAGCAATATTCTTTAAGGTGTTGCTGTTCTCTTCCTGTATTGCGGCTGCTTGCTGTTTACGCCAATCGACAGGATCAATATCTTTAGCCAGCATCGCTTTTGCTTCGTCTTTGAGTCGGCGAACGTTTGCCAATCCAATCAGAACCACCCGCATAGCGGGTGGTTTGCTCTAGCCCTATAAGGGCATGTTACCGACTGCGCCTAAATGACGCTGCTTTCTCTTCGTTCAAGCTAAGTGTCTTTGCT
>NZ_JAQRFI010000148.1 GCF_028598805.1 Xenorhabdus yunnanensis | reverse complement strand
ATGCTGCTATTGTGATAAGAGTGATAGCAATGTCACAGAGCTTATTGAATTATCAGACCTCGCCTCGGCGGGGTTTTTTATGCCTAAGACTCAGATTTAAAAAGATGACAGCCACCCGCTTTGAAATTGATAAATAAAATGGGTGACTGTCAGACTGGGTTTAAAAGGATACACGGTTTACCATACGGTGGGTTTTCTATCTGTACCGCCTAATTCAATTTTGCGGTATTCTAATACGGCTCTTCCCACCTCTTCACTATCTTGAATCGCTGATAATGCTTTTTCTATCATCTCATCAAGACTTTCTTGATAGTGCTCAGGAGCGATGTCGGCTACATCATCGAGTTCACAACCTAGTTTGGCAACTTCAATTAGCTCTTTAGAGGCGTTTAATTTTTTTAACAATTTGTGAAGGTTGGGTTTAAATATATATCCTTCCGCTTCATCAATAGAGATCAGTTTTTTATCAACTGCATATAACACACCTAAGATTAAAAAATTAAAAAATTTGGCTGCGTGTTTTTCGTGTAAACTATAAGAAAGTTTCATTTTTAATACCTTTGTTAACTCCAATAATATTTAATTTTTACATTAAATACTTTTCCGCTTTGGTGCCGGAAGAAATGAATAGAAATATGTCTACCGGACGTATCAAATCCATTCATGTACACTTTAGACCATTTTCCGGGATAGAGCTTTCTTAAATTGTGTAATGCGAATTTATTGGTAATCACATTCTTAGTTGTGCCATCTTGGACAGCCCTAAACCCTTTAGGATAGCATGGCGCATCTTTGATGGAGTTGTAAACATATTTAATATCATTGTGTGTTAGATTTGCGAGAAAATCCCGCTCATTCTGACCATTCTTAATAGCACAAGTATTTTGGCCGGCCTTATTATTTTGCTTAGATTCATTACTTTTATCGTACTTCTTATTCTTATTAGCTGAATTGTTTGACCTCCAAACGGAAACTGCGAGTTGATATGGGTTTATCGCTTCATCTGACGCTTGAAAGCTGTGTCCCGAAAAAGAGAGCGATACCAATAGAACGCTAAATAAAACCTTTGCAAATCGATTCATAAGAAGATCCTCATATAAATAAGCTTTAAAGTATTCTCACAACAGAATTAAAATAACTCTGGTGTGATATGAAGCATTATATAGATACTCCATTAAACGGAAGTAAAACCAGAACCGATTTACTTCGGATAAAGCATTAATAAAAGATAAATGAAGTTGATTCTTAAAAATTATAGGGTGAGTAAAGCTTTGAATTTACAATCCAACTACCAAAAGATATTTGGTAGTTCGGTTAAATCAGATAACCCAACCTGTCGGTCAAACCGACTAGTTCAAATTCAAGGCTGCGCATAGCGTGGCTTTTTTTATTACAGGCTATTCCTCTGATGACAATTGAAAAAATCACTCTGGATTACCCTGAGTCCAAAAGTGCGAATATCACCCAAAAAAATATCGATCAACTTAAACAGCTTTTCCCAGAGGTATTTTCGGAAGGAAAGATTGACTTCAACGCCTTAAAAGCGGTGCTGGGTGAAGCCGTTAATGATTCAGACGAGCGCTATAACTTCACCTGGCAGGGTAAGGCTCGCGCGCGTCAAATAGCCCAGACGCCATCAACCGGCACCTTGCGCCCATGCAAGGAAGAGAGTGTTAACTGGGATACCACAGGGAACCTCTTTATTGAAGGCGACAACCTTGAAGTGCTTAAGTTGCTGCAAAAGTCTTATCACAAAAAGATAAAG
>NZ_JAQRFI010000147.1 GCF_028598805.1 Xenorhabdus yunnanensis | reverse complement strand
ATACCTGCATTATCCAGCTTATTAATTTCAGACATAAATCCCTCACTTAGGTCAGATTTTCACCTCAATCGGATTCTTACTAGAGCAAGGCTTATAATTTGAAAGGTGATGCGCGATTCAGCGAGGGGTATATTTGAAGTTTGGTGCTGATAGTGAATGCCCTTTATTGAACATAGGGTATTAATTGTTCCGATATGAGAATTCCTATATCTGATTATTCAATAACCTGTACAGCTTCCGCATTGCATTAATTTTGATCACTAGTGGGGCAGTTTTTATTAATTTCCCGCCTGTCATTTTATGCCATTCTGCCATCAAAACATGCCATTCAGATTAAATTCAAGCCGTACTCTCCAGTATTGATGAACCGACTTTATTGATGTTCACCGGCGGTGAAGTAACCCGCCTTCATGTTATTTAGCAATACACATTGTTGATTAAATGAGGGATTAAGTATGAGTATTCAAAATAATAAGCCTGATACACCATGCCCTTGTGACTGTGATCTTTTCGTGGTACCCAGTCGTAATTATGTAAAAGAATCTATTGAAGAACACGCCCAAAGCCGTAATCATCCCAATGCAACACTGCAAGATAAGGGATTTGTTGTCCTGAGCAATGATGTCGGTAGTGATAGTGAAACTATGGCGGCAACACCAAAAGCAGTGAAAGTGACGTATAATTTGGCTAATACAGCCAATCAGAATGCCAGTAATGCAAATGACAATGCCAATACTCGTTTAGCAAAAGATCAGAATGGAGCTGATATACCTGATAAAAAAGAGTTTGTTAAGAACCTTGGAATAGAGTCATTAATGGAAGGATTGTCTTTACCTGTCGGCGTTCCTGTTCCTTGGCCTACAGAAACACCGCCAGAAGGCTGGCTGATATGTAACGGTAACTCGTTTGATACAGTCAGATATCCGAAACTTGCTCTTGCTTATCCCTCTGGTGTACTACCCGATTTGCGAGGGGAGTTTATTCGCGGCTGGGATAATGGGCGAGGAGCGGACGCTGGGCGACATCTGCTTTCTAATCAAACGGCAGATATCGCGCCACATAGCCACAGAATTCACCGTATGTGGTCCAGCTCAACTGCTGGAGCCGAGAATTTAGGTACAGGGAACCGCATTTTCAATAGTGTCCACGAAAACATTAACTACGGAGCAGATCCCCGAGGATTGGGTATTGCTGTCGGAATGGGTTCTGGTGGTTATGGTTACATGGATAATGCGGTTGCTAATTCAACAGGAACAGAAACCCGTCCTCGTAACATCGCATTCAATTACATTGTCAGAGCGGCTTAATTCTAACTAATACCTTTTAACTCGCTTCTATCCTTACTTTTACTACTCAGATTGGATAATTTTTTAGGTCTCCAGACACGGACGTCTAAATGACACATTCCGTGAATACCACATACCCACAACCGCACATGCATGACATCAAAATACAAAGATTTGTCAGTATCCTGTCCTCATGTTTCCAGTGTCAGAATGAAGGCTTTACCTGATGAATAATAAGCCCCATATTGATTACTCACTCCTCAGCTTCCTTTCATCATACCTCATCAAACGGCGATATCTCATGATATTGCCGCTTCCTGTCTGTCGTTAATTTATAGTGAATTTTATTGTTTCTTATTTTGCATCATTAATTTGCTTTGTTGCATATATTGCAATAATATGGCTGTATAAATTATCAGCGACAGAGAGATGGAATATGGAATTTATAGCGACAGATGAATGGCAAAAAATAGAAGTGAAATCAGGT
>NZ_JAQRFI010000146.1 GCF_028598805.1 Xenorhabdus yunnanensis | reverse complement strand
CTAAACGCACTAACCTTGTGAAGAGGTTGCGACGAATTTCGTCGGAACCTATTGAGTGATTGAGGTAACAGCTAACTGATAGCCCTGCCAGTAAGAAGCCTTTCCCGTCACCGTGATCACCTGACCTTTCTGTAACAGCATCACCGATAGCGCCATTTCATCAAAGCCCACGACACGCAGCGGGTAATCACTGCGCTTATCGCTCTGTACCTGCATAGTAGCAACGGCCATCACTTTACCTGTCTGGCACTTTATACGCTTGGGGGCAACGGTAATCTTCCCTGTGACCGTGGCGACTATCGAGGGTGCGTTCTTCTTCTGTCTTCGTGCCATTTTCCACCGCCTGTAGATGGTTGGAATTTCAACCATGATAATAATCAGTCAGTTAAATCACTGCGAACGTAATACGTACTCAGTCACTGAGTGACATTAAGTAACCTAGTACTGGACGGCTTAAACTTAAGCCCACCTGCGTTGTGATTACCACAATGGAGGGTAATACATTGACGCTATCTTGCTCTTTTGCGCTCCTCTTAAAGAGGTGTACAGATTCTGTGAGTCAGCCAGACTGACGCTCAAATTGTGAGTAAATGTCATTTATGCACAACGTCATTTGCGAGTAACTACCAGTTACGCCCAAAGTCCGATTATCGGACATTGAACTTTGCATACCGATATTTTCGGTACTCAAACTGCCCCTCTTAAAGAGGTGTAGTTCTTGTTCCGGGCAACGAGACAGGTAACCCAAAATAATTGGGTCAGTTATACTATGACCAAACGCCAAATCTGGCGTCTGATTAGATATCAATGAGTTATCACCTAAGCCCGAATTCGGGCTTTGCTCTGCTAACAGGTGTGGTGATTTCCACCATACCCTAAATGGGATATCACACTTTGGGATAGTCAAAATCTTGACCATCTACGGCAACTATAGGGATTTCCCCAACAGTTGGTTAACTCATTGATTTCATTAATATCTGTCCCTGTGCCGGAAATAAGTAAAATCAATGGGTTATAAAATACCTCTACGTAACTCATTGATTATCAATAAATACCGCACCATGCCGACTATTAATAAAATCAATAGGTTGCATAAAGGTGAGATTTGTCACTTTTAACTTATTGATATTCCACAATTCCTGCTCAGAACCGGAATTCTGGTTTTCTGACAGAATTAGCTAAAATCAAAGGGTTATATCATCAAGGCTAAACCGCACAGAGGGTTATGGGACAGCTTAATTTCAAACCCTCCCATTGGCTGTGTGGTGTGTATGGACTGTTTCTTACTGGCAGGCATATTCTGCCCTTATCACACCGTAGCGGCCTCATCATCAAGGCTCAGTTCGTACATGGCCTCGTAGATAATCTCCTGTAAGGCTGCCACGAATTCGGCATCCGTTGAGCTGGACGCGGTAGCCCTGAGTCGAGGGCCATGTTCAGGGGCTATTGCTATCAGACGGGTACGCATCCGGGCGTATTCTTCGCTGACCTTGTTCACCATATCCCGCCACGGCAGAACCTCACCCGATTTGATGCTGTGTTCCAGCTTGACCAGTTCCGCCAGATAGTGCTCTTTAATGGCGCGGGATTCTTCTATCGGGCGTACATCCACCTCGCCACGCAATAGCTCATCATAGACCGCCTTAGCGCGCACCTCCAGAGACTCAACCTCGGCATAACTGGCTTTCTTGGCGTTCTCTGTCCGGGGATCGGTACTATCAATATATTGCCTACGCCATGCATCAGCCGCATCGACATTAATGTGTCTCCCGACTCTGG
>NZ_JAQRFI010000145.1 GCF_028598805.1 Xenorhabdus yunnanensis | reverse complement strand
TCATGCGTTCAGCTCCTTAAGCGCTCTATATTTCCTCATCAGGAACACACCTTTTCTGATTGCATTAATGGCCCTTATTCGTTTTCTGTGGCGCACTATTTGCCACGGCAGATAGATGAGCGTGAAAATCGCCCATGAGCCAATGGCAATCCATGCATCAATTGTCATGCTGCCTCCATGTACTCGCGTTTCCGCCGTTTTTCGTAATATCGGGCACGGCGAGTGAATATTTGTTTCACTCGCTTGAGATAATCGATATTGAATTTGCGCGTTTTATTATTTGATTCGAGAGCCTCAACCCTGCCGAGGCCAATTCGTTTGATGAGCCGGATGCGATATTCAACCGCGTTACCACTGAGTTGACGATTGCATCGGGTGCATGATGAATGGACGTTAAAAACGTTAAATCTTAAATGTGATGCCGCACCTCTTGACCTGTAATGACTGGCATCAATGGCACTGCCGGTCAGATAGTTACTGGAGCCTACCAATTTACAGCCACAACTGACGCACTCTCTCCTGTAGTCTCTGGCGCGTATGTACTTATTAAACGCTGCTTGAGCCTCTTTCTCCCAGTCAGATTGGGATTTTAACTTTTCCCGTCTGGCTTTCAGTTCCTGACGCTCAATAGAACGCTGACGCCGGAGTTCTCTTTCCTCCTTGCGTTGGATGTTTCTATTTGATAATTCGATGGTGCATTCGAGAGAACAGACGGTGTGAGTGGTACTTCTTGGTGTGAATTCTGATTGGCAAATCTTACAGGTTTTGGGCTTCGGCGTTTTTGCCTTTGCCATTTCCTACATTCTCCCGTTCCTTTTTAAATTCTTCGTGTTTAATCATGACGTGAACGCGGCCCAGATAGAAAACGCATCCAACATAATCAACACTTCCTTGACACTTAAAAATCGCCCACATTAGATATCTGAATGCGCGTTTTATTGTTGGCCACCGCCGAAAACTCTTCTGACCATGAATGACCAAATCCACACCATCGAGGTATGGCTGATACCGTGGTTGATCCTGTTTTTTATTATCCACCCTGTCCCCCTAACACCAGTCCCATCATTAGCATTGCTGCTGCCCAAAAGAGTGTGAATCATTTCCTGAATCTCCTGTCGCAATCGGATTTCCATCCGTTCAGGTTATCAATGACTATTTGCGGCTTACCTGATTTGTACTTCCTAATGTGCCGCTTACAGTTGAAATACAATCTGATACCAAATACCCAAAATATGAGCGGATAAATAAACACAAAAAATAAACCGAACAGCGCTATGATGATTACAGCGACCATTTGTCTAATTTCTAAACCCAATAATTCATCCCATATATTCACTGGTATCTCGAAATATCTACACCCAGCCACGGACAGGCAATCAATAATATTAAAATCATATCCAGCCACTGCCGCCCATATTGGCCTATCCAGAAAATGTCTGAACGTTATCACCGCTCCCACTCCTTCTTGAGTTAAATTCTGTGACCGTAATAATTCAGCGTGTAGCGTGTCTCAGTGAGTTTTACGCCCTGATATACCGCCCATGCCTGTGAATATTCAATTAAACTGCTCATGCGCCTCATGCTCATTCTGGCGGTGCTTTCTCTTGCCAGTGGCACCAGTTCACCTTCCAGCCCCGTGATTATCTGCCCCTCTTTTCCGGTCGCTTTGGCATGACCGGAGACGAAAATACATTTCCATTCCTGCGTCTTCCATGTACTGTCAGACCATTCAATACCCTGTTTAGAGACGTCACCACATAACGCATGGAACTTGTCGTTCTGCGGTAGGGTTCGGCTTGAGT
>NZ_JAQRFI010000144.1 GCF_028598805.1 Xenorhabdus yunnanensis | reverse complement strand
GAGGGCGAGGTTGAAGAGCAGATGGCGGCGCTCTGGTCGGCGCTACTGGGCATCGGGCAGGTGGGTCGCCATGACGACTTCTTTGCTCTGGGAGGGCACTCTTTGCGGGCGGTACAGGTGATTGAGCGCCTGCGTGCCGCTGGCTGGCAAACAGAAGTACGTCAACTGTTTCGTCAATCCAGATTGTCCGAATTCAGTAAAACCTTGAAGGTGGCCTCATCACAGCCCACTCAGCAGTTAAATAACGGCATCCCAACGGGCACGACGCAGATTACACCGTCTATGTTGCCCTTGGTGGATTTGCAGCAAGCAGACATTGATCTGATTTGTCAGCAGGTCGAAGGTGGAAGTGCGAATATCCAGGATATTTATCCCTTATCACCGCTGCAAGATGGCCTGTTATTCCATCACTTGCTGCAAAACGAAGGTGACCCTTACCTGCTGGTGAGCCAACTGGCTTTTACACAACGTGAAACGCTGGATAGCTTTTTGGCCGCGATGAAAAAGGTGGTCGCACGCCATGATATTTTGCGTACGGCGATCATCAGTCAGGTGAGCCCCGCAGTACAAGTCGTTTACCGGGAAGCAACGTTATCGCAGGAAGAACTTGAGTTCGCTGCCGCAGAGGGACCCGTCGTTGAACAACTGCGCCAGCATTTTGATCCCCGCAAAATACGCCTTCCGCTCGAGCAAGCCCCTTTGTTGCATTTGGTGATTGCGCGCGATGATGAACATCAGCGCTGGATCCTACTGCAATTGATGCATCACTTAATTGGGGATCATGCAACGCTTGAACTAATGTTGCAGGAGATTCGCCTGATTATGGCTGGGAGAAAGCAAGACTTGTTGCCGGTTGTGCCTTATCGCCAACTCATTACCCAGTTGAAAGAAACGAGTCACCAGGAAGAGCAAGAAGCGTATTTCCGACAACAGTTAGCCGATATTACGACGCCGAGCCTGGCCTTTGATATTGAGGATATTCAAGGTTCAGGGGAAAACATTGAGGAACATTATCAGCCTTTGTCGAGCGAACTTAATCATCGCTTGCGTGAGGCAGCTCGTCATTGCGGGGTGAGTTTAGCCAGCTTATGTCATCTGGCCTGGGCCAGAGTTATCGCAGCAACCAGCGCCCAATCCGCTGTGGTGTTCGGTACCGTGATGTTAGGACGCCTGACGGCAGCAACCAGTTTTGCGCAGAGTATGGGCTTGTTTATTAATACACTGCCGCTACGAGTAGATATTGATGCTCGCTCTCTCAGACAGGGTGTGCAGGATATTCACCAACAGCTAGCGAGGCTGTTACAACATGAACATGCTTCTCTGGCGCTTGCCCAGCGCTGCAGTGGAATTGAAGCACCGGCACCGCTTTTCAATAGCTTGCTGAACTATCGTCACAGTAACGCCACCACCTCGGTGTTTAACCACACCACCGACTTTATTCCGGGTGTTAAATGGTTAGAAGCGATTGAGCGGACTAATTACCCGCTCGCGATGGCGGTGGATGATTTCAATAATAGCTTATCGCTAACGGCACAAGCTCGGCAGCCCCTTCATGCTGAGGCCTTATGTACCTATATGGTCACGGTATTGGCCGCGATTGCTGATGCTCTGATAGCACATCAAGATATTGTGCTAAGCCAACTCCCTGTGGTGCCGATGTCAATGTGGTCGCCACGTATCCCTGCTACGACCATTGCCGCAGATCAGGGTACGCCTTCCATCGTGGCGCAGTTCGAGTCACGGGCCGCCAGTACGCCAGATGCCATTGCCCTGCACTCCCCGCAGGGCACCCTAAATTATCGCGACCTGAATGAGCAAGC
>NZ_JAQRFI010000143.1 GCF_028598805.1 Xenorhabdus yunnanensis | reverse complement strand
TTTCCCCATAAATTAGAATAAATAACTGGTTCGGTTTATATAACCCCGTACTTTTTTAGTCGGGACTCTATAAAGTTCTGCATAAGTCACGCGTCACCGCCCTAAATATGGGCAATTTCCTTTTTACCGCCGCCAACCAATCCGAGCGCCATCTGACCAAGATCATCAATCAGTCTTTCAGCCTTATCGAGGGTCATCAGGTCATCTTGTCGCTTCCTCAGCCTGCGACCAGCATCAGAGGAATCCTCGTCAGACGCCTTTCGGGCTTTTGCTACAATGTTCTGCATCTGTTGAATTGTGTATCCAACGGATGGAATATATGCATTGTTTTCTTTATCAGCCAAGTCCAGCAGCCATCGCCGAAGTGCCTTAGCTACCTTTGTACGGGAAAGCATCCCAATCAAATGAGCGCCTCTTAATGAGAACAAACGAGCACTTACCTCACGTAAGCTATTGTTTATTCCATTCATCCTCACTTTGGTCAAGGTTGTCATACTTTCTGTGAATTCATCCTTATGGCGTTTATACAGATTTAAGACCTTATTGCTGTTTGTGTATCCAAGCAAATCAGCTAATGTTTCAGCTGTAAACCAAATCTTCCCGTCACCATTATCAAAAGGGATAACTTCACGCTCTTTGAAAACTAATGCCTTAGACATAACGTTTACCTGCTCTATGAAATGAACCTTCGCCGAAATAGGAATACCAGCCCACCGAAGGCTCGCCAGCCATAACTGGTTACCTCGAAGGCTCATTTCTATAGGGTTAGGTTCGGTGTAATTAAGCGGCGCTTTCGGTGCGCGATGAAAACAAAAATGCCACCCGCCCGTGTGCGTTGGGTACGCGGTAGGAACGGGGTGGCAGCATGGGTTATTCCGGTAACCACTTATAGAATGGATAAGGGAATAAAAAAACCACCACGGGATGTGATGGCTTGGGGATTCCTTTAGCCACTCAGGGAATGGATAAGGGAATATCTTTTTTGATTTCAGAGAGTAACTAATTGTTAAGTATTATTCGCTTGTTGTTGGGGGAATATGGGTTTATGTGTTGTTGCAATAATGTTACTGCAAGCGAAATAGGGAGAATAAAATGAAAAAATTCATTCTTCTTTGCCTGGTGGCAGGCACGACTCTTTTAGCCTCAACGCAGATTTCTGCTTCTATATGTTCGAATGAGAGGGATCTTGGCAGATGGAAAGCCTGTATGGAGTGGTGCGTAGCAATGAGCGAAAAAGGTCCATTAACTATTCCAACTTGTTTATTATTATAATAAACCGAGTAGGACGGTTCATTCCTGCCGTCCTCTCATGGTTCACCCACATTGTGTCCTAACATACTCCTGCAAACCCAGAATCATTTGCTCTGAGGTGGCAGTATGTCATTTACTATCTGATTGTTGCCGATACATCACAATCACTAGGTCGCCTTTCGTAGCTACCTTCATAGTCTGGTCATCCTGCATCTGGTCAAGTTCAAATGCATCGTACAACTCGTTAACAGCCTTCTGCTTTCGCTCTTCTTTTCGGAGTTTGTCATATGCTTTGAAGAGTAACGCGAATAGCCAATTCCATGCTTTAACCAGAATATACAGGTAACCAATAATCATTAGACTCCCCGTCATGTAGCCAAGAATTATCTCACCCATCGTTATTTACCCTTCTGCATTCAGTTTTAACGTAATCCTGTAAATATCTCAGTTTTGCCCGGTCGTTGATGATGCCTTCTCGGATATCGAGAACAGTTGATCCAGTTTCTCCAGTGAGTTCGACGGGGGTTCCATCGCCCACGCTGCCGGAGGTAACGGTTTCAGGCACGGAGGGGCAGACGGCCT
>NZ_JAQRFI010000142.1 GCF_028598805.1 Xenorhabdus yunnanensis | reverse complement strand
AATATTGGCTGGATTTTAACCCGCAACTTTTAGCGGGTTCATCGGACGAAAGTTCGGCTGATTGACCAACCAAAATGAGGACCACGGCAGCAGGTAGGTATATTAAACGTATTGAGTTATTTTCAACCAACCCTCTTAAAGAGGGGAGTCTCTGAGATTGGTGACTCATTAACTCCAATAAATCATTAAAGTTCACTTTCACTGCCTCCGTTTCAAACGGAAGCGTGACATAGCGCTAAACCTGCATCATGCAGGAAATAAAGGATATCAAGGTGTTAAAGGTAGTTTTTGTGAAAAAGGCCACGCCATGCGCAGCCTTAAAATATTCATCTGAATCCCGGACTCTGGCGGGATTTTGAACTACCTAGGATTATTAGGTAGTTGGATTGTAAATTCAAAGCCTTACTCACCCTATAATTTTTAATAATCAACTTCATTTATCTTTTATTAATTCTTTATCCGAAGTAAATCGGTTCTGGTTTTACTTCCGTTTAGCTGGGTATCTATATAATGCCTCATATTACGCCAGAGTTATTTTAATTCTGTTGTGAGAATACTTTAAAGCTTATTTATATGAGGATCTTCTTATGAATCGACTTGCAAGAGTTCTGTTTAGCCTTGTATTGGTATCGCTCTCTTTTTCGGGGCACAGCTCTCAAGCGCCAGATGAAGCGACAAACCCATATCAAACTTTAATTACTAAGAAGCACACGCAACATAAACACGAATATGAACACGGATATGAACATGGGTATGATCATGGATATGAACGCGGGTATGAACACGGGTATAGTCATGGGTATGAACACGGACACGGACACTCAAATAGTATTAAGCATACTTACAAATCAATTAAGGATGCACCGCAATATCCTAAAGGGTTTAGGCCAGTCCAAGATGGAACAACTAAGCATATTATTAACAGGAAAGACTTATTGCGGGATCTAAGAGAAGTAAAAGCAGGAAAATGGTATAAAGTGTATAAAAATGGTAGTGTTAATGGAAATAAAGTATCCATTCATTATTTTCAGCATGAAAGTGGTCAAGTATTTAATGTGAAAGTAGTGAATCGCTGGAGCATAAAATAATGAAACTTAGTTATACTATTGAACAGAAACATGCAGAGAAATTCATTAGTTTTTTGATCGTAGGAGTGCTGTATTCTCTTGAAAAAAAAATAATATCTATTGATGAGGCAGAGGGATTTATATTCCAGCCCGATGAAATAAAATCGTTGAAAAAAATAAATGCATCCCGTGAATTAATTGATATTATTGAAGGAGGCTGTCAACTTGAAGATGTGGAAAGTTTAATACCTGAAAAACTTCCAAAAAATATTCGTGAGTTGCTGCAAGAAACATTATCAGTCATCAGAAACAATAAAGAAATTGGACGATTAGTAGAGAAGGTAATCACAGTGAAATCAAACTGGTAGGTAAACATAAAAGGTGAATTACCTAACCTAAATTGTGCTAATGGCGTTTCTCTGAATTAGGGAAACGCCAATTAATCCTACCGATTCAATTTGCGCAGTCTCTATAACAACCAATTCAATACAGTTCGCTGAGTATTACTTGCTGTGAGCGCTATACCGACTCGACGGATTTAGACATCCCTTCCAGAAAGCAAAAAAACCGCCGGAGCGAGGCTTAAATTCAGGATTGGATTTATTTCCAGTCAAAGCAAAAGTGCTTAGTTTGGCCTGTTTACTTTAATATAGCGCCTAACTTTTGCGAAAAAGTCACCATCATGTAACCCCAATCTTGTTCAGTACCATCATATTTACTGGTTCCCAATGTAAGATTAAAAAGCAACATGCTATTCATAGTCCAGTCA
>NZ_JAQRFI010000141.1 GCF_028598805.1 Xenorhabdus yunnanensis | reverse complement strand
GCCACTGATTTTGCGCCGCCGCTTTCACCGAACGAATATCAATATGGCTTACCATTTCGGGAATCCCTCGCGGTGATGAATTTCAAACTGGGCGTGCTGTGCTGTGTCGTTGAGTGCCTTTGCTATTTTTGGCAAATACATCAGGGCTTCACCCACGCGGCGTAAATCCTCCCTTGCCTGACAATCTGCATAGTTTTCATTATCGGCTGACCAGAAAGCCATTTCCCCCATCGCAGACATCGCCGCCATCACGCCACTCAACGCCCCTTCGGAATGCTTACGTAAGTCTTTCAGTTCCTCAGTGCTCAGATCGTTAAAGCTGGTGCGTACCAAGTGGTTATAGATATCAGACATGATCAGGCTCTCCCTGCGTAGGTGTATTCTTGAGTGAAACGGCTTAATGGCATAATGCACGGGTAGGTATAACCTTCACGGACAAACGTCACGCGGTTAAAGGCGACCGACAGCACTTGAACAGTTTCCCCGTTCTGATGGGTGTAATAGTCATGGGGCGCGGGGTTACGCATGGTTAGCCCCCTGACGAGAAACAAATATCAGTGAGGGGATACCTGCCAGTAGACGGGCTTCTCCTTCGCTGTCTGCCAGTACAGTGATAAGGCGCATGGGGTGAATATCCACCAGCCGCTGAGTGCCAGATGCAATTAGGAATGTAAATTTAAGGCGAGTTTGGTTATGCTGTGGTGTATCCATAGCGTAAGACTCCATTACGTTGTTGGCTAGACGCCTCGATAGTGTTGGTAGCACTTCGGGGCGTTGTTGTTTTACATCTGACATAAATGTGTTGTACACTGTCAGACACAAACAACATACACCCTGAGTATTACATATGTCAAACACATATTTGCCAAGAGGCAATAAACAAATTGCATTCAGAGTCGAGCCACAATTGGAACAAGCTATGAGGGAAGCGATGAAAATTGATGGTGATGAATCTATATCTGCATGGATAAAGAGAATTATCCGCAAAGAGTTACAATCTCGCGGCATTGAGCAATAACTAACCACATCTCTTAAAGAGGTGAGCCTTTTAAGCTGTTGTAATTCTTCGTAAAGCAAATGTGCTTTACGCCAAAGGGTAGCATTCGCCGTGCTATCCTTTTCTTTTTGCACCTGACTAAATGACAGTCGCAAAGTTTGCGCGTCGCTAAATGATACGCGCAGATTATGACCAGACTGCAAATATGCCGCTTGACTATATTTCAATGGATTAGGTAACTGACCCGAAATAATCGGGACAGCCAAAGTATGACCAAACGCCAAATCTGGCGTCTGATTAGATATCAATGAGTTACTGAGGTGTCCGAAAATATTCGTATACCCATCAGCTAAAATTTCAGCCGATGACTGAGCGCAAAGTTTCGTTGAGTGGTGTCTGAAAATATTCACACATCCGCCAGAGAGTGAAAGGTTTCTTTCTGGCTGGCTTCCTCTTTTTAACAGGTACAGTTGTGGTACAGATATGGCACAGATATTTAAATAACTGTACCAACTCAATACATTGATAAATATATGTTTATTGTTAATTGGTACAGATGGTACAGTTATTTTGTGTTTCTGACTGGCTGAACATAATGAACTTTTGTCATTAACATTCATCAAGTTCGCTGAGTGTCCATTGGTCATTGATTCAGTGACCATTGAACCAGCCAAACTGAGGACTACGGTATTCTTCGAGGTCACTGGGTTAATGACCGCGACAATAGGACTCCTTAGTCTCAAGGAGTCACCAGACATAATGACCATCACACCACCTCTCGCAGCTCTATTCCTTTTGCCGTGTAACCCTGAACCCGAACACCCTCAACACGGTGGCGTTTTTTAGTCAAAAAGCGAATGTGATCGGCATAGACATAGAGCCACTGACCGTCTAC
>NZ_JAQRFI010000140.1 GCF_028598805.1 Xenorhabdus yunnanensis | reverse complement strand
GCCCTCGCTGCCACGCCTGCCGAACGGCAAACTAAACCGTCGGGATTTGCCGGAGCCAGAGCGCTTGAGCACGCCCCGCTATGTTGCGCCGGAAGGCGAGCTGGAAGAGGTACTGGCGGAGCTGTGGGTGGAACTGCTCGGAGTGGAGCGAGTCAGTCGTGATGACAACTTCTTTGCTCTGGGGGGGCATTCGCTACTGGTTATCTTCTTAATGGAGCAGCTACGCCAGCGGGGATTAAAAGCGGAAATTAGCGATCTGTTTGTGGCCCCCTCTCTCAAAGAGCTGGCGCTCAAAGTCTCGGTCATCGAGCCTGAAGCCACAGCAAATATTGTCTCTCAGGTATCAACATTTGACGGCCAAACGATTACACCGTCGATGTTACCGCTGATCGAATTAACTCAAGATGATATTGATTATGTGATACAGCAGACACCGGGAGGCGTCGCGAATATTCAGGATATTTATGCGCTAGCCCCTTTGCAAGATGGCATCTTATTTCACCATCTGTTGCAAGAGCGTGGCGATCCCTACCTGTTTATTAGCCAGATTGCTTTCGGCACACGTGCATTAGTGGATGAATTTCTCAACGCGATGCAGCAGGTCGTTAATCGGCACGACATCCTCAGAACGGCAATTATTGCTCGTGGTGTGAGCATGCCCGCGCAGGTGGTTTATCGTGAAGCCTCCCTGAAGATCCATGAGTTAACGCTAGACCGCCAGAATGGCCCGGTTGTTGAACAGCTTAGCGCAAGGTATAACGCGGAAGACTACCGTCTGGATATTCAGCAAGCGCCTTTACTGCAGTTCGTTATCACCGAAGATAAGGATAATCAGCGTTGGGTCATGGTTATGCTGATGCACCATTTAATCGGTGACCATACCACGCTGGAGCGTCTCTACCATGAAGTTGAGTCAATCATGCGTGGCCGTGCCGCTAGCCTGGATGAGCCTAAGCAATACCGTAATTTGGTGGCTCAAACCTATCTTTCCGAGCAGCAAAGCAAGCATGAGGCTTACTTCCGCAGCCGTTTGGCCGACATTGATGAACCAACGTTACCTTATGGCTTGAGCGAGATCGATAATCGTGCGGTACAGGAACATCGTTTGGACTTGCCTGCTTCTTTGAATGATCGTCTGCGCCACCATGCACGGCGACTGGAAGTTAGCCTTGCTAGTCTATGTCACCTTGCCTGGGGCCGCGTGTTGATGGCAATCAGTGGGCGTTCTAGCGTGGTCTTTGGCACCGTACTCTTTGGCCGTTTGCAGGGGACTGAAGGGATGTCTAAAGCCATGGGGATGTTTATCAACACTCTCCCTTTCAGGGTCGATGTGAATGATAGATCGGTAGAACAAGCGGTTAAGGAAACACAGCAAGACTTGGCTGAATTGCTGGGTTATGAGTATGCCTCTTTGGCGCTGGCCCAGCGTTTTAGTGGTGTTGCCGCCCCTGCCCCGCTATTTAGTTCATTGCTTAACTACCGACACTCACCTCTCACAACCAACGCTGAGAATGTGCCGGAGCCATTGTTCGATATTACCTGGCTGAAGTCTGAAGAGCGGACGAACTATCCTTTGGTTGTGTCAGTTGAAGATTTTGGTCAGGCCATGGCGCTAACGATTCAAGGTGTTACGCCTATCGAGCCGCACACAATATGCCTTTATATGCAGCGCGTGTTCGAAGGGATCGTGAATACTTTGGATCAGCAGGAACACTATAGCCTGCAACAACTCCCCGTTTTACCTGCTACAGCACTTCACGCCCTGACTGAACAACGCAACCTGCCGCTGTGGGTAGCGCCTGTCGAGTTCTGTGTGCATCAGCAATTTGAGCAGCAGGCCGCGCTGTATCCGCAGGCGATAGCGCTGACTTATGGCGACCAGTCGCTCAGCTACGAGCAGCTAAACCAGCGTGCCAACC
>NZ_JAQRFI010000139.1 GCF_028598805.1 Xenorhabdus yunnanensis | reverse complement strand
TTCGCATGAGACAGTGAACCGAATGCCACACAAAAAATCGTCAGAATGACGACGAATAATTTTTTCATCATTGCTTCCTGTTTTACAATAAAAAATTGACCACATTACATTAACATGATGTATTTACTATCATGCGTAATTCTGAACATACAGAAACAAAAAAGATATAACAATATTTTACATGATATTATTTATCCTCTGTTTATGAATTGTTTATAATCACGCAATCAATGGCGTTAATTTAAAAAATTAATAACTGGATAAACAAATAATTATTAATTTATTAATTAAATATTTAACGTTTAAATATAAATGTGTAAGGACAATATTCCCAATACAAGAGCATTAATGTTTATTTATAACTGATCGTCATGACGATACTATGTAAAGTATTACCGGAAAATAGACAACAAAAAGCCCCATCATGGGACCCACTTCAAGAGTATTGCATCGAGGTGGTGACTTTTCCCGAAGATTTTGACTGGAATTTTTGTCGTTCTCCGGTCTTGTTATCGACCAAGGCTATTTCGACCAGAAAAGGCTTATCACCGATGGCCTCCCTGACCGCCTTTGCTATGTTCGCGGCGATCACTTCCTCATACTTACTCTCTTTCTTCTGACCATAGAGTGAGGGGAATGAAAATTGTTGTTCTTGCCTGTTGGTGTTCTTTTCAGCTATTGCAGCGCCACTTGCCATGTTTTTCTTAACCTTGGGGATATAATTACGCGTTTCCGTTGGCATATTCCCCATGCCTTCTTTTTGTACGTTCCCGATACCCCAATTATATGAAGCAAGGGCTTTATTAAGATTTCCATTGTGCGTTTTCAGCAAACTGCCCAGCATCTTGGCCGCAGCTTCTGCCGATTTATACGGGTCGAAAACATCGTTGCCTTTTAATCCCCACTCGGCGGCAGTTCCGGGCATAAACTGGAACATCCCCTTCGCCTGACCAGATTTCGTCGGTTTACCTATTGCGTTAGGGTTCCCCGCTGATTCCGTCATAGCAACACCGTGCAGCAATCCCGGATCTAGACCGTATTTCTTTTCCAGCGTAGCAAAGTAACCCGACATTGATTCCAATGATGCTGTGCTGTTGCCGCTATTCTTTAATGGATTCGGGTAATTGGGTGTTTCATACTTTGGCAATGCCGGGATTTTATTAGCGGCTGTTTTCGCTTCATGGGCTTTTTTCTGCTTTTCCCATGCTTCACCATATCTATCATCCAGTTTCTTTTGCAGGCTTTCATCCGGTTTTCCCCGTAAAAGACGGAACTCCTCCATAAAGGTTAACTGGCTGATAAATTCCTTGTCGCTGACTGCCCGATTCCTGATATCTTTCTCTTTGTTTCCATGATAGAAACTGTCGGCGGTGTCGTTTTCGCGCATCCTGATATCTTTAATGGCTTGCCACGCAGGTTTTTTTTCTGCTTCTTCGCCTTTGTCTAAAAAATATGTAGCAGCATCTATTTTCGTTCGGTTCCACATCCCAGAAAATCTGGCACTAGCTTCATTGGCTTCCGTATTAAAGTCAGTGAGTTTTTGATTTTCTTCCGCCGTTCGGCTTAGACCGAATTTTTTCGACTTATCCAGCCGTTCCTCGATTTTACCTTCTCTGAGTAAGGCCAAAATCTCGGGGGTTAACCCCAATTTCACTATCAATCTGTTCTCGGTCTCAGAAGGAATATTTTTATTTTTAAATGCCTCTTCCAGTTCCAATAGCGTTGGAATAACAGCCGCAGAACCCTCCTTTGTTGTATGGATTTTAACACCCAGCTTATCTAATTCTGCACGAGCGGAACCATTCTCACCCCGCTCTGCCGCATTGAGTGTATTAAACAAATTCTGTACAGAATCCTTTGCCTGATCAGCTTCTGTACCAATTTGCACTAATGCACCGGTCAACTTAGAGGCGTCTTCAACAGGCATAGCGGTATTTTTGGATAG
>NZ_JAQRFI010000138.1 GCF_028598805.1 Xenorhabdus yunnanensis | reverse complement strand
TTAATTCTGTTGTGAGAATACTTTAAAGCTTATTTATATTGAGGACATTCTTATGAATCGATTTACAAAAGTTTTATTTAGCGTTCTATTGGTATCGCTCTCTTTTTCGGGGCACAGCTTTCAAGCGTCAGATACGGCGGCAAACACGCATCAAATCTCACTCACTAAAGTGGGCTGGTTGAGCTGGTTTGGTAATTCAAGTGATCTTAAGCACTTTTACAAATCAATCAAGGATGCGCCCAAATATCCCCCAGGGTTTAAAGCTGCACACGGTGGACTAATTAGGAAGAGTGTTAAAAATAAAAATACATTGATAGAGCTAAGAAAAGAAAAAGAAGGAAAATGGATTAAAATATATAAAAATGGATATGATGGCTCTGGTAAAATGGTGTCTATTCATTATTTTGTCCATGAGAGCGGTAGTCCAGTATTTGATGTAAAAGTAATTAATCATTGGAGTACGAAGTGAAGAAGAAATTATGTTATTGTCTTGAAGAAAAGTACGCTGCGAAATTTTTTAGCTTTTTAATCTTGGGAGTGCTGCATTCTCTTGATAAGAAATTGATATCTATTAATGAAGCAGAAGGATTTGTATTTCAGCCTGATATTATCCGTACTTTAAAAGAAATAAAAGCACCCAGAAAATTAATTAAAATTGCTGATCTGGGGACTGAACTTGATGGCGTAGAAAGCTTAATACCTCACGAGTTGTCAGCTGAGATTAATAAATTGATAAGAAAGACATTATCAGTCATTAAAAATAGTGAGAAAGTTGAAGAAGAAGTATTGAGAGAGCGAGAAATCAAGCGTTTCTAACGATCCGACAGTTACCTATTCTGTAATGGATGCAAGGGTAACTGTCATCTTTTTAAGTCTTAGGCATAAAAACCCCGCCGGAGCGAGGTCTGAGAATTCTTCTTTGATTCAACGAGAGACAATAACCCATCGTTAGAGCAATGATGGGCTATTTTTCCGAAAAATGCAATAGTCATTTATTATTCATTTAAATTTAACTAGAAATTATTTCTCTTTTTGTGAGTTCTTGCAGTATAGAATCAGCTCTAGCCTCCTCTTTAAAACATTCCGTTACCAGATGCTCAAATAATGGCTGGTATTTATCGTAACAGGTAGTTTTGGATACCCCCGTTAGTGGTTTCACTGCACACCATACATCTGTAAATTTCAGTCTGGAGTATCCCCGCCCTGAACATTTAGGGCATTTTTTGTAGACCGGAATACCAATTAATTGAGTCTGCTTCTTGTCTAGAATTTCACCGCGACCATTGCAACGGCATGAATGGCTGACCTCTGCTTTGCCATTACACGTCTTACAGACAATGCGGCATGTCTCTTCCACTTCATGGATTGACGTAACAAATCGCGTCGGCTTTAACCCTAACGCCTTCATTAACAGTCCCTCACTGGTTCCATATTTGGTCGTGAATTTACGAACGGTGATAAACCCACTCTCACAATGCATCTCTGGACACGGCTTCTTACTGGCTGCACTCCTCGCATAATCCTGAAATGCATAATTTGCGAGTATTTGCAGGACATTTCCCCTAATATCCTCATCGAGTTTTGCAATTGCACTGTGTTTGTGAACCTGCGTCAGTGCATACTGGTAGAGACTCTCCACCGCGTCATCTGGTCTATTGATCCCGTGTTTCGCCAAAAACAGTTCAATACCCAGCCTCGCCTGAGCGGACGCCAATCCTAGCGAGGCCATAACATCGGTAATTGAAAATGAATCAGTAGCGGTTGCGGCTGGAGAGTCACTAAACATAATGCTCTTGGGTGAGAAATACTTCGGTAGTGATTCTAAATTCATTTTAACTCCGGCAATACTGTGTGAACCCTGTCATGACGGGTCGAATACATCACCCGCAATTGTTTTCGCATTACCCATTGCTCAGTGAGAACAGCCAGATCTCCTATGTTTCGCTGAACAAC
>NZ_JAQRFI010000137.1 GCF_028598805.1 Xenorhabdus yunnanensis | reverse complement strand
GTGCGCGGTTGTACCCGCAAAACCACAGGCAATCAGGAACCGGCGCGCATGGAAGCGCCTAGTTGCATTACTCATTGTTTCAATCATTGTATTTATTCCAGTCTGACGACGGGAGGTAATTATGTATCCAGCCACTATGAGCTACAGCTATGTCGAAAAGAAAGAAACGGTTAGGCACGGACGTATCCATATTACGTACACCTACCTCGGTGACATGCAATTTGATATGCCGTTCTCGGAGTTCGCCAAACGCTCAGACCCCGACCACAGCGAAATGATCGCTCACATTGTGAATCACAGTGACGAGGAGAGTTTGGTTGAGGCGATTATCAAATCAGGGATGGGCCGCAAAATCGCAATGGAACTGAACAGGCAATTTCAGCAGGAGGCCGCATGAGACATTTTGGATATAACCCCTGCGGTGCTCAGGATGAGCAATATGAGCGCAGAATGGAAGAAGCCGCGTATCAGGAAGCGGTAGAGGAGCAACGGGAAAACGACGCTCACAGGTTATATGAATCACTGCCAGAGGGAACCCAGTCAATTTTCTCACCACGGATGAATGAATTATTCGGCGATATGTTCGATACAGGCGGTGAGGCGGATGAGGAAATTCACGCACTACTCTATAAACTGTGTCAACTCAAGATTCAAGGGAGGGCAGCATGACCCCCGGCATCTATTACGACATATCCAATGAGGACTATCACAAGGACGAGGCGATAGGTTCAACCACCATCAAGGCGATCAGTGTTAGTCCGGCAAATCTGTACTTCAACCCATTTAAAGGAAGCAAATCGACGCAGATAGGAACTGCCATTCACGCAGCCCTGCTTGAGCCTGCTATTTTCGAAAGGGACTTCATTTTAAGGGGTGACATAAAAACCAGAGCATCAAAGGAATACAAGGAGATTTTTCAGTATGCAGATGCTGAAAAAATACTGATTGGCAGTGAAGTTGAAACAGTAACAAGGATGATTGAATCAGCATGGATGAACAATGATTTTATTGACTACATGAGTGGTAGCGGTCACTCAGAAGTTTCTATGTTCGCCACCTGCCCGAGTACAGAACTCAGTTTAAAGTGCCGCTTTGACAGATTGTCAGATAATCACTCTTATCCTTTGGATGTCAAAAGTTGCCGGGATGCAACTGAACGCGGATTCAGTCAGGCATTTGGTAAATATCATTATCACGTTCAGGCGGCATTTTATTTATACGTCCTCAGGCTGGTGACCGGGAGAGAATTAAATCAGTTTTGTTTCTTTGCACTGGAAAATACCCCGCCATACAAAAACTGCATGTATTACATCGGTGAGGACTCGCTGGATCTGGGTTATAAAACCCTGTTTGAGTCCCTCCATAAGCTCAAGGAATGCATGGACGACGAATCCCTACGAACCGAGGGAATGGTGTTGCCATCCAGTGAGATAAACGTACCAGCCTATCTATTCGATGACGAATATGTCGATGAGGTCTATCTATGAATTTATCTAACACCATTATTCCAAAGTCCGATCAACTGAACTTTGAAGATGTCCAGACAGAAAGTATTACAGCCGTCATTAAATCCGTTCGAGCCGGAACGAAAGAGCAGCCCGTTTTTGTTGATTTAGTGGGTTATGACGGTCGGCCATATAAACCCAGCAAATCCATGCGCCGCGTCCTGATTGGTGGATGGGGAGCTGACGGGCATTCATGGGTAGGTAAGTCATTAACCATTGTTGGTGACCCCAGTGTTCGATTCGGCGGCGTTGCTGTTGGCGGAATTAAAGTTCATGCAATGAGCGATATTGAGGGTGATTTCTCAATGATGCTGTCAGTATCAAGAGGGAAACGCGCTGAGCATAGAGTAAAAAAACTTGACGCCCGTCAGCCTAATCAAAGAGATCCTAATGAAATTCTCCGTGATTTCACTGAGTACGCAACCAATGAAAACAACAAGGAGAAGTTACAACAGGAATATGTAAATACATGGAACGCATTGGATGGATACCCAGAATTGCAGCAAAAGTGCAAGGAAGTGACAGGAATCAGAATGAAAGAATTGAAGGAAAGCCCTGTCCTCACTGACTCACGGACATACACCG
>NZ_JAQRFI010000136.1 GCF_028598805.1 Xenorhabdus yunnanensis | reverse complement strand
CGCTTCGGCGCCAATGGCTATTTCCGCGCCAGTGGCTGGAAAGACGGCAGGAAGCTGAAAGATTACGAAGAGCGCCCGGCCAACGGTTTTGACCTGCGGGCGGAGGGCTATGTTCCGTCTTATCCGCAACTGGGCGGTAAGTTAATTTATGAGCAGTATTTTGGGGATGAAGTCGGCTTGCTGAGCGAAGCGCGCCGGCAGAAAAACCCGGCCGCCTTTACCCTCGGCGTCAACTATACCCCTGTCCCGTTGGTGACACTGGGGCTTGACCGCCGGCAAAGTGCTTCCGGCGGCGGGGAAACCCGGTTTAATTTCGGCCTGAATTATGAAATCGGCACGCCGTGGTCAAAACAGGTCGACCCCGATGCGATGGCCTTTAAACGCAGCCTGCAAGGCAGCCGTTATGATTTGGTTGACCGCAATAACCAAATCGTACTGGAGTACCGCAAGAAAAACCTGATCCGCCTGATGATGGAAAACCGCATCAGCGGACGCGGCGGGGCGGTGATCCCGCTGAATGTCAGTGTCAGCGCCCAACATGGCCTGAAAGAAATCGTCTGGGATACGGCGAATTTGCTGGCAGGGGGCGGCAAGCTGGAAAACGTCAGTGCCCCGGCGCTGTCAGCCAACTTAGCCGCTGAATCTGGGCGTGGTGGGACGCATTATCTGCTGACCCTGCCGCCGTTCCATGACAAGGGCAACAACACTTACACCCTGTCCGGTGTCGCCTATGATAATCAGGGCAATGCCTCTGAGCGGATGGAAACTCAGATACAGGTCACTGCTTCCGCCGTCAGCCCTGCCAGCTCTGGCTTTGAACAGACCAATAAATCGATGGTGGCCGACGGCAAAACCCAGACGGTTATCCGCCTGAAACTGACCGACAAGGACGGCAGGCCAGTGACTGGCGCGGCGGGCAGTATCAAACTGACCGACGACAAAACGAAACTCACCGGTGACGGTAAAGATCCGGTACTGGGCACCGAAGTGAAAGAAGTGCCGGCAGGCAGCGGGATTTATGAGGTCACCGCCACTGCCGGTACTAAGCACGGTAAATGGAAAATCACGCCCACGGTGGATGGTCATGAACTGGCTCCCACGGTCATCGATTTTGGTGATTCGCTGGCAAACATGATCGATACGGATAAGACCGAATTTAAACCGGAAAATGGTGCCCTGAATAAGGAAGGTGACAGCACTGAAATCAGCCTGAACCTGAAAGACAAAGACGGTCACCCCATCACCGGCGCGGCCGATAAAATCAAGCTGACCGATGACAAAAACGAACTGTACGGTCAGAACCCCAACCCGTCATTAGGGGCAGTAAGGGAAGACCCGACGGGCAGCGGCATCTACAAAGCCAAGGTGACCGCCGGCAAGAAAAAAGGCCTCTGGAAAATCACGCCGACAGTAGACGGCAAGGCGCTGAAACCGACCAATATCACCTTTGGTCAGTCGCTGACGGATATTGTTGATACCCAGGGCTCACAGTTTACGCCCGCCACGAACGTCCTCGCCGCCGACAATGAGGACAGCACCATCATGACCCTGCACCTGAAAGATAAATCCGGCAATCCGATCCCGAACGCCAAGGACAGCATTACCTTTGAAGACAACAGCGATCAACTGACCGGTGACGGCAAAAATAAACCAACCATTGATAAGGTGTGGGAAGAGCCGGAAAACAGCGGGATCTACAAGGTGGAAGTCAAGGCTGGTGATAAAACCGGTGCATGGAAAATCACCACCAAAGTAGAGGGCAAGCCACTGGGAACCCCAACGGAAATTACCTTTGGCGCGTCAAAAGCTGACCTGGTTGATCTGGACAAATCTGCGTTTATTCCGGAAAAAAGCGAACTGCCCAATGAAGGGGATACCACGGTCATTAAGCTGAACCTGAAAGACTTCAATGGTCACCCCATCACCGGGGCAGAGAACAGTATTAAGTTGATCGAGGATAACCACGAGCTGTACGGCAAGGGAGAAATGCCTACCTACGGTCAGGCCAAAGAAGTACCACCGGGCAGTGGCATTTATGAAGTTCTGGTCACCGCCGGCGCGAAAAAAGGCAAATGGACACTGACACCGGAAGTGTTCGGCAAGCAGATGAAACACCCTGCCACTATTACTTTCGGGCAATCACTGGCGGATATCCTCGATCCCAGCAGC
>NZ_JAQRFI010000135.1 GCF_028598805.1 Xenorhabdus yunnanensis | reverse complement strand
TATTAACTGGCCGGAACAGCCGAAGTGATGACAGGGGCCTAGCGCCCCTTACTCACCCGCTTAGACGTCCGCGTCCAGATGCCGGAGGATTCGGTGTGGAATTTGGGGCAGGGGGAGAGTGATTTGGGGCTGTGATAGGTAAAAGCCCTCGTGAGGAGGGCTTTATTCTTTATTAAAAACTTAAATTAGGCAGCTTTAGAAATAGAGTCAAGACTTTTATCTAATTGACTGTTTAAATATTTAACTTTATTTACACATGACTCCATTTTATCAAGCAGTTCAAAAATTCTCTTAAAATCGTATTGTTGCGTCATATTAACTCCTTTAGGGGTAGGTAACTCACTCAGTTCAAATTTAAATTCAAATATAAGGTTTTTCGTCTAATGCGGATATTGCACCACATAAAGCATCATAATCATCAGCATCAATCGCTTTAGCTAGCGCATCAGCTAAATCTATATATTCATTTAGTTCTTTCAAAGCAGTTTTTTTTGTCAATTTTAAGAAGATCTGCGGCTAAGTTTGAAAAATCACGGTATAACTTCAATACAGATACCGTGTCAGAGAAGGTTGGGTTATTGCGCTGCAACTCGGGTATGGGCAATAATTTGGCCTTCTTCAGCATTGAACTGATTTCGCCAAAAATGGCGGAATAGAACTCATTAAACTTACGCACTGCACGTCTATGCACAATTTCTATTGAGTCTTTATTATCTTTGGTCACAAATTATACTCCATATATAATGCTTGACAGTAGGTTTTGCAAGGTATTCTTTGTAAATAAGGTTTAACTAGGCTTCATATTGTGGTACGCAACTAATAAATGTTATTATTTCAATTAATTGATTTTATTTAAGTTATTTATATGTAAGTCTTATATCATCTTAATAAATCAATCTAATTTCGCAATAATTATTAATTATATTTATCTAAATTCCGTATAGATATGCTGGAGCCATTAGAACTACATTTATAATCCTATAACAAGAGCGCCATTAATTATCTGTTCTGCTTATGTTCAGGGCACAACACACTACATCACTTCCATTAATATATGATCGGAATATTCTTAATCTGTGAAATGGAAAGAGCGCTAATTTATCGGCATGTGATAAAAAATATATTTCAAATTAACACTATGCTCGTGGGTGATATTATTGACGGGTTATTTTTATGATTGATATGGGTAGAAAAAGAGTTAAGGATTAATGGCTTCCTTGCCATTACTCTCCGGCTTTAACTTGCCTTGTTATTTGGCTTGTTAAGAGTAAGGGTCTCAATTCTAAGTATATTGTTACTGTCTTTCATTGTTGTAAAAGTTATATCTTCTCCTCTTGAATAATGGTGTAAGATGCCTGTATATTGCATTGATGCCATAACTGATGTTGAATTAGTAGCTAGTACAGTTAATGGAATTTTATCATACAAATTTACGGTCAAGGTAATGGTATCAGGAAGGCTGACGGTGACGTCAACTTCGCCGTCTTTTCTTAGTGTTATGATATTTATTTTAGCTGCGTTATAAGTTGTGCTTTTTGATGTATTAGACATAATATTATCCTTTTATTTAATAATTATAAGATTTTTTACTATCTTGATGAGTTTTTTTCGCCAGTTCAGACAGGGAAGCTTTAAAATTACTTATTCTCTGCCTTCGTGACTAATTTTGATACTACGTAAAAAAAAAGAAATTGAAAACATCTAATTATGTAAGGTGTTATCAGTAAATAATAGAAACTGACAAATTATAAAATTATTTATTTTTTCTACTTGAAAAATAAGAAATTTGTTATTTTATATTTATTTTATCATTTGTCACCATTGTTTTATATCTGATTTAATAATGATAAATAATATTATCTATTTTATTTTTTGGAATCAAAGAAAATGAAATTCTCTATAACCCCTTGATTTCCCTAATGTCTGGCACAGTGACAGAAATGAGTAAAATCAGCTACTTACGTAAATAGGACAATTATCCTCTTTTAACCCCTTGATTTCATTGAATTCCGTCTCTGTGCCGGAAATAAGCAAAATCAACAAGTTAGCAAAAGGTGGGATTTCTCACCTTTAACTTCTGCATGGTGCAGGTATCACCATGTTGATCATGCTTTTTGCTCATGTGAGATTTTCACAACTGAAAAATTTTTTGCAGTTGATGTTTTTGTACATGCGGGAT
>NZ_JAQRFI010000134.1 GCF_028598805.1 Xenorhabdus yunnanensis | reverse complement strand
ATAAATCATCTTTATCTTTTTGTGATAAGACTTTTGCAGCAACTTAAGCACTTCAAGGTTGTCGCCTTCAATAAACAGGTTTTCGGTAGTATCCCAGTTAACACTCTCTTCCTTGCATGGGCGCAAGGTGCCTGTTGATGGCATCTGAGCAATTTGACGTGCGAGCGCCTTGCCCTGCCAAGTGAAGCTATAGCGCTCGTCTGAATCATTAACGGTTTCACCCAGCACCGCTTTTAAGGCGTTGAAGTCAATCTTTCCTTCCGAAAATACCTCTGGGAAAAGCTGTTTAAGTTGATCGACATTTTTTTGAGTGATATCCGCACTTTTGGACTCAGGGTAATCCAGAGTGATTTTTTCAATTGTCATCAGAGGAATAGCCTGTAATAAAAAAAGCCACGCTATGCGCAGCCTTGAATTTGAACTAGTTGGTCTGGCCAACAGGTTGGGTTATCTATGGTGATCGAAGTGCTGCCCGCATCACCCAAAAATCAATCTAACATATTGATTTAACAGCGATGTAGGGTGTTGACCGACCCCGATCGAATTGAGTTGTAAACTCTAAGAGTTCACTCACCCTATAATTTTTAATAATCAACTTCATTTATCTTTCATTAATATTGTATCCGAAGTAAATCGGTTCTGGTTTTAATTCCGTTTAGCTGGGTATCTATATAATGCCTCATATTACGCCAGAGTTATTTTAATTCTGTTGTGAGAATACTTTAAAGCTTATTTATATTGAGGACATTCTTATGAATCGATTTACAAAAGTTTTATTTAGCGTTCTATTGGTATCGCTCTCTTTTTCGGGACACAGCTTTCAAGCGTCAGATGAAGCGATAAACCCATATCAAACTTTAATTACTAAGAAGCACACGCAACATAAACACGAATATGAACACGGATATGAACGCGGGTATAGTCATGGGTATGAACGCGGGTATAGTCATGGGTATGAACACGGACACTCAAGTGATCTTAAGCACTTTTACCCCTCAATCAAGGATGCCCCAAACTATCCGAAGGGGTTTAAGAACGCCAAAGATGGAGTTACTAAAAATGTTATAAAAAACAAATTATTATTGGGAAAACTAAGAAAAGAAAAACTAGGAAAATGGAGTAAAATCTATCGGGATGGTACGGTTAACGGTCGAAAAGTGTCTCTTCATTATTTTGCACATGTAAGTGGCACTCCGATATTTGATCTGGGCGTTGAGCATTACTGGAGTAATAAGACCTCGTGGCTTTAATTATATCTTGGGAATGCTGTATTCTTATGATAAAAAACTAATATTTATTGATGATTCGGAGTAAAAAATATGGAACTTAATTATCGCATTGAAGGCAAACATGCAGGTAAATTTATTAGCTTTTTAATTTTGGGGGTGCTGCATTCTCTTGATAAAAAATTAATCTCTATTAAAGAGGCAGAAGGATTTATATTCATGCCTTATGTCTCCAAGGTATTGAAAAAAGTAAAAGTATCTGACGCCTTAAGTGATGTTGATACAATAGCTGAGATTATTGATGCAGCCTGTGAACTTGAAAATGTAGAACGTATAATACCTGATACACTGTCAGACTCTATTAATGAGTTGATTGAAGAAACGTTATTGGTCATCAAAAATAGCAAAAAGATAGGAAGAGGAGTGCATAAAGAAGTTAAAGTAATAGACAGGGAGTAATACAATCTGACAATTACCCGTTTTATTTATCAATTTCAAAGCGGGTGACTGTCATCTTTTTAAATCTGAGTCTTAGGCATAAAAAACCCCGCCGAGGCGGGGTCTGAAATTAATAAGCTGTGTGACATTGCTATCACTCTTATCACAATAGCAGCATTTTTACGTACGTAAAGTTATTTTCAGAAATTACTGCATAATTGGTGTGCGCTAATATTCATTGGCTCTTTTTGGACACATTTATCCATTTCTAATGGGATATCTAACATCATCAGCATGCCTTCAATTACCCCTTCTGCTTTTTGTAGTCTCTTTCCGATGTGTCCATCAGAACAATGATGATCGCGTGCTAACTGCATGAAGGTTTTACCAAATACGTAATAGTCGAACAGTAAATCATGCGCATCGCTATTTTTCTGGTTCAGCTTTGCCATGCAGTTGGAAATGATGATGGCGTCGTCATCACAACACTGCGGGCGGGATTTAATTCTGTTAGGTATCAACCCCTTGAACCCT
>NZ_JAQRFI010000133.1 GCF_028598805.1 Xenorhabdus yunnanensis | reverse complement strand
CAGTCGGTTTATCGGACTTCTGAAGATGTCTTGGTGGTTCAAGATCATTCAAAATAGCTGACGCGTAAACGTTAGCCTTTTGCCTGTTAACGGGGGCATAATCTTCATCTATGCGCCCGTTTGTTACACGACTGAACCAGGCGTCTGTTGCACCTAGCTGGATAATCCAAGTGACTGGATACTTTTCAGAACCGTGTACTCGTTTCAGAATTGACTTATCCATAGCCCTTGTTTCTTTATCTTTTACACACCCGATACAACTACCAACAAAAGACATCTCCTCAAAATAGTTACCACCTGAAATCACAGCCCCATCCAGGCTCATTACCCGATGCTGCTGGCGTTGTGATTCTTCTACTTTCTGAGATTGAAAGAGAGTTAACATCTTGAGAGTTGATTCTGCTATTTTTTCAGCTTTAGTCTCGCTACCGACCCGTTGAGCCGTTTCAATACCGTACAATACTGAATCAATGCATTCCTTTAGCATTTTAAGTCGTTCTATATCGCTAGATTTATTCATGTTTGTCACCAGATAGGATTATTTGATACGAAGTCATAAGATGGGACCACGGTCCCAGTTCATATTTTTTAGACCATATTAGCCATTGTGACCGCGGCCAAGGTCTCTATCTCTTTGTTCCGCTGGTTGAGTATGACCTGAAAATCAACGTCTCCTTTCTGCTTGCAACCGTACACCGTACCGCAAGTCATATCTGCCTGAGTATCAACACCGCCGACCAATATACAATCGCACAAATTGACATCCTCACCCGCTTCTTCATCCTTAGCCTCATCACTTCCGCTACCTCGTTTAGGATCTTCTGTTTCAAGAGCGATAAAGCTGTCTCTAATATTTCGTGCGATATATTTCGCCCTGTCATTATCAATATAGCGGCGAGACTCCATTTCTATATTGAGTGCATTCACTAAAGCTTCCCGTGCTGCTTGTTGTGATTCAGGTCTTAGTTCTTCAAATTTCATCATTAAGTTCCTTATATGGAAAAACTACTTCGCTGTTCGTATCGCCTCGTTCAACGCTTGACTGATAGCAGCAGGCATCAACGATTGAGCCATTTGTTGCGCCCGTTCCTGATAACCGAGTATCGGTTCAACTGGCAGAGCATCACCAAACCGAATAAGCAGTTTTGGCGGTCGCTGTTTCTGCCTCGGTCTGCGGGTGCCATTCGGTGAGCGTTTTAACCGCCTCTTGTTCTTTTTCACTTTCTTGGCTTTCTTACGCTGCCATACCCCATTAACATCATTGCCATAACGGGTGGATAACTCGCCAATAAACGTATCCTCTTTGCCTTTTAACTGACTCAGCTTATTTCGTGGCAGGTTTCCATGCTTGTTGAGTTTGACGTTCTTGGGGTTAAGTAAGGCTGACCCATTCAGTTTGTGAACGCCGCCAACCTCAAACGGCTCAAGATAACCGGCAGCGGTTGGCATAACGGACACTTTAGCGGTCAAATTATCTTTGCGAGCACCCTGACTTCTGACTGATTTCACCGTGAATGACGTTGGGTTTTCCAGTCTACGTTCTAACGCGGTTTTTTGAGCCTGTTCTATCTGGCGTGCCACTTTCGTTAACGCCTGAGCGGTGGCAAACGGGATTTGCTTTCGTATCTTTGCCAGTTGGTTGGATAGATCGTTGAGATTAGCCATGCTTACCCCGCAATTTCTTGTATTGCCTGCTTTGATAACCCACTCAGACGGCATGGGTTCCTCACTTTCCACAGTCAAGGAAAACTGATAGCTTGGTCACTCCACAGTCAAACGAGGAATAAGAAAAATGGCACAATTTACTGTTCGTATTGAACTACATAAGGCCGATTCAGATGATTACGATACCCTTTATGAGAAAATGAAAGCTAAAGGTTTTACGAAAACAATTACAGCCGATAGTGGCACGCGTTATTACTTGCCCTCAGCAGAGTATGATTACAGCTCCAATGCAAAAAATCGCAGTGATGTTTTAGACTTGGCGTACGGGATAGCCAAATCAGTAAAAAAGGATCCGTCAGTATTAGTGACTGAGTCTAAAGGTAGGACATGGAAAGGACTGAAAAAGACCTAATCAGTGTCTGCACAGTCTGAGTCACTCATGACACTAGGCTCTTCACTTTCCAAGGCCACAAATGCTTCCCTCACCCGGTGGCCTAAAAATCTCGCCGTGCTGTCTGGTAAATCAAATATCTGTTGATATTTTATTCTCAGCATATCCGCCAATACTTCTCGCGCTGTCTGTTGTGATGCTTCTGGTAAATCTTCAAATTTCATAATGACCTCATTTAGTTACACTGTGTTTTGATGTATTCCTG
>NZ_JAQRFI010000132.1 GCF_028598805.1 Xenorhabdus yunnanensis | reverse complement strand
CAAAGTGCCACTGACTGAACCCCAGATAGCAGGTATTGCCAGTTTCTGCCCGTACAACATTGGTCCCGGTAAATGCTTCTCTTCCACGTTCTACCGTAAGTTGAATGCCGGGGACAAAAAAGGGACGTGTACTGAAATCCAGCGCTGGATATTTGACGGTGGCCGAGATTGCCGACAGACCAAAGGCCAGACTAATGGCTGTTACGGTCAGGTAGAACGACGCGCTCAGGAATCAGAATTAACGTGCTGGGGGTTGGATGATGAGTGAACCACCAATTTTATCGATGTTTGCGCTACTTGCCGCAGGGGTTATAGCAATATCGGGTAATGATGGCTGGGGTTGGTTTTTGCTGGCGGCGGTACTGTTATCGTGAAACTCACACTAACCCATTACACAATTATTGTCCTGATTATTACCACTGCGGTATCTACATTCGAGGCGTTTTATTTCCGCTCTGAGTATACTGAACAGAAAGAAGCCAATGAACGTCAGGCAACAGAAATCCAGCAACTGACCGACACCATCAACTACCAGAACACGCACATTGACATGCTGCACGAATTGGATACCAAGCACACACAGAGGCTAGCCCATGCCAAGACTGAAATTGACACTCTTCGGGCTGATGTTGCCGCTGGCCGTCGCAAGCTGCGGATCAAGGCCGTCTGCCCCTCCGTGCCTGAAACCGTTACCTCCGGCAGCGTGGGCGATGGAACCCCCGTCGAACTCACTGGAGAAACTGGATCAACTGTTCTCGATATCCGAGAAGACATCATCAACGACCGGGCAAAACTGAGATATTTGCAGGATTACGTTAATACTGAATGTGGGAGAAAAAATAGTGACTGAAAAAATAGTGACTGAAACAGGCAAACTTAATCCGTGCCCGTTTTGTAACAGTGAGTACATAGACATGAACTCCTACTCAGATGATATGTGGTTTTATGTGCAATGTACTGACTGTGGAGCAAATGGGCCAGAGGAAGATACAGCAGAACAAGCAAAGATTGCGTGGAATAATGCATTGCCACCTCAGAGCAAATGATACTGGGGTGGCAGGAGTATGTCAGGACGCAGTGTCGGTGAGTGATGAGAGGACGGCGAAAGAATTACCGTCCTATTTGGTTTTATTGGCATACTTAAAATAGTTATTTGACAGTGGGGTTATAGGTCAGAAGCACTCTGGTAAAAAAGGCAACCATAAGCAATAGATCGGAAAGTACTTGAGATCACTGAGATTATTGGAAGCGCTGGGAGTACTAGCATAAGTCTGCATTGAGGCTAAAAGCGTTGTTCCAGCTACCAGGAAAAGAAGAAGATACTTTTTCATAGTTATTCTCCACATTGTTTACAACGTTATCATCACAAAAACTGGTAAATCTAATAAACCCATCACACCGCAACAACAAGCGAATAATGCTTAACAATCAATTAACACTTGAAACTAAAGCCAATATTTCTTTACCCATTCCCTGAGTGGCTAAAGGAATACCGATAACCCATGCTGCCATCCCGTTCTCACCGCGTACCCAACGCACACGGGTGGGTGGCATTTTCTTTTTAAGGACAAGTAACCAGCTGAGAGGTAAATATGCCGGAGCACCAGATACCACTACACAAACGTCCTTCTGGATTAATGTTAAGCGCAGCCCTAAAGGAAGAAAGAAAAGCCAAGATGTTACTGGGTATCATAAAACTGAAACGGTATCACGGACTCAGTAACGACGAACTAGAACAGGTCATGAAGATGGCTTGCGAATTATCGAAGTAAGGAGCCAAGAAAATGACCCGACAAAAAATGACGACAAAACAAAAAACGTTTTGTCGGGAATATCTGGTCGATTTAAACGCAACGCAGGCGGCAATCAGAGCCGGTTATAGCCCACGACGCGCCAGCGAACTGGGCTATCAGTTGATGCAAAAACCCTATGTTGTTGCGCTGATCGATGAGCTGAAACAGGCGCGCAACAAACAACTGGGTATTGATGCCAACTATGTACTCAGGCGCCTCGTTGAAATCGACCAGATGGACGTGGCCGACATTCTGAAAGAAGACCTGAGCATCAAGCCGCTGAGCCAATGGCCGGAATCATGGCGCCGTTATCTCAGTGGATTCAATTTGGCGGAGATGTTCGAAGGCCGGGGCGACGAGCGCGATATGGTGGGAATGCTCAAAAAAATCAAATGGCCGGATAAGGTCAAGAACCTCGAATTGTTGGGTAAACACGTCAGCGTGCAGGCCTTCCGCGACAACGTGAAGAACGAACACACCGGCGCAGACGGCGGCCCAATCGAGGTGGCTAACGTGACGGCGGAGGAACTG
>NZ_JAQRFI010000131.1 GCF_028598805.1 Xenorhabdus yunnanensis | reverse complement strand
ATCCCGCATGTACAAAAACATCAACTGCAAAAAATTTTTCAGTTGTGAAAATCTCACATGAGCAAAAAGCATGATCAACATGGTGATACCTGCACCATGCAGAAGTTAAAGTCGGGGAATCCCACCTTTAGCTAACACGTTGATTTTGTTAATTTCCGGCATGGAGCAGGAATTCAATGAAATCAAGGGGTTAAAAGAGGATAATTGTCCTATTTACGTAACTTGTTGATTTTACATGACTCTGTCACTGTGCCAGACATTAGGGAAATCAAGGAGTGGTGAATGTTTATGGTTGAATGAATTGATGGGGGTTGTGTGGGAGGGGATACAAGTGGGTGCATGAGGATAATATAACCAGCGATACAGTTTTAATTTGAAATATATTTTTTATCACATTTCCATAAATTAGCTGACTTCCACTTCACAGATTAGGAAAATTCCGATCATATATTAGGGGGAGTTAATTAGTATAAAGAGCAATACAATCATTCGGTACTTATAACACAAAGTTTACTTCAGCTAGCATTCAGTGCTCATGCTATTACTCAATTAAATGGGATATAAGAATGACTTCAGAAAAACAATCTATTAGCATCATTTATGATGGTGAAGCTCTAGCTGCACATAAAATGGATGCCATTTCTTTTGCTAAGAGCCTACAAGGATTAGGGGAAGCTATACATGCAGCCAACACCATTATCAACGGTAATAGTGAATTTGAAGTCAATATTGATGCCCAATTAATTGCAGGTTCTTTTGGGTTTAATCTTGAGATTATACAACATCTGAAAAATGCAAAAGATGTGCTTAAACTTCTAGGACTTACAGTCAGTAAAGCAGTTGTTGGTGAGACAACTGTTTTGGATGTGTTACAAAAACTACAGGGTAGAAAAATTGATATCATTGAAGCAAATAATTCAACAGATACCGTAAAAATTTCTGTGGATGGAGACGAAATAACATGCTCCAAGGATGTTGAAAAAATTGTCAATTCACCTGAAATTCGCAAAGCAATCGATACATTTGTACGGCAACCACTGCTTAGAAATGGTATTGATAGATTTATTGTGAAGCCATCGCAAGATTCAGATCAAACATTTGCTGATATATCAAAAAATGATGCTGATTACTTTAAATCACCTAAAGTACTCTTTGAAACTAAAGAAGATGATGATGAATTCGAAACAACTATAACGTTTATTTCTGCAAATATTGAGAATAAAAATGGTTGGAAGGCTGAATTACATCAAGAAAAAATCACAGTTCGCATGGAAGATGAAGAGTTCACGCTTCGCCTTAAACAAGAGGATGCTCCCAGCATTTTCGGAGAACTTTTTTCCGTCAAAATGAGAAAAACCACTAAAAATAGTGGTGGAAATCTAACTGAATCGTATACTGTGCTTAAAGTTGGTAGGCAATTCGGTAGTCAGAATAAATAATAGTAATAACGGGGTTATTATGCTGCAAGATATAAATGTGATTAGCTTGCTTGGGCTGTCTCTTGCTCTGCCAGCCCTGTATTTTACCTTCCGTCTGTTGTTTTTACTACTACGCTTATTGCTCTCCATTCTATTTTCTAAAGAAAAAGTGACAATTACTTACCAGGACAAAAATGGTAAGACATATAAGCAAAAAATTTATCTTGAGAAAGATGATGAGCTCATCAAAATTCTTGATGATATAGCTGAAAAAAACAGCCACAAGAGGGAATCTCATGGCTGAAACTAAGAACAAAAAAAGTAGCCGTCTTGTTGGAATTACTGGCGGTGGGGGGCTTGGAACAATTTTAATTCAAATGGCAGGAATGATTAATGATCCCACCATGAAAAACATCTATTTATCTGCAGTTCCTTTTTTTTCTTTGTTATTAGGAGGGATATTTACTTTTATTGCTGAAACATGCTCTCTTGATGCAAACTACATACGTAAACGGATTGAGCTTAAATTTACCAAATGGGTACTTCGACGCGGGATAAAAACAGCTCCTACTGATGATTTACGTTCGTTAGCCGAACAGCGATATAATATAATTTTAGGTATCGAAATAGGGGTCTATAACATTGATGATTATTTAAAAACAGCAACTCCCCCACCTATTGTTATATCTTCACCATCAGATAACTCGCCTCCTACTCAATAAATAATTCCCCTCACCCCGAGGGCTTCTTACTTATCACGACCCCAAATCACTCTCCCCTGCCTCACATTCCACCCCGAATCTGCCGATGTTTACTCTATTAACGTAAAGTGATCATTCAACAAATCCAAGCTGGTTGACAAGGCAGGGTAATAATGTAAAACCAGTTGACGCAAAAATACTACTTC
>NZ_JAQRFI010000130.1 GCF_028598805.1 Xenorhabdus yunnanensis | reverse complement strand
TCATCTCAAAAGTCCTTATGGTGGGGTTTATTAGGCCTGTCTTCGTTTCGCTTGGCTCTGCGATCTCCTTCGACCTGATCGAGAGGAAAGAGACAAAGCCCTTTTTGTTCAATGTAGGTGGTTCCCGCTTTGCCATGACGGTTGAGGCGCAGGATCAATTCTGTCAGCGTTTGGTCTGATTTCTCGTGATAAACCGAATCACGATAAACCCCCATCCAGTAATCACAATCCTGCTCTATCTGACCTGTGTCGCGGCTGTCACTAGGCATCGGACGCTTGTTGGCGCGCTCTTCCAGATTCCGGTTAAGCTGGGTTAGCAAAACAACAACGGTATCGAGTTCTTTCGCCAGTATCTTGAGGCCCTTGGTAATGTTGCCGTAGGCTATGTCATTCCGGTCTGCTTTCTCAGTCTTCATCAGGGTCAAGTAGTCAATACCGATAAAACCAATCTTACCGACCCTGCGCTTGATCTTGCGGCACTGTGACTGAATATGAGCGAATGTCATTGCCGGAGTATCATCAACCCAGACATTGGGTGTGTCTCTCAGCTCGCCTATTGCCCGACAAAGTAGATCCCACTCATAATCGTCATCAGTTCCGCCATATAGCGTGTCTGTGTTAACCCCTGATTTCTGGCTAACCATGCGCTCGAATAATTGCTCATCCGTCATTTCCATGCTGAACAACAATACTGACTGACCATTCGCAGCGACATTCTTCGCCATTTCGGTTAATACTGTGGTTTTTCCCATTTTCGGACGTGCACCAATAACAAACAGCGAACCATTAACGATATATTTCGGCGCTAACATATTGTCAAAGTCTGGGAATCCGGTCTTAAGCCCCCGATGTAATTCAGGATTATTAAAGCGTTCTTCCAGTTTTTCGAAGAAGCGATCAGCAATCTCACTAATGGGCTTAAGTCCTGTTTTCTTGCCGGTAACACCATTCTCCGCTGCCTCACCCATCAATCGTTGGGCCATGTCCATTTTCTCGGCAAATGTCAGTGTACTGGGGGTCATCAGTAACCGATGGATCTCGTTAGTTTTCTCAATGGCGTAACGCTCGGCGGCAGTCTCCTTGAGTTTCTTGGCATAGGCCACGATGTTAGCCGTGCTGGGTGTGTTCTTGGCAATCTCAGCCAGATACGCCAATCCGCCTGTATTGCCAGACTTCCCGGTATTCCGCAAACGATCATCTACCGTGAGCACATCAATCGGTTGATGCTGGGTATTCATCATGCGCATCTCGGTGTAAATCAGGCCATGATGACGGCTATAAAAATCACCGGAAGTTAACATCGAGAATACGTACTGTGAGTTATCACTCTGGGGGTCTAGCAGTAATGCACCAATGACGCTCTGTTCCGCCTCGATGCTGTGGGGGACTTGGTTAATGTTGTTTACGGTCATTGGCTCTGTCCTCTTTGACGGATACGTAACATTGGTCGGTGATCAGGTAATCCAGATTCTTAGCTCGCCAGTAACCCCCTTTTCCATTCGGTCGGTCTTCCATCATCCAGCGGCAGTGTTCGGCTATGTAACCCAAATATCCCCGCCAATTTTCCAGCGTAAACGGCTTCTGGTGTTTGGTCTGGTACTCCTTGTTAGTTCGTTGCCAGAATGTCCGCATCTTGGATTTTCTGCCGTCTCGCAGGACAGTCACTCTAGCCATTTCAGGCAGGATTTCGTGATAGGCATCGATCATGGCTTGGTAGGGAACTGATTCTTTTTTGGATTGCGATTTCTTGACTGGCTGTGGCGGGTCGTTTTCGTCAGAAAACTGACCAACATCGTTAGATGTTATATATTCTTGTTCTAATACTTTCTTACTCTGTTTGACCTGCTTTGTTACCAACTTTGTTACCTGACCTCCATCGGAGGCAGCGTCATTACTGGGTTTGTTTGTTACCTGATTAGTTACCTCGTTTGTTACCTCAAAATCACCCTGATAATCGGTATAATTTGTGATCGTTATCACGGTTCCGTGACGGTTTCCTTTGAAGGTTAACATGCCCTCAGCAGAGAAAAATTCGAGCATATCCCTGACCTGTTTTTTAGTCTTCTCATTCCCTTGGGCATCCTTTAACTTTCTGGCTAATAACGGTATTTTTGTTACTAACTGACCAGCCTCCAGATCCCAGTGAACCCCGCTAAATTCAACACGCCTAGGTTTATGTTGAGTTAACCCCAACAGTCTAACCCACAGTGCTAATTTAGCAGTATCATCAGCCCATCCACTGGACAGAAGACTTCTGAACAGTGCAAAGTGCCCCTGTTTTTGGTTTTCCATCCATGCACTCCTTGAAGACGCTCGCGATCCAAAATCCACATATGCAAC
>NZ_JAQRFI010000129.1 GCF_028598805.1 Xenorhabdus yunnanensis | reverse complement strand
ATTTTACATTGGTCAGACTGGCGACGACGGCATCAATACCGGGCGCAACAATGTCACTACCGCCGCCGGGGAGATCATCGGCTTACAGAGCAATTACGGCTGTAGTATTAGGTAGAAACTTAGATGCTCTTGATGACTGCTTAATTGATATTTCTCACAGAAATGTGAAAGTTTTATTTAAAAATAGCATTCAAATGTTGAAGTCTCTAAACACAGAAAAAAATATCAGGAAGACTATGTGTCTATTATAGTGGATATATTAAAACAGCATGGGTTTGTGGTAGAGTTAAGATAATATTATTTATGTGATTTTTAGGTTATTAAAAATTGCCACATGATAAAAAGCCGGTAGATCTATAATCTTCGGCTTTATTTCCTACAGTGGTGAATATCCATTCCGAGCCAGCTCAGCTTAGAGCTGAAGGTGAAAGGCATTACAAGATCTCTTGGTACCTGCCCAAAGTGTATATCGGGGCTTTGAGAATTGCTCTTTAACAGAATGGGTAAAGATGGAGGGATAAGCTTATTATAAAAAAATGAAAAATCCACCTAAAAGATAGGATGATGAGGGAGTACGCCTCCTAATTTGATAGGACTAATTGAGGCTTGAATTTGTGTTGGTATACATTTAAACCGGAGTTCATATGTTAGATAAGGATAAACAATACTGCTTAGCAGATATTATCTCTGATATGAAAGATACTGATTCAAGGGATGATGACTTTTGTCTATATGGTATTGACGATGAAAAATTGAGAAAAGATGGTAATTATTACATCGCAGATTTTCCTGATGTAATTGATATGGTTCTTGCATAAAAACCATCTGCTACATTGGATAATTTTGTTACGGCACTTAATTATTATACTGAAAATGATGATTTTTTAGATTTTTGATATATTAATAAATCTCGAAAGTGAAAGATCTCTAGTTATAAGCTGGAGGTCTTACTGCAAACTATAATATTATACATCTGTCACAAGTTAGCTCAGTTTTTTAGCTATTAAAGCAAAAGACGGAGATATTACAATGGAAGAACTAAAAAATATGTTGTAGATATAGATAAGATTACCTTCATAAATTTAATAAACCGCAAAGAAAATTCCATCCCAGATTGGGGATATCATAGAAGCAGTACAGGTAAGAATTATCGTAGTGATATAATGTTTAAAAGGAAATACTATTTATGGTAATTGAAAACAGAGTGCATTTATGGATTGGAAGTAACTTTTCTTCTGAAGATGAATATATGGAATATTTTCAATTAGATTATTCTGTTGAAGGGGATTTTGAAAACCCTAACTATAAAATTTGCCAGTTTTGTAAAGATATTGGTCATACAATGGTATGATGAAGATTTTATATGCATAATTCCACGCCATAATGGAAATATCTCTATCGATGATATTTTAACTGATGCTGCTGTAGATCAAAGCGAGTTTCAGTCAATAAAAGAAATATGTAATAAATTAGGGATGAAAGAAGCAAATTCAATATTTTGGTATCAAGATTCAGAATTACATATTAAGCCACCATATAAAACGGAATATAATAAATTGAAATATATAGGGATGTTTAAAGGTGACTAATGTCAGAATGGTTTTAAGATTTGAGAAGTTGATCATAAATGCAACAATTTTTCATCAGCTACTATATCTTTATTAATTTAAATATTAATAGTATGAAAATGCTTAATCAAGTAGCTTCAAAATTTATTCAGAGAGCTGGCAAAGAAAGCTAAAAGTGCTGGTACTTGTAAATAGGAACAAGATTACATGTATGGTCTTACACGAATTATTGTAGAAGAAACTATGAATGATAATTCTGGTTTTATTCTGGGTGGAAATAAAGGGTATGTGTCACAATGGCCCGTGAACCCTGACGGAGAAAAACTACTTAACCTTTTTTCTATAGATTATGAAAAGTTATCATCTAGAATACCTGAGAGGATATTACCAACATCAGGATATTTATCTGTATTTTCAACTTATTCTGATAATGAGTATTTTCTTGATAGCATTACTTACTTTGGTGATGAGCAAGAACTCAATCTCATTAAATCAGGATTTACGTTTGTTTCATATTCTCTGACTAATGATACCTTGGAAAATAATGATAAATTTATACCAGAAAGAAGTGTTATTTTTTTAGATATGGAAATAGAGGATGATGATTACCCAATGCTATCATTTTTTTCAAAAAAAATCCCATATGGATTAGATGATATAGGTGACATTAGGAATGATTATCACTTCGTATGCCAGATATATTCGGCAGATTTTCCTGCACCGCTTCAAGATGCATTAGGTTTATCTGACGCTATTGGTTACTTAACCCGAATTCCGCTTAAGCCATCACTGGAAAATCGTCTTCTGAGTAGAAATTTTTAAGTGATGGCTTTTTCAATTTAAGGCAGTAAGCAATCACCCCCCCTAAAACAG
>NZ_JAQRFI010000128.1 GCF_028598805.1 Xenorhabdus yunnanensis | reverse complement strand
GGGAGGAAACCCTGACCGTGTGTGAAACCGACTCTGTCACCGAAGCGGTACAGCGGCTGAAAGTGATCCATCTTTTGGGTGACTGGCCGGTACCGGAAATGTCTGCTACTCAGTGCCGGCGGGCTTTTTTTCCAATGACCGTGATGATTTATGACGCTCAGGATAACAAGGTACTCGGCGGTCGCTTTTATGACGAGATTGTCTGGGCGCAGCCGGTCACCGTGACATCAGAGCGTTTATCGCTGGAGCAAAAACAACAGCGCTTGTGCCAGTCAGCCACGTTTGAGCTGAGCTGGCAGAATGCAGAGGCGGCCCGTGTCCTGTGGCATGAGGCGAATTTACTCTCGCTACATGTGGTGTCGCCCGATTATCAGCACCATCATGAAGTACAGGATATTCTCCGGCACGGCACAACCGTCAGCGTTTGCAGGTGAGGTATCACAATGGAACCCTTACGTTTAACGGTCTGGCAGGTGATTGCTGCCGCGCTGTTGAAACGGCATTTTGGCCTGAGCCTGAACGATACGGCGTTGTGTGAAACCGATACCGTGACCGAACTCATCGCTAACGGTGTCCGGCCTTCTGACGCCATCAATGAATTGGTGGATAAATACGATTTAACCCGAATGAACGCGTCGGCAATGACGCACAGTACACCGTATCTGGGTGTACATGACGAGCTGATGGTCATTTTCGACAGTCAGGTTACCGATATTTTCAGACGGGATTTCAACTGACACTTTTCTTCAATCACCCATCGGGGGAACTGACTCCCGTGGGGAACAGTTCCTCCGGTTTACGCTTATCAAACTTATGAGGAACTTAATCATGGCAGAATGGGTTACCAATCAACTGGAAGTCACCGGCAAATCCGTTTGTATCGATGTCATGCAGCAATGGGTCTGTGGGGAAGAGTTCCCCCGTTACCGTCAGGCCGTATTGCAGAGCCTGCGGCTGTTTCTGGCTGGCTGTGTGGGGATACTGAAACCCACCAAACCGCAAACTTACACCCCTTACCCGGAACTGGTACGTGGCACGGCAGCGCCGACTGCGCAGAATCTGGCGTTTGAGCAATGGCTGGCGTTGTTGCAGGACAATGTGATGTTAACCGTTGAAAACATGAAGAGGATTGACAGTGTATACCGCCAGTCCGGTCTCAGCCTGCTGCGCTGGGAGAATGTACCGGAGTCAGCGCGTGACATTATCGCCCGCATTCTGACCCGCCAGTATACCGACTGGTTTGGTGTGGTGGGCTGGTCTGATAATCTCGATATCGGGGCGTGCTGGGATAAGCTGAGTGTTTACCCGGCATCCGCCCAGCCATGCGATATGCTGATGATAAGACCGACCCGGCTGGCCACGGAGATTAACGGCAACAGTGGCTTGCTGAAAAGCATTGCTACCCCATCACAGTTCTACGATGAGTACTATGGGCTGGAGTGGCCTTTTGGTCACCATGTCCGCTGGGAGCGCCGTAATGTCAGCAGCTTAACTGTGCGCTTTGACTCCCCCTGGTCACCCCCTTCAGCAGAACTGATGGGCGAGCTGTCATTGGTGTTTGACTGTGAAATCCGCCACTGGTACAGCGAACCGTCAGGCCAGCTCAAAGGGTACGATTGCTATGACCAGGGCGAGCATGTGGATAGTGGTCACGGGTTGTCAGGGCGAGAGAACCGTCCGGCACTGTATCTGGTCAACGGTGAGAAAACCGAAACGGCACTGGCATTACCTGCGATTGCCGTTGGGCAGTAACTCTTTGTTCAACGCAACATCAACTTATCTTCACTTTAACCGAATGGGGAAGCACATTCCCCTTTCGGAGCGTGCTTTCCTTTTTTTGTTTTATAAGGAAAACACGCAATGGCACCACGTCCTGACTATCAACATGAATTTATCTCTCTGTTTAAACAAACCGCACGTTACCACAACCGTCATCAGGTCTTTCGGGATTTTTGCAACTGTACGATGGCGGCGATCCACAATAAATACTGTTTCAGTGAGGAACTCGAGCAGTTCTATCTGAAAACCATCAAGAAGTACGAACGGGAAGATGTTGGCCGGATCGTGAAACTTTTTTCGTATACCGTACTGGCACTGGCGGAAGAACCCTGCGATTTTCTGGGCAGCGTGTTTATGCGACTGGAGCTGGGTGATAAAGATCTTCAGCAGTTCTTTACCCCCTGGGGTGTAGCCAGAATGATGGCGGAAATACAGTTGCACGACGCTGCCGGGTTGTTGCAGACCCAACCGTTTGTCACTTTTTTCGAGCCAGCGTGTGGTGCGGGTTGTATGACTCTGGCCGCCGCCGAAGTGCTGAGAGGGCAGGGGTATGACCCGATGTGCAGTCTGTGGGTTTCTGCGATTGATATTGACCCGCTGGCCGCGGTGATGGCGTACATCCAGCTTTCGCTGACCTGCATTCCGGCCGCAGTCACCATTGG
>NZ_JAQRFI010000127.1 GCF_028598805.1 Xenorhabdus yunnanensis | reverse complement strand
ACCCCCTTACAGCCCGGATTTGAATCCCATCGAACCCAAATGGGCTGAAGTCAAAGCGATAAGAAGACGAGAAAGGTGTTCAATTGATGAACTGTTTATGGTACATGTTGACTATGCCTGATTATATTGATTCTGCTATATATGGGAAGTCAGATAGTCAGAACGGCTTTGCGAATGCTGATATTAACAGGCGTTAGTCCGGGAGAACTTCGTAAGGCTGAATGGTCAGAAATTGATTTAGATAAGGCTGTTTGGACAATTCCAGCCGAAAAAATGAAAATACGCCGCACTCATATAGTGCCATTATCAAGGCAAGTTATTGACTTATTGAAGCAGATTCAGCCTATCAGCGGTAATTATCAATATGTATTTCCAAGCCGTACAGACTACAGAAAGCATATATCTGATATGGCAATCAATACCATGATCCGCCGTATGGGATATTCAGGACGAGCAACAGGCCACGGCTTTCGCCACACCATGAGTACCATCCTGCATGATCAAGACTTCAACACTGCATGGGTTAAAAAACAGCTTGCTCACGTCGATAAAAACAGCATCTGGGGTACTTACAACCATGCGCAATATCTGGATGGTCGTCGGGAAATGCTGCAATGGTATGCGGATTACATGGAGATACTGGAACGAGGTGAAAATATCCTCATCGGAAAATTTGGCAAAAGGGCGTAGAGGAACGCGGAGTCAAGAGCTGCATAACATATAAAAGAATATGACATAAGAAACGTAACATAAAAACAACGCCCCAGTGTGCGCTAACACATTTGAGGCGTCTAACCAACAACCGTTAAAGAAGGTAACGATGATGGCTGACATACAGCATACCCAAACTCACCCTAAATTTACATCTTCAGATAAAACAGACGAACAAAAACCGCTAGAATTTATCCAAACTGTGAAAAAATCCGCCATATATCACTGGGAAAATCTGCTGCCTGCCTGTGGCATTGATATTCCTGCAAAGGGAAAGCATGGTACCTGTCCTGTTTGCAGTGGTACTGATCGTTTTCACTTTATCGACGATCATCATCATGGCAATTGGCATTGCCGCCAGTGTGATGTTCCAAACTATGGTGATGGGCTGGATTTAGTGGCAAAGACCAAAGGGATCTCGATTTTTGAAGCAGCAAAGGTTGTTGCAAATGCGCTGGCATTGCCTTTGCCAGAACTCAAGCCAACCAACACACCGATTCATAGCGCTAAACCAATCGCAGAACTGGTTGCCACTGCTGTTACGGGTGAATCTCAATATTTGGTGAAAAAGGGATTGCAATGCTCCAATCAGCGGTTGTTAAAAGACGGTTCTTTATTGCTGGTGACTCAGACACTGGATGGCGCAATCACTGGCGCGCAGACCATCAAGCCAAATGGTGAAAAACGTCTTGTTTCCGGTACACATAAAAAAGGCAGCTTTATCCCTGTATCTGAGATTACCAGAACGCCGGATACTTTCATTATTACCGAGGGTTACGCTACAGCCTTAACAGTCAGACAATTACATAAGGGCGTGGTACTGGCAGCGATTGATGAAAGCAATCTACTGATTGTTGCCGAGCAGGTTAGAGCGCAGTGTCCAAACTCCAGAATCATAATTGCCGCCGATAACGACTGGCACGAACAAGGCGAGCGAGATAAAAACAGTAGATTAAAAAAGAATGTTGGCAAAATAGCGGCAGAGAATACAGCTATAGTGATTAATGGATGGGTAACTTTGCCACCTACAGAGCATAAAGCCGATTGGGACGATTATCGCCAGCAACACGGTGTGGAAATAGCACAACAAGCCTTTGCTCAGGGGCTTTATCAGCCAGCATTAATCAAGAAAAAAGAAGCCATTCAATACAATGATGCCGAATCTTCAAAACTGACACTATGTCAGATGGGAGCCAGCCAGCGTGGAGAAGTATTGCTAGCACGTTATAACGGTGATTTGGCACTGGATGGCGCTTCGGAAACAGTTCATCACTATGACGGTATTGTCTGGCGTCCGGTCAGTGACCGCGATTTAAGACGGGAAATGGTAGCGGCTTTTATGGAAGGAAAATTGCCGTACTCACCAAATGGTATTAGCTCTGCTGTGGATGCCCTGAAATTACAGCTTCCCATGATGCAACCACCAGAACGCCACTTAATCGGGTTTAGTAATGGCGTGTTTGACTTGAAAGCCTGTCAGTTCCGGCCTCACCGCAAAAATGACTGGCTATTGCTTGCCAATGACGTTGAATTCAATTCTCCTGTTTTGGGGGAAACCCTGCAAGATCACGCGCCACAGTTCTGGCGCTGGCTCAATCAAGCAACTGCCAACTGCGATAACAAATTTGATCGGGTGCTCGCTGCGCTATTTATGGTATTAGCAAACCGTTACGATTGGCAGTTATTTCTGGAAGTCACTGGAGCAGGTGGCAGCGGCAAAAGTATCTTTGCCGAAATCTGTTCAATGCTGGCAGGTAAAGGCAATTGTTGTGCTTTAATAAATTCGGACACTTTGGTAAAGGAATAGAATGACTTTAATTAAGGTGTCTTTATGAAACGAAAATCACCCCAAAAATTTACCGATAATTTTAAAAGA
>NZ_JAQRFI010000126.1 GCF_028598805.1 Xenorhabdus yunnanensis | reverse complement strand
AATGGCTTTATTGTTATCAGCGCCTTCACCCTGACCATCAATATCAACGGCTTTGATTTCAATCCACTCTCGCGTCATATCATTAGCGACGGTTTCAATGCACGCCCGAATCAAACCGTTCTGGGTTAATGATGACAAGGCGGCATAGCCCATAAATGACGGCCCCAACGCATAACCCTGTCCATGCTCCCACGCGTGTTGAATCAGAGTGTACGCGCCCGCAGAACTTAAGGCGCTATCCATTGCCATGACAGCCTCTTTCGGTGCGCCCAGCGTTTTCACTGGCCCATAGAGACTTTTAACTTCATCATACGTAGGTATGTATTGTTCTGATTCCAGTCGATCCCAAATAGATTGAGACAAAGTGAATCCCCGCCGCAGCTTTTGAGCCTGACGTTTTTTTCTTGCCATAATGATGTTTACCGACGAATACGCGAATGATGCATCGCTTGGTTAATAATGTCCGGGTTCATACTGATACCCCGTTTCTTTTGGTACAAATCACGCAGTGCCTGTGTCATGGCATCCACCACGTCATCATGTGCGCCAACGGGGAAGGTGGTGATTTCATCCACGGTGTCCTTAATCCACGGTGCAATATCAGGATGGGGTAGCCAAATATTGCCTGCTTCCCATTCAGCCGTCACCGCGTGAGCACGAGCAACTTTACTGCCGTCCGGTTCGACGGGGATCAGGCCGGATACGGTGCTTTTGAGTGAATCAATTACCGCGGGGCCATTCGCTTTATCTTCCACCAGCTTACGGCGGCCATCGGGGAATTTATCAGCCAGCACCTTCACGGCCTTCAAGGTTTCGGTAAAACTCATGCGCTTGCGCACTTGATGCAGTAGATAGGAGTTAGCCCCTTTCTTGCCCCAGACCTGACCGACAACATAATCCGTGCCCTCACTGTCCTTGAAGGTCATATCCCAGCTATGGATAACCCGATCGAACTTCTCAGGTAAGTCTTTCGGCAGATAGTAGTTGACCCAGTCGTCTTTGAAAATGCTGCCACCCGATGGCTTCGGTGACTGTTGGTACATGGCTGACCAGAAGTAATCACCCAATATCGACTTAGTCTCTAACAACTTATCAATGGGGTGTAATTCAGGCACCAGCGCTTCGCCTTGTTCATTGATGGCAGGGAATGCCAGCACCTTCGCTTTTGAACTGATTTCAATGACCTTGCCGGATAGATCATCCGTCGCCCAACGGGTGGCCATGATAATCTCACCGCTGTTTTTCGACAGGCGCGTCTTGAACGTGGAAACGTACCAGTTCCAAATGGCATTTTTGGTGGTCGGGCTTAATGCTTCTTGGGCGTTTTTAATCGGGTCATCAATAATGCCCAAATCGACCTTCTTACCCGTTAATGGCCCACCAACACCCGCCGCGATATAAGAGCCTTTGTTACCCACAATCTCAAATGCTTCACTGTTCCTCTTTGCCATCGTTTCAACGGTGACAACCCGTTTAGGGTTCAGTGATGACGCTGGAAATAGGTTTTGGTATTCCTCACTCATCATGATGCGCTGCACATCACGGTTCATATCAGAAGCCAAATCTTTACCGTAGGACAGCCCCGCCACCCGTTTATCGGGATGCTTACCAAAGAAGTACGCAGGCAGATAGCGAGAAACAATATCTGACTTACCGTGCTGAGGCGGTGCACCCAATATCAATATCGGTCGCTTACCCGCCATCATATCAATCAAAAATTCATCCAGCGCCGCGCAAACCTGACGCGAGAAATCGCTGGTGATATAGTCGGGGTTTATATACTGAATGAATTCATGCAGACTGCGCCGGGCAATCTCTTGCTCGATAGCCTCATCCAGCATTGCATTATCGATATCCATGTCAGTACCCAAAGTGAGAAAAATACGCCGTTCGCACCAAAATCACAGCGAAGTGACCTTCTGGATTTTGTTAACAAATCAGTCACAAATAAACGCCCTGAAATCAGGCAAAGAAGTGAAACTTTTAGCCGATTGGGGTGACATTTTGATTGAGTTGAAAATCGCATGTTCGTGTTAGGTCTATTATGTTAAATAGGACTACTTTTCCCTATTTTTTCTCAGTTCCTGCAATTGCTCAAAACTCAGGTGACTGAGGTCGATATTGTTCGGGGTCATAGAGCCGTCAGTGGATTTATGATCAATTTCCTGCTTCACCAGTTCACCGTACTTCTTCGGTGCAACTTTCGTAATGAACCACTTGCGCGTATCGACCCTCAATTTTGCCTTAGCGACCTCCGCAGGATCGGCAATACAATCATCGGCAATTTCCAGCGTTTCCTCGATTAGCGTCTCAGCCTGAACCTCGCGCGCGTGCGCGTATTGGTCGCAAAAATCTTTATGCTCATGCAGCCAACGGAATACAGTAGACTTATTCGGCATTCCCGGACGCTTACAGATGCTTCTTAAACTTTCACCTTCGGCAAGCAATGCACATATATCATCAGCCACCTCCGGTAAATAATCAGAGGGGCGACCGAGTTTGTTTTGTCGTCCCATGTTCCATTTCCCCATAAATTAGAATAAATAACTGGTTCGGTTTATATAACCCCGTACTTTTTTAGTCGGGACTCTATAAAGTTCTGCATAAGTCACGCGTCACCGCCCTAAATATGG
>NZ_JAQRFI010000125.1 GCF_028598805.1 Xenorhabdus yunnanensis | reverse complement strand
TTCCTCACGATTAACTATTTGTCCCATCCAGCCTAAAATTACATGTGTAGGAGCCAGTAATCTTTTTGCTTCTTCCCTATCACTTGCCTGAGCTTTAATACATATAGGGCGACGTTGTTTCATATTGGATCGCTCTATTGCGGCAAAGAGAAAAGTTTTCATGGTTTACCTTTTATTAGCAATAATAAACTTATTCCATAGCCATTACTTCTTTGGCTCTTATACTCAGCAACTCAATAATTTGTTTTGCTATGTCACTGGCTTTATTATTTTCCATGTTCTCTAAAATCATTACTGTTTCTAATATTGTATGTAGATCTGAATAATTTTCCTTGGAAGTAACGTTGTTGAACATGTAGGGCTCCTAGATTTTGCTTTTGTATGATTTTTGTGATGGTTAAAAGATACGATATGTACCCAATGTAGTCAATACAAAATGTACCTTATTTTTTATGTTTCGGATGAATAAAAATGTGCGTTTTTTTGGGATAAAAAAAAGCCACCATCCGGTAGCTTTTATGTGAAATAATAAAATTATGATCAAGGTAACATTTTCTAATGTTATGATTTACGCCATAAAATTATTTTGTTACATTGGTTTTGCGCCGCGTTTCGCCAGCATTTCAGCGAAAATGGCATTAAAATGTGCTGATTTTGTCTTTAACTCTCGTAAAAAACGAGAAGCTTCTTCGGCAGGTAAGCTATCAAACAGAGTTAGTAATTCTTCTTGCTCTTTAGTTAGGCAGGATTCTATGCTTGCAGCGTGAGGCGCTTGTTCTCCTATAGCAGAGAGCGTGCCATCTGAATTTAAAATAACTCGTTTAACCCCTAAAAAGTCCAAGATTGCGGCTATTTCTCTAATAGACGGCTCCCTCCTTCCATTCAGCCAGTGACCTACTGCACCGCGGGTTATACCAAGGTGTTCGGCTAATTTGTCATACGTGATGCCATTAACCTTCATTTGGTCTTTGGCTATATCGAACCAGTTCATATTCATGTCCTAATTATACAAAGCGTACACATTTCATCAATAAACATATTGTATCTCACTATTGCTATATTTGATACATTATGTATCATTTGGTCAGGAGGGCATAATGAACAAAATAAAGAAAATTAGAGTTGAGTTAGGGGTCACCAGAAAGAGATTAGCGGAAAAGGTGGGGTGTACCCCAGGCGCTATAGGGCATTACGAGAGTGGGAGACGCACACCCGATCTCGCTGTGTGCAGAACAATAATCGCGGCTTTTAGAGAATTAGGAATCGAAATCACACTTGATGAAGTCTTCCCACCACCCACGGAGGCAGGCCATGAATAACTTTCAGTCGGTTGTAGTCGGAATTCGGGATCTAGTTATGGGTTTTTTTCCTAATTTCACCAAGGTAACCATGCCATCGCATTTCTACCCTGACGATGGCACATGGATACAAGAAACGCTGGCGAAGCTGAGAGCCAGCACCCGAGCAAAGATCACCGCGAAGTACTCAGAAGTGTATCAAGCGGCATGGGATGAGGAACCCGTCTCATACCGGAAGGACAACGCGGCACGACGGGCAGCAAATATCCGGCTCAGAGAGTTTGTCACGAAGTATGAGAGGGCGGCACAGGGTTATACAGAAGCGCCGTTGTTAGCCCCGAAAGCACAGCCAAGGACTTATCCCAAATCAGGAAACGCTTTAGGGCAGGAGACAGGCAGGTAACACTGAAAATGGCTGTGTCTTCTGGCTGTGGAACGGAGGTTAGGGGATCACTAGGGCTGAACATGAAAAAACAGCCAAGTGAGAATGATTATCAAAGTTGGGAAGAACCAAAAAACTGGCAATCACGAAAAGTACTAAATAAGAACCCCCCTATTTTTTTGGACAAATAAGAATGATTATCAACAACAAAAAAGCAGACAAAATTATCAAGAAACATCAGGCATTGGTTAGCTGGAAGCCTGCACGGGTTGTGACTGAACTGGTAGCGACTGGGATGTCAGAATCCGAAGCAACGGCAATGGTCAAAGCAAACGCCCCGGAGCGGAAAGCACACAAACCACACAACAGCCACGCAAAGCCTGTGAATCTGGAAGCATTGAGCACTCACTACATCGTGGTCGGTGATTACGATTTGCTGGGTTTGAAACATCAGGATGCACTGATTGCCGCCATCCGAAACGGCAAAGGGAAGAGTTCATGGAATGATGGGGCAATGGCGGTAACCTTGTTCGGATTAGTCAAGGCCTACCCGATCATCACTACAGCCGAAGTAAACAAATTCCTCAACCGTGGCGCATTCATCGACAGTATTCCGCTGTTTATTGACGGGGGGGTGATCGAAGGTGAAGCGATGCCGTCAGCGAATAACGACAGCGTAAAAGACGTTTTTCGGGCGGTTAAGCAACTGAGAAAAATCACTGAGCACTTAGCGGATACTGGCGTATTGACTCTCAATAAATACCTTGATCGCGTACCGACTGACGAAGACGTTAAACGCGCCGTTGGTATTGTCGCACCGGCAATAACAAATCCGTACTTCCATAAAATCGATTATGCGCGCCAGTACAGCAATATGCCTGCACGTGAGCACACCGAGGACAGTAAGCGGATTATCAATGAGTGGAAAAATGAACTGAAAATCAAAGGAGGCAAGAAACCGAACAGCGAAACTTTGGCGAGTGAAGACTGATTCGGTTCTTGCGGTTGG
>NZ_JAQRFI010000124.1 GCF_028598805.1 Xenorhabdus yunnanensis | reverse complement strand
CCAGTCCGAAGACACCTTCGGGTTGTGAGGTTAAGCGACTAAGCGTACACGGTGGATGCCTAGGCAGTCAGAGGCGATGAAGGACGTGCTAATCTGCGAAAAGCGCCGGTGAGCTGATATGAAGCGTTATCAGCCGGCGATATCCGAATGGGGAAACCCAGTGCAATCCGTTGCACTATCATTAACTGAATCCATAGGTTAATGAGGCGAACCGGGGGAACTGAAACATCTCAGTACCCCGAGGAAAAGAAATCAACCGAGATTCCCCCAGTAGCGGCGAGCGAACGGGGAGCAGCCCAGAACCAGCAGCAGTGTCCGCGTCAGGAGAACGGTCTGGAAAGGCCGGCAGTAAAGGGTGACAGCCCCGTATCTGAAGACGCAGGCAGTGTGAGTTCGATGAGTAGGGCGGGACACGTGGTATCCTGTCTGAACATGGGGGGACCATCCTCCAAGGCTAAATACTCCTGACTGACCGATAGTGAACCAGTACCGTGAGGGAAAGGCGAAAAGAACCCCGGCGAGGGGAGTGAAACAGAACCTGAAACCGTGTACGTACAAGCAGTGGGAGCACCCTGTGGGGTGTGACTGCGTACCTTTTGTATAATGGGTCAGCGACTTATATTCTGTAGCAAGGTTAACCGCATAGGGGAGCCGCAGGGAAACCGAGTCTTAACTGGGCGTTAAGTTGCAGGGTATAGACCCGAAACCCGGTGATCTAGCCATGGGCAGGTTGAAGGTTGGGTAACACTAACTGGAGGACCGAACCGACTAATGTTGAAAAATTAGCGGATGACTTGTGGCTGGGGGTGAAAGGCCAATCAAACCGGGAGATAGCTGGTTCTCCCCGAAAGCTATTTAGGTAGCGCCTCGTGAAGTCATCTTCGGGGGTAGAGCACTGTTTCGGCTAGGGGGTCATCCCGACTTACCAACCCGATGCAAACTGCGAATACCGAAGAATGTTATCACGGGAGACACACGGCGGGTGCTAACGTCCGTCGTGAAGAGGGAAACAACCCAGACCGCCAGCTAAGGTCCCCAAGTCATGGTTAAGTGGGAAACGAAGTGGGAAGGCTCAGACAGCCAGGATGTTGGCTTAGAAGCAGCCACCATTTAAAGAAAGCGTAATAGCTCACTGGTCGAGTCGGCCTGCGCGGAAGATGTAACGGGGCTAAACCATGCACCGAAGCTGCGGCAGCGACACGTAAGTGTTGTTGGGTAGGGGAGCGTTCTGTAAGCCGGTGAAGGTGTGCTGTGAGGCATGCTGGAGGTATCAGAAGTGCGAATGCTGACATAAGTAACGATAAAGCGGGTGAAAAACCCGCTCGCCGGAAGACCAAGGGTTCCTGTCCAACGTTAATCGGGGCAGGGTGAGTCGACCCCTAAGGCGAGGCCGAAAGGCGTAGTCGATGGGCAACGGGTTAATATTCCCGTACCCGGTGTGACTGCGAAGGGGGGACGGAGAAGGCTAGGCTGGCCGGGCGACGGTTTGTCCCGGTTTAAGCGTGTAGGTGGGGTGACCCGGCAAATCCGGTCACCTGTCAACACTGAGGCGTGATGACGAGGCACTACGGTGCTGAAGTAGCTGATGCCCTGCTTCCAGGAAAAGCCTCTAAGCACCAGGTCACATTGGATCGTACCCCAAACCGACACAGGTGGTCAGGTAGAGAATACCCAGGCGCTTGAGAGAACTCGGGTGAAGGAACTAGGCAAAATGGTGCCGTAACTTCGGGAGAAGGCACGCTGGCAGTAGGTGAAGGAACTTGCTTTCGGAGCCGAAGCCAGTCGCAGATACCAGCTGGCTGCAACTGTTTAATAAAAACACAGCACTGTGCAAACACGAAAGTGGACGTATACGGTGTGACGCCTGCCCGGTGCTGGAAGGTTAATTGATGGGGTTATCCGTAAGGAGACGCTCTTGATCGAAGCCCCAGTAAACGGCGGCCGTAACTATAACGGTCCTAAGGTAGCGAAATTCCTTGTCGGGTAAGTTCCGACCTGCACGAATGGCGTAATGATGGCCAGGCTGTCTCCACCCGAGACTCAGTGAAATTGAACTCGCTGTGAAGATGCAGTGTACCCGCGGCAAGACGGAAAGACCCCGTGAACCTTTACTATAGCTTGACACTGAACCTTGAGCCTTGATGTGTAGGATAGGTGGGAGGCTGTGAAGTGCGGACGCCAGTCTGCACGGAGCCACCCTTGAAATACCACCCTTGAATGTTTGATGTTCTAACGTGGGCCCGTTATCCGGGCTGCGGACAGTGTCTGGTGGGTAGTTTGACTGGGGCGGTCTCCTCCCAAAGCGTAACGGAGGAGCACGAAGGTTAGCTAATCACGGTCGGACATCGTGAGGTTAGTGCAATGGCATAAGCTGGCTTGACTGCGAGAGTGACAGCTCGAGCAGGTACGAAAGTAGGTCATAGTGATCCGGTGGTTCTGTATGGAAGGGCCATCGCTCAACGGATAAAAGGTACTCCGGGGATAACAGGCTGATACCGCCCAAGAGTTCATATCGACGGCGGTGTTTGGCACCTCGATGTCGGCTCATCACATCCTGGGGCTGAAGTAGGTCCCAAGGGTACGGCTGTTCGCCGTTTAAAGTGGTACGCGAGCTGGGTTTAGAACGTCGTGAGACAGTTCGGTCCCTATCTGCCGTGGGCGTTGGAAGATTGAAAGGGGCTGCTCCTAGTACGAGAGGACCGGAGTGGACG
>NZ_JAQRFI010000123.1 GCF_028598805.1 Xenorhabdus yunnanensis | reverse complement strand
AACGTCAATAAACACTGGAACAATACACAGTGAATAAAATGAACAATATTTTGATTTTAATATAAAAATAATAAATATCGATAAACATCAAAACATGAAATTATTTCATCGCTAATGAATAGGAGGAATTGAATCAATATATTGATTTATAAAAGTAATTAAGTGATTTTCTTATTGGTTTTTAAATATCTTTTATACGCATGTTTATACATGGCTCACTGAACAAATCTATAAACAAGGCATAAGATGAAAACGGGTTAAAAGGATGGGTAGGGCAGACGTGAGCTTACAGAGTGAAGTTCGCACACTAAACGCCCTGAAATAATGACTAACGACGAATATCGTATTCAGTGAGAGGCCAGTACGCTAAACGCACTAACCTTGTGAAGAGGTTGCGACGAATTTCGTCGGAACCTATTGAGTGATTGAGGTAACAGCTAACTGATAGCCCTGCCAGTAAGAAGCCTTTCCCGTCACAGTGATCACCTGACCTTTCTGTAACAGCATCACCGAGAGCGCCATTTCATCAAAGCCCACGACACGCAGCGGGTAATCACTGCGCTTTTCACTCTGCGCTTGCATGGTAGCAACTGCCATGACTTTCCCTGTCTGGCACTTGATACGCTTGGGAGCAGCGGTAATCTTGCCTGTGATCGTAGCGACTATCGAGGGTGTGTTCTTCTTCTGTCTTCGTGCCATGTTCCACCGCCTATAGATGAACTGGTTTTTCAACCATAATAATAATCAATAAGTTAAATCACTGCGAACGTAATACGTACTGAGTTACATTAAGTAACCTTGTACTGAACGGCTTAAACTCAAGCCTTCCTGAGTTATTTATAACTCATTGATATTCTGGTTCATCCTCACTTTGAGGAAAAATAGCAACCGTGGTGATCTTCACCATAGTTAGGTAACTCATTGATTTTGCCCTTGACTGTCAAATTGACCGAGAGCAACCGAAAAATACTTTTCACCTGACAGGCTCATATCTTTAAGAGATGTGGTTTTTGTATACATCAACATTTATTCGAAAATCACGCTTTAACGAAAAAATCGCAAAATAACTGTACCAACTGTACCACTTGGAATATTTCAGTTAAATATCAATAAATTAAGTTGGTACAGATACGGAAAATAACTATAAATAACTGCGCCATATCTGTACCACCGCTCACGGAAGTTGTAACCAGTAGCAACCGTGGTGATTTCCACCCTAACAGGCTAACTCATTGATTTCCCCGCTGACCGTCACTTTGACCCAACCATTGCGGAAATCCCAATGGTTACTTTATGTGCTGGACAAATGCAATAAATGTATTATGTTTCAACGTATTACTTGTGCGCAGGGGGGGGGCTGGACAAAACAACTTAACCCCTTGTTTCTGGCTCACTCTTTTGGGCACACCTCTTATTGAGTTGTACAAATTTTGTGAGTAAATATCATTTACGCTCACCGTCATTTGTGAGTAACCAATAGTAACCCGCAAAGTCCGATTTTCGGATATTGGATTTTGCATCGACGAAATTCGTCGGGACAAATATTCATCATTTTACATACCGATATTTTTGATGTTCAAACTAACCCTCTTAAAGAGGGGCAGTTCTTACTCCATGGATTTTGCATACCGATATTATCGGTGCTCAAATTATAAGCAGACCCCAAATTCGGGGTCTGAATAAATATCAATGAGTTAGATGCTATTTTAGCCATAAAATCACCAGACTGATTGTATCGAGGGGATCAAACTGACCCGAAATAATTGGGGCAGTGCTTAGTATTTTTCACCCCCTGATTTTGAGATAGGCAAAGTATAAGCAAACGCCAAATCTGGCGTCTGATTAAATATCAATGGGTTATCACCAAAGCCCGCATTCGGGCTTTGCTCTGCTAAAAGGTATGGTGATTTCCCCAATACCCTAAGTGGGATATCCCACTTTGCGGCAACTATTACGATTTCCGTAATGGTTGGTTAATTCCTTGATTTCCTTAATCTCTGGCACAGTGCAGGAATTAAGTAATATCAATTGGTTACGTTTGGGTTTTTTATAACTAATTGATTTAACTTAATTAATGCTCAGAACCGGAATTCTGGTTTTCTGACAGAATTAGCTAAAATCAACGGGTTATATCAACAAGGCTAAACCGCACAGAGGGTTATGGGACAGCTTAATTTCAAACCCTCCCGTTGGCTGTGTGGTGTGTATAGACTGCTTCTTACTGACAGGCATATTCTGCCCTTATCACACCGTAGCGGCTTCATCATCAAGGCTCAGTTCGTACATGGCCTCATAGATAATCTCCTGTAAGGCTGCCACGAATTCGGCATCCGTTGAGCTGGACGCGGTAGCCCGGAGTCGGGGGCCATGTTCAGGGGCGATAGCGATCAATCGGGTGCGCATCCGGGCGTATTCTTCACTGACCTTGTTCACCATATCCCGCCACGGCAGAACCTCACCGGATTTGATGCTGTGCTCCAGTTTCACCAGTTCTGCCAGATAGTGCTCTTTAATTGCTTTGGATTCTTCTATCGGGCGTACATCCACTTCACCACTCAATAGCTCGTCATAAACCGCTTTAGCGCGCACCTCCAGAGACTCCGCCTCGGCATAACTGGCTTTCTTGGCGTTCTCGGTTCGGGGATCGGTACTATCAATATATTGCCTACGCCATGCATCAGCCGCATCGACATTAATGTGTCTCCCGACTCTGG
>NZ_JAQRFI010000122.1 GCF_028598805.1 Xenorhabdus yunnanensis | reverse complement strand
CTCTATTCCTTTTGCCGTGTAACCCTGAACCCGAACACCCTCAACACGGTGGCGTTTTTTAGTCAAAAAGCGAATGTGATCGGCATAGACATAGAGCCACTGACCGTCTACAGCAATGCGCTCAAAGGTTCTGATTGGTCGTTTTGCATACTGGACAAATGGAGTAAACCTATTGATTTTATTTATTTCTTTTGTCCCAACCCCCTTATCATTTCCTGTTTTTCTGTATAACCAAAATCTCTCACGTTTTCCGGTTAGTTTTCTTGTGCGAACGGGAACATAACCCAACCGACGCATAAGTTTGCTGAACTCAGCATCATTACGGATTAGCTTACCTAGATACTCCAATGGCTCATATTTCCAGCCTTTGGCCTGATAGCACTTTGCCAGTTCATGATGGTGCTGTTTATTGAGAATGGTGTACTTATCTGGCTGGTTCGGATTGCGGTATAAAATCCAGTTATCCACGGCCTGTTTCCGTTGCTTCTGGTCAATCAGTAACGCGAACGTCGCTAAAGGCACGCCATTTTTACGCGAATGATATTCAGAACTGATTGAGGTAATGATATTCAGGGCGTAGCTATCAATATCTTTTAGCTGGACAAATCCATAATAGTTACAACTATTCAAATGGTTAGCTGAGCACACCTCTGAATGATATTCAAAGGATTGCTTATCCTTGCCTGTCAGCCCGGTATCACTTTCTGCATCATGAACCGATACGCCGGAATTAAGCCAGACCAACCCCTGTCCGTTATGACGCAGCCCCAGATTAGTGAGTGTGCAAATACCTTTGTTAATTACCGTCCAGTCACCGGAAATAACCGCTTTACGGGTTTTTAAAATATTGCTCTGCCTGTTTTCAGCGTGAGCAAGTCCCTGACCGATTAAGGCCACATATTTAGATGTCATCGTTTTACCCTGTCTTAATTAATTCGATTTTCGGCTGTAGGGGTTATTTACATTGTCTACTGTTGGCGGGTTACGTATCCACCATAAAACATCACTTAATAGCCATGAGACAGAATTGCGACCCAACGGAACACGTTTCGGAAACTTGCCTTCTTCTTCTAATACCCAACGACGAGAACGCGATAAACTGGATAGGTGCTCACATTCTTTTTCCCTGATTCTGCGATCATATTTTTCACCATACTCATTTAAAATTGATTGTCGTTCTTGTGGTGTAGGGGGAATAAATAGGGCTGAATTACTGCGATTTAAAAGATTACATTGGAAATTCTGTGTTTCCATATTTATTATTCTCCAAAATAAAAACCCCGCGAGCGAGGTTATTGTTGATTGAATTCAATTTTATTGAGGTATGCAAATTTATTGTATTCTTGCTTGGGTTTCATATAAAAATGATAAGTTTTATCTTGAAGTGATTTATTGTACTACACTCCTCTCTTAGGGAATGCACATTCCAATGGTTTTTCGTTGGGATTTAATATTATCATATCATAATGACTCGCCAATACATCCAATCGTTCACACCATTTGTTTAAAGCATCTAGCTTCTCTGGTATGTATTGGCTTCTGTTATATATTCCCATTACACCCGGTAAAACATGCCCCAAAAGCTGATCAGCAATATGTGGTGCTACTCCCATATCATTCATCTTTGTTGCCAAAGTGCGTCTAAGGTCGTGCAACGTCCATTTCTCTGATTGACCTAATCTTTTCCATATATTAGATCCGTAGTATGATACTACATTACCGATTTTAAATTCACCTAAAAGCAATCCACCTTTATTGTTTTTATGAATAAGTTCCTCTAAAAAATATTTCATGCATTCTGGTATGGGACGAATAATTTTCTCACCTGTCTTGCTATTTTCTTTCGGAACAGTCCATAACATTGAATCAAAATCCCATTCTGAACATTTTGATAATCTAATTTCTCGCGTTCGGCAACCGAATACAATCAAAATTTTCAATAAATTATTAAAATAAGACATGTGGAAATCTGAATTTATAGACTTCCATAATTGACCAAGCTCATTATCAGTTAAAAAACGGTCTTTCTTGTTTTCTCTTTTTCCAACATCCTGAATAGTTAAATCATCCAGAGCGTGACTAATTGCGTACATTCTCACTCGGCAAAATTTAAGAGCTTGCTTGCAGAATTGAAATATAATCCCAGCACCTACGGGGGCTTGTTTTTTAACTCTATCGAAACATTGAAGCCAATATTTCGTTTCACAGTCTGATAATGCCATACTCCCAATATAAGGATATATATGTTTATCTAGTTGAGATATATGGACATCAATATTTACTCGGTTGTTTTTTCCATAATTATCTATCCAGTATTCGATAGCGTCTTTTACAGTGACTGGTCTTAATGATTCCTGCATCGTTAAGTTAAATTGCAGCTTTGGATCTTTACCAGAGGCTAACCAGTTACGGCATTTATCCCGTGTTTCACGAGCCTGTTTGAGGGGCATATCAGGATAACGCCCAAGCGTAAGGCGGTTTAGTTTCTTCCCATCAAGTCGGTAGGTAAAAACCCAGCTAATGCCACCAACCTTAGATAGTTTCGCACTCAACCCAGCACCATCGGCAAAGAATTCAATTTTGTCACTTTCTTTACCCTGTAAAGTTTTAAGTTTTTTATCACTGAGTTTGTTTAGTTCGTTAGCCATGATCACCCAAAATATTTACACAGATGTTTATACAAAGTGTGGTGTAAGAGTAGATAAACGTCAATAAACACTGGAACAATACACAGTGAATAAAATGAACAATATTTTGATTTTAATATAAAAATAATAAATATCGATAAACATCAAAACATGAAATTATTTCATCG
>NZ_JAQRFI010000121.1 GCF_028598805.1 Xenorhabdus yunnanensis | reverse complement strand
GTTGCCGGGCGGCTGGTACGCGACCCGGTTAGAGGCACTCATTTGCCTGAAGGCTGCACAGAGGTACCAGACAGTCTGTTCTGGCATCGTCGCGTCAGAGACGGTGACGTTGAAATCTGTCAGCCGGTAGAAGACACCAAACTTGCCAAAAAAGGCACTCAGGAGGCTGAATAATGGCGATCCCCTTTTCCCATATTCCCAATAATCTCAGAACGCCACTGTTTTTCGTTGAGTTTGATAATTCGATGGCGAACAGCGCCATTGCGACCCAGCGCTCGCTCATCATCGGGCAAATGCTGGATAGCGCAACGGCAACGCCGGAGATCCCGGTCCGTGTTTCTTCGGCAGAACAGGCGGCATCACAGTATGGTCACGGCTCATTGCTGCATGGCATGGTTGCGGCCTATTTAGCGAATGACTCCGCGGCTGAATTGTGGGTGTTGCCCCTGAAAGACGGGGATAACCTGCTGGCTGCAAAAGGGCTGGTAAAAGTCTCCTCCCTGCCCACTCATGGGGGCGTTATCTCACTGTATATTGCAGGTCAGCGCGTACAGGTCACCGTTATGGCCACCGATAACACGGCACAGATTGCGGCGGCACTGGCCACTGCGATTAACCGTAAAATCTCGTTGCCGGTGACCGCAACTGTGGCGAATGACACGGTGACATTAACCGCCAGAAATAAAGGCGCGCACGGTAACGGCATCAATCTTTGCCTCAATTACCGTGGACAGGCCGGCGGCGAGGTCACTCCGGCAGGACTGGCACTGATGATCACTCCCATGACAGACGGTGCAGGTGCACCCGAACTGAAAAATAGCCTGTCTAACCTGAGCGACCGCTCATTTGATTTTATCGTCAATCCCTACACCGACACCGCGTCATTGGATGAGATGAAATCATTCCTGTCAGATACGGGGGGTCGCTGGTCTTGGGAGCAGCAATTGTACGGTCATGCGTTCAGTGTCGTCAGCGGAACCTATGGTGAACTGGCGGATGCCGGCGCACGCCGCAACAATCAGCATGAAGCGGTGCTGGGGGTGACGAAATCCCCGACACCCAACTACATCTGGTCAGCGGCCGTCACCGGTGCAGTTGCGCCGTCCCTCAGAAATGACCCCGGCAGGCCATTACAAACCTTGCCCGTGGCGGGTGTTTTGGCGCCGGCGGCAGAAGACCAGCTCGGCCTGATTGAGCGTAATAACCTGCTGCACAGTGGTATTTCAACATTTACGGTGGCTGATGATGGCACAGTGCAGATTGAAAACATCATTAGTACCTATCAGAAAAACCCGTATGGCGATAATGATGACAGTTATTTGCAGATAGAAACGCTGTTTTTACTGGCGTTTGTCTCTCGTTACATTCGCACGCAGATCACGTCTAAGTTCCGTCGCGTGAAACTGGCGAAAGACGGCACGCGATTTGCGGCAGGCTCGGCCATTGTGACTCCGAATGTAGTGCGTGCCGAACTCATCGCCCAGTACCGGGCGCTGGAATATAACGGGTATGTGCAGGATTCGAAAGCGTTTGCGAGGGGGCTAAGAGTGGAAATTAACGCTCACAACCCGAATCGTTTGGACGTTCTCTGGACGGGCACCTTGATCAACCAGTTGCGCGTGTTTGCCCTGCTCAATCAATTCCGCCTGCAACCAACTAACTAGGAGAAAATCATGGGAAACACCTCTAACAGGCTGGCAGGTACAGCCTATGTTTCTGTTGATGGTATGCGGATCATGGTGGTAGGTGATTTCACCTACAGCCCGTCAGCGGTCACACGTGAAACACTGACCGGCATGGACAGTGTGCACGGGTATAAAGAAAAGCCGAGTCCATCCTTTATTTCATGTCGGGTGCGTGACAGCGGCGGCACGACCGTCGCCGATTTTAACAGCCAGACCAACGTGACTATCGTCGCTGAACTCGCCAACGGCAAAACCATTATCGGTGAGGGTATGTGGACCGTGAACTCGCAGGAAGTCAGAAGCGAAGACGCGGAGTTCGAAGTTCGTTGGGAAGGGATTTCAGTTACCGAAAACTAAAACTAAGAGGCAGTCATGGAAAAAACAAAAGTTATCACACTAAACAAACAGATTGAGAGTAATGACGGTAAAGAGGTTTATACCGAAATTCATCTGCGGGAGCCTGCGCTATTCGAGGTTGAGCAGTTTTATGAAATGGATAAAAAATCCAACCCATTAGCAGCCATGAGATTACTGATTACTCTGGCATCGGGTGTGCCTGAAACGGTACTGAAAAAGATGGCTATCACTGATTTTCGTGAGTGCGAGGTGTTCTTAACCCATTTTTTGGCTTACATCCCCTCCGGCAATGGCAACGATTAGCAGCGGAAGTGACCTATTTTTACCGCTGGGGGCCACAGGATGCGTGGCTCCTGAGTCGTTCCCGTCTGGAGTGGTGGTTTGAACAGGCGCAACGGATTATAGAGGCTAAACCTAATGGCTAATGTGTTTGATTTTCAATTAAATGCGGATGATAACGCAACCAGAGCGCTGGCTGAGATTGAGGCCAGAATTAAGGGGTTGCAGCCTGTATTAAACTCTACGCGGGAAGGCCTGCGGTTTGGCGGCAGTGAAACGCTGGAAAATACAGGGGCATTGAGCAATAAACTACGGGATATGTCACGCTCCGCTCAGGATAACGTGCAGAATATTGGCGACATGATCCCGCCGCTAAAGAATTTTGGTGAACTGTTTACAAAATACAGCGGACTAACATCAAAAATGGGGCTGTTTGGTGGTATCGGGGGCGTTGTTGGCGGGATGGCAGCCGGATATAAGACGCTCAGGGATATGGGGAAAGAGGCCTATAATCTGGATAC
>NZ_JAQRFI010000120.1 GCF_028598805.1 Xenorhabdus yunnanensis | reverse complement strand
TCCGTTATCAAATGGCGTTATCCGTGATTAAACGGGATTTTGAACTACTGCATTTTTTGCAGGAGTTGGATTGTAAATTCAAAGCTTTACTCACCCTATAATTTTTAATAACCAATTTCATTTATCTTTTATTAATATTTTATCCGAAGTAAATCGGTTCTGGTTTTAATTCCGTTTAGCTGGGTATCTATATAATGCCTCATATTACGCCAGAGTTATTTTAATTCTGTTGTGAGAATACTTTAAAGCCAACTTATTTATATTGAGGATCTTCTTATGAATCGATTTACAAAGGTTTTATTTAGCGTTCTATTGGTATCGCTCTCTTTTTCGGGGCACAGCTTTCAAGCGTCAGATGAAGCGATAAACCCATATCAAACTTTAATTACTAAGAAGCACACGCAACATAAACACGGATATGAACATGGGTATGATCATGGATATGAACACGGGTATGAGCACGGGTATAGTCATGGGTATGAACACGGGTATGGTCATGGGTATGAACACGGACACTCAAATAGTATTAAGCATACTTACAAATCAATCAAGGATGCACCGCAATATCCTAAAGGGTTTAGGCCAGTCCAAGATGGAACAACTCGGAATGTTGTTAACAATAAAAAAGTTTTGCAGGATCTAAGAGCCGTAAGAGCTGGGCAATGGTATAAAATCTATAAAAACGGCTATAGTGCCTCTAATCAGCGAGTGTCTATCCATTATTTTCAACACAAAAGTGGTCTTGTATTTGATGTGAAAGTCCATCATGGGTGGAGTATAAGGGGAAGTTAATGAAACTTTGTTATTGTATTGAAAAGAAACACGCGGAAAAATTTGTTGGCATTTTTGTCTTGGGGTTGTTGCATTCTCTTGATAAAAAACTGATTTCTATTGATGAAGCGGAAGGGTTTATATTCATGCCCTATGTCCCCGACGTATTAAAAAAAATTAAAGTATCCGACGAATTGATTGATATCATTAACCTCGGCTGTGAACTTGAAGACGTAGCATCTTTAATACCGAAAGAATTACCCGCTAGTATTGATGAGTTGATCGAGCAAACATTATTAGCCATTAAAAATAATGGTGAAATAGGAAGATTGGTGGAGAAAGAAATTCTCATAAAAGGTAAAGGTAGAAGAGGATAAATTACCCATTCTACAGTGTATCCATCAGCTTAAATGCAATGTGGCAGTTACCCATTCTGTAATGAATGCAAGGGTGACTGTCATCTTTTTAAATCTGAGCCTTAAGCATAAAAAACCCCGCAGAAGCGAGGTCTGATAATTCAATAAGCTGTGTGACATTGCTATCACTCTTATCACAATAGCCCATAAATTTCGTTACGAAAAGTCTTTATGCTATTTTTTCTGTTGGCACCTCTTTATGTGTCCAAGCATCCATTTCCAAAGTTACCTCCGCCATAATTAAACAGGCTTCTACAAAGGTTTCTGCGACCATAAGATTTTGACGTATTTTCCCCTCAGAGCATTTCTTTTGTCTGGCTATTTCTGATTTCGAAATGTCGTGGATATAATGCAATTCGATTAATTCAAACTCATCTGTACGCCCTGATTTTATTAATCGTCCTACAGCGCCGTCTACAGCAATGCCATCATTATCACAGCAAGACGGCCGTGATTTTGACGTTGAAGGCAGTAACCCTTTGAAGCCTGCCGCGATAGATGAATAATTAATACTACTGTGTCCGCTTGCTGCCCATCCACCCCAACGCTCCAGTACCATCTGAATATCACGCATCAGCACACTCCCCCACCAGATTCAGAATAATCCTGTCGGTCAGTTCACGATCATGGAACCGCTCTTCTTCCAGTACCCACTTGCAAACGTCAATCGCTTCCTGACGGCTTATCGGTTGGAGGGTAACCAGTTTCTCTTCAAGGTAATCTTCCCGATCATAGATATAATATCGCTCATCGCCGAACCCGTTCGGGTCGAGTTCTTTGGCGGCCACATTGCGCATCTGATATAACCAATCCCAATACAAAAACTCACGCACCACATCAGACAAGGTATGCGGTTCGGGAAGCTGTTCAGTAAAGCCTTTCGCCGTGGTTTTTCGTAACTTCTCGGTTTCAGTAACACGATCACCGTACATACAGCCTTCGGTCAGTTCTTTTTCGTTCCAGTAGTAGCCCGCCTCATAGATTTCCGCCAACTCCCCCACCAGCATTAATTTTTCTGGTTCGGTCAGTTCCAGCGCCGCTTCGTAGCTCTCAAAGGTTGCCCTGACTTTCGCCGCATCGCTGATCTGCTCTTTCGCGCGATCAATATAGCCCTGTGGGTTATCCATACTGAAAGTGCCAAAGGCGACCTGAAAAGCTGCTGCCCCCGATTTCATCAGATAATCAGAATATTTCTGTTGGGCTTCTTTGGGCGTGATTTTCAGTTTCTTCAAGGCGGCTTCTGCTGCCTCAAGGTGGGCAGGTTCGTTGGTTCGAATGACTGCCAGTACCCACAAGTAGGCATCCACCTGTTTATTACCGGTGATCTTGCGCTGAACAGGTAACGGTTTTACCGTCGCCAGTGCCGTACTGTAGCGGGGTTCAGGAAGAGTAAAGAGGGCTTTGTGTGCTGTGTTGTCCATTGTTATACTGTCTCCTGCTGCTTTTTAGGAAATACTCTTTCTCTGGCTTGACAACCTTGCTGGAGCAGGTCGTTAAAATCACCCAAATCAGGGTATCTGACGCTCACCTTTTCAATATCGTTGTTAGCCAGTAAATTTTTATTGGCACAGGCATAGGCGGCCGCTTCCCCGGTGGCGCTCCAGTCGTTATCTGCAAAGATAATCAGATGGTTAACACCACGAGGGGCGATAAACTTCGCCATATGCCCGGCGTTCATGGTTGACCACGTGTTCACCCCGTAAATTTGCTTACAGGAC
>NZ_JAQRFI010000119.1 GCF_028598805.1 Xenorhabdus yunnanensis | reverse complement strand
TTTACATTGGTCAGACTGGCGACGACGGCATCAATACCGGGCGCAACAATGTCACTACCGCCGCCGGGGAGATCATCGGCTTACAGAGCAATTACGGCTGTAGTACTAAGAATCGGAATAGGAGCTAACATGTTTCAGGTGTTATATAACTCACAGTAAGTTTTCAGCATTTCAATATACTAAAGAAATCGGGATAACTTGGTATTTCAGTAAGTAGGAGCGTGCATATGTACAAGACTATTTTAGTACCAGTAGATATTTCAGAAGAAGATCTAACCAACAAGGCAGTTGACTGCGCGCTTAAGATCGCCAGAGAAACAGGGGCTAAATTACACGTCTTACATGTATTACCCATTTCATCAGCGATTATTAATGCTTATGCACTCGGATATATGGAAATTAAGGACAGAGCGACTATCAAGGCAGAACAAGACTTGAAAAAGCTGGTTGATTCCATGGACTTACCAATTGGTCAGATCTCCTATTCGATTGCATTTGGTTCTCCAAGAGACGAAATCACTTCTACAGCGAATGAAATTGATGCTGATTTGATTGTCATAGGCTCAAGGCGACCCAATATCACGACTCATCTGTTAGGTTCCAACTCTGCTGGGGTTGTCAGATATGCAAAAACATCTGTATTAGTAGTGCGATAACTGCTATTAGCAAAAGGGATGTTGCAAAGGAAATGTTGATTTAACGTGGTTTTTGTTGATTTTGAACTGATGCTCAATGGCTGGCGGTTATATCCGATTACAGGGGAGTATATATGTATAACACGATTTTAGTTCCAATTGATATTTCAGAAGATATATTAACTGATAATGCAATTAAACATGCCGAATTTTTGGCAAAAATATCTAATGCAAAGGTTCATCTTTTTCACTCTGTGCCCGATATTTCCAGATTTTCCGTAAGTTATAGTTACCACTATGATTTATTGAGCGCTTTTGCCAAAAAAGCAATAGCGAATTCTGAAGAGGAACTTAAAAAAGTTGTAGAACGTATTGATTTGCCTAAAGATAAAGTATCTTTCTCCGTTGCCTTTGGTTCTCCACGAGATAAGGTGCTGTCTACAGCGCGTGAGATTAATGCAGATTTGATTATTGTCGGATCTCGTCGGCCTGATATCTCGACTCACTTACTGGGTTCAAATGCGTCGGGCATTGTAGGATATGCCAATATTTCTGTTTTGGTTGTAAGATAACTGGCTAAATCTGGATTAAAAACTGACAAATTGTTTTCTGATTAACCAAAAATTTATACAACCGTGCTATTTTCTAGCGCGGTTGTTTTTTAACAGACATTTATCCTACTAAATTCAATTAAATATTTTGAAAATGCCTTAATACTACTCAAATAAATAGAGTTAAATAGTTTAATAAACCTAATATTTTCATGCTTAACATTCTAATAAACTATATTAATTAAAATAATGAATTGATGTCTTCCTAATCATTAAAGAAAAATCGACGAATAATATTTGTCATTTCATAGTATTGTCAGGCAAGATCATGGTCGGATGTTATGCGTAATAGATGTTATGAATAACAAATGTTATGAACAATAAGTAAATAGGTATTATTTTGAATAGTAAAATTGCCCAATGGGCACGTTATCTTTTGGTTTTTGGGTTAACCATCTCTTTTCATGCATGGAGCGCTCCATCCAGTTTCGAGCAAGCCAAAGTAGAATCAAGAAAAAATGTTTATGACGGGCAAATAAAATCAGGCATAGGCACATTATATTGTGGTTGTGATTGGCATTGGGTTGGCAAAAGTGGCGGGCGTGTTGATCTGGCTTCTTGTGGGTATGATATAAGATCACAGCAAACAAGGGCTGAACGTACTGAATGGGAACATATGGTTCCGGCTTGGGTATTTGGGCATCAGCGTCAATGCTGGCAAAATGGCGGGCGAAAAAACTGCGTTGATACTGATCCCGTATTTCGCATGATGGAATCAGACATGCATAACTTGGCTCCAGCAATCGGTGAAGTTAATGGTGATCGCAGTAATTTTGCTTACGGGATGGTCGCCAGAAATACACCTAATATGTACGGTTCATGTAGCAGTAAGGTGGATTCTAAATCACGCTTGTTTGAGCCGCGCGATAAAGTGAAAGGCATGGTTGCCAGAGTCTATTTCTATATGCATGACCGCTATAACCTGACTATGTCACGCCAACAGCAACAATTGATGATGGCATGGGATCGCAAATATCCAGTGGATGCTTTAGAGCGTGAAAGAGATAACCGAATTGCCAAGATTATGGGACATCATAACCCGTTTGTGACCGGCAGCAAAAAATGGGAATTAGGCTACAAAAATTCAGGTCAAGGCTTATTACCACAGAAAGGCTTATTGCCACAGAAAGGGCAAGAGGAGCAGAATAGAACGTCAAAACAGAATAATTTGCATGGGGGAAATAATCAGCTATCAGCCCAAAGAGCCACAGCAAAAACAGCGAAAAATGGCGTGATTAAGGGGAATAAAAATAGCCAGATTTATCATTTTTCGCAATGTTCTGGTTATAAGACAGTGGCAGATAAAAATGCAATTTATTTCAACTCAGAAGCAGAAGCCAAAAAAGCAGGATATCGCCTGGCAGGTAATTGTAAAAAGTAGCAGTCGATTAAATTATAAATTTATGGAATTTTAAATGGTAATACAATAATCTGATTTCTTGTTTTTTTGTGATTATTGAGTTATAGACTGGGTTAGGAACCGGCGTTTGAGATGATGTCACGAATGAAAAGTGACGATCTTAACGCCGTTTTTTATGGGCCTTAATCAGCTTGAAAGGAAGCTAAATGTTTTTATATACCCTTCGTCTTTCAAGTTGCCTCTTTGTTGGCTGCATTCACTCATCCCGGTTATATAGTTAACCCGAATTCTGGATAAGAAATTGACGAGAAGCCTGTTCCGGGAGCAAAGTTTTGGTGAACGCCGAAAACAGCTCCGGGGAGGAACAGGCTATGAATAAATTAGT
>NZ_JAQRFI010000118.1 GCF_028598805.1 Xenorhabdus yunnanensis | reverse complement strand
GGACAGCCCGCCCGTCCCCGTTGAGTTCGCTAAGGTTCGGTGCGGGGGCAGATCGTGGCCGGACTGCCCGGAGGCCAAGGTGTTAGCGGGGGTACGTGGGCAATGGGCGGCCTGAGCCTCAGCGTCCCCGTTCAGTCAGTGCAGGCCGCCCAAAGCCCACTCAACATAATGCAGGGAGATTATGCGCCACTCACCGGGCAGCATCCGCACCGAATGTCATACCGCCAAGCGGTTCGCAGCGCACAATCTGCATTATGTCTGGCGCCCCCGCTTATCAACATCGCAAAGGTGCCGCCGCACAAGGCTGGTGCCTTATGCTGTCAGCTACTGAGCCAATCCCTGCCAAAAACCCGCACCAGACCGAAATACTGTGCCCCATTCGGCTCACATCCCTTCTGCTTTAGCCGCCGTACATGGCTTAAGCCAACAACCCTGCAGGCAGGTCGGCCTGCGGCCTCCGCTTTTACCTCCCCCGCCCCAACCCCGCTGCATTGTCTGCGCGCGGCTCGCAGTCGCTTCGCTCCTTGCTCGTTGCCGTGCTCGCCATCTTCGCCCCGTGCAGCCCCCGCAGGGGGCTTCCCTTGTAAACACGGTACGGTCATACAAAGCCGTGCCCAATCTGAAACGCCAGTGACCCAGAGCGTCGCAGGGCGCCGCTTGCAGGCTCTGTGCCGCCCGCACCCGCAGAACGGCCGCCCGCCGCCCAAGCAAGTAGGGCAGCGTTCGGCCGTTACCGACGGTGAAAAATCCTGAAAAGGCACCTCGGCGTTTTGGGTTCGCAAAAGTTAGCCGAACAGGTAAAAACGGTACTTTAATAGCATGATATGGAAAGGAAAAATGACGTAAAAAAGTATGACCGCACCCGAACCCGTCTGAGGACGGCCTCAATGAGATAGACGGGGAACGGCTGTACCAGAAAGGCCACCGCTTACGGCAGCTTGGGCAGCACCTGTTTGAATATGATGATGCGGGGCGGATGACCGCGATGCAGTTGTGGGAAGACGGTCACCGTCCACAACTGACCAAGTTTCGCTGGAACAGCCAGAACCAGCTTATTGGGGTACAAACCCCGGGCGGCCAGCAGTGGGCCTATCGTTATGATGCCTTCGGCCGGCGCACGGAAAAAGTGTGTGAGCGGGCGGGAATGCGTACCACCTATCTGTGGGATGGCGATGTTCCGGCGGAAATTCGCGAGTACCGGCACAACCGCTTGTACAGTATCCGCCATCTGGTGTTCGACGGCTGGCAGTTGCTGGCCCAGCAGGTGCAGTTCTTTACCCTGAACCCGGAAAACCGGCATGAACTTATCGCCGGAAACATTCAGACACAGTACGCGGTCTGTGCGCCAACGGGCGAACCACTGGCGTTGTTTGATGAAGCCGGGCACCGGGTCTGGCGGCAACCGCCGCAAAGCCTGTACGGGCTGCGTCTGGGTGTGCCGGGTGAAAATGCGGAACTGAATCCGGGGATTCAGTTTGCCGGGCAGTGGCTGGATGAAGAGAGTGGTCTCGTCTACAATCGGTTCCGGTATTATTCGCCGGTGGCCGGGCAGTATCTGACGCCTGACCCGTTGGGACTTCTGGGTGGTGAAAATTCCTATGCTTACGTTAAGAATCCAACTGGATGGGTAGACCCACATGGATTGGCTGGATGCAGTGCATATTTGAGAGGTTGGGGAAGGGGCAAAAAAGGCTTTGAAAATTTCTGGGATAATTCAACTAAAGAACAATTTATGAAGGCTTGGGATAATCCTAAATTTAGAGATAACATAAAGGATCGTCTCCGCAAAAATGGTGGCTCTAAGGATGGAGGATTCCATGAATGGTTGCCAGTATCCAGAGCTGATAAATTCAAGGAGATGGGAGTAACATTTAATGAATATATGAAATGGAGAACTCCTACAGGTAAAGTTAAATTTTTGGATGATAATGGCGTCATGGGAACGCATACACTCCCTCATTCCGGTGGTGTTTCATCTCAATCTTCATTAGCTCACCGCGAATTGATAGCAATGGCTGATAACGCAAAAGATATCAATGGATACTTAAGTGCTGTAAGGAAATGGTCTAGTAAGAGACTTCCTTTTGGCCCACTGGATTTGCCTTTTTAACTAGGTGCACTGACTATGAAAGAGCAATATGCTGTTTGGTGTTCAACTTCAACAGACTATACATCCATTTTAAATAGTTTTGTTAATACAGATAAAAGCTGCAAATTTGAGCGTGATTTTAAGTTGGAAAATAGTTTCATAGATTATGATCATGCAGTTGTTATTTGGTATGGAAAAGAACAAGGTGAATTAGGCGAAATATCTAGAGAAGAGAATCCTATTTTAGATTCAGGTTTTGATTTTATAACTCAACCAGTTGCAATAAAATTGAAAGAAAACAAGATAGATAAAATAAGTTATCTTTTTGCCATTCCTGATTTTGAATATGATTTAGATATAAAAAACAATGATCTGTTTTTCTTTGTCGGCAATATAGAGTGTGAGAAGAAAAACAGTAGTTGGCTAGATGAAATATTAAATGGTATGTAGCACATAAACTGTTTACATATTATAAGCCAAAATTATTTGGCTTGGTCATTTGAAAAAGCCGGAAAGATCCCTGTGATCTCCCGGCTTTATTATCATTATCCTGCCTGATAATCCCCAATCAGCTCCCGCACCCGCAGCTTAATTTCGCTGAGCTGGTCTTGCTGGCGCTGGTACTGTTGCTTAATGGTGCGGGTGTCGTCGCTGTCAGGAATGAGCACCAAACAGCCGTCCATAATCTTGACGGTGAGTGTACAGCCCTTATCAAACCCGGCTGCCTTAAGCCACTGGCCTTTAAGATGAATGGCAGGTGGTGCCGCTTCTTTGTCATTTTGCGGCACGTATCCCACGGTGTAATAACGTTCTGTTTTGGCGGCTTTATTTACCGCCCGGTTTTGCTTAGAATGCGCCTTAGCCATAGTCACTACTCCTAATAGTTGGTTATGGTCAGCGGGGTTAAGG
>NZ_JAQRFI010000117.1 GCF_028598805.1 Xenorhabdus yunnanensis | reverse complement strand
CAGCCCTGTCAGGTATTGTTAGGCGATGATCCTGTTATCACCGGTTATATCGATATCTGGAACTCGTCCATCAATAAATCAACCCACCAAATTCGTGTTACCGGCAGGAGCAAATGTCAGGATTTGGTGGACTGCTCGGCTAAATGGCCGCAGAACGTGATTTCGTCCGCGACGGCGTTGCAGATTAGCCAGAAACTGGCGCAGGGGTACGGCATTGGCGTGACCTCCGATGTAACCGATATGCAGCCTGTGCCACAGTTTACCCTGAACTGGGGGGAGTCCTCGCAGGAAATTATTGACCGCATCACCCGCTGGTCAGCCCTGCTGTATTACGATACACCCGATGGAAATCTGCTGTTAACCCGTGTCAGTGACAACGTGGCCGCCAGCGGCGTTGAGCAGGGTAAAAACGTTGAAATGGCGGATTACCAATCCTCAATGAATGAACGATTCTCCGAATACAGCGGCCTGTCCATGAATGTCAGCGGCCTGAGTGAACTGTCTCAGGGGCAGGGGTATAAAGTGGTTGAAATTGCCACCGCCAAAGATCCTGAAGCGGAAAAGATACGTTATCGCAACTATGTCACCATTATCGAAAGCACACTCCACACATGGCAGCGACAGCAGGAGTCCATCGATTGGGAAATGAACCGTCGCTATGGGCGCTCTAAAGTCCTCAAGGTGCTGGTCGATAGCTGGCGCGATATCAGCGGGGCATTATGGCAACCGAATACATTGATCCCGATTCATTTACCTGTTTTCGGGCTGGCGTCTGAGCAGTGGCTATTGTCAGAAGTGTCCTATGTCCGCAACAAAGATGATGGAACACGAGCCGAATTAACCCTGATGCCCCCTGCGGCGTTCACTGTTCAGCCGTATGAATTCTACGAGACAATTATGGAGACACGTGATTATGGACGTTAAAAATTTATATCGTCGCGCCATGATGATGTTGGGGCTGGGCAGGATCACCACCTGTAATGACAGCGGCGTCATCCAACAGGTTCAGTATCAAACAGCAATGGAAGTCCGTGATAACACAAAGCGGATCGCCGAGTTTGGTTTTTCGTCAGGACTGCCAGCCGGAACTGATGTTGTGCTCGCGTTTTTAGGGGGTGACCGCTCTAATGCGGTGGTGATTGGCAGTAATCACCAACAATACCGGCACAGGGGATTAAATCCCGGTGAGGTGGTGGTTTATAACCAATGGGGTCTGCATATCCTGCTGACCGAATCGGGGATTACGGTGGAGGCTCAGGGGCAACCTATAACGGTCAATAATGCCTCGAAAGTCACTGTTAATGCCGCCACAGAAGTGTTTCTTAATACGCCGGTACTCAGAGTTACGGGCGATATTATTGATAACTGTAATAGCAATCAAACCACGATGAAGCAACTCCGTGATAACTACAATGAACATACCCATCCCGTCCCCGGTGTGAGGTCAGGTGATTCGACCGTAACCAGCAGAACGACAGGAGCGACGGTGAAATGAGTGATATTACCTCATGGTGGGATGTCAACAATATCCATGCCGACTGGTTGGCTGGGCGCGGGGATTTGGTGACCGGGAATGACCTGCAAACCGCCATCATTATCAGTTTGTTTACTGACCGACAGGCACGGGCGGATGATGCCATTGATGGCACAGATCGCCGGGGTTGGTGGGGTGACAGTGAGGCAGATTATCAAATTGGCTCCCGGTTATGGCTGCTCCATCGGCAAAAATTAACCACCGCTGTAGCATTGGCCGCCGAGGATTATGCGCGTGAAGCGTTGCAATGGATGCTGGACGACGGAGTAGCAGCGTCTGTTGATATCCGCACACAGATTGTCTGGCCCAATCGATTGAACATGATAATTCGTTATCAGCGTCCCGGGCGTGATAATGAAAATTTGCGGTTTTTTTGGGTATGGGAACGAGAAAATGCCATTTAAACGAAAAACACTGACCGAATTACGCGAGCAGAATCGCAGTTTTTTGCAGTCAGAATTACAGAAAACCGGCCCGTTATTGCGATTTTCCAATATGGGCGTGCTGGCTGATATGGACGCGGGGATGGCGCATCTGCATTACGGTTACCTCGATTATATCGCCCGGCAAACGACGCCATTTACGTCGACGGATGAATGGCTGTCAGGCTGGGCGGCGTTGAAAAAAATATTCCGAAAACCGGCGACTGCCGCCCGATGTGAGCAATTCCAGTTTACGGGGGTGGCGGGGACCATTATTTCCGCTGATACAATCTTGAACCGGGGTGATGGTTATCAGTATAAAACATCGGCAGAAATTCGTATTGCTGACACTGGGTGTGGAATTGTCAGTATTACGGGCATTTTGCCTGATATCACTGATCATGTTTCAGGTGGCGGAGTTGCCGGTAATGCCCCCGCGGGGACCGTGTTAACGCTCGACCAGAGTATTGCGGGTGTTGATGTTGAGGGAACCGCTGTTGTACCCATAACGGGCGGCGCTGATATTGAGAGTGAATCAGCGTTTCGCTCTCGTATGCTGTTGGCCTATCAGGGTTCACCCCAGGGCGGCTCTGATGATGATTATAAACTGTGGGCGCTGTCTGTGCCGGGCATCACCCGCACGTGGGTCAGAGGCCGGGCAGTGGGTGCGGGTACAGTAGGTGTTTATATCATGTGTGACAATAATGGACGGGGTGGTTTTCCCATCGGTACTGATGGTGTTTCAGCCCATGAATCTGATTATGCTGTGCATGCGACAGGTGATCAATTGCGGGTGGCTGATTATATTTATCGGGTTCGTCCTACGACGGCCTTAGTCTGGGTGCTGTCACCGATAAAACGTATCATTGATTTTAATATCAGCGGTATTGCACATGGTGGCACAGAAATAACCCATAAAATTGCGGCCGCGATTGATAATGTGTTGTTTGAGAAGGGCAATCCAGACGGAACCGGGAAAATTTTTATATCCGATCTGCAATATGCGATTGCTGATGTGCCGGGAACGACAGGATTTGTGATTGCGTCTCCG
>NZ_JAQRFI010000116.1 GCF_028598805.1 Xenorhabdus yunnanensis | reverse complement strand
TTCGGTCAGTTGTTTATAGGTCATAGCGCATTTTCCTTTGGCGAGAAAGATGCCTACTATAGCAACTGACCGCCTTTCTTAGAAATTGCACTTATTAGGTGAATCCACGAAGGGAGCCGGTAATAATGGCAGATAAAATTTATTATTCCCGTGGACGGGATGTATACGATACTGCCCCTGAACAACGATGTACTGAAAATGAAGATCAGTTCATTGAGCAATTAATAACTGATACGGCAACTGCCAAGAAGCAGCAATACTTTTGTGCAGCAATGGAACCGGGGGAAAATCCAAGAGGTAATAACCCAAAAGAAAAATACCCTGAGAAGTTTCAGGGTATCAAAAATTGGAGGCTTTCAGCATTAGCGGCGAAACACCGCTTTGTATCGTTTGACTGCGATAGCTTTGACAGCTCCAAGACATTTGATGCGTTGATCGGTTACTTACAAAAGACGTTCAAAGGTGTGCTCTACACCACGTTTAATTATACCGCAGATGCTCCGCGTTGTCGTTTTGTTATTTTATTGGATTCTGAGGTAGATCGCATTGCCGGCATTCATGTCTGCCAGATGATAGCCAATGAAATAGAAACGGTAATACAGCAAATCGCGGAAGAGGATTTGATCAGCGAGTGGAAGCCTGTCATTGGGTGGGATGAGTATGTATATCGTGCAGAACAGCAATGCTATTTGCCAATAGTGAATGCTGTACGCAGGAAAACAAAAAGCGGGGAGGACGTTACTGATGCAATTATCCACCGTTTAGATGGTGAGTCGGCAAAAGTGACTCAGTATCTTGTGATACCGCCACTTGTACCGGAGGCAACTCTTCGGCCTGTAAAACAGCATTATGATAGCGACTTAGATTTAGACCGCTGGTTTGAGGTGGACAAGCACACATTAGCTGATCTACGTGATGCGCTGTTTTCTCCTGTAATGCGGACGATATCGGAGGGAGGTAGACAAAACTGGCAACGGGTGATTGCTGCTCTTGGTAGCTTGAAAAACACACCTTATGAAGATCGTGCTTATCAATTGGCTCTTGAATGGTCAGAAGCTGGTGGCGCTGCGTTTGATGCTGAGCACTTTGAAGCGACTTGGGATACCTCCCGTGCTGACCTCACCAGCTATAAATGGATATTTTCGCAAGCTTCCTCACTGGGATGGGAAAATCCCCAAACACTTAGACCCTATTTAGCACAGGAAAAAGTTGGCTTTTATATGACCGAGGACGGTCTTATGAAGAATGTTCAGGAAGGGAAAGGTAAGTCGAAGTCCATTGAAACCCGAAAGATATCCGCGCCGTTCTCAGTGCTGGGATTAACCCGCGATGTATACAGCGATAACTGGGGCAAGCTGATTTCATTTAAAGACAAGGATAGGGAAACGAAGCAATTCATTGTACCCGATGAGCAATTACATAAACCCGGTAGTGATATTCCTCACCAGTTGACGGGATTAGGGTTTTGGATCAATACCAACATGAGCCGTGACTTATTGGGATATCTGAATATCGCAACATCAAAAGAACGCATAACCTTAACAACATCCACGGGCTGGTTTAATGATCACCTATTTGTACTGCCGGAAAGTACGATAGGCAATTCCACCAGCAAGGTGATGTACCAATTGTCAGGGCGTAAAAATAGCGAACGTAGTCAGTTAGCGCCAGTAGGCACCCTTGAAGATTGGCAGAAACATATCAGCGCAAAATGTGTTGGCAACACACGGCTGGTATTTTCCCTATGTGTTTCTTTTGCTGCTCCTTTACTTAATGTGCGGGGGCTTGATGGTGGCGTTTTCAGCCTGAAAGGAGCCTCAACAAAAGGTAAAAGTACCGCTCAATATGTCGCAGCCTCTGTATGGGGCAGTGGAGCAACAACAGGAGGTTATTCGCATAGTTTTAACAATACATTATTCAGTATCGAAATGTTGGCCTCAGCGCATAATGACTTACCATTAATTTTGGATGAACTGAAAAGTGTTAATCCTAAGCTGGTGGGGCAATTCACTTATATGTTGGCATTAGGACAGGGAAAAGGGAGAGGCGCAAAAGATCTCACTTTACGTGAGACTCTACGGTGGCGAACTTTGGTTTTGGCATCCAGTGAAGACGCTTTCGAAAGTTATCTTAAGGCTTCGGGTGAGAGTGTTGCCGCAGGGCAGCAAGTCCGTTTTGTGGATATCCCTGCAATAGTAAGCGATGAGACTGGGGTTTTTGACACACTCCACGGATTGGGAACAGCTAAGGAGTTTGCTGATTCCCTGAATGCCTTAACAACGAAATACTACGGATGTGCAGGTATTGCATGGCTCGAAAAGCCCACTGCTTCTTCCCGTTCGGAGCTGGTTGATCGTCTACGAGAGTTAATCGCTCAGTTTAAGGCAAGGTATAGGCCAGAAGATGCAGAATCGCAATTAGACCGGGTATTAGAACGGTTTGCGCTATGTGCTGCTGCGGGTGAGCTGGCGACTGAATGGGGGGGTTGGCATAAAGGTACTGTGTGAGGGCGATCTATCTTCATGGTTTGTGCTGGCACATTCCAGACTCTGTTATCAAAGTCTATTTCAGACCAACGGGCTTTTACCGCTTCCCCCGGGCGCATAGCGGTTAATAATTGCCACTCAATAACCAAACGTGTTTGCCGTTCTACCCTCGCGATGGATAGTGCTTGCATTAATCCGGGGAGTTCTTCGGGTCGGATGGTAGGGTTATGTTTTTTCTTTGGCTTAGGAAATGCCTTGCTTACGGTAGTAAAGGGATTGGCATCAATAACGCCTAAATTCATGGCGTACTTCAATATTTTATGTCTTTACGTTTTTTATTGCTTGAAAATAATCCTATAAAATCATTGAATTATGAAAAAATTATACTGTATATTGTCCTAGTGCTTATTGAGGTTTTTTCATTCATACGCCCAAATGTGGGGTACTCGGTGGGGTACTCATGAATGCCAGCTAACTCTTAACTAACCCGAATTCCGCTTAAGCCATCACTGGAAAATCGTCTTCTGAGTAGAAATTTTTAAGTGATGGCTTTTTCAATTTAAGGCAGTAAGCAATCACCCCCCCTAAAA
>NZ_JAQRFI010000115.1 GCF_028598805.1 Xenorhabdus yunnanensis | reverse complement strand
TGACTGGACTATGAATAGCATGTTGCTTTTTAATCTTACATTGGGAACCAGTAAATATGATGGTACTGAACAAGATTGGGGTTACATGATGGTGACTTTTTCGCAAAAGTTGGGCGCTATATTAAAGTAAACAGGCCAAACTAAGCACTTTTGCTTTGACTGGAAATAAATCCAATCCTGAATTTAAGCCTCGCTCCGGCGGGGTTTTTATGCCTAAGACTCAGATTTAAAAAGATGACAGTCACCCTTGCGTCCATTACAGAATGGGTAACTGTCAGGTCGTGTTTATGTTGCTGCATTACTGGTCGCGTAACTTACTTTTTCTCTCTATTGTATTAACTTCGTTTTGTACTAAGTACCCAATTGCTTTACCTTTTTCAATTACGGAAAATGTCCTTTCAATCAACTCTTGAATTGATTGTGTCAGGAATTCAGGGCATATCCGTCTTACATCGTCAAGTTCACATCCGGCAATAATAATCTTAGCTAATGTTTTGACATCAACACATTCATCATCTGCTTTTAGTTCCTCCAATGTTTGAGAAACATAAGGCGCGAATATAAAACCGTCTGCTTCTTCAGTAGATATTAACTCTCTCTCAAGAGAATACAAGACGCCTAAGATTATAAAACTAACCAGTTTACCTGCATGTTTATCTTCAATTCGATAATAAAAATCCATATTTTTATCTCCAACTAATCAATAGATATTTATATTTCAACGTGGTGTAACACACCCAGAAAAAAATTAAATTATTATTTAATCTGACTAGTTTTATTACTCCAATGATTATACACGACTTTAAAGTCATAAATTGGACGACCACTATCATGTTCAAAATAATGAAGCGACACGTATTGTCCTTCAGGAAGGATGCCATCTAAATAAACTTTATACCACTTTCCACTTTTATGTTTTCTTAAGTTATGCAGTAATGCCTTATTATCAATAGTATATTTCTGTTTTCCATACTTAGCTTTCTTAAACCCTACCGGATAATTTGGCGCATCTTGAGGTGCGTTATAAAAGTGCTTAAGATCACTTGAATATCCGTGCTCATATCCATGACTATACCCACGTTCATATCCATGATCATACCCATGTTCATATCCGTGTTCATATTCGTGTTTATGTTGCGTGTGCTTCTTAGTAATTAAAGTTTGATATGGGTTTATCGCTTCATCTGGTGCTTGAAAGCTGTGCCCCGAAAAAGAGAGCGATACCAATAGAACGCTAAACAGAACTCTTGCAAGTCGATTCATAAGAATGTCCTCATATAAATAAGCTTTAAAGTATTCTCACAAAAGTATTCTCACAACAGAATTAAAATAACTCTGGCGTAATATGAAGCATTATATAGATACCCAGCTAAACGGAATTAAAACCAGAACCGATTTACTTCGGATACAATATTAATGAAAGATAAATGAAGTTGATTATTAAAAATTATAGGGTGAGTAAGGCTTTGAATTTACAATCCAACTCATGAAGAATTTGCAGTAGCTCAAAATCCCGCTTGATCACGGATAACGAATTCAATTGCTCATATTGATAACTTGGCACCTCTTTGAGAGGCATTAAGACCTGTTTAAGGTGTGACCACTCAGGCTACCGTCTGGATGGCGGTATTGTTAAGCCCATGTTCCCCATTCTCAGACAATAGTTGCCATCTGAGTAATGGCTGACATGGCATGTATCAGCACCAAACTTTGAATTTACAACTCAGTGAGTTATGCACTCGACCAATAGACAGATTTTATAATACGCAACCCTATTTTAAGGCGTATTGATTCTGCTAATGGTTATTAAATTGAGATAAAAATCCGACCTAAGTAATATTAACTGGCAATTTAGCAGTAGGATGAAATTACCTTTATTAATAAATAATTAAGTGAGGGATTTATGTCTGAAATTAATAAGCCAGAGGATACCACCCTTAATTGCCCATTTGAACCCAGTCAATATAAGAAGAAAGTTGATGTTGAAGTTGATGGTATACCACCCGTCGGCTCTCTTCCGTGGGCGTTAATTCAAGTGTACTTAGGAAAGGTTTTAAGTCGTAGCAAGTGGAACGCTAATGAATACATACAGCTTTCTGCTAAAAATGATGGTAGTGAACCTGTCCATATTGAGAAGCATGACAAAAACAATATACCGCAGACTTGGGAACCAACACCAGAAGACTTAATGGCCTGTGATTGGGGATTAGTAAAGATAACACCAAAGCCCGAAGATTGCATGCTGTCTTTTGAGCTTCAATTAGGACGAATAAATGGTGATGGTGATTGGTGGGGGTATATTAGCAATAAACTATACGGGGGCAAAGATGCTTTTGGGGATTTAATATCAGTGCAAAATGAGACTAATATTACAAACTTGTCAATATTGGCTTTCCATTGGGAAGATGACGCATTTTTTACTGTGATATCCTCAGATACTGATTATCTTCCAGAACTATTGGGGGTACTCAAAAAAACTCTTTATGTAACAGTTGATGGTGTAGTCTACAATCTCGGGGAAAATTCTGACGGTAGCCCCGAGCTGGATCCTAAAATGAAGGCTTATTTTTCTGGTTATTATGATTATAGTAATAATGCAAAAAATCTAATAAACATATTGCAACAAACAGGTCAAACCAAGCGCTTTTGCTTCAACTGGCAATAAATCTACACTCTGAATTCAAGGCTGCTTAATGTGGCCTTTTTCACGTAAAACCAGCTTTAACCCCTTGATATCCCTAATTTCCTGCATGATGCAGGTTTAGTGCTATGTCACGCTTCCATTTGAAACGGAGGCGTGGAAATAAACTCTGATGATTTTTGAGGTTAATGAATCATCAATCTCAGAGGCTACCCTCTTGAAGAGGGTTGGTTAAAAATGACTCAGTACGTTTAATATACCTACCTGCTGCCGTGGTCCTCATTTTGGTTGGTCAATCAGCCGAACTTTCGTCCGATGAACCCGCTAAAAGTTGCGGGTTAAAATCCAGCCAATATTGCAATGACTCAAATCTGAGCCACCTGCGGCAACCGTAATGATCTCCGTTATGGTTGGATAGGACGTGCTGATTTTCCCGATTTGAAATCGGAAAAACATTGCCTCCCAGAACAAATATTCTTCGCATTCAAAGTTACAAAACCAAAACTCAGACAAGCCAAATGATAACATTTGATAACGTTGATGCCTTACTCTACGCTATACGCCAAAGAAATAGCATAAGTGAAATCTTAAGAAATCTTAAGGTAAAAACTTCTTTTGGCAGACCAATCCGGTAGATCACCCATCGCTA
>NZ_JAQRFI010000114.1 GCF_028598805.1 Xenorhabdus yunnanensis | reverse complement strand
TGGCCGCCGTAAGCTGGTGGAAGATACCGCGAATGGCCCCGCGGTGCTTGACACCCTGAAAAACACCGTATCGGGATTAATTCCAATCAAGCCTGATGGAAGCAAGGTCGCCCGTGCTCACGCAGTCACAGCAGAATGGGAGGCAGGTAACATTTGGCTACCCCATAAAGACACCGCCCCGTGGGTGGTGGATACCGTGAACGAAATTACTACATTCCCTGTCGGTGCCCATGATGACGTGGTGGATGCCATGACACAGGCACTGCGCGATTTGTATCAGAAAAAAGGCAGTTTCTTTACAACCAAGAGGTAATGTTATGTGGCCTTTTGCCAAACGAAAACCGACCGAACAACCTGTTAAACGTTCGGCATTTTCGACTAACTTATATCCGGCACTTGCCAAAGAAAATGGCTTTAACGGGCTGGAACTGCCGCAGCCTACTATTGCAGGTGTGGCGATGGACTCGATTGAGGGTTCAATCCCTCAATTCAAAGCGGGCAGTGTCTACGGTGTTCCCGAAGCCCAAGCCGCATGGTATGCCAATCAGATGTTTATCGGCAACAATCTGTGTGCGGTGATCGCCAAGCACTGGCTGGTGGACAAGGCGTGCAATATGCCTGCCCGTGATGCTGTCCGGCAGGGGTATGAAATTGACTGTGAAGACAGCGCCGTTATCGACCATCTTAAGAAGCGGGATAAAAAATACCGCATCAACAACGCCCTGAAAGAGCTGGTGCATTTCGGGCGGGTGTACGGGGGACGGATTGCGTTGTTTGTCGTCGAGACCCCGAACCCGAAAGAATTCTACGAGAACCCTTTTAATCCTGATGGTATCCAGAAAGGGGCGTACAAAGGCATCAAGCAGCTTGATCCCCAGTGGGTGACGCCGGAACTGACCGCCGATAACGTGCAAGATCCGGCGTCGCTGAACTTCTACGAGCCAACCTATTACCGGATAGGCGGACGGCGTTATCACAAATCGCATCTGGTGAAGTTTGTGCCGTTCCCGGTGCCGAATGTGCTCAAGCCGATGTACAACTATTTTGGCGTTTCCGTGCCAGAGCGCGTGTATGAACGTGTTTATGCCGCCGAGCGTACCGCCAATGAAGCACCGCAACTGGCGATGACCAAGCGGTTATTGACCATTGGCATGGCAGATGCAGAAAACGCAGACAAAGGCGTGATTGCGGAGAATATCGAATATTTCGCCCTGATGCGGGATAACTACGGCGTTCAGATCGCCAGCAATTCAGACACCGTTCAGCAGTTCGATACCTCGCTGGCGGATTTAGACGCCACCATCATGACGCAATATCAGCTGGTCGCGGCCGCGGCCAATGTCCCCGCGACTAAGCTATTGGGTACGACCCCAAAGGGATTCAATTCCAGTGGCGAGTATGAAGAAGCGGCCTACCGTGAAGAGCTTGAGAGCATTCAGGCCAACGATTTAGAAGATTTGCTACAGCGTCATTATGACATTCTGTTGCGCAGCGAAGGACTGCCAATTGTGGATATCAGTATCTCATGGCGACCGCTCGACAGCCCGACTGCGGCTGAATATGCCGACATTGAACTGAAAGACTCCCAGACCGCCGTGAACTACGCCAACGTCGGGGCGGTGGATGGATTCGATATCCGCCAGAAGCTGGCTGCGGATAAAGAATCCAGTTACTTCGGCTTAGAGATTAACGAGGAAGACGATGGCGAAGAAGATCCGCCTGAAAGCGAAACGGGAACAGTGGGCAACGGCGCGGCAGGCGGTCATGAAGGGCAAGCCGCTCCACTATTCGGCGGCCTCAACTGATCGTTATCAGCGTGACCTGTCACGATTAATCAAACGGATGCTTAAGGATTACGAACAGGCATTAACCCAATTACAGGACGACTTCGAACCTAGGGCGATGGATGCCAGTATTGCCAGCCAGACCCGTATCTGGCTCAACAAGTTAAAGCGGCGCTGGGACAGCATATTTAACCGCAAAGCCGCAGAGATGGCGGATCAGTTTGTCAGCCAGACCGATTTAAACGCCAAACGCAATCTGGATGACTCCCTGAAACAACTCTCCGGCGGGCTGACCATTAAAACCCCTGACCGCCCGGCTGATGGCATTAAGCTGCTGCCCCATAGCGTCTATGTTTGTGTGGAAGGCGGCGACCGCGAGGAAATCGCCCGCGCCTTACTGCGCACCAAAACCATCGGGGCGGCCTATAACGGGGAAGAAGTGGTGACCGTGACAGAGCGGGTGAGCGGGCAGGAGTATGAGATCCGCTTTGACCGCCCCACGGAAAAAATCACCTTTTGCCGGGTCACGGTGAAAAAGTCCACGATGGACGCGCAAAGCCTTATTCCGGCGGCGATTGAGCAATGGGTACGGGGTGAGCAGGAAGGCGATAGCGGGCTGGTGGTCGGGCGTGAAGTCTCGCCGTTTGAAATCTCAGCGGCGATTAATGCCATTGAACCCCGGCTTTTTATTACCAAAGTGGAGCTTTCCCTTGATGGGCGGTCTTGGGAAATGGGCACTATTCCGGTCAAACTCAATGAAGTGGCGCGGCTGCATCGTGGCTCAGTACAGGTAATAATCACATGAAAATACAACAACTGGATTTTCATTCTGACCTGCTGCGGGCCATTCTCTGGCAGTATGAAAATGCGCCGAAGCTGAACACGCTGGCGCGTCGCAAAGCGGCGTATTTTGAGCAAAGTAACGTGACGTTTTGGCATAACTGGTATCGTGACGTGTTCAATATCGACACCGCTAACGATTTCGGGCTGGCGGTCTGGGCACGCATTCTGGATGTGTCGCTGGGGATTGATGTTGCGCCCAGTGACAAGACCAAAATTGGCTGGGGTTTTGGTAAGAAGCGTAACTTTAAGGGCAACTTCCGGCGCAATGCCGATTATACCCTGATGCTCACCGCTGAACAGAAGCGCCTGATTATCCGCATGCGCTACTTTAACCTGACCCAAAGCCCGACGGTCACCAACATCAACCTCTTTCTGGAGCGCTTTTTCTGGCGCAATGAAAGCAAGGTGTTTGTGCTCGATCCGTTGGATATGACGTATATGTATTACGTTTTCAACTTCAATCCTGATGAGCATTTACGGGTCTTACTGGAAAACTTTGACCTGATGCCACGCTCGTCTGGTGTCGGCGTCAAATTCCGTGTCGTGACGAAAAAAGCCTTTGGCTTTGGTAAAAAACACACCAACTACTTAAGCAGTAACTTCGGCGCTTAAATCCCTAAGTCGGTGTTTCATTATTGCCCACGGACAAAATAAATTTTATTACTGCAAGACATCTTGTTACATGCCATTCTCAGAGGACCAAAATGCAACAAGATGTATTAATAAACCACTCACTACGACAGACCAGAAAACTCTTTTTCCGTGTTGATAAACCCGATTTTTGATGTTTACGGGCGGAGAAGTCCTACCGCCTTCATATTAATTAGCAATGTACGTTGTTGATGAA
>NZ_JAQRFI010000113.1 GCF_028598805.1 Xenorhabdus yunnanensis | reverse complement strand
AGATATACGCGATTTCATCTTCCGGTAACCCATATTCGATAAAGCGCTGGGCAGTCTGATTTATCAGAACAAGGTATGGGCAGATCATCATGACCTTCATCCCCTTGGATACAAAGCCCCTCGTGATGAAGGCAGATAAGCCTGTTTTGCCTGCGCCTGTCGGTGCATACACCATGAAAGAATTGAAGTTCTTCCAGTTCTGGCGCAACAGACTCAAGCCACGCTCTTGGGCAAAGTTAGGGGTAATGTTCAGCATTCTGTTGCCCCCTGTTTATTTTCTTGAATTTCCGTGAGATACTTCGCCGCAGGTAATCGCATTCCAACGATGCCAGCCGCAAGAGCCGAATCAGCTATCCCTTCCAAAGTTTCGCTGTTCGGTTTCTTGCACCCTCTTACATTTCCATTCTTAGTTAACATTGATACCCTCACTTGAATAATGTCCACTGCCAGAGCACAAGCCTTTCCTGATTTCTGCCTAATGCCTGTTTGCTAGTACCTGAACTGGGTGGCGCGGATCACATCAACGCCGTTCACGCGATAACGCAAAGGCTGCTTGCCATCTTTGAGCAGCACGAAGCCTGATATGCCAGCGGGTAACTCACTTAATTTCAGCAGCGAACGTTTACGCGGTGATCGATTGTCAGCCTCGATAGCGCACTTCTCCCCCGTTCGGGTGGTTACCATGTAGTCCACGCGCCCGTTGCGTCCATCGCTCAGCCCGGTCACGGTAAAATTCTTTTGCAGGAACCAGCCTTGCTCACGGATTTTTGCAGTGAGTACCGTTTCAAATTTCTGCATGTCAGCGGCAGTGAGAAATTGCTCTTCCAGTAAGGTGATTAATTTTTCTTTCAGCTCAGTGCTCATGTTTATTGCCTCAATGGTTATTTTTGTATCACTTGGGTAGTACGGCGATTTTTGAAATCCCTATAAGTGCACTTATCTAACTTATGTATTCCTTACTGAGATCTATTTAAGTAATGTGTTCTTACTTGGCAGTGCTTTACCTTACTGAACTCTCCAAACCCCCTTACCCCCCTGGTTCTCTTCCCTATCGATGTACTAGTTAAGTGATACATGAAAACTCCAAAATTAATTACTGGTTAACCACTCTCAACGGCTTCTCGGTATAACCCTGTGCCGCTCGCTCATACTTCGTGACAAATTCCCTGAGCCGGATATTGGCTGCCTGTCGTGCTGCGTTGTCTTTCCGGTATGACACGGGTTCCTCATCCCATGCTGCTTGGTAGACTTCTGAGTACTTGGCAGTTATCTTTGCTCTGGTGCTGGCTCTCAACTTCGCCAGCGTCTCCTGTATCCACACGCCATCGTCAGGGTAGAAATGCGATGGCATGGCTACCTTGGTGAAATCAGGAAAGAACCCCATAACTAGATCCCGACTACAACTGACTGAAAACTACTCATGATCCACCTCCGTGGGTGGTGGAAACACTTTAGGCAGATCGGGGCGCAGTTCGTGGGCTTGGACGGCTCCGTTGGTGGCTTCGACGATTATCACCACGTTTTCTGGTGATATTCTTTTTTTCCCGGTTAACCAATCACTCACCGTGGATTGAGCTTTGCCAATATGTTCTGCAAATCTCTTCTGGCTACCCCAAAGCTTTATAGCTTTCTCTATTGCTGTGTTAATCATAATCTCCTCAATTACAAATCAATCGCTATAGCTATTATACAAATGATGGAGCAATAATCAAATGCTATAGCGATTTTGATTTATCATCGCCATAGCGATATAATGAGATTATTAAGCGATTTATTAACGATTATTCATGAAGGTTAAAAAATGACATTTACAGAAAGGCTGAATCGTGCAATGCACGAAGGCGGATTTAGTCAAGGTGCGCTAGCCAAAGCTGTTGGAATGGCTCAATCCAGTGTGTGGAAATTAACTTCGGGTACAGCAACCCGCACTACTCGGCTCGTTGATATTGCCCGTATTTTAGATGTACGCCCAGAGTGGTTATCTGATGGGAAAGGATCAATGAGGGCCGAAGAAAGCAATGATCCAGAATGCAATGATATAGAATTCATTGAATACAAAGGAATGTTTCCGGTTGATATGTACGAAGGGGATGAACCTACTGGTGATCAGATAATGATTCCTAATTTGGTGGAATCTAAAACCTGTAGGGCATATAAACTATCTGTGAACAGTGGATGTTCGGAAGCTCCTGCGGGCACAATTATAGTTATTGATAGTAATGAGACAGCAGGAACAAATGATCTGGTATATGCCAGAGTCAACAAAGTGTTATCAGTCTATAAATTCGTTCAAGGTGGTTCTCATGGATATCTATCTGTTGATGATAACCGTGTTCCACTGGTTGATGTTGGGAACTCCGATGTTGAAGTTCTTGGGGTTATTGTTTTCCTCCTCCGAAACATGAAACACCGCTGATACCCCAACTGCTCTGCCATCTCTTCATTTGGGACGGGAGTTGCATATCTCCCAGTTCCCATTCTAATTAACTGAGACAATTTCACCCTCCTAAACTGTACACGCATACAGTATTATACTGCATTAATTATAACTCATTTGCAATAACATAAATTCTTTATTTTACTTCATAAAAATCAACATACTACCCCCTCCCCAATAAAGTGCCTCAAAAAATAATCGCTTTGGCGGTTGACATATTAATCGCTATAGATATCATTACTGCACGTAGTACAGAAAAGAAAAATCGACATCAAAGAATCAGTACATTTACTTTTGTTTTATAGCCGGAGGGGGCTAAATGGAAAGCGGTAATCAAAGTTCAGATTATAATAAAGAGCTAGTTCAAAAATACGGAATAACTGATTCGTATTTAGCCAGATGCATAAATAAAAAGCATTCTAATCATTCATTACTAACGGGATATTTTGATAATGGAAAGGTGTATTCCCTGTATTCAAGGGATGGTGATTTAATGGTATTAGTTGATGCCTTTAGAAGTCTGGATGAAGCCAACCAACAAGCTCAAGCTATTCTTAGTAATTACCAAGAAACAGCGGAATTTCCAGTATCTTCGAAAAAGAAGTAGAAACCATGAAAACTTTTCTCTTCGGCGCAATAGAACGTTCCAATATGGAACAAACGCGCCCTATATGTATTAAAGCTCAGGCAAGTGATAGGGAAGAAGCAAAAAGATTACTGGCTCCTACACATGTAATTTTAGGCTGGATGGGACAAATAGTTAATCGTGAGGAATGGGTATAATAACATGAAACTATATTTAAAAATGTGGATTGAAGATGAAAATCATGAAGAAATAATAGTATTTAAATATATTGATAATGGGAACTCTTCATCACTGATATATAATGACGAAGAATTATTATTAGCGTCTATTGATAGAACCCAAAAAATCATTAATTCTATTAATTCAAAATTACAACAAGGAATTAAACATGATAAATAAACTACAAGCAGCCGTCGAAATTGCAGAAGAAATTGAAGCCGCAATATTTCCCGTAGTGACTGCAACTCAGAATGAAGCCGAACCGGATACTTATTTAATGTGTCGTGGTGTGCATCGTCAGACTTGTGATTTAGCTCAGCGATTAAGGGATA
>NZ_JAQRFI010000112.1 GCF_028598805.1 Xenorhabdus yunnanensis | reverse complement strand
CCTGTAGCGCCTGTTCCCAGATTTTGGCAGGGGATGGCATGTGACACCGCCTTTTATTTAAGGAAGAAGAGCCCCATCATGGCACAATAGGGATTACGGCTGTAGTATTAACAAGGAAGAACCTGATACAGGTAAAGCCTGGATAGAATTCAAAGCCGTTCTGACTGCTGATGAGGTAGATGCCTATAGCAAAGAAGAATCCAATCAACGCTTCCAACTCAAAGGTAACTACGCTCCTGTCGGAAATTATGCGTTGAAAGGGGATAGTTACACCAAACCAGAATCTGATGCGAAATACCAACCCAAAGGAAACTACCAACCTGCAGGTAATTACGTCATACGTGGGGAAAGTTATACCAAATGGGAGTCTGATAATAAGTATCAACCGCGTGGGAATTATCAACAGGCCGGTAACTATCAGCCAGCCGGAAATTACCAACCAGCGGGTAATTATGCGTTGAGGGGAGAAAGTTATACGAAAGGGGAGAGTGATAGGCGGTATCTTGTTTTAGGTGCCCGGAGAGTAACAACTTTAGCTTCAAGATTAAGCCTTAATGATAATCAAACAGTAAACATTGGTCGTGACTGCAGAGGAAAAGTCATATGGGTGTATGGAAATGAAGATAATAATCCTGGAGGGGCAATGACTATAATTCCAGATGATTATTACCCAGTAACAACACATCATGGGGGAGATGGTAGAATAACATTAACACTAATAAATAATGGTACAGCAATAAAGGTAATCTATACACAAAATAATACGAGATTGACCAGAGTTGATGTTTGGGAATAATATAAATTCTGTCGCTCGAATTTTATTCACTGAGCGACAGGTATTTTTATAACCTTTTTTGGGTATGTATTGATCAATTAGTTATTGTGATACACTTCTGATTTTTTATGTTGGAGTATGGTTAAATTTGATGTTCATTGTTACAAATCAGTAGACGTTAAAGGGTATGGAAAAGAAAATGGAAGTATTTGTTACTATGCTTATCGTAAAATTTTTAATTGGAATATACTCACCAAGCCTGTAATCAAGATGCCAGTATGTTTACTGGCATTAAATAAATTCACTTACTGAGATATGGCTTTTAGTGAATTTTCAAATTCTTTTATAAATAGATTATAATCCATCGTTTGCTTTGACCACTCTAATGCATTTTTACTTAAACTATCGTAGGTTGCTATAACTTTTATTATAGCAAAAGCAAGCTCAGTAGGATTTAGTAGCTTTGGAGTAGTCATGCGATCATCTATAGGATCATAAACCTCATAAGGGAAATCAACATTAAGCCCTGTTTCCTTATAGTATTCATCAATGAGGTATGTGGGCTTTATTCCAATGCCACAAAAATCATTTTTAATTGCTTCAGGTTGTCCATCTATCAGCGGATATACGACAGGGATTCCATGTGATAGCGCCTCTATACAAGATAATCCAAATGGTTCTGTAATAGCTGTGCTAATATAAATATCTATATCAGAATAAAAACCATCCATATTTGATTGATATCCAATAAAATCAATATTTTTATCAAGTTTTAAATTTGTTGCTAAATTCTTTAGGGCTTTTTTTTGCTCACCATCACCTGCAATAATAAGATTTGTGTCGATTCCTTTTTTTAACATTTCAATGGTGGTTAATATTGCAATTCCTATCCCTTTTATATCCGTTAGCCGAGACGCAGTGCCTAATATTATTGTTTTATCATTTTTTATATTTTTAGTATACGATACAGTAGAAATTGGAAGCCTATTTAAAACCTTTTTAATTTCAAAACTAGGAGAAAAGCGCAATTCCATAACTCTTTTAGATGCGTTTGATATAGAGATTGCTCCATCTAACATATTTATAAAATTGTTTGTTCGATTATTTAAAGGATAACGCCAAGAGCACCCATGATCATAATATATAAAAGTAGTTCCCTTAGGTTTTCTGATTAATCTTGGAACAAAATCCCATACAATAGTTATATCTGCTTTTCTATTTTTAATTTTATTATTTAATATGAGTTTTCGTAGGAATGTAGGGTATTTTATGGATGTTGAACCAATGTAATTGGCATAGTTAATTTTGAAATGAGAAAGTTCAGATGCTATGTGTTTATTGATTACATTACTTGTGCATAGAATTTCATTATCAAAAGAACTATTTTTTAAATATTCAATAAAAATACGTTCAGCCCCACCAAAGCCTTGTAAATTAATTAGATGCAACAGTTTCATGTATTTTCCTCTGTTATGGTTTTACCCTTTTAACCCAACTTCGAATAAACACTCTCCATAAAAAAGATTTTGTTTTTATTTTTAATGATCTATTTCTATATTGTTCATCAAAAAAATAAATTCGCTTTTGGAGTGTTATAGATCTATCACCTACTAAAGTAGATTTGTTTGATAAATCAGTAATACTGATAGCAGGAGGTATAACAGCTTTTATTTTAACAACACCACGCTCTTGCATGAATCGCCATTTGTCTGCTTCTATCCATATAGGCTTTAAGAATTTCACTAGATTTTTATCGGCAGTATTATTAATAATATATCCGTAACCATAATCAGCATCAATTACATTAACTAAAGAGTATTTAGTGGATAGTCTATTTTTAAAAGTATCTATATATTCATTGGTAATGCTTAATAAATAAATGAATGATTTATTTTTGCTTCTTAAGTTATATTTCTCAATTAAACTATAAACACTGGAAACTGCTTTGTTTAATTTTGCATCATCCTCTAATATCAAGGCCATATCTAAATTATCATTTATTATTTTTTCATATATTTTTAAATGACTGAGAGAACAACCGAGAACTCCCAGGGTCATACCATTACCATGAAAGTCTTTACAAAGCTGATTTATGTCATTATCAGATAAATCCTTACCATTGACAGCGTCTATAAATTGAATTTGTAACCCGAAAGTTTCGGCTTGCTTTTTGATAGATTCTCTTCTTTCTGTATCTTTTGCTAGGTTTATTACAAAAATATTCATTGTCTTATATTCTGAAAAAGATAGTTTGGTTGTAATTAGAAGTTTACTATATTAACTATCGCGTTATAGGTTGATTGCACGCCAATAGTCGTATTTATTCATATCATCCCCAAAATGATTTGCAGCAAGTATAGCACTCAATCTCATTTACGTAGCCTAATCTGATGAATTGTTGAACATTACCCCTCCAATAGGAGCTGAGGGAAAGGAATTATAGTACCAGCAGTTTGCTTCTCGCTTTTTTCTCACCATTTTATGCCGGATATTCTATCAATGTAGTCAATGAAGTGAACTGTTACATTGCAGAGGCTTGTAGAGGTAGTACTACAGCCGTAATTGCTCTGTAAGCCGATGATCTCCCCGGCGGCGATAGTGACATAGTTGCGCCCGGTATTGATGCCGTCGTCTCCAGTTTGACCAATGTAAAATCTGTTCTATTGTCTTTCCCGCTTTTTCCATCAGTTTTGACAGCAGCTTACGCAGTTCCGCTACACTGAGCGGAACCCGGCCTACCGGTGTTTTTTTTCTCCTGTACCCGCAGAACCGCCAGGACTGCATGGGCCAGCAACGACAAGGTAATATGTCGGTGCCAGCTCTGCCATCGCCGCAC
>NZ_JAQRFI010000111.1 GCF_028598805.1 Xenorhabdus yunnanensis | reverse complement strand
GCCAGACCGCAAGGTGTTTTAACAAATCAAAAGGGGTTTTTATAGCGGATTTATAGCTGAAAGCTCTACAGAACCCCCTGCCTAGCAGGGGGTTTTCTATATACAAGAAAAGACCTGATTGATTTATCAGGTCTTTCTAGGAGTTAGTTTACTAGAGTAGACGTTAGTAAACTTATGTTTGGTGCCCAGGGCGGGACTTGAACCCGCACAGCCTTACAGCCGAGGGATTTTAAAATCATTGTTATAACTATATTTATCAATTAGTTATGATACATTTTCACTATATACCCTATTTTTACACCATAATAAAATCAATATGTTACAGATATAAAAAAGGCGATATCGTGAAGAAAAAGCACCACAAAAAGCCCCGTCGCGGGGCTTATGATATCTAACGCAAAACTACTTCATGTATCAGGTAGTCCATATTAGCTATGTTATTTTCGTCGTGGATGAAACGCATCCGGTTAAGTAGCTCAGCGATAATTTCTTGGGTAAAATTTAAGTCCTTGCGCAGCCGCCAATACACCTCTGCATCTACCGTAGTTCGCCCCTCCATAGCCTCAAAATTGAATACCTTGCCGTCTCGAATAGTAACTAAATATTGCCCATCTACAGTTTTATTCTGATTATCTTCATAAAACTGAACATTAACTGTTTTACAAAAATCGTTAACTGCTATATTTATCATTGTCTACATTCCTCAGATTAGGTATTAGACTCTTTAGAAGCCCCTAGCTACCCCCGTAGTTGGGGGCTTCGCCGTTTTCATATCAACATCAATATAATTTATCCCTTGATTGTCACTTTTTGTAAAGCAGGTTATTCATTTTGTTATCAAATTTGCGAGTGGAATCGAATAATTAACCGTTTATTACGCGTAAAACGAGTAAACTAGTATTGATTGTAATTATTTTCATTACAAATCCAGAATTACATTTTGAAATAACGACTTTAGATAACATTAACTACCAATACGCTCTCTTAGAATTACTAACATACCTAATTTGTTAACTCTATAAAAGAAAAAAAAACCCACGTTTTTGCGGGATTTTTTTTTGATTTATTGTGAAACTATCTCGTTTATCAGGTAATCAATAACGATAATGTGGTTTATCCCCGCAGGTACGGGGAACAGGCTCAATTTCATAGACAAGCCCTCGCAGGGGGCTTTCCACCCATCCACACCCACCAGCTCACCGACCACATCAATAGAATATCCGGCGCAAAAGGGGGAGGGAAAGCAATAGGGAGGAAATGCCTTTTTGTTGTAGTGATAGGGTATAGGGGATAACATGGTATCCATATCTTCATTGATGATCTGGGGTCAGTATGCAGCCTTATTTAAAATATAAACTACATAAATTCGCTAGAAAAAACTCATGGTTAAGTGATTTACTAGATAAGTTACTTTTGAAAAGCAAAAAAATAGCGATAGTCTCTAATAACTGCTGGGGAATAAGGTTGTATAAAAACCTAAATCTTCCTTACAATACTCCATTTATCGGATTGGCTATTCCTCCCGATGACTACATAAAAATAATATCTGATTTAGAAAAATATCTAAATATTGAATTAACCATTAACGATTTCATCAAATCCGATAACTATCCTGTCGCGTTATTATCAGGCATCAGAATAAATTTTATTCATTACGATAATGAACAAGATGCTATAAAAAAATGGAATAGACGCAGAACAAGACTACTATCGTTCATCAAAGAAAATAGTATTGATTCCATCATATTTAAATTTTGTCCCGTAGACTTCGAAGATGGAAATTTTTTGGAAAGGTTCAGAGAATCAAATTTAAAAAGGAAAATATTCTTAGGGAAAAATAGCGTTATAATAAAAAGGAATGGTGACTTTCCAGACGGATTAGAGCTGTACGAAATACGATTATTGTATTATTGGAAGTTACTAAATCAATTTAATGGCTTATAGGATTCAGCCCGCATTTACGGGCTGATACTATTATAAATAGAAGAAATATTAATATCCTATTGCGAAAAAAAATAATGTTCCATTTCCTACACCTCTTACCCAATATGTCAAAGTCGATTGATTAAATGTTTTTGCATATAACACATACTCATCGGGATTCGGTGAGGGAAGGCGGGAAGCAAACTGCTGGCGTTGTGACAAACAGTTTGCTGATTATATTGATGGAGTATCGGGGTAGAGGGAGTGATATTTGCTATTTATTGATTCCGGCGATAGAGAGACATTAGCCTCATATAATCACCGGGTTATTTCTTCAGAATTTTATTAAATAGATATTTAAAAAACCAATAGTAGCCAGCCACAATCTTCTTTTGTTTTTTTAATTTTTTCGAGTAAATTCTCATCTGCCTTGACGTTATTGGTAAGTCATACGGTATGCCTGACCATGGTGATGAATTATAGAACGAATCATAAATATCGCCTTTTTCATACCATGCCTGCCAAGGTTTAGGTGCACCAGTAAAATGAACGAAAACTGTATCGTCTCCAGCTGTTACATCTTCCATAAAACGATTGAATTTACCGTCAATATAAGAGACCTTACCCTCAAGAATTACATTTAACACATCTTGATCAGGATAGTTATATTTTTTCTTCCCAATTAAACTAAGAAAGTCATTCAAAACGCAATTTCTTATCCACACAGGAATATTTATCAGCATCACGCCTGAATTGAAGTAAAAATCTTCATTTTTTATATCTATACCGTTTAAGCTACTGATATCAATAGATTTATGATTAATAACACATGCAACATTGTTGTCAAATCTAAAATTTATTAACTCATCGATTTTGTTGAGGCATAAAGTATCAGCATCTAAATATAAAACCTTATCGGATAACTCACTAATAATATGGGGAGCCACTAATCTATAGTACATTGATTTAGGTAGATTTTCTCTTTCTTGCATATCTTTGAAAATACCATCATCAAAGACATGTACTGTAACATCTGCTTTTCCATTGATTTTTTTATATCTATTGACCTCATTCTTGTTGATTTCATTAACAAATATATGAAATCTCAGCAAATTAACATTATTACATTTCAATATAGATGATATAACAATACCTGCTGGTTTCAGGAAATTTTCATCAACACCAAAAGCAATATCTAACACTGAATCACTATTGTTCACAGACCCGATTTTAATAGTTTCCTTAATAATATCTTTGGTAATTTTCATAAACATGCCTCATATGAATATCTCATGAGGATACCAAGCTCCGCAAGGAGGAAACAACAAACTTTACCTTGCGGAACTCATCACTCATGATGCGACTAAAATTTCTACAACTCCCCACCCTGAAACAACTTTCGCTTGATATGATGAGACAGCTTTCACCATAGTATATTCATTGTTAAATCCTATTTCATGCCACTCGTTAAGTGAAGGCGGGTACATAGCTCCGCCAATTAATCTATTGTTCATGCCGCTTCCTGATAATCTCACATAGACAATTTTTCCTCTAATATCGTGGGATAAATTAATTAGTGTTTCTCTTTTTATTTCAGAACCAGCCCAGACCCTTGTTAATGATGCGACCGCATTGGCTTTCAAATACTTCGCATCACTTTCCCCTCTAGTATAGCATTCCCCCCTCACCGCATAATTTCCCGCAGGCTGATAATTTCCGGCAGGTTGGTAGTTCCCGCGCGATTGGTATCGGCCGTCAGATTCCCCTTTCGTGTAACTTTCCCCG
>NZ_JAQRFI010000110.1 GCF_028598805.1 Xenorhabdus yunnanensis | reverse complement strand
GGAAAAATTAATGCTGGTGGGGGAGTTGGCAGAAATCTATGAGGCGGGCTACTACTGGAACGAAAAAGAGCTGGCAGAAGGCTGTATGCGTGGTGATCGTGTTACTGAAACTGAGAAATTACGCAAAGCAGCGGCGAAAGGCTTTGCTGAACAACTTCCCGAACCGCATACCTTGTCTGATGTCGTTCGTGAGTTTTTGTATTGGGATTGGTTATATCAGATGCGCAATGTGGCCGCCAAAGAACTCGACCCGAACGGGTTCGGCGATGAGCGTTACTATGTCTGTGACCGGGAAGATTACCTTGAAGAGAAACTGGCCACCATTCAGCCCGTAAACCGTCAGGAAGCGATAGATGTCTGCAAGTGGGTACTGGAAGAAGAACGGTTCCATGATCGTGAGCTGACCGACAGGATTATTCTTAATCTGGTGGGGGAATGTGCTGATGCGTGATATTCAGATGGTACTGGAACGCTGGGGAGCGTGGGCGGCGGATAATCGTGAGATGGTTAACTGGCCTTCGATTGCCGCAGGGTTCAAGGGGTTGATACCTAACAGAATTAAATCCCGCCCGCAGTGTTGTGATGACGACGCCATCATCATTTCCAACTGCATGGCAAAGCTGAACCAGAAAAATAGCGAGGCTCATGATTTGTTGTTCGACTATTACGTATTCGGTAAAACGTTCATGCAATTAGCGCGTGAGCATCATTGCTCTGACACGCATATCGGGAAGAGGTTACAAAAAGCTGAGGGAATGATTGAGGGGATGCTGATGATGTTAGATATCCCATTAGAAATGGATAAATGCGTCCAAAAAGAGCCAATGAACATTAATTCACACCAATTATGCAGTAATTTTTGAAAATAGCTTTACGATCGTAAAAATGCTGCTATTGTGATAAGAGTGATAGCAATGTCACAGAGCTTATTGAATTATCAGACCTCGCCTCGGCGGGGTTTTTTATGCCTAAGACTCAGATTTAAAAAGATGACAGTCACCCGCTTTGAAATTGATAAATAAAATGGGTGACTGTCACATTGTATTTAAGCTGGTACAGGGTAATTACCTTCTCCCTTTACCTACTATCTTGATTTCTTTCTCTACTGCTATTCCAATTTCTTCGCTATTTTTGATGACTGATAACGTTTTTTCTATCAACTCATTAATATTAGCTTGCAACCTGTGAGGTATTAAGGCGGCCACGCCATCAAGTTCACACCCTAATTCAATAATATTAACTAATTCATTGGGCGCTTTTATTTTTTTTAATAAATCGTAAACATCAGGCATAAATATAAACCCTTCTGCCTCATCAATAGATATTATTTTTTTATCAACAGAGTGCAGCAACCCTAAGACTAAAAAGCTAATAAATTTGCCTGCGTGTTTCTTTTCAATGCTATAACAAAGTTTCATGTTCTACCTCTTTTCATACTCCATTTTTTATAAACTTTTACATTAAATGCTAGACCACTTTGATGTTCAAAATAATGAATAGACACTTTTTGATTAGAGGCATTATATCCATTTTTATACACTTTATACCATTTTCCGGGTGCTCTCGCTCTTAGCTCCGGCAATAATTCTCTATTTTTAATAAGATGTTTAGTTAGTCCGTTTTGGGCTGCTCTAAACCCTTTCGGATAGTTTGGTGCATCCTTGATTGATTTGTAAAAGTGCTTAAGATCACTTGAATCACCAAACCAGCTCAACCAGCCCACTTTAGTGAGTGAGATTTGATGCGTGTTTGCCGCCGTATCTGATGCTTGAAAGCTGTGCCCCGAAAAAGAGAGTGATACCAATACAAGGCTAAACAGAACTCTTGCAAATCGATTCATAAGAAGATCCTCAATATAAATAAGCTTTAAAGTATTCTCACAACAGAATTAAAATAACTCTGGCGTAATATGAGGCATTATATAGATACCCAGCTAAACGGAATTAAAACCAGAACCGATTTACTTCGGATAAAGAATTAATAAAAGATAAATGAAGTTGATTATTAAAAATTATAGGGTGAGTAAAGCTTTGAATTTACAATCCAACTACCAAAAGATATTTGGTAGTTCGGTTAAATCGGATAACGATCATGGTCGGACAGCACCTTATATCACTGTTAAATCAATATCTTAGATTTTTTTTGGGTGATGCGGTCAACACTTCGATCACCATAGATAACCCAACCTGTCGGCCAAACCGACTGGTTCAAATTCAAGGCTGCGCATGGCGTGGCCTTTTTTATTACAGGCTATTCCTCTGATGACAATTGAAAAAATCACTCTGGATTACCCTGAGTCCAAGAGCGCGGATATCACCCAAGAAAATATCGAGCAACTTAAACAGCTTTTCCCAGAGGTATTTTCGGAAGGAAAAATTGACTTTGACGCCTTAAGAGCGGTGCTGGGTGAAGTCGTTGATGACTCAGATGAGCGCTATAACTTCACTTGGCATGGTAAAACCCGCGCGCGTCAAATTGCCCAAACTCTATCAACAGGTACGCTACGTCCATGCAAGGAAGAGAGTGTTAATTGGGATACTACCGAAAACCTGTTTATTGAAGGCGACAACCTTGAAGTGCTTAAGTTGCTGCAAAAGTCTTATCACAAAAAGATAAAGATGATTTATATCGACCCTCCTTACAATACGGGTAATGATTTTGTTTATAAAGATAATTTCCGTGGCAATTGGCTGAATATGCTTTATCCCAGATTGAAATTAGCCAGAAATTTATTATCTGATGAGGGAATGATATTTATATCGATAGATGACCATGAAGTGGTTAATTTATCCAATGTGTGCAATGAAATATTCGGTGAAGATAATTTTGTTGAAAGATTTATCTGGAAGAGCGGGAGAACCTCCGCATCCATTTTTACCCGGGAACATGAATATATTCTGGCTTATGCAAAAGACAGAACTCAGTTACCCCACATTGTTTATAAGGGGGATGATAGCCTGATTTCTGACCGGGCAATAAGCATTTGAATGTAAGAATGGGGTTTTGGCTAGCGAGGTCACGTTAAAAGCGGGCTGGACAATGAAGCGCCAAATCGAAAACTGGCTGTCAGGAAATGACACTTTTGATTCTAAAGGCCAGCAGATTGTTGAGTTCTTCTTCAAACCTAATGGTATTCTTCAGTATGTTAAAAAGCGGGGCACCGAACATCCAAAAACCATCATAATCGGTTTTACCACGAAGCAAGGAAGTAAAGAGGTTGAAGCCCTGCTCGGTTCATCTGTGTTTGATTATCCAAAGCCGACAGGCTTAATTGAGCACTTAATGCAGGTCACGGACAGGGAAGATATCATTCTTGACTTTTTTGCCGGAAGTGGTTCTACGGGTCATGCGGTGTTGAAACAAAATAAGAAAGATGGCGGTAGAAGAAAGTTTATATTGGTTCAATTGCCCGAGCCTATTTCAAAGAATGCGGCTGCAACAGCGTATTGCACTAGGGAGTCAATACCCGAATTGATTTCCCGCATTGCCCTGAAAAGAATAAAAACGGCCATTTCAGCAGAAGATAACACTCAAGGCGTTAAGTTTTTCAAATTAGACCAAACAAATACTCACTAACAGGGGCGACCATCGTTCACCCCACGGACGCCCATTGTTCAGATGGGGTGGAATATGAAGATGAAAGAGAACCCAGATTTATGGGCCGAACTGCTGAACGGCTTAAAAAACTCGTGACCGCAGATATCCGGCTCTGTTTTAGCTGCATTAATTTGCTACGGTCGCCTGATTTATGACGGCGTGGAACGCAAGAACCGCTGGGTCGAGGCGCTGCTCTGTGGTGCCTTG
>NZ_JAQRFI010000109.1 GCF_028598805.1 Xenorhabdus yunnanensis | reverse complement strand
AACGTCACCGTCTCTGACGCGACGATGCCAGAACAGACTGTCTGGTACCTCTGTGCAGCCTTCAGGCAAATGAGTGCCTCTAACCGGGTCGCGTACCAGCCGCCCGGCAACAGGTTTTACAAACATGGGATTTACTCCAGATTAATACTGATTTTGGGTTCGGGTGTGTGTTCCGGCATCGCTACCGTCACGTCAATGCCGTCCAGTTGATGGGTTTCGATAGGGTAAAAATCCTCTTCCCCTTGATAGTATTCAATGTCGATATCCATCAGGAGCTGGGCAAAATGCCCCTCACCACTGGCATCGATATCAATTTGTGACCGGATTTCAGCAAATTGCTGCACCGTTTTCGTTAACTCATAACTGTTGATAACGGCTCTCTCGACCTGCTCCCGCAGTGCCTCCAGTGCCAGCTCAGCCTGCTCCGCACCACTATCAGTATCATCGTCAAATTCCTCTATCCTGCCGGTTACCCTGACGGTGGTTATGGTATTAAACTGCGGGATATTACGACCCAGCGATTTTTTGTGGTCAAACGGGGTTTGTACCAGAATGCAGGGGTAGTCATTACCGCGTGTTGACCAATCACGCGGGGAATAAACACGGGATTTCGCGTCTGTTTTCCCCATGAGCGCCTGAACCACCCTATTGCGTATTATTGATGCGTTCATTTTTTGGGTTTAATCCTGTTGAGTTGCAAATGCGTCCCACCGTGACTGTCCGGTTGAACGTCACTCACAACAAATTCAGCATTGATACGGTACGCAAACACCCGGTCTTGTTGCTGTGGCGGGGATTTGAATACCGCATCACGAACCCCCAGCAGCGGTTTAGTGGTGTTGATATTGCTGTCTCCGTCCAGTGACTCCACCTGCTGGGTATAGGCGCGGTCAAACACGCCCATAATATCGTAGGGTTCGCCGTTCTTGGGTCGCCAGTTCACCCGCTCGGCAAATTGTTTATGCAGGGGTGAGAGCAGATGTTTATCCCAGTCGATTGGCATCAGTCCTCCTATTGATTACCGGATAATAACTGCGCTCTCAGGTCATCCAGTCTCACGATAACGCCCAGCGCAATCAGGCGTTCTGCATCAACACCTAAGACCGAAATGACCGTATTTTCCGGGTAATCAGCCCCGTTATGCCGGACAGTGTGACCCTTGACAACGACAAATTCAGGCGCTTCTTCACCAGCAATCGGCTCATCGCTATCCAGTTCTTCGGGCAGTACGGGCTGAATGTCTGGTGGGGCGACATTATCTGTTGACCCGACCTGCAATTCGGACGGTAATCCGCCCGGGTCATCAGTGACTATTTCCTGTTTTTTAGCCATCTCACACCACCGTTGCGCACAATGCCGCATTCACCCGGCTGGGAATGACCAGCGGCGCAGATTGCATCATCAGGAAGCGTTGCGCCGGATCTTCCTGTAACCACGATTTCGGCGCATACGCCATGGGACCATAGGTAAAGGCCGGATCTAATATTGCCCCAAACGCACGTGTGCCCATCAAATCCGCGCCGGACATAATGACCGTGCCCTCGGGTAACATCGGTTTTTCTTTGCCATCCACCGGGTCGATAAACCAGTCGTTGTACACCCACAAATCAAATTGCCCCCAACGGCCTTTGTAGGCCGCCCCTTTCTGCACCTGCGTACCCGGGTTAATCTGGTTACCGTACGGGTTTAATGCCGGAAACTTAATGGCACTGTCGGTCACCGTGGTATCCAGACGGAATGCGTTCCATGATTGGGTGGTAAACACCAGATCGGTCGGCATGGCACCGGAATTTTTCAGAATGCGCTGCGACCATGCTTCAATATCCTGTGTGGGTTGGGTGTTGGTTTTACCTGCATCCACCTTTGTCGGCCATTTATCACTGCCACTCAGGGTAACCGTCAGGTCAGCAGAACGCCCGAAGTTGACGACTTTCGTTTCATAGCCATCGCCCGCCACCGTGATTGTACCGGTCGCCAGCGCACTGGCTGCCATCCACTCTAACCGTCTGTTAATCATATCGATCTGGTCAGCCAGTTCAAATTGGACGTTCAGCATCTCACGTTCAGCCGCGGTGTACTGACCGCCAATCCGTTCACCAATCTGGCGACGAATGGGTTTGCGTAAATCCGGGGCGCGTTTGTCTTTGATGTACGCCGGCTTAAAGCTGTTGGTCTGAAATTTACGCGACTCGACCAGCTTGCCTTCCACTAACGGGGAAACAAACGGGGCCATGCGGCGCAGACCAACATCCACGTCGACAGACACTTCTTCAGTGTCAGACTCCACAATATTCGGGAAGAATTTATCCAGCAGCCAGTTCTGACTGGTCAGCAGGTTCGGTACGACCTGCACTAAAACGTTGGTGTCAAAAATATTCATACTGTTTCTCGTGTTAAAAGACGTCACAATGCCTACGGTGACCCGCATTAAGACGTCTGTTGGAAGTTAGATCAGGCTGTTACGCTGTCGCGCAGGAAAATGGAAAAGGCGCGTAATGGGGTTTTCAGTTCGGGGAGCGTCCAGCTTTCATCGAAAATCACCCGATGCTGGTTAAATTCGCCCATCAGGTAAACGCCTCCCCTCACGCTGTCGGCGGTGGTATCAACATTGTCCACCAGAATCGCGCTGGGGATCTGACTGCCGTCCCCGGCCCCTTTTTTACTGACCACGTATTCACCGTTGGCAGTAATAACACCCAGTACCGTGCCGCGTTTCAGGATACCCGCTTTGGCAATCGTTACGCTGTCAGTGACTATTTGCAACGGGCCGGAAATTAACTGGTCAGGCGAAAAAACAGCCTGTGTCATGCCTGGCTGAAATGGGTTCTGAGAGAAGTTTTCCATTATTTCGCTCCTTTATTGGCGTCATATAAACGGGTCATTTGCTGTGCCAGTGCGGACACAGAACCTCTGGCGGGTTGCTGAGCGTCGGGACCTAATCGAACCTGTTGTTCGGTGCGCATTCTGCTGTCCAGTGTGACACGAGTCATGGCAGGCTGAATAACACCCATCACCTTCATTGTATTGATAGCCTCACTCGCTGACATTCTGGTATTGAACGCCAAATGTGCTGCCATATCAGGACGCCCAGCGGCGTATTTACTGCCAAATATTTGAGCGCAGCGTTTACGCTCGGCGCGTTGCCCTTTTTTGACGTCTTCATTTTCGTCTGCATTGGCATCTTCTTCGTCACCTTCCGCATCCGGGTCGTCATCATCATCATCTTCTGACTTCGCCTTCTTGGCTTTTTTCCCTTTTTTGCCTTCCTTTTCTTCGTCTTGCTCTTCGGTGTCTTCACGCTCGTCATCATCTTCAGCATCTTCTTCGCGCTCGTCTTCTTCGGCACGACGACTTTTTGCTTTGCGGGCTTTTTCGTCGTCTTCTTCTGACATTTTTGACTTCATGCCAAACGACGGGATCAGATGAGCAAATCTGGTCATAGACATATTAAACTCCAGCCTCTTTCATTAGTGTTTGAAATGCGATATCAGGTGTAGCCACAACATCAGCCAGACCCAATTGAACACCCTCAGCCGCCAGATAGCAGGCTGCTTGTGTGTCACGAATGGTTTTTTCTGTAATTCCACGGTTGCGCGCGACGGTAGTAACAAACAGTTGACCCATTGCATCAACATCGTGTTGGATAGCCGCTTTTGCCTCATCGGTCAGCGGGACATACGGATTACTTTCTGCCTTGCGGTCGCCGTAAGTGATAATTGAGACTTTCAGCCCGTCTTCTTTAATGTGCTGCGACCAGTCACAGTGGATGACAATCACGCCCACTGAACCCACACCACCCGTGCGCGGCACAATAATCCTGTCGGCGGCACTGGCAATGGCA
>NZ_JAQRFI010000108.1 GCF_028598805.1 Xenorhabdus yunnanensis | reverse complement strand
TGATGCCTTACTCTACGCTATACGCCAAAGAAATAGCATAAGTGAAATCTTAAGAAATCTTAAGGTAAAAACTTCTTTTGGCAGACCAATCCGGTAGATCACCCATCGCTAAATCCTAACAATTCTTAACATTAAAACCGTTCTATGAAGCATCACAACCCCGTTTCGTACCTGTAACCTGCTGCGCAAACTCAGGCCACATCTGCGCAAGTAAAGTGCGCAAAGCAACAAACTGCGCAAAATGATACCCAAGAAAAGCCGGGGTATTCAGCCATTGCGCAGCGTGAGACGGCTAAAATTGCGCAGTAAGAACCGACGGAAAACGCGGGTATTCAGAGACTATTGCGCAGAGCGGGGGACAAGATGCGCAAGAAAACGCAGGTATTTTAAAGTGATATTGGAGCCACCAATTTATCAGCGGCTCTTTATCCGTTTCATTTTTATACCTGTTCTATTTTTCCCGTTTTCCTATTCTTTAATCCATCCATGGGTGTTATATCCTTGCGGCTCTTCCGCTGGAATATTATTCAGATAAGAAACAGAATCCTCATTGATGTAAACATCAAGAAATTGATTACCTTCATCCCCAATGATAAATTTTCCTATTTTCCTCTCAAGGTAGCAGCTACCACACGCCCCCAGTATATGCCTGAAAAATCGTCTGGCTACTTGTGGTGTGGCGGTTGTTGGTTCGCAGTCATGGATATATTTTTTCCTCCACGTTGGCATCATTTCCGGCTGATAGTCCCACCATACACTAATCCGCAATTCATCATGACCCGCATCAAACCAATTAATGATTGTTCGCCTGCCAGCAATAACCAGTTCTTGATACCTGAACTTCTTTTCTTGCGGGTTCTTTGAGGATTGCCCGTTAAGGTCTATGCGTTCTTTTTTTATTGCCTCATTTAAAGCAATAACCATGAGTTTTAAAATGTACCTTTGTTTTTCTGATTTTTTCATTTTTATGGCTCACAATTTCAAGAAAATATTAAGTAGGTAACCGTTTTTAGCATTTAATGAAAAAAACGCGAAATAACTGTACCATCTGTACCACTTAAAATATTTTACTTTTATATCAATTAATTAAGTTGGTACAGATACGAAAAATAACTGTCAATAACTGTCCGTATCTGTACCATTGAGATTAAAACTCCTGCCTTAAATCTATACCTAGGTCTGTCGGCTCAATCGACCCCTTACAGACCACGCAGGGTAATATCAGCTCACAGGGATCTTCTTTGTGGTTCTGGATTTCAACAACCGCCCATGCAACCACCAGATCGCTATCACCATCATCAAACCAGACGCGCCATTGCCCGGTGGTAGGGGATACTGCTTTAACGGCATAAAAAGGGGTAGACATCATAGTGAGTACCTCCTGCCAGAGAATGAAAGGTTTCTTTCTGGCTGGCCTTCTCTCTTTAATAGGTACAGTTGTGGTACAGATATGGCACAGATATTTAAATAACTGTACCAACTCAATGTATTGATAAATATATGTTTATTGTTAACTGGTACAGATATCACAGTTATTTTCTGTTTTAGCTTAGAAAACATCATTTACCCCCATACCTATCATTTGAGCAAAACGTACTCTCAATTCGTTGACGCTGGGTAACTCATAAACAATACCTATTCCCCGGCCTCGCCTGCCTGAGCTATCAAGCCCCATCTTAACCATTGTGCTACCCACACGCCGACGAGCAGCAGGCTCTGTTTCTTCCTCGTTATTTTCCCTGCACCACAGCAAATAACTGTCTATCAGTTCACTGACAGGAATTCTTGCCATGCCCCGAAATGGTTCGTCTTTAGATAATTCGGCATATAGGTACGCATATAGGCCAGTCAGACCGAACAGAATTTCTTCCTTAAGTGCATCGGTCTGCGGTGCGCGGTGGCGGTCAAATTGTGAGATATCGTAATGCAGCAGATAGTGAAGCAACTTAGATGCCCCGTTATCATTCAGCCATTGATAAAGATTATCGAAGTAGGCTTTGTCCTGTGCCCTCGAACCATCAGGCTCAAGCACCAGATAACGCCGCTCTCTGATACCGGCTTTCAATGCCTGAGTGCTGTTACTGGCAAAAATCAGGCGCGAAAAGTTCACCATAGGTTCAGCGTCTATGCCTTTACGCTCAAGGTTAAACGTGGGTTCACTAATGATCCCGCGCAGCTTTTCCCCATCACTGGCTTTTGCTACGGTGGCCTCATCTGCAAAAACAAGCAATTTGTTTGCCATCATTGAATTGAACTTATTGGTGATCTGTTCAGCACCGTTCACTTGCACGCCATATTGCCCCAGTATTTCAAGCAACGGCCTGACAAGTGTCCCTTTACCCGTGCCCGGTACGGATTTCATAGCAATAGCCACAGATGGCTTTTCATCCGGCCTCTGGAACAAGTGCGCCAGCCATGAAAGTACATACTGGTAAGCTCGTTCGTCACCCGCGCAAATCACCTGTTTAATGTGGTTAAGGTAGACACTGCAATCGCCCTCCATCGGTTCAACCGCCAGCCCCATAAACAGGTTATATACGCTGTCCGGGCATCTTTTAGGCTCAGGATAAAAGCCCACACCATTGGGTTTATAGTTCTTGCCTTTCCATTTCAGCCAGGCATCGCCCAGTGACAGCTTTTTAGCGATCCGTCCCTCATGCAGAAAGTAATTTTTAAACTGAGTCAGTTCCTCGAAAACATGCGTGACCCCGTTCACCTGACACGGTTTTAAGCTGACAACCCGATGCTTACCCCCAATGGTGATATGCGTATAGGTTTTGTTCATTCTCTCCAGTATCGCTAATTCCACTCCAGTAATGACTTCACCGCTACCCAGTTCATACATATCAAGCTCTGCCCCTACATAATACTGATACAACCCTTCACTGAATGCCTGCTTTGCTGCCTCAATGCCGTGCTGCTGGCGATAATCGTCCCAGTCGGCTTTATGCTCTGTTGGTGGTAACGCTACCCATCCGTCGATAGCTTTAGCGGTTTTCTCTGCCGCAATCTTGCCGACGTTCTTCTTGGGCTTGCCTTTGTTGTCCAATTCGTCCGGTGAGTGCCAGTCATTGTCGGCGGCAAGGATGATTTTTGCTGTTGACCACCGTTCCCTGACCTGTTCAGCAACAGCGGATAAATTCCCCTCATCCATCGCAGCCAGCACCACGCCCTCATGTAACTGACTGACGGTTAAAGCAGTTGCATACCCCTCAGTAATGATGAACGTGTCTGGCGTTTCAGTGATTGCCGATAAAGGGATAAAACTCCCCTTTTTCTTCGAGCCTGTCACAAAACGCTTATCACCATTCGGCTTGATAATCTGAGCACCGGTGATTGTGCCGTCCAGCGTCTGAGTGACCAGCAATAACGAGCCATCTTTCAATAACCGCTGATTGGGGCATTGCAGCCCCTTTTGAGTCAGATAGTCGGATTGCCCGGCAATGGATTGAGCAAGCAACTTATTAACTTTCTCGGTGATTGGTTGAGCCTCTGATTTTGGAGCCTCCTTTCTGACAGGCTTAGATTCAGGTAATGGAAGTAACAGCGCATCAGCAACGACCTTAATAGCCTCAGTGAGCGTGATCCCTTTGACTTTAGTCAGTAAATCAAAGCCATCCCCATGATGTGGGTTATCACACTGGCGACAATGCCAGTTACCGTCCCCGTGGTCGTCTATGAAGTGAAAGCGGTCTTTACCGCCGCATATCGGGCAAGCGCCATGCTTACCCTTTGCCGGAACGTCCACACCACAGGCAGACAACAACCCTTGCCACTGATTTTGCGCCGCCGCTTTCACCGAACGAATATCAATATGGCTTACCATTTCGGGAATCCCTCGCGGTGATGAATTTCAAACTGGGCGTGCTGTGCTGTGTCGTT
>NZ_JAQRFI010000107.1 GCF_028598805.1 Xenorhabdus yunnanensis | reverse complement strand
TTAAATTTTGTTTTCATGTATAATTACCTCTGTAAATGTGTTGTTGAGAGGGACTTGCATACTTCCTCTCCGTCGTTAAATCGACAGCTCAAGTTGCATTTCAGAAGCCTCAGTTGTTAGCGCAACTGGGGTTTTTCTTTTTATCTTGCCCTTACGTTCCAGAGCCTGAATTAATCGTTCAGCGTGCTCCCCCTCAATGACTACGACGGGTTTGTTATCAGATTCAGATAACTCAGCCGCCCCCTCTGGCAATCCCAGCTCCACAACCATTCTGCTAGCCAGTTTTACTATCCGGCTCTTTTCCCGGCTCAATCCCGTTGGGTGAATCCCCATTTCTTTAGCTAATGGGCTGTTTCCCGTTTCCGCGGCTGATTTGAACCAAAATGTTTCCAGCGCTTGAGCTTTACACGTAACGCGAGTATTGCGAGTTTTTGCGACTTCCATCTGCTACAGTTCCTAATGTTTAGTTTTGGTTAATGTTTGTTTAGTTAAATGAATAGATAATCAGCTATCCTGAGATAGATAGTTAATAAACACGATCATGGCATTATGATGTCGGCCTGTACGGGATTGATATGCTCCTGCATTCCCCGATTGCCTGAGAATAATTCTCGGCGCTATTTCGGTTTGCTAGGGTTCACCAATAGCCTGTCGTGTGGGCAGATTATTAAAGAGCGTTGAATGATTACATGTATCTTTGCGGATATAGGATCTGCATTTCGTCAATCATTCCTTTATAAAATTGAGATAATTTTTCAGCCATCTCTAAAGATGCTGCCTGATTAGCTCGCTCTAGTCGGCTCAAGTTGCCAACGTCACAATTAATTGCTGCTGCAACCTCGGCAATTGTTAGCTTGTTCTTGAGCCTAATTCTTCGTAAAGGCGTTTGCATATTCAGCTCCTTTTAAATGCGCTATACGCATATTATTACACAAAACAAATATGCGCAAGGCGCTTTGAGTGAAACGCAAAAATTGAGTTCAATGACAAAATGAAAATCGGTTCACGCATAAGAAGTCTTCGTAAAGCGAAGGGAATGACAATTCTCGAATTAGCCACTGCTATAAATAGTGATGTGGGCAACATCTCCCGCCTAGAGAGGGATAAACAAGGCTATACAGACACGACTATTTCTAAGATATCTGGAGCTTTGGGGGTTACAGTGGCTGACTTATTTGTTGAAGAAAAAGATAATGCATCTATGAATAAAACATCATTACATAAATGCAAATACTTTAAAGTGGAGTCGTTGAATGTGGAGGCTAGCGCTGGACACGGTGTATCCACTAGCGAATTCGTAGAAACAATAGGATCAATAGAGTACACAACGGACGAAGCAAAGCTTATTTTTGGTAACAGGGCTGCCAGTGCTGTGAAAGTTATATCCGTTAAGGGTGATAGCATGACTGGAACAATTGAATCTGGCGATCAAATATTCGTTGATGTTTCAGTAAATTTCTTTGATGGAGACGGCATTTATGTATTCTCTTTCGGAAGAATGTTGCACGTAAAACGGCTGCAAATCCAAAAAAATAGGTTAGCCATTTTGTCAGATAACCCAAATTATGAGACTTGGTATATAGACGAGAGCGAAGAACCGCAATTGCATATACAAGGAAAAGTCATTATCAGCCATTCCCATGTCTACAGGAGACATGGATAAGATAAGTTCCTGCCCCGAAAGGGGCTTTTTTGTACCTTTCATCTATTCCAACCTTAAATATGCGTGACTATGGTCACAAAATAGATACTCCATAAAAATTTTTTCCTTTTATATTTCATTTGGTTAATAGATATATGTACTTACACATAAAAATATGCGCTTGACGCATATGCTTTGTGCGCATATATTAAATTCATCAACGGCACGGAGCCAAACGTAAAAGGAAGTCCGCTCTTTAACAATATAAACCCCACACGACAGGCAACTGACGAGCCCTAGCAAATTGAAATAGCGCCGGATAGTTACTCAGATTATCGAGTAATCATTCAGGCAATCGGGCAAGACAACCAACCCGTAAAGGCTCACTCGTTATGATGTTATGTCGTTATCAACCAAAGAGGAAATTAATCATGGTTTAGCAAAGCGGATAGACCGCAGGCCAAATAGAGCCACCACGGTAAAGCAGCAAGAAAGCCAACTTGCACCGGTTATTAGCGGCAAAGATGCGACAGGAACTCAAGGCATGAGCGCGACCACTGCGAGAGTGTGGTTGATTGACTGTAGGTCATTCAATGAATGGCCTATGGTGAGTTAATTAACGGAGAAATTCCATGAACGAGAAAGATTACTGGCTGGAAAATGCTCTCGACAATTTCTTTTTTCAGTCTCGGCAGCAACAGTGCGAGGATTTCCGAAATAACCGCCAGCCAAAACAACGCATGACCCAGCAGGAACGCGATACGGTTAACGTAGTCAGCAGTTTTGTTACGACAGTTAACGGTGCTCCATCGAAAAAACCAATTTCAACCAAAACCAAATCCCGTTCTCGTCTAAGATCGGGGGCTGTTACAGCAAGAGTTTAAACAACAGGAGATAGACATGAAATTTGAAAAATTACCAGAAGCAGTTCAGTTAATTGCTGCTCATACTCTAAAAGCTATGATAGAGCAAAATAATGCGAACAAGGAACTAGCCAAAGAAATGGCTAGTTCGATTAGTGATGCATTTACTGCTTTGTATGAAGATAATTAGCGCGAGGATGTGATGGACAATCAAAAACTAAGTATTAAGGCGTTAATATTCCTTAATAGGAAATTAACGATGGAAAGTGAAACGGATAAAGATGAATTCTGGTTAGAATTATCCGCTTCACTTGGCTGGATTAAATTTACTCGGATGAGACCTAATCAAGAAACTTTCCTAGCCACTGAGCTACGTTCGGTATCTGAGCAAGCCCCTTGTTCACCAATTCAAGTGCGACGTGTTTTGTGGTCTCGTAAGGAAGCTGTTTTAGCTGAGTTAGGAATCGCTGCTTATCTTCGGGGTCTTGAACAGTAAGTTCTATCAAGTTAGCAAGTTGTTGAATTGCATCATGGTGAAATTTGATGGTTGTGACGTTTAAGATGGCACTTAATCCGCCGTCATCCAACATAAAATCTATTCCTTTTTCAGTCGCTCTTATGGAATTAAGAAGATGATATGATGACAAGATTTTATAATTTGTATACTTATCGTAATCAATAGTAATAACTTTATGCTCAACTAAATATACAATATTAGCTCTAACTTTCTTTTCTTCATCGGGATCGAGTCTAGCTAATAACAATTCATGAAATTGCTTGGCATCTGTTGTATCCGGGTGTGCTTCAATTGCTTTCTCTAAAATAAGCTTCTGCATATCCCTATCAAATTTAGACATTTGTTCAGACCTTATTAGCGTTGGGGAGAGCAAACTATAGCCGTTTTCTTTGCGTTGGGGAATGCGAGGAACCACTGCCGCCTGAGGTGGTTAAATATGCAGGCACAATAATAACTAATAGTGAGGATGTGAAGATGGAAATAATGAAATCAAAGCAAGTCGTCATTATGTACAGAACGGCAAATCAAGTTTCCAGAGTATCGAATGAGTTGGCAGGTTCTTATATGTACTTTGCGCGTGCTCAGGATGCTATAGATACCGGATTATTTTGCCAAAAGATTATCCTCGATTATTGGGATGGTGATGATAAATTCGATTTTCTCGAAAAGAGATTTGAAATTAAAAACAGGTGTGACCTTACGCAGGGTGAAATAGGGATTGCAGGTTAACTAACTCCAGCTCATTCCAAATAAACAATATTAATTCTGAAAGGAAATAAAAATGACTACAGTAATGAAATTTGTGGCTGAACATAAAGAAAAATTTGAACGTTATCGTCAGTGGGCTATATCCGAAGCGCCGCGTTCTGAAATTCGTCGTCGTTTGGCAAAACTGTGTTGGGTCGAACGTAAGTACTATCGTGAATGGGCGGCTCTCAGTTGACTAACTCCAGCTCATTTCCGAGTGGGCTGTGGTGAGTTAATTAACAACCTCGCCAATGCGGGGTTTTTTATTACCTGAATTAATAGGAGAGTGTAATGAGTGAGAAAAAA
>NZ_JAQRFI010000106.1 GCF_028598805.1 Xenorhabdus yunnanensis | reverse complement strand
TGCGAAAAATTTGAAAAAAAAGTGACTGTGAAATTTGCGAAAAAGCCGGGTCAAATACGGGACCAGATGTGATTTGTAGCACCGCCGACACGCCGTCGTTTTACAAATCATCTAGGTCAGGGCAACGCCCCGACACCCCGCGAGACTATTTTTCTGACGAAATTGAAAGGGAAAGACACCGGAAGGAATACGTTTTAGATGTCCGTTAGGACATGGAAGGCGGCTCATATGATGTTACTGGGATAACCTTCTGCCTATCCGCCGATACAAAAGGGGGGATTCAATCAGGGAACGCGATCCCCCTCATCCCTGCTAAGCCGTCTTTTAGCAATTTATCTGCGACTCGAAAGCTGGACGGTCGAAGACAAAAGAACCCTTCAACGGGTACGGGATAGCGTATAGATGTTATCGTCATACCCCTGCGCACATTTAGTGCCAAATTGGCACAAACCCCTCTCGGTATATATGCGAAGTTACGAGCTGCCCAGTGACCTTGTCCTGTTTCACGCGCAGGAAGGGCGAAAGCGTGGTTCTGTGCTATGGATGCAATCCGTGGCACAGAATGCTGATTTTGCCTCTGACATTACGTTAAAATTTTCACGTAAACGGGTATCTCAATTTATGCGTTTTTATTCGGTTTTTTAGGTGGCTTTTTTGGGGTGAAAATCGGGTGATTTCCTTGTAGAGTTCCCCGCGTGCGCGGGGATAATGATCTTCTCTCGGTTTAGACCAGCACCATCATCTAGAGTTCCCCGCGTGCGCGGGGATAATCCGCAACCTATCGAATAGGTGATCCAGATTGCATATAAGTCTTATATCAATATGCCAATCGAGATCACCTGAAAGCCCCATCACCCGCACGACGGACGCGTTCAGAACGGCCTTGAATGTACCAGAATGGATGAACGAGTTTAAATTCAATGGCTGAATTCATTCATTTATTAAATAAAATATAAGTTATTCTAAATAATAATTTTTATGATTGAAAACCAATTTATTGATAAATACATCTAGGCAGAAGTCTAAAAAAATAGCTTCCCCGCTCAAAATTAATTTTGTATTGTTGCCTTTTCAAATCTATGTATACCTCATATTCATTATTATTGAGTAAACGTAATGATGAATATTTCATGTCAAAGTTACATGATCAATTTATTTTATTTAAAAAGAGGAAGTTAGTCAGTGAAAAAATTATTTGTCGTCATTCTGACAATTTGTTGTGTGACATTTGGTACTCTGTCCCATGCAAATACTTGGGGCCTTCCCGAAAAGAAAGCCTGTAAACATAACGTAGTTAATGAACTTAGGTTATTTCAAAGGAAAGTCTATCATTTTGGAAATCAAACTTTTCAATTAGATAGAAGAGGAATGAAGCATATTCTTGAGCGGCATCACCCTTATTTTTGGAATGGTTCAATTAAAAAAACACAAAGTTTTTTATCGTGTGACATGACTGTAAACAAGATTGTTAATGCCATTAATAGTATAATGAAGAAAAACAGAAATGTTTTATTAAAACAAGGATCTAAGATTTTTCAAATAGAAGGGTATTATAAAGGCCAACTGTATACTGTCGGATTTGAAAACGGAAGAATAGGACAGTTTTATCCTAAGTTAAAACCGAGGTAAAAATGATAAATACCAATATAAACATAAACTCATATATTAAAATTGGAGATGAATTTTTTGATATTTTTCAATATGAAGGTAAGATAAGAGACATTCATTATATTGATGGTGCATTGGAATTAACTATCAATGGAAAACCTCTTATTGATAAATCCATGTGGGATAATATAAATCATCTTTGGAATTATTTTTCCGAAGGGTTATCATTAGTCTATGAAAATAAAGAGTTTAGATGTTCTTTTCCTGATCAGCCTATAGATGTAAAATTTACGCCATTAAAAGGGAATAGAAGAGTGTGTATAAGTGTAAACTGTTATGTTATTCCAGAGGTAAAAACCTCTTTAGATAAAAATGAATTTTTAATTGCTATGCGAGATCATGCAATAAAATTCTTTGAAAGATTAGGATATTTAGCACCTACAACAATTAGTATGAATGTATATGGCTTGCAAGATTTAGGAAAAATCAAATTATAATAAAATAATAATATTAATTTGGTTTTAATACTTAAGGGATCAATGGCGGATGGGAAACTGCGTTAAAGCCTTGCAAGACAAGGCCTAACGTGGGAATTCTTGGTAAATGGATTTGGTGATTTGTTAGGCTCTTCCGCCCTGAATAACACTGAGGCCGTTTTTGAGGGCTTTTTTGTGGTTGCTCACTGTTCCCTTCCAGCCGAACTGTGGGTTTAATCGATAAGTCTTGCTACGCCCGATTTTAGGGCCTTCAAGGATGATCCCAAACTCAATGAGGTTTTTAATAGCTCTACTAACGTTTGTTTTTTGCATTTTTAATGCATTTGCCACATCGATTTGAGCAATTTGGATATAGTTTTCGTAATCCAGATCAGCAAGCAAAGCCATTAGCACCCTCGTTTGCTCGTGATTTAGTTCGTTGGCGATTAAGAGCAGGGCTGCTTGATTCATGGTGAAATGCCTCTCGAATGATGATTTTTGCTTAGGGCGAATTACAGCAACAAAGCCGCCTAAATCTTCTCCGGTTTCGAGATCTATTTGCGTGACTTTTCGCATCTGAATCTATCCTAATAGTTATCTCACAAGATAACTAAGTTATCTCACAAGATAACTATTGTCAAAAACTTTCCGCTTGTGATGCGGCTTGCGAGCGATCCCCTTCTGTATCTTATTAGTCTTAGACCTCGATTTTCGTCAGAAAGTGCGGGTTAAAACCGGTTTTTCAGTGGGGTTCTGAGTGGCCGAGTTCCTATGCCCGATCAGACGAAATTACGCTTCCTCGATTGGACAGACTCGCGGCGATGCCGCTCCCTAATCCAACCTTGCGGCGAGCGTTGCGGGTAATCTGACGGGTGATTTTTTTAAGTCTCGCTGTGTCCTGGGCAATAACATGGCTTGTTATGGCTGGAAGGGGTCTAGAATCGACACAGAGCAAATAACCCCTTGTCATGAAGATCTACGGGTGATCTAATAGGGGCACCGTGGGAATTTCTGCAACAATACACGGTAACAAAAGTTGGCTCACAGAAATTCAATGAGTTAACCAGATCCGATTCTAAACATTCGAGGTTATGCTGAATCTGAAATGTACGGAAAACGTCAGAAGTCAGTTTGTCGTACCATTCGATTATCCGATGGTGTTTGTCGCATACAAAAACGCCGTATTTGGGCAAGAATATTTCTCTCATTAGCCTTTGAACGGAAAACAAGTGATTTCCGTCAGGGTGAAAATCGCTTAGCGGGTGTTATTGCAGAAATGACCACGGAACCCCTAATAGCAAAACGCCCCAGACTGGAACTCTGAGGCGTTTCTATCACATAAACCTGTATGCGAGGTCTAAATGACTGCTAACAACCATATCACATTTTCACAAGTTGAACGTCACAAGCATATCGTCAAAGCGTTTTCCGAATTGTCTGCCGTCCTGCCTGAGAACCACGAATTAAAGTGGCTTCTGGCCATCTTATCGGACAACTTGAAAGTGATTTTCGATGAGGTAAACGATCATCTGTTCGCATTAGCCGATCAAGATATTCTGTAAGGGGATTACATGAATCATCTTGATAGCAATCTTTCCGAGCTGATTAAACGCCATGAGAACGCCGTAGAGCTGTTTTGTCTGTTTACTGACATCACATTCGAGGGGGATTCAACAGAGCGGCTTGTGAAGCTAATAACGGCGAATTTGAGGGCATCCACTGAAGAACTGAAAGCCCACCTTTTGAAGTTAGACTGTCCATGAGTTGAGAAAATTATGAGAGCAGATTTGTTTCAACAGTTGCTGAGTGGTGTGAAAGAAATGGTGGCAATTGAAAACGGTGAGTTGCAACCCGAACCTTCGCGTGTTCATCGTCATGTTGTTCCTGATGCTGATTTTGAATTGACGAAAAACCGTTTCAAGGTTGCGAAAAATTTGAAAAAAAAGTGACTGTGAAATTTGCGAAAAAGCCGGGTCAAATACGGGACCAGATGTGATTTGTAGCACCGCCGACACGCCGTCGTTTTACAAATCAT
>NZ_JAQRFI010000105.1 GCF_028598805.1 Xenorhabdus yunnanensis | reverse complement strand
AAGCAAAGACACTTAGCTTGAACGAAGAGAAAGCAGCGTCATTTAGGCGCAGTCGGTAACATGCCCTTATAGGGCTAGAGCAAACCACCCGCTATGCGGGTGGTTCTGATTCAATTCCCTGGTGAACACAGCAATAAAGGTAGTGATATGGAATTTACATAACAGTTCAACCATTCATTATGAGCAAATAAAGCCCAGTATAGGTGAATTATGCTCATAACATTCATTTTCAAACAGTGGTAGAAAATAGTCAAGATAAACTATTCATATTTTTGATACATGAACGCACATCGATTGGTAGCGGCGCGAAAAGCGTGTGGATTGTCCCAAAGGACATTGGGTGAAGCATTGGGTATTAATCCTGAACAAGCTATCGGAAGGATCAGTCGATATGAGCGAGGGGTGGCAACTCCTGCATACGAAATCGTGTGTCAGATAGCCGAAATTTTAAATGTACCATCATGTTATTTTTATATTGAAGATGACAATTTTGCTGAACAAGTTCTGATCTTGCATAAGATGAATTCTATCGATGGATTTGAAAACAATTTAATTGTCTATCTACAAGAAGAAGTACAAGAATATAAGAATGCGCTCAAAGAGATGCAGAAGATTATGAATTCTCTAAAAAATCTTTAAGTTATGTCACAAATCATGTTAATTCATTGTTTTTTATAGATGAATTTAATTTTATATCATCAGCATAATATACGAAACGTAGGCCAAAATGACCGGCAATCAAGGGGGCACTCTCATGCCGGCATTCAGCCACCAGATCAATCATGACGCTCTTTTTCGCCTCAAAATTGCGGATATAGTCTTAATTTTTTTCAGGGAGTTGCAGGGGGGAATGAGGTGATTCACTCCACTTTTCAGCCACGGAACACAGGATTTCCTGATTCGAGTTGCGAAGGTTTTCACAATCTTTTGCTATATATTCAAAGCTATGGTGCGCATGTGCCATGTGAGAAGCTATGTTTTTTGCAGATTCATTTACCAGACGACCAGCAACCAGTTGAAACATATGACGAATAGGCTCGGTCACCTTAATTTTATCATTTTCATCAGGAATATATTCGCCTGATTTCATCGCTCCTAAATTCATCCATCCTTCGGTCATCCAGTAAACACATATAAGTGATACATCCCCCCGACAATTTTTATATGAATCAATAATCCCCATCACTTTTTCAACTAGCGTGTCGTAGGAATCCGTTTGCCACGGCAAAACACTCAACATGTCTGTGATGGCCTCTTCATAATCATAAGTATCAAGTAGTTTATTATCGTTCATATATTCCTCTTCATGTAAAAGGCAAAATTTATAAAAAACCCCCTGAAAACAGGGGGAGAATTCTCATGTAATCGTAGGCATATCTAATTATAATTGCGCTTTGTTATTATTATTTACGTTACTAACTGGTGTTGTCATAAATAGGGTGGTTTTAATTTAGAAAAACAGTCTCTTCATTCAAAAGACAAACCCATAACATGCCCCCTGAAAAGATGGATAAAGATAAATAATTTAATTTATAATAATAATACTTTGTTATTATTTCTCAAGGAAAATACTGGTGCTGTCACAATTTCACACTTTTAATTTTTCAGCATTGAAAAGGTAGAAATTCGAACGGTTCGTATTTCTACCTTAAAAGGATTTTGTATCAATGGTAAAAAATAGTCAATAGACAATTTTAATGATGTGAATAATGATAAGTAAGCGGTTAGTTTCAATAAGGAAAGCCAGAAAATTAACACAAGAGAGCTTAGGTTCAGCGCTGGAATTGGATGATTCAGAGGCAGCCAGAACTAAAATTTCTCACTATGAAAATGAACGTTACACGCCCTCATTTGATATTGTATGTAAAATTGCTGATTATTTAGACGTACCTGAAAGTTATTTCTACACGCGAGATGACAATTTTGCCCGTAGAATTTTAGAATTACATAAACACCCCAATATCTTATCTAATAAATCTGACGACATTGTATATTTAGAAGAAGCCTTAAAAGAGGCAGAGAAAAAGCTCAATCGATATGCAATGGCAGTTGATGCCTTCAAGAAAATAATGCCTAAATAATTTTTTAGCATAACAATATGAAGGAATGATCGGCAATTTCATGCCGGCATTCAACCTACAATCTACAATCTGTTCAGCCCACCAGATCAATCATCACGCTCTTTTTCGCCTCAAGGTTACGGGTATAACTGAGCACAGTTTCTGGATTTTTCCACGTTCCCTCGTGCATAATCTGGGCGAGAGTGTAGCCTGATTCCGTCATGTCCTGTGCCGCCCCCACCCGTGCACTGTGGCCGGTCCAAGTCGCATACCTGCCTTTGTTTTTCGTGCCCACTTTATCGCCCTGTACTACATCCCACGCCTCAGAGAAAATCCCTTCTAGCGAAGGACGGGCTAGCGGCTTATCCTTGGTCAATTTGACTTTGTTTGTCCGGTACACCTTGCAGAACAGGTAAGCGTCGGAATGTTCCTGCAAGCCGGACACGTTGAGCCACTTTAACAGGCTGGCTGACGCCCTGGGGCTAAGGGCTTTGGTAAGCCCTTGCCCGTCAACAAGGGTTTTGGTGTAACCGATATTCAGCATCACGCTGCCATCGCGGTTAACAGCCACATCCCGCACTTTAAGGCGGGCAATATTGGATACGCGTAATAGCGTATTGTAAGCAATAAACAAGAAAGCTAGATTGCGAATATTTTTTAGCCTATCTGACGTTTTCCATACCTCATCAATCTGATTTAGATCGGTGATTTTAAAGGGTATCGCCTGTCCCTCGGTTTCACCGTTAATGATAGAGGCCCGATTAATTTTTTTTAACACACGTTTCACTTTTTCACTGTCACCGGCAGGGAGTAACCCCGCCTGTCGGTGCAACAGGTTCAGCATGGAAGCATAGTTACTGATAGTCGCGGGGGCCCGCCCGTTTTCATGCAGCTCCAGCAGGTAATCCCGCAGGTAATCAGCGTCAACCGGCAGATAAGGACGGCCTCTGGCAAGACACCAGTGACACCATTGCCGCACGACCGCCATCAATTGCAGCCACGTATTTTCAGCAAACGCCTCTTTGTCCTTGATAAACGCATTGAGATTGCGGATCACCTCGTCATTCAGATCTGGGTTATCCCGGATCAGCCTCGCCTCGTGACCCACCCGCATTATTCCACCTGCCATAAAAAACCTCGCTGTCTCTTGGTGGCGCTACGTAAAAAGTAGGGCAGTTATACCCCCTAAAGTTTTTCAGATTTTACGGACGCTCATCATTAATTATTAGTAAAAACCACCCTGATTAATCACGTTAGGTGACGATACTCAGCGCAATCCATCAACTTGCCGGGTGATAGTCTCCCTTGCAACTATCACGGTATCAGGCATTCACTGTCCTGATACCATCGCCTGACTGACAGTATAACACAGTCAACTTTACATAAAGTGTACTTTATGTAAAGTTGATAAGTATCAGGGGCAGGGCGAATCTCACCCCTTACGATCCTTGCGGTATGTGCTCGGTCAGCTCAGCGGCACCCACGCCTGAAACGCGGCCGTTTTTTCCACGGCCTCCACGTCGGTGCGCCGGTACGAACGGATATTCTGCGGGGCACCGGATTCGGTCATCGGGGCCGGTTCCCCTAACAACTGTTTAATGGCGGCCGTATCCCAGCCACGTTGTCTCAGTTCGGGCAGGGTGATCCAGTCCCGCCGCCAGACGGCCTTCTGCTCCCTGCGCCGTTTCCGAGACTGGAGACGCAGCTCCATCAGTTTTTGATGCGGCACAAATTTACTGTACATCACGCTCTCCTGAGAAGGTCATCATCATATGTTCTTTATTCTTCTTTAGGTGTAGCCGAAAAACAGCATGTTGCCACTCCCATTCGGCAGATAACAGCCCAGGTGCGACGTGATGGGTTCCAGGTGACCTGTCAGCGTCACAACCGCTGGGTTCATAAGCGGCAGAAGAAATATAGTCAGGGATGGATATAATCACGGTGCTTTTTTTATTCGGCACGGTATTTATCCGCTTTGCCGATTTTTCACACCTAGCATTTAACTGGGTGCATTCACCTATACGGAAACGATACTTAATGGACATTACACAATATACAAAAAAATATCTAACTAATACTACAGCCGTAATCCCTATTGTGCCATGATGGGGCTCTTCTTCCTTAAATAAAAGGCGGTGTCACATGCCATCCCCTGCCAAAATCTGGGAACAGGCGCTACAG
>NZ_JAQRFI010000104.1 GCF_028598805.1 Xenorhabdus yunnanensis | reverse complement strand
TTTCGGTCAGTTGTTTATAGGTCATAGCGCATTTTCCTTTGGCGAGAAAGATGCCTACTATAGCAACTGACCGCCTTTCTTAGAAATTGCACTTATTAGGTGAATCCACGACATTTAGCTTATTCACATGAAAGTTCCCTTTTCGGTCTGTATCTAAAATATGAAAATCACAGTTATCAAGAAAAGAAAGGTTATTATTGACATGCAGCACATATCGCATAAAAAGAGTAATAACCCCGTCATGGGATACCACGAGAACGTTCTCTTCATCTAAATTTGAATTTACTATGCTTTTCATCTCACTAGTGAACCTCTCCAGACAGTTATCAACACCTTCGCCGCCTTCAGGAGTAAAATTCTTCTTACCCAGCTTATTAACAACGTCGCGCCAACGGATAGTATCTTTAAATTCTCCGTCAAGAACCCCCAAATGACGTTCTTTTAGATTTGCACGTTTAATCACATTTGCCCCAGTAACGGAAGATATGATACTAGCCGTCTGTATTGATCTAATGTAACTTGAGCAATAAATCAATTTGATACCAATATGATTCATTTTAGGAGCAATACTCATCACATTTTTTATTCCAATCTCACATAAGGGAATATCAGTCTGACCCAACATTCTTCCCGTCAAATTGTAACTGGTAATTCCATGTCTCATTAAATAAATCATGTTTCGTTAACATTATTATTTAAAATTTTATTTATCGATACCTCAATAGACATATCTGAAGAAATCAGACCGTCTGGTATGCTAAGATTAAACTCTTTTTCTAGTACTACTGAAATTTCCAGCAAAGTTAAAGAGTCTAGCTCATCGTAAATAACATTTTTAGTTATTTCATCAACTGAAACATAATACTTATCTGTAAGGAGAGACTTAATACGGTCAAAAATAATATCTTTCATATCTCACCCCATTTAGTTAGTTAAAAACTATGGATCTAAATACAGAGTTAGGCCATTTAATAACAGCAGCGCCCCATGTGATTCCACCGCCAAACGCAGTAAGAACAATTTTATGACCGGGTTTTATTGTATTATTTCTGGCATGGACGGCTAGCGTTAGTGGTATCGATGCAGCAGAAGTGTTCCCAAACTCCTCAATACTCATTAACGCTTGTGTTTCCTTCAAATCAAATAGCTGAGTTAAAGTATCTATTATTCTCTTATTTGCTTGATGTGGGACAATATAATCAATTTCACTTGTGTTTGTATTGCTGAGTTCCAGTACTCTTTGAACAGAATCCTTCATATATGAAATGGCTTTCAGAAAAACCTCTTTGCCTTCCATTTTGAAGTATGAAGATTTTGAAAGCATATCTCTGCTCACTGAAAGCTTAGACTCACTCCCCCATTTAAAATGGTAATTAAATTTTCATATTCACCATCACTTCCTGTATAAGTGGAAAGGATATTTTCTTCATCTCCTTGTTCAAGAATTACAGCTCCCGCTCCATGTTCTGCTCAAAAAAAATCGGACACTTATCATGATGAACAAACACATTAACTGGCTTTGTTCATTTATGACTGATTTTGGTAAACGCCTTGCCACACTGCGCAAGGCCAGACAGCTTACACAGATAGAACTGGCGAATCTGTTGGATATCCAGCCCCGGATGGTGGGACGGTGGGAGCAGGGACAGGTTAAGCCCCAGTTTGATTACATCATTAAACTGGCGCAGTTACTGGAAGTCAGTATTGACCATTTACTGCTGGGTGAAGAAGGAGCAACCGCACCTGTTTTTGATATTAAAAACAAGCGGCTAAAAGAGTTGTGTAAGCAGGTTGACGGGTTAAAGGCAGAAGATCAGGATGTGATTTGCCGTATTCTGGATATGGCAATCACCCAAGAGAAGATTAAGCAAGCAATTAATATTACACGATGATATTTAACGCGTTCTGGCTGTGTTGGAGCACGGCCAGAACGCTGACCATAACCAACTAGTTGAGGTAGTTAATGATGGCTAAGGCGCATTCTAAGCAAAACCGTGCAGTAAATAAAGCTACGAAAACAGAACGTTATTACACCGTGGGATACGTGCCGCAAAACGGCAGGCCGAACCCCCGACCCGCGATAAATTTAACGGGAAGATGGCTTAAAGCCGCCGGATTTGAGATTGGTGGCTCACTCACCGTCAAGATTATGGACGGCTGTCTGGTGCTGATCCCTGACAGCAACGACACCCACAGCATCAGGCAGCAGTACCAACGCCAGCTCAGTGAAATTAAGCTGCGAATGCGGGAATTGATTGGGGATTATCAGGCGGGATAATAATAAAAAGCCGGAAGATCATGGAAGATCTTTCCGGCTTTATGATGAGAAAAAATTAGATTCTATCTACTTCCATAAATGGAAATTATTTCTCCTGTATTAGCATCCATTGTTACTTCAATATCTTTAAGATCACCACTGGAAAGATCCATCCAATTATCAGAAGTAACTTCTATCTCATAAAAGTAAACCAGATATAATTCTTTATTACTTTCTCGGCAAATAGCTTTCTTAAATGAAATATAATGATTTTTAATATCAATATTTCTTTTTTTAGCTTCATCATTCGCTGCATTTATAGCTTTGAATAAAAATGAAGTGTATTTTTTATCCACTTTTAGGAGAACATTTTCATCATTACTATTTTCTGATTCACCTAATTTCATATAACCGTCTCCATTAAAGATGTATTGCCTCAGAATAGTGACTGATGAAGCCAGTAATTTTCTTAAATTGACCGCTAGGAGTACCCAATGCATTGATAAAACCTGGGAATGTTCGACTAGCAGCATTGTGAATCCTGATATCGGCTGGAGAAAAATTATCACTATTGTGCACATCCCCAGCCTTATTAGTGCGTTTAAATGCATCATCAGCATAATCACCATGTGTATGGTATTGTCCAACTGGCGTTGCATCCTTAGGTAAGCGTTTAGATGTTTCTTTAAAAGTAGGAGCCGTTCTACTTTTTCCTAACATTCCTCTGGTATATCCATAAGAGCCATCCTTCGCCCTGAATATAATACCTCCATATTCTTTGTTCATACGGAGAGACATAGGATTATATTTATTTAACGCGGCCCTCGCGGCATCATCCGCACTCGAAAACCCTTTGCCACATTTTCTACTGAGTCCTAGAGGATCTGTCCAGCCAGTGGGATTATGAACATAACTATAGGGATTTTTACCACCCAGCAGCCCAATCGGATCAGGCGTCAGATACTGCCCGGCCACCGGCGAATAATACCGGAACCGATTGTAGACGAGACCACTCTCTTCATCCAGCCACTGCCCGGCAAACTGAATCCCCGGATTCAGTTCCGCATTTTCACCCGGCACACCCAGACGCAGCCCGTACAGGCTTTGCGGCGGTTGCCGCCAGACCCGGTGCCCGGCTTCATCAAACAACGCCAGTGGTTCGCCCGTTGGCGCACAGACCGCGTACTGTGTCTGAATGTTTCCGGCGATAAGTTCATGCCGCCCATTGCCCACGTACCCCCGCTAACACCTTGGCCTCCGGGCAGTCCGGCCACGATCTGCCCCCGCACCGAACCTTAGCGAACTCAACGGGGACGGGCGGGCTGTCCGCTGGCACCGGCGTGACTGTCTGATACCCTGCTTTCCGCGGGTTCAGTGCATGAGCGGCTCTCCGGCGGTTCGGTGTCGGCGTCGGGCTGCTGATTGTCTGCCCGCTCTGCCGGGTGCGTCTGCCGGTGCACTTTCTTCAGGTGCCCGATGGCAACCCGCGTATAAATTTGGGTGGTTTCCAGTCGTTCATGCCCCAGTATCGCCTGTATGTGCCGGGTGTCAGCACCGTTGTCCAGCATTTGTGTCGCCATCGAATGGCGGAACAGGTGACAGGCGCCGGGTTTGTCGAGCTGCGCCTGTTCACGGATAGTCTTTCCGACAATCTGGCTTAAGTAGTCACGCGACAGGCCACGCCCCCGGTCGGAGATAAACAGGTAACCACTGTCACGGCGCGCAGCCAGTCGCGGGCGGACCTGCGCCAGATACCGGGTGAGCCAGTCCAGCGCCCGGATGCCGATAGGCACGACCCGGTCTTTCTGCCCCTTGCCCTGACGCACACAGAGCACCCCGCGCCCGGCATCAATGTCCCCGGGGCGCAGGTTAGACAGTTCCATGCGGCGAATGCCGCTGCTCCAGAGCACTTCCAGCATCACCCGGTTGCGGAAGCCGTGCAGTGTTCCGCAGTCCAGACTGTCGAGCACCTGCCCGATTTCGTC
>NZ_JAQRFI010000103.1 GCF_028598805.1 Xenorhabdus yunnanensis | reverse complement strand
GCATGTTTTTGGGGATCGCAGCCGGAAAACATTAGACAAACTGCTTGCCCTTTTATCGCCCTTTAATATTCGGTTTTATTGTACGGATGATTATGCTGTGTATGACAGCCTATATGAACGCATCCCGTTTGCAAGACAAAAATAACACTGACATCGACGGTAGGTTGCAGCTCTATATCCGGCCTTATTGCAGCCGATGCTGCGGGCCTCGATGTAATCCGCTGACTGGCTCCTCATTCTCCCGACGAGCTTTACGCTCAGGCCATCATTCAGGTTTAGCCAGTCACGGTCTTACCTGTCTTTGTCATCATTACTCTGCCTCAGCAATCTTTCTGCATTCAGCCTTGTAGTTAAACTTAAGTTAAGGTTGACCAGTGAAACGCCTCAGTAAGGCCTGACACTGACGTAATCTTTTTCATATTCCCGCTGATGGGCTATCAGTGCCCAAACTGTCCGGGCCAGCTTATTTGCCATCCCCACTATCGCCACACAGGCCGGACGACGTTTTTTCAGTTCCGTCACCCACGGCGACGGGGTTTTCGTGCATAATGTTGCCGCTCTGGCACCGTGGATAAAAAGGGTTCTCAGATAGGTGTCACCCCGCTTACTGATACCCAGTAATGTGATCCGCCCTCCGGTTCCCGTCTGTTTCGGCACTAATCCCAGATAGGCTGAAAATTCTCGGCCCGACCGGAAAGCACCGGGATCACCCATCGTAGCGATGGCTGCCGTGGCAATCAGGACACCGACGCCGGGAATTTTCATTATTCGCTGACAATCTGCATTCTGTTTTGCCCATGCTGTCAGTTGGTTTTCCACCTGCTCAATTTGCTCATCGATTTCATTCAAACGATGGTATTGCTCTTCAAGCAGACCAAGCAGGAACGGGGCCATTTTTTCCCTTAGCCGCTCAAGCACCTCCGGCATGGCTTTATCCAGCGCCGCCCGCCCCTTATGCACGGTTTCACCAAATTCCAGCAACAAACCATGTAAGGCATTGATTTGCCCAGTTCTGAATTTCACTAACTGGCAGCGCATCCGGTGTAATGACAAAATGCCCTGCTGTTCTGCATTTTTGATAGCGACCGATTTGCCGGGTTGCTGAACCGCCAGCCAAATAGCCGGGCATTTTGAACATCGTTTTTGTTTCCCATCCGGAATGCCCTGACAAACCGGGCCTGAAGCAAACGCACTTCATGCCCCAATTTTCTCAGCTCCCGCGCCCAATGGTGAGCACCACCACAGGCTTCCATGCCAATCAGACAAGGTTGTCGGTGACTGAAAAACGTTAAAAAATCATTCCGCCGTAGCGGTTTATCAATGACTTCACCGGTATATTCATCAATAAAATGAATTTGCATCAGATGTTTTGCAATATCGACGCCAAAAGGAGTATATTTCATGGGTGGATCCTCCCGTCATCAGGGAGCAACAGGCTCCCACTTTTAGGCACTATAAGGCCGGAAATCGGAGAGGATCCACACCTCATCTCTCAATTCCAGTACCATAATGCCGAGGGCTAAATGGTTGGGATGCGTTCATTACATTCTCCCGGTTTCACCGATGCCGGCTCAGGGATAAAGGTATTATCTGGCAGCCCTTTTGTGACGAGGTACAATACCGTCGTATCCTCCGGCGTCCCCGTTTCACCCAGCCAACGATGCTGAAAAGTGGCCGCTACAAACTGCACCTGCAATTCTCGCGGGTCGAGCGTGATTTTTCGTTGGGTGGGATTGCGCAGTTTCAGTGCTACCACAGTGTGATTATGCAGTCTCCAGCCTGCCAGCGGGATAATTTCAATCGGCTCTGACGGATAGAGGGTGGTGATGGATGAGGTCAAATGCAGGTTCACCGGCTGAATGTCGGTAACCGGCTCAACAGTACGCAGTGGTGCATATAGCTGCTGCGCGGCATAGCGGGTTAATGCTACCGGCACAGGCGCAAATAATGGGGATTTGCTCTGGGATTGTGGCTCTTTAGTGGAATCGGTTGATTTTTCATTCGGGTAAATAATACGCACCGACTCTGTTGGTCCGGTTTTGGTGGCCGTGATATCCAGTAAGATGATTTCACCGTTCTCACTGTCCTGCAATTGCAGCCGGGTTGACGGGAACGCCTGACGGGCTTTCAGGTAAACCGCGCCACCGGTGCTCTGTACCCGCAATTTCTCACTCAGTGCCGGGGGCAGACCGACACGCACATTCCGGTCAGCAAAAATAATCCGCTCCTGACCGATTTTGAGCGTAATGGGTAACGGAATGCGTTCCCATTTCAGCAGCTCATCAGCCTTTGCGCCAATGCTGAACAGCAACATGCTGAGCAGCCCCAGCCAGACACAACGCGGGAAAGATAGATATCCTCTCATTGAAACACACCTTTTTTCTCTTCCGATGGTGGCAGGGCTTCCAGCCGTTGTGGCATTCCATCATAGCAATCCAGCGCCAGACCAAAGGGATTACGCTCCGCATCCCCCTCCCAGCGCACCACTTTCAGCGGATAGCGCACCAGTGCCCGCTTGACCGGTTCGGCGTGATAATATTCATCCGCTACCAAATCTAACTTCACCACCCAATTATCGCGGTCACGTACCGTCATACTTCGCGTCTCATAATCCCGGCCGGGAATTTCATACACCACCCGCACCCGGTCGAGCAGCTCACCACTGTCGGCACGGCTTTTGGCATCTTCACGCCAAAAATCCTGACAGGCAGGCGTCAGATAAGGAGATAAGGCATAAATTTTGGTCGGATAGTCCTGTGCTCCGTTTTTCGGCCAGGCATTCAGTTGCTGGAAAATATAAAAAGCAAAACTGTAAACACTGGGGGCAGGTACTTCCCACCACGGGCGGGTGCTGCCGCTGCGTAAATCCGGCGGGTTATGAATAGTGAGATTGCGCGGGGAAGCCATCCAACCCAGCAGGCTCATCAGCAGAACCCCCACCAGAATCCCACAGGCGATCCTAAGGGTCAGAATGTGTTGATCCCGGTTTTTTACCGCATGACGAAGGCGACTCATCGCATTCTCCTGCTACGGCGTAGTGACCAGCCCTGAGCCGCAATAATCAACGTTGGGTCACCGATACCCAGTCGGCGTTTTTTCTCGGCCAATTTCAGCCAGAGATAATTTTCCGGCTTACCCCGCTTAAGCTGGGCGAGCCAGCGCCCGCCAACGCTCATCAGGAACAAAGGCATCATCAGTATCCCTGTCGGCAGTATCACCCAACCGACTAACGGGATCAGAGGAAGGCTGACAATCAGACCGAGTGCCAACCCCGCGATTGCCGTCAGTCCCATCTCCGGCGTGGTAAATCCCCGGAATACGACGGGTTCAGCGTTTAAGCGATCGGGTAAAAAAGGGATCGTTTGCATCAGCGGCACCTTAAAAAATAATGCTGGCCGATTTCGCCAACAGCCAGATCACCGCAACCAACAGCACCACGCCGACCACGACGATGGCGCCAAATTGTGTCTAGGTCGATTTGCCATCCCGCACTTCGGAAAAAGTTTCGACTTTATTGTGTTCGCTGTATTAACTGGCAAACATCCAGACAGCCACGGCCAGCAATATCGCTGTTCGAAGGGCAAACTGGCTTATCGTCTGATTACGCACTTTTTCATTTGCCCAGCCATTCCAGACATCTACCGCTGCCCAGGCCGCCCAGAAAAATTAAGGTGGCTAAGAAAAATCCGACACACACCAGATACAAAAAAGTGATATCAAAGTGCCCGGATGCCACTTCAAAGGCATTGCGTTGTGCCTGCGTCATTGCGGGTTTTCCTGACGGTAATGGCCGGATATTGGCTCTGGATCACGAGGCTGATCACGGGAAGGAGTCAGGTAGTGATCAATACCGGCTTTGATGGTGTTGAGATCAGCCTTGATGTGTGAATAATCAAAGTCATAACGAGGACGTTTTGATGGAGCAGATTGCTTTTCTGCGATACTTGCGCGCTCCAGTGCTATCTGTACCTGTTCAATCAGACGCTTTGCGCTTGCCAGCTCGTCTTTCTCAGCCGCATGTGCCAGTGACATACACAATACGGTCAACCCCAGCAGACAAGCAGAACGGGACAAGAAAAAGCAACAACGCATAAACACTCACCTCATTATGGAGTTCGGGATGCCGAGGATGCGGTGTTTTTTAAATCTGATCAGCAATAAACTCTTTATGCTTTGGTGAAAATTAGCTAAATAACCCGAATTCTGGATAAGAAATTGACGAGAAGCCTGTTCCGGGAGCAAAGTTTTGGTGAACGCCGAAAACAGCTCCGGGGAGGAACAGGCTATGAATAAATTAGTTGAA
>NZ_JAQRFI010000102.1 GCF_028598805.1 Xenorhabdus yunnanensis | reverse complement strand
ATTTTACATTGGTCAGACTGGCGACGACGGCATCAATACCGGGCGCAACAATGTCACTACCGCCGCCGGGGAGATCATCGGCTTACAGAGCAATTACGGCTGTAGTACTAACTTGGCGAGCTAGCAAGATAAATCTAGCTCACTTTTATCCAAATATTAGTTAGCTTTAATGCTCGCTTCGCTCATAACAGTCTGTCGGAATAGGTTGAATCCTGCCTAGCAGGGTATACAAACTCATTTGTATTAGCTGCGACTTGACCTGACGCTATCCTACGGTAGGGTACGATTAAATCTGACGGTCGGCTATGAGAGAGATACGGTCATAAGTGACTTTTCCACTCTCGGTTCAGCAGCCACTGAGCTATGAAATCTTTGGTAACAAGTACGTTTCATTGGTATGTCAGTTCGGGGCCATCAGTCCTGTACATTTTTCAAAGCTTTCTCTACCTCCATATGAATTTGAATGGTTACGTATGCATTCTAAATGTCCCCATAGAAATCTCCTTGATCGATCTGTCTTGAATTAGGGAAGGATGGCATTCATAATATTTGGTTGCTTACTTTCCACCAGAGACTAGGTCTTACTACATGAAGCAATCCGCTTACGCCTCAATACAAGAAAAACGTCTTCAGCCTTGGAAGGGTGAAGAAGAAGTCCGGTTTGCTTGGAACAAAGCCTTAGAAGACGCTACAGGGTTACATCTTTTTGCTGAACGCGATCGCAATGATGCTAGTTACAATCACGTCATCATTGAATACAAGGCACCAGGATATTTTAAAGGCAGGAAAGACAGTTCTGCTTTCCAAAACGCTACCAAAAAACGACTATTACCATATATAGTTAAAAAAGCCGCTGAAACAAAGATACCAGAATCAGATTTCATCGGTATAGCCATAGATGGGGAACATATTTGTTTTGCACAGGTAATTGATGGTGATATTAACACCCAACACTTGATGCCATTTTCCCCTGAATCCGTAGAGATGGTAGTTGATGCTCTTCGTTCAGATACACGTAAAGGACTCACAACAGAAAACTTACTTGCTGATTTTGGGCATGGTTCTGCAAATGCGCGAGCGTTCATGCAACAACTTTCTGATGGACTTTCTCAACAGCTTGCCATTAGTGGTAATAACAAAATAAAAATGCTCTTTGAAGAATGGCGAACTTTGTACGGCCAAGTTGCCGACCTTTCCATTCTGCAAGCTGCAGCTATCACAAAAGAACTGCACTTTACTTGGTCCGGACCTACATCAGACTCTATTTCTGCACGGCTATTCGTCCTTCATACCTATAATTCAATGCTCATTAAGCTCTTAGCTGCTGAAATAGTTTCAGCGCATGGGCTTACATCAACAGCACAGCCAGCTCAGAGCATGGCTGCATTAAAGAACGATGCTCAGATGCTGGAATTTCTCGACTCAGCTATCGAACGCTCTGCTATTTTTCAGGGGGCGGGAATAAACGGCTTTGTTGAGGAAGCAATTTTTAGCTGGTATCTCGATGTTGCCAGTCTGAATACTGTGCCTAAGTTGCTTCCAACATTAAGACGCTTGCTGTCGGTTCTATCTCTCTACCGCCTTGACCAGCTATCCCAAACACGTGATGTACTTCGTGACCTTTATCAAGGACTGGTGCCGGGTAAATTGCGTCAGAGCTTAGGTGAATTCTACACACCTGACTGGCTAGTTGATTTCACACTAAATAAAGTGAGTACCTCTGAGATTCTCAACCAGAGAGTACTTGATCCGACTTGCGGTTCCGGAGCATTTTTACTTGCTATAATTCGAAAGAAACGTCAATTAGCAAAGTTTCAGAACCTCAGTGCTCAGGAAACTCTGAATCTTCTGTGCGACAGCGTATGGGGCTTTGATCTTAATCCTCTGGCTGTACAAACAGCCAGGGTGAATTTCATTATAGAAGTCGCAGATTTGCTGGCACAATGCCCAGGCCACGAGTTTGAAGTTCCTGTACTAATGGCTGATGCAATTTACTCTCCTGCGGCTTCACCTGAGACTTCTGAACCCATAATTCAATATCGTATTGGCAGTCAGTTTGCAAAGCTCGATATTCATTTGCCAGTAGCGCTGGCACTCGATCGCGTCAACCTCGATGTAATGTTTAATCGCATGGGTAAAGATGTCGAAATGGGGCTCGATTTTGATGAGTCCATGGATAAAGTTCGAAAAGGAAATTACTTCACTGAACAGCTACTTGGGGAATGGGACACACCTCTGCGTTACACATATAACCAAATTCTGAATCTACATCGCCAAAACTGGAATGGTATATGGTTCAGGATTGTCAGAAATTTTTTCTGGTCTGCTACTGCAGGGCAATTCGACCTTGTCATTGGCAATCCCCCATGGGTTAGATGGTCAAAATTACCTGATCTGTATCGTGAGCGTGTAAAACCCACCTGCGAACACTATGGGATTTTTTCTAAGACCCGCATGCATGGTGGCAACGAACTCGATATTTCAGCAATGATCACATATACCGTCGCTGATAAATGGCTTAATGTTGGTGGCCATCTGGCATTTGTCATCACGGGCACTCTGTTCAAAAACCCTTCATCAGCGGGCTTCAGAACATTTAAACTCGAACCTTCGCAAGAGGACTCATTGTACCTTCAGCCGGTATCAGTGGATGATATGAAAGGTCTTAAACCTTTTGAGGATGCGAGTAACCATACGACGATAGCCGTATTCAGAAAATCAGAAAAAGAACCAGAGTATCCGGTTTCATATCGCGTATGGGGGCCTAATATCGGTGAAAAACGAGCCGTTAAATCGTCTCAGACGCTTAAAGCTGTCTCCGATACCATCCAGTATAAAGAAAAAGAGGCCTTTCCGGTTAGCGAAGCGGGTTCACCTTGGGCCATATTGGAGCCAGGCCGATTTGAAACCATTAAATACTTATCTCGTCAGTGCTCATGGACCAAAGGGCGTAAGGGGATCACGACTGACCTCAATGGAGTTTACTTCGTTCCTATCCTTAAGGTGAATGAAAAACATGTCCAGATACGGAGTCGACCTGAAGCGGGTAAAAAAGACATAGGCCCGATGAAACAGGCATGGGTAGAACCAGAGGATTTGTACCCTTTGATTAAAGGAGCAAGTAATTTTGAAGAATGCTATCTTAAAATTAGTGCGCCAGAAGTCAGCAACGAAGAACGTCTTTTTACATTTGTTCCGAATACGGGGATCTCAAATGCGGATTATGCTGAAGCAGAAGAACGGCTTGAAAAGCATGAGCTGAGAAAAACTGCTGCCTGGTTCGAATCGTTTGAATCTGTTCTTCAGGCTCGCTCGACTTACCGTCGGCAAATGAAAGGTGCACCTTTCCATGCCGTTTATAACGTAGGAGACTATACGTTTAAACCATGGAAAGTAATCTGGCCTGAGATGTCTTCATCGTTCTATGCAGCAGTAGCTGGAAGTGCAAACGTTCCGCTTGTCGGATCACGCCCTTACGTTCCTGATCATAAAGTCTATTTTTCAGCCTTTGATGATAAAGAAACTGCCTATTATTTATGTGGACTTCTTAACTCAAAAACCGTTCAGGAGTGGATTGATGCACACAATGTTTCCATACAGGTTGCAGACGTTTTCAAACACTTAGACTTGCCTGAATTCAATAAGAAGGACATACATCATACTCTTCTGGCCAAAAGGGTAATGGCTGCTCACGTGGAGCATGACCGAGATGCGCGCCGAATTATAGTGGATGAAATAAAAATACTGGCCGAAAAGGTTCTCACTAAATGGAGTGAACAGCTTCTTAGTTAAATCAGCTGCAAGCGTCTGGCGCTAATGGAATCTTAATCACTAGGAGCCACTCCATATAAACCGCCTCCCACAGGCGGTTTATAAGTTACGCTAACGCAGCATGTACCTAGTTGATTAACTCAACGTGATATTAGTAATGTCTGCTCCTGACGCAAAGCCGACAGTCTGATTAGGTTCCGCTCAGGTCATCAATAGTGTCAGATCGAGTCTTAGTTGGTACAACTCATTGGTGATTACAGAACAAAACTGTTCTCAGCTATCTGTTTAATCTTCCAATTTTCTTTTTACAAGCACTGAGTGAAATACCATTCACTCATTTCTTTCAAACTATTACTTCAAAAAGATCATGCTGTTTGTACAAAAAACAAACCATCTATTCCATTTTTTTTATTTCGAATAAATAAGTAACCCGAATTCTGGATAAGAAATTGACGAGAAGCCTGTTCCGGGAGCAAAGTTTTGGTGAACGCCGAAAACAGCTCCGGGGAGGAACAGGCTATGAATAAATTAGTTGAA
>NZ_JAQRFI010000101.1 GCF_028598805.1 Xenorhabdus yunnanensis | reverse complement strand
ATTTGTTTGGTCTAATGTGAAAAACTTAACGCCCTGAGTGTTATCTTCTTGCAGGATGGCATGTTTTATTCTTTTCAGGGCAATGCGGGAAATCAATTCGGGTATTGACTCCTGAATGCAATACGCTGTTGCCCCCGCATTCTTTGAGACAGGCTCAGGCAATTGAACCAGGATAAACTTTCTTCTGCCGCCATCTTTCTTATTTTGCTTTAACACCGCATGACCTGTAGAACCACTTCCGGCGAAAAAGTCAAGAATGATATCTTCCCTGTCCGTGACCTGCATTAAGTGCTCAATTAAGCCTGTCGGCTTTGGGTAATCAAACACAGATGAACCGAGCAGGGCTTCAACCTCTTGGCTTCCCTGCTTCGTGGTAAAACCGGTTATGATGGTTTTGGGATGTTCGGTGCCCCGCTTTTTAACATACTGAAGCACGCCATTAGGTTTGAAGAAGAACTCAACAACCTGCTGGCCTTTAGAGTCAACAGTCGCCTTTCCTGACAGCCAGTTTTTGATTTGGTGCTTCATTGTCCAGCCCGCTTTTAGCGTGACCTCGCTAGCCAAAACCCCATTCTTACATTCAAATGCCCCTGAGGTCACTTCAACGACTTCTTTAGCACCAAATACGGGTGGAAACGTTTTATTTTCACCCAAGAACCTGACGCCGGCAGGAAAGGTTATTTCCGACGCCGGGTTTTTAACGCTGACCTTTTTTATTGCCCGGTCAGAAATCAAGCTATCATCCCCCTTATAAACAATGTGGGGTAACTGAGTTCTGTCTTTTGCATAAGCCAGAATATATTCATGCTCCCGGGTAAAAATGGATGCGGAGGTTCTCCCGCTCTTCCAGATAAATCTTTCAACAAAATTATCTTCACCGAATATTTCATTGCACACATTGGATAAATTAACCACTTCATGGTCATCTATCGATATAAATATCATTCCCTCATCAGATAATAAATTTCTGGCTAATTTCAGTCTGGGATAAAGCATATTCAGCCAATTATCACGATAATTATCTTTATAAATAAAATCCTTGCCTGTGTTATAGGGCGGATCGATATAAATCATCTTTATCTTTTTGTGATAAGACTTTTGCAGCAACTTAAGCACTTCAAGGTTGTCGCCTTCAATAAACAGGTTTTCGGTCGTATCCCAGTTAACACTCTCTTCCTTGCATGGGCGCAAGATGCCTGTTGATGGCGTCTGGGCAAGTTGACGTGCGCGAGCCTTGCCCTGCCAAGTGAAGTTATAGCGCTCATCTGGATCATCAACGACTTCACCCAGCGCCGCTTTTAAGGCGTCAAAGTCAATCTTTCCTTCCGAAAATACCTCTGGGAAAAGCTGTTTAAGTTGATCGATATTTTTTTGGGTGATACGGGATTTACTTCCCATGTATTTCACTGCTCCGCCTCCCGCTCTGTTGGTGCAGCCAGAAAACAAAAAGGCCGCACTTGGCGACCTTGGATTCGTTATCCGTGATCAAATAACACTATCCGTTATCAAATGGCGTTATCCGTGATTAAACGGGATTTTGAACTACTGCATTTTTTGCAGGAGTTGGATTGTAAATTCAAAGCTTTACTCACCCTATAATTTTTAATAATCAACTTCATTTATCTTTTATTAATATTTTATCCGAAGTAAATCGGTTCTGGTTTTAATTCCGTTTAGCTGGGTATCTATATAATGCCTCATATTACGCCAGAGTTATTTTAATTCTGTTGTGAGAATACTTTAAAGCCAACTTATTTATATTGAGGATCTTCTTATGAATCGATTTACAAAGGTTTTATTTAGCGTTCTATTGGTATCGCTCTCTTTTTCGGGGCACAGCTTTCAAGCACCAGATACGGCGATAAACCCATATCAAACTTTAATTACTAAGAAGCACACGCAACATAAACACGAATATGAACACGGATATGAACATGGGTATGATCATGGATATGAACGCGGGTATGAACACGGGTATAGTCATGGGTACGGACACGGACACGGACACGGACACTCAAATAGTATTAAGCATACTTACAAATCAATTAAGGATGCACCGCAATATCCTAAAGGGTTTATAAATAGACAAAATGGAACCACGAAACGCCCTATGGACAATGGCCAATTGTTGGCAGAATTACGAAGGGACGTAGAATCAGGAAAATGGGATAAAGTTTATAAAGATGGATTGGTTAACGGACAAAAAGTCTCTATTCATTATTTTGAAAGTAGAAGTGGTCTAGTGTTTAATGTAAAAGTTGTACATGGCTGGAGCAACGAAATATGAAACTTAGTTACCACATCGAAGACAAACATGCAGAGAAATTTATTAGTCTTTTAGTTTTAGGGGTGCTGCACGCCCTAGATAAAAAACTCATATCTATCAATGAGGCAGAAGGCTTTATATTCAAGCCCTATGTTTCCGATTTACTAGAAACGATAAAATCATCTCAAGAATTATCTAAGATAATTATAGACGGGTGTTTACTTGACGACGTGAAAGATTTAATACCTGACAAGTTGCAAGGTGAAATTGATGCATTGATAGAAAGAACATCGTCAGTTATCCGCAACAGCAAAGAAATTGGACGGTTAGTCGAAAAAGAAATCAGGGTTGTGGGTAAAGGTATAGATGAAGGTGGTATGTAGCGGTAAATGGTAAATTTTCCAGTCTACAATTGAATTTAAACACAATCTGGCAGTCACTCATGCATCAATTTCAAAGCGGGTGACTGTCATCTTTTTAAATCTGAGTCTTAGGCATAAAAAACCCCGCACAGGGCGAGGCTTGGGAATCATGTTTAACAACCTCCAAGCATAAAAACCTGCGGAGGATAACATTAATATACTAATAAATAATTTTTTTGCAAGTATTTTGCATTATTTTTTCTCATATTAAATTTACATCAATCTCCTTGCTATTATCCAGTTCATAGTTGATTGCCTTATGCATCTTTGCCTCAATAATTCTAATGCACCAACGAACCCTATCCCTTGATTGAGGTATTGTTAATGCTCCCCTTGTTATTCTCATCAAATACTGCGCAATGGTTTCTATCCTGTGTCCATACACGTAGTAGTTAACAGCCACGCGAATAAGCGGGGACCTACCACCAAAAACCCGTATAAGCAGATCATCCACGAATAACCCTATTTCATCTGAGCATCTTGGGACGGAACGATGTTTTAGATTTGCGATTATTTGCGAAAGTTTTTTGATAAGCTCTTCACCACGATAACCTCTTTCGTGCAGCCCTTCGATCAATGCCGTTATGCCGTCTGCTGTTATGGCCCCCCGACCAGAAACAGACTCCATAAACCGACCGATAGGGCTTACCTTGTTCTTATCATCCAGCTCCTCATACGCCCATGCACCCCACGCACTTAAGGTGTGGTTAATCCATACTCGGTCATTAGGCTCTAGCGGATGTATTGGGCTTAGGTCTCTGGATTTCTTGATTAGGGCAAGAAGTGCTATTTGGTCTTGAGGTAGGTCGTGTTTTGATGTGACGCAATTAAAAAATTCACCATCGGTTAGTTTTAAAAATCTATTTGCCTCCTGTACTGCTTCGTCTTTATTTTTGTAACTACCAAGATAAAACTTATGACCGAACCTGTTTATCTGTATTCGCCATCGTTTCGTTCTTCTCTCTAAAGTTACACACCTAGCACCAGAAGTATTGTTTTTCCCTAACCGTCTATTATGAGAATTCTGCTCTGGTGTTGCGGGTCTTAAGTTTAATATTCGATTATCAGACGTGTTCCCGTTTATGTGATCTATTCCATGTTCAGGCCATGCCCCATACATGTAAAACCAAGCCAGCCGATGAGCCTTAAATTTTTTGGAGTTGATGCTCACCCCAATGTACCCATGATCCATAAAGCCCTTGACTCGAATACCAGCGCATAACCTACTGGTAAAGATGCCGGTTTCTGGATTATATTTCACTTGTTCTCGCAATATTGCCAGCTCTATATTTTCATCAGGCAAATTCGCTTTGTCATAGCGAGTCAGTATCATCTCACCTCCGGCAATACTGTATGAACCCTGTCGTGACGTGTTGAATACATCACCCGCAATTGTTTTCGCATTACCCATTGCTCAGTGAGAACGGCCAGTTCTCCTATGTTTCGCTGAACAACAGAAAATGCCCGTCCCGTTTCCCGCCGTCGAAAACGGGCTTCTTCCACTGCTGCGGGTAGGTCGGTGAATGTCATGCGTTCAGCTCCTTAAGCGCTCTATATTTCCTCATCAGGAACACACCTTTTCTGATTGCATTAATGGCCCTTATTCGTTTTCTGTGGCGCACTATTTGCCACGGCAG
>NZ_JAQRFI010000100.1 GCF_028598805.1 Xenorhabdus yunnanensis | reverse complement strand
CGTTGTTTTCTGCCTCAGATAATAAGTCTTCCCCTGTCCAATCAAGAAGTCCTTCCAGCCAATCCATCGCCTGTTCTTTATCTCCTTTTTCCAACAGGTGATGAACTATTGTAATGGTTAAATTTAGTTTTTCCATTGTCCATAAATTAGATAATTCCATTGCCGCTTTAAATTGCAGATTTTCAATTTCCCGTGCCAACTCAATCACATCTTTGCTCATTTCTTTTTCTCCTGCTTGATTATATTTTCCCGACTGACTTTCCATGCTGCTTGGAATATCTCCCAGTAATTTTGAGCTGGCATATTCCAATATGTTCCATCGTCATATTTACCTAATGAGCCAACTGGATAATTAAATTCATCATCCATGAATTTCTCAAACGCCTCTCTGCATAAATCTGAATCAGTGGTCATCATTCCTCCGTGTTGCTGAAAATATTGGTTCGAATTCTATTTCAATATAAAATGTTCCGATTGACTCATCATCATCAAATACAGTTATTTCAATAGGCCGTCCCATTCCCTCCCAGCCATCGCTCCAATAATCCTTAGCGCATTCTTCCGCTAAATATTTAGGGTACGAGCGATCCCATTCTGGGTTTTCCAATGTGTATCTATCCGTTGGGTCATCTAAAATATGATTTCCAGTTACTGCATACTCGATTGGCATTATTTAAACCCCCTGCATATATTCACTGCTTTATTACACATATCAGTATCAAACCAGCCGAAGTGACATTCATTGAAACTGATTTCCAATTGACCTGCTAGCCATTGATAGACTTCCGTGCGCTCCAAATTACGACTCCTGACTACATCATCGAAATACCGATGTGCCGACAGCCTCGCTATCCGTGTTTTCTTATCTGCCAGTGACCCCATCGGGATATCCGTTCCCGGATGAATGCCAACACGTGCACCGCATGTCCAGCAATGGTATAACCAAGGCCAGCGGTTATCATGAACTCGATTAAACACATTCAGATGATGTGCAATCATGACATGCCTGTTGCAATATCGGCAGTGTGTCGGAATGGGGTAGGGGTCATTGACTCTCTGTACTGCTCTGGGGTTGGGGTTCCATGGGGTGAACTGCATGTTGTGTCCTCCCGAATTTATCAGTAGGTATAAAATCCCTCGCAATTACGGAAAAAATCGATAATTCGTTTTTTTAATTTTTCCTGAAATGCTGGATTACCATTCCCCCATTTATTTGATGGTGTCCATGCTTCAATTAAATCAGCCATTTTCCTCGCTGTTTCTGAGTTTTCTTCTGCTGAATCATTGAAATGATCGGTATCGATAAGATTCTCCATCCCGGCAATATCCACAATTTCAAACCAATTTCCATTGGTTAGTTCTATTACTGATTCATCTGTTGCTATGTTTACTAGTGATACAGTCACAATACTCCTCCCGCCACTGAGGTAGCGTTAGTTAATGGGGTGGGGTTAAAATAGGTCTAACTGAAATATTTCGCAGGATTCAGAGCAGGAACCGGTATCAAATCGTTTAGCTCTGACCATTTCCTGATACAGATTTTGATAATCGGAATTAGAATACATCGTGGCTATTCCATCTAGGGACATGCTCCCCCGATACATAATTTCACGCGGTGTTTTTCTATGACCATCTCGGACATGTTTTCCTGTAATGCAGGTTTGTTCGAACATCATTTTCATTCCCGGTTCATCCTGACAGGCCAGTCCCAATTTTTTAGTGCTCTTTTTGATGCAGAACACGCAATTACCCAGATGTTCAGGGATGAGTAAATTAAATGGCTGCGTCTCCCACCAATCTAAAATATCCTGTTTGTCAAAATCTGAGATGTCAGCTAAATAACTAATGCCGTCCTTGTGGGTTAACCGCCGCGGCTCATCCGCTCGAATACCTATCCATGTCTGATAATTACCCCGCCCGAAATGGTCATTGCAATATGCGTTAAATGGTCTCAATTTCAGTCGGTCAGTGCAGAATGCCCCGCCAATATATGGAGTGCCGTATTTTTTCACCATGTCCGAAAATGGTTTTAGTACTGGCATCCGTGTTTGAATATCCTGCGGTTCCCAGACTGTATAACTATTGGATGCGCCGAGTTGAGGGTTGATATCAGCCTGTAATACGACTAACGGGATATCCCAAAATTTCACGACCTCCCTAACAAATCGGTAGGTTGCGGGATGCTCCGCGCCCGTGTCCATAAACACATAGCGGACATCCTCACCTTGTTGGCGGCGCTGTTCCATGAGATAGACGAGGTACGCCGATGTCCTGCCGCCAGAAAAACTGACAACATTGATCATTGGATTGTCCTATGGGGTTAGGTGGTTCTGTTTGGATGGCTGGATGGTGCTAGAACGGAATGTCGTCATCAAAATTCATTGGCGGCTCTGGTTGTGGGGCTGGTGTCTGTGTTTGCTGCTGGCCCCAGAATTGAGATTGTTGCTGCTGTCCTGAATGCTGCTGGGGTGGCTGATTTCCCTGTCCCTGTTGCTCTTTCCTGTTCCCCAGCACCTCAACGTCATTCACTATAAATTCCGGCATTGACCTGTCTTGGCCTGTTTTGTCCTGCCACTTCGCCTCTTGATATTCGGCGGTAATACGAACCAGAGAACCTTTTTGTGCGTTCCTTTCGATATATTCAGCGGTTCCCTTAAACGCCTTGCACCTTAACCATGTGGTTTGATCAATCCATTGACCGTTTGCATCTTTTTTCGATTTATTTACAGCGACAGAGAAAACCATTATTGCCATTCCATTTGGCGAATAACGCATTTCCATATTTCCTATCCGGCCTGTGAAATTACATTGATTCAGGTTAGCCATTTACCGCCTCCTGTGGCTCAAATTCTGATTTCCTGAGTTCATATACTTCCTGTGCTTTCCCTTGCTCCGGCGTATCCCTGAGCGATTTATAGGCCTCAGCAAACGCGGCTTTTAATTCATCCATGTTTTGTGCTTTCCCTGCATTTTCAGTAAAGTGAGTCAGATCTATCTCAGCTTTACTTCTTCCATCGTTCAGCCAGTCCATTAGCCGCCGACCTGTCCCCTCATCAATGACGGTAAAATCAGCATTACTAAACAGTCCTGTTCTGTCCTTGCTGGCTGTGGCGGTGTGAGTTTCATGGTTTAAATCCAAAACCGTAGTAAATTCATACTCAACACCGTCGCGCTGTTCTGATTTCATACCCAATTTATCAACGCGCTTTTTCCCGTTGCCATTATCAACTTGGGCTGTTTCCGTTTTACTACGCATGGTGGCGATAATGTTCACGTCTGAACGCAATATCGCATCCAGAAATTTATTATGACGCGGCGTGATGTCGCTCCATGCTGACCACGTATTACCCCGATATTTTGCCTTTGCCAATCCATCCAGCATTTCCAGACAGCCACCTGTTCCGTTCCATTCGTGGGTGATACTGTCAATGATGAGGTTATCGTATCCGGCTGTCTGTGCCGCGGTGATGGCTTCAATGAATCGTTCTGGTGTAAATGGTGGGTCTAATTCCAATACGTCAAAATTAAATCTGTCAGAGTACAGTGAGGCACTGCCTTTCTCAGTATCAATAACCGCCGTTGTGCCACCGAGTCCTTTGGCGATAGTTAATGCCCCGTAGGTTTTCCCTGACCCACTGGGGCCAGTTAGTGCCAATCTGAGTTTGGCTTGCTTTCTCATAGCTGTGGCAAATTTCATATTAATCTCCTGTCCAGATACCACCATGACTGCGGTGAGGTGAATCACCACGATAGTGATCGTGTTCCGTGTGATGGGTTGAGTGATAATCCCGCCACGCCTGCCGTTCCTGTTCGGTGCGTTGCTCTGCCATGTGCTGGGGTAGCGGGGGATTGAATGTGGCTCGATAATTGATATTCCATAATCGCTCTGCGTTAACGCGTTCCGTTGCGGTCATCATTGCGGGGTGAGGGGCGTTACTGGTGATGGCTGCGACTAGTTCCCTGAGATATTGCTGTCTCTCTGCTGGGTCGGTCGGCACATAACATCCTGTTGAGCGCCGGGGATACAGGCTCATGTGAAATCGCCTGCGAAATCCTGAGCACTGGCGGGCAATCCCTCCATGCCCAACACCTCTCTCTTGTATATTAGCTCCCGATGTTCGGCTATTTGTTCAGCCGTGTATTTCCGTTCCTGCTGCTCATCCTGAGCACCGCAGGGGTTATATCCAAAATGTCTCATGCGGTTACCTCCTCATCCTGATAATGGTCATTGAGCACCGAAATAATATCCGTGCGCTCTAAATGGGTGGTATTGAGCATAATTTCCCTGCCGTTGCCTTCCAGTTGCCATTTAATGCCATCATCAATGATTAATATCGCACCCCCGCGAGTATCTGGTTCAATCCTGAACCGGTTGCTACTGATATTGATTTTTAACTGACCCATGGCTACCTCCGTAATATTTCATGAGTAATTTCATGCCGCGAGTCCATGCGGCAGAGCGATTTTCACGTACAGCAAACTCTCCCCACGATTGAGCGCGGGTTAGATGTCGTTTGTTCATGGTTTATTTAGTAATGAGTAGAATGAATATGACGGTTAGAATTGTGAGTGAGTAATAATAAAAACTATCGGGAATCATTTCGCGGTCAGACTAATGAGGGCGCGGGCGTGCAGTTCGGCGGATTCACGGTCGAGGTGGATTAGGCCGCGTTCTAGTGAATGAATATCAGTGTCGCAGTCAGTCCAGCGCTCTTCAAGCGAATAATCATAATTTCCGAAAATA
>NZ_JAQRFI010000099.1 GCF_028598805.1 Xenorhabdus yunnanensis | reverse complement strand
TTCCCTGTGCGGCCTGTGTATCGAGGTACGCTTCCAGTTGCTGGCGTAAGGTGATAAGCGGGTTGTCGTGTGAAGTTGTCATTCGGATTTTCCTTTTTGTTATGGAAGCTATCCGGCAGTACGGTATGACGGGAAGTTTTTATTGTGTTGCCGGAACAGTGATTTTTGATATTGTCCAACTTGCGAGCTGTCAGCCCTGTCTGGCTGCGGCCTGATAGCCGTTTTATCTACCCCAACTTGAGACCAACTTGAACCAAACTTAGGGACAACTTGCGTTGTTTTCAGCCCAACTTGCGCTGATCATACCGGCATGATCAGGCCGCTTAAGTGCGCGCTGTCGCCATCACCGTCCCAGAGCAGTTCGTATTGCAGCAGATGCCCGCGACTGCCGCCGTGGATCAGCAGGTATTCCATCTCAGCCAGCCGCTGGCAATGCACTTTAAGCTGATTGTCACTCCATTGAGTAAAGTCGCGGATATCCCGCCGGGTAAAACGAACGGCGTTCAGGGCACATTGCTGATCTGCCGCCATTTCGTGCGCCATTTGCTGGATCAACAGCAACAGCTTGCGGGTCTGCGGCGGCATCTCATCGAGCGTCCGGCCTAAGATTTCATGCGCTAACTGATTGGCGAGCCGGATATCGTCTTTGCTGACTTCGATATATTCAAGCCGCTTGCCACGATGCTCAGCGGTCTTGATCTCCCGCTGATACTGGTGCAACAACGCGATACTCTGGATCAACGTCAGGTATTTCATATGGTCACGGCGGGTACGGGTCTTATCGCTCATGAACGTTAACTGGCTGGCATAGGGGTTCACCACATTCAGCGGGCGCAACAACCGCTGGGCGTTCTGGTGAAGCTGTGTCAGATAGTCCCGCTCGTTCTCAGCCAGCAGGCCTTCGAGGGTCTGCTTATGGCGCTGTAACGCATGGATCGCTTCGGTTTGTTCACGGGATTCATTGACGGTCAGTACCAGACAGCGGTTGAGCAGTTCTTCATCCACATCAATGGCGGTGGTGGTGAGCATCAGCATCACCGGGCCTTTCACGGTGTAACTTTTGGTGACGAGGGTTCCGGTCGCCTCATCCTTGCCTGTGCTGGCCATCGTTAATTCGCCGTCACTCTGTAACAGCTTGAGCGCATAGGCCGCCTGCCGCACGCCCTCTTCTTCGGCAATGGCGAGGATTTTGTGTTGCAGGTTGGTTTCCCCCAGATAGAACAGGCTCTGTCCGGTCATGGCGCTGTACTGCACCCGCTCTTCTTCGGGGATCAGGTTCAGCACCGCCTCCATCAGCGACGATTTTCCCGCGGCACTGCTGCTCTGGATCAGAACAGCTAAGGGTTTGGCGAGTTTGCGGCTCACCGCCGCCAGATAGCCCGCCAGTAAATTAGTGGATTCGCCGACCACACCACAGGCGGCTAAGTCAGCCGTCACCCGCGCTGTCAGCGTCGGATCTTGCAGCAACGCCAGTGCTGCGTCCCGCTCGGTCAGGCTCATTTCCGGGGCTTTTTGTTCCGTGCCTGATGCAGCCTGTTGCTGCCCCTGCTCGGCCGCCAACAACACCTGCCCCAGCGAACGGCGGAGTTCTGCTTCACCTAATCCCAGCTCAACCGCGGCCATGCGCGCATAACTGTTGCGGCTGCGGGCACTCATCAGGTCAACCCCGTCGGCGAACAGGACACCGCTTTGTGTGTCCAGCACCTGCGCATTGAGTTTCATTGCCGCGGCACCCACTTTCACCGCACCCAGACCCCGTAAGCACCAGCGCAGCGCTCCCACGGATACCCGCAACTCGCCATTATCGCCGGGTTCACAGACCACACCCGGTGCCACGCCGGGCACGGATTCAGCGGCTAAAGGGGAAGCCGGTTCTGGCGCGGTGGCGGGATCACCGCTTTGGCGTTCAACGGCCACCCTGCCCGCCACGTCCTGCATCGGCACGGCCCCCTCAAGCAGCAGGGCAAAGGCGGATTCAGGCTCCGCCATCTGGCACAGGTAACCGTTGGCATCCTGCCCTGGCGGGAACACGACCCTCAGCGGCGTAATGCCGCGTTCAGCCAGTTGTGCCGCCAGTCTGACCGCCGCCTCATTGCCCGCGTTATCATTGTCGAAGGCAATCAGGATCTGCCTGATACCGTGCTGTTCAAAGGCCTGCCAGTGATCCGCGGTGACGCCGTTCACCCCATAGGCCGCGGTGACATTACGATGACCGGTGACCCAGAATGACAGGGCATCAATCAGCGATTCGCACAGGATCAGCGATTTTACTGCCCCCAGTGCCTGAACATTCCAGACGCCGCGGTGTGCGCCCGGCAGGTAAAGATGTGAGACCGTATCGCCGCGCAGCCGTGCGCCGATTTTACGCCCGTACAGTTCGTGAATCTGCCCCTCAGCGCCGATAACAGGGATAACCAGCGATCCGCGCAGATGCTCGCGCCCGTTTTCCCGCAATACCCCGGCCGCCTGCAAGCGGGCACGGATCTCCGCCCCGGCCTTGATCTTCTTCGGTGGCAGACGGTAGCCCAGTGTGCGGTTGGCAAAGCCCAGCTTAAACTGCGCGACTAATTCAGGATGATTGAGCCGCCGTTTCGCCAGATAGGCCTGCGCTTCCGGGGCATTGAGCAGCGTATGGTGATAAAACTCAACCACCCTTGAGAGCAGGGCTTGGTGCCCGACCGCATCCCCCGCCAGTTCCGCCGGTTCAACCAGCGGCGCCAGCGCGGGATTGACACCCAGCACGGCACGCAGGCGCTCCACGGCATGGCGCAGGCTCAGGCCTTCGGTTTTCATCACCCAGTCCAGCACCGACCCGCCTGCATCACAGCCAAAGCAGTGATAGAGGTTTTTCGACGGTGTGATGACCATCGAGGGCGTTTTCTCCTGATGGAACGGGCACAGCACGATCATATCTTTGCCGCGCTTAACAAGCTGCCGCCCTTGTTGCTCGATAACGACCACTAACGAGACGGCGGCTTTCAGGTGCTGTAATTCTGCTTCCGGGATGCGAGCCATAAAATGTTCCTTTTAAAACCTTGTCAATGCTCTCTATAGATATTATTATATGCTCTATAAAGATTATTTAGTCAAGTCTATTTAGAACAGGGGGCGATAATGGAACTCATCAATATTGACAAAGGAACAGACTGGATGAGTTTTTCTGCCCGCTTTCTGCAACTGCGCAAGCAGCACAGCCTGACCCAGCCTCAAATGGCTGACAGGGTAGGCATACACCTGACCCAAGTACGCCGCTATGAGTCTGGCGAGGCTCAGCCCTCTTTAGACATTCTCAAGCGGATTGCCGTCACCTTTAATGTGTCGGCGGACTGGCTGATATTTGAGGAAGAAGAACGTGAGCCGCAGGACGAACTGAAGCTGAAGTTTGAGGCGGTAAAACAGATGGATGAGGAAGAACAACGTTCGGTGATTTCAGTACTGGATGCCCTGATTCTCAAGCATCAGGCCAGGCTGTTGATTGGATAATCTGACTTAACGCGGCGCTGATGTGGTTGCAACACACCAACGCCGCTGACCACAACCAACTAAGTAGGAGTTGAACATGGCTAAGGCGCATTCTAAGCAAAACCGGGCGGGAAATAAAGCCGCCAAAACCGAACGTTATTATACCGTGGGATACGTGCCGCAAAATGACAAGGCCAGCGCCCCGCCCGCAATTCATCTTAAGGGGCAATGGCTTAAGGCCGCGGGGTTTGAGATTGGCGGTACACTCACCGTCAAGATTATGGATGGCTGTCTGGTGCTGATCCCTGACAGTGACGACACCCGCACCATCAAGCAACAGTACCAGCGCCAGCAAGACCAGCTCAGTGAAATTAAGCTGCGAATGCGGGAACTGATTGGTGACTACAACAACAACTAAGGGCAGGGAATGAGCGGCTCTTAAAAAAGCACAAAGCCGGAAGATCACAGGGATCTTTCCGGCTTTGTTTGATGTTAATTTTTACTCATCGTATTCGATAGTTGCTTCTACGGCTGCTCTAAGCCAGTCCCAAAATGAGTCAAATTTACCGACATATTCATAACCTTCACTTGCAAAATCATGGATAATAATAACTTCATGTGGGTTATTTTTATCCCAACACATAATGTCATCATTATCTTCCCGACGAGCAAATGGAACGATATCCCTATATGGGTATCTTTTTTTTAATCCAGTATAGTGATCTCGTAATCTCTCACCTTCCAAAATTATCCAAGGATCAAAATTAAGCAAATTTTGCTCAACTATCCTAAGAAACTTACGAGGATAAGAAAACCATTCTGGAAGTTCTGTTTTGGTTAGTAATTGTTCCATATTAATCTAGCGACCCTATTACATTTGAACCATCAGGATATCTCTTTCTATATCCTGCATTTTGTTTTCCTATACGGAGATTAATAGCTTCTTCCCATGTTGATGGGATGCCTTTATAGGTTGTAAAGCGCTTAATGAATTCTTGTGGTAAAGGCGTTGAGCCGTCATGTACTCTGGCTTTTACATTAACATTGGCTCTCGAGGCGGCTAAAACCCTAGTGTTATCTATTGTTGTCAGTCCGCCATCTTTCATTCTAACTACATCAATTGGATCTCCAGCCCAACCTTTAGCTTTCATGCTTTGAGTTATTTCAGCAGCACCATTAACTGAGTTTTGGCTAAATCTGATAGTTCTGGGATCTAATTCAACAACCTCAGGCGCTTTAAGTTTTACAGGCTCCCCTTTATTTCCAACCCCGCCTGCTAGCCCAAGTGGATCGGTCCAATTCGCAGGGTTATGTACGTAAGAGTAAGGATTCACCCCGCCCATCAGCCCTATCGGGTC
>NZ_JAQRFI010000098.1 GCF_028598805.1 Xenorhabdus yunnanensis | reverse complement strand
CCGTCTTCTTTAATGTGCTGCGACCAGTCACAGTGGATGACAATCACGCCCACTGAACCCACACCACCCGTGCGCGGCACAATAATCCTGTCGGCGGCACTGGCAATGGCATACGCGGCTGAATAGGCGTTCTCGCTCAGAATGGCGTGGATAGGCTTCTCGCCACGTGACTGATAAATCAGATCCACCAAATCAAAGCAACCCGCCACTTCACCGCCGGGGGAATCAATATCCAGACAGATACCTTTGACCTCCGGGTCATTCAGTGCCCGGAGAAAAACCTGCCGAATACCGTCATAGCCGGTCATGCCACTGTAAGGCCGCAATGAACCCAGCTTCTGGACTAAGGTGCCCTGCACCGGGATCAGTGCAATACCTTCCAGCACGTCATACCCGGCATCGGGTTTCGCCTTGCGGGAAAAATACTCATCGTCATCATTCCAGTCCCTGCTTGCCTGTATCTGGGTAAGACCAAAGCGGTCAGTTAATGCCGCCATCACCACTTCAGCTTTGCGCGGGTGTATCGCCAGCGGAACATTAAACAGTCGCTGGGCTAAATGGGGTAAATTCACTTCGCCTCCTGTTTGTCTGTCGGGTTATCTGGGGCAAAGCGTTCTGCCTGCGCCCAGTCTGGGACGGGTATTTTCAGCTCCTTAAACCGCTGAATTTCATAACTCCGCTGGTCAACCAACTCTTCCCAGTCTTCACCCATGTTTTCAGCCACCTCCATCTCCAGTGTTGAGAAACCTGCCTCCATACTAAGGATGGCCCCTTTTTTCTCTGCGACCGGGTCAACCCATCCGCGACCGGGTCCCATCCATCGCGCACGACAGTAAGAGGCCGAGGCTTCCATAAAATCCGGCGCACCGGCGGGCAGAGGAACATCCTCGACATCATGGATTTCTTCGGCAAAGGCCACCGCAATGGGCTGGGCAAATCCGTTGGAAAAATCATCCCGGCGACGGGTCAAGGTTTTCCACGCTTCCAACATGGCAGCGCGGGCGGAGGAATAGTTCACCTTAGACCAGTCCTGCGTCACCTGCTGGGCTGACAATCCGGTCGCCGCAGAGATATTCCGCAGTACCGCACTTTCAAAGCCGTCAAAGTTACTGGTTGGGCGCGCCGCAGACAGTGTGACGATTTTTTCATTCGGAAACAGATGCGGAATACGCGCCCCGTTCTGTAAGTTCAACCGTTTGTCTTCATAGTATTCAGCGCGCTGGGTCTGGTACGCACTCAGTTCCTCACCGCCGAAATTACCGCTGTCACCGAGGGCGGAAGCCACCATTTGTGCATCATAAGGCGATTCGATATACGCCCCGAAAATCGCATTAAGGATTGCCGCTTCCAGTTCAGATTCATCGTACTTAATCAGCATCTTCAGCTTCTGAACGATAGGAGCCAGAATACCCATTCCCCGGTGCTGTGCACCGCGTTCGTGGTCAAAATCATGCACCACCACCGGGCGACCCCATGAGGTTTCCCGTGGTATACGATTCCATGTCATGGTTTTCCTACCCGACCACCAGTCACCCATATGGGCCTCCCGGATGTGATAAGCGATCGGCGCGCCGTCAGCGTCAATTTCGACCCCGCCACGCACATGAGGTTTATCCATCAGTTCCTGTGGATTGCTCAGGCGATCGGGATCAATAATCTGAATCGTGGTCGCATAACGGGCTTTACCGGGTCCTAGTCTGTCCGTCCGGTATTGCAGGACCGCCAGCGCGTCACCATCGAGTAACTTGTGGCGAAAAGCCAGCCGCAGCATCTGTGACACTGTCTGCTTCCGCTCCACGTCACAGTACCGGCCTTTGTCATTCGCCCAGGATCGCCAATGCGCCGTAAGGAACCGGCTGTATTCTGCCGCCCAAGTCGCATCAAAGGATTTGTTGCCGGTCAGTTGCCGCAGCATCGGATAATCCGGTTTGAATACCGGGCGGTAACAGGCACCGACAGCATTATCCAGCACACGGGTAATTGAACCGGAGGCCCAACCATCATTCCGAACCAAATCCCGCATACGTGCCACAATCCGGTCACGGTATACGTTGATCTCGTTATCCGGTGACCATAGCGCAGGTTGCCAGTTGGCCATCTGGTCACTGTAGGAATCTGCCGCATCATAAGGAATGCGCCCACTGCCCGATAAGGCGTTAAACTTTAATTTCGCATTCGAAGGCGGTAACGGCTCCCCATCGGGACCTAATATTTTAACACTCATTAGTACCTCACCCTGATGGGTCGCCGGGTTGTGATCCCCAGTTCGGTTTGTATTGCCTGAATCAGCGCTAACAAATCACCGAGACTGGTTTGCTGATATGACACTGAGCGCGTTCCGTCCCCTTGGGTATACGAAAACGAGACGCCTTTCGCGCCGGTGGATAATTCGATATAGGCTTGTTGCGCGGCATTGAGTGCAGCCTGAAGCTGTTCACGGCTCATGCCGGTCAGCAGCGTGGTTCTTCGCATGGGTTCTCCTTAGGGCAAAAGCTGTGACATGCGTTTCCGTTTGGGTTTATCCTCCGCTAATTCAGGAATGATGGCCCCGGGGAAGCGCAGATTGGTTTTGATTTCCGGTTGTGCTGCGGGGGCGATTAATCGATCAGGGTTGTCGACAATGTTATCTGCCAGCGCATTCATTTTCAGTCCCATGTATATCAGGCCACATAATGCGGCGTAGCTGTAGACGCGGCAGTCCAGCGCTTCGTTTGCCCGACCGGGAATTTCTTCCCACACCCGGTAACGCTGACCGCCGGACACTTTCACCACTGAGCGTTCTGCCAATAACTGGCTAAAATAATTCAACTCGCGGTCAGCCGGAAAATGCATATAGGCGGGGACAGGCTCACCCGCTTTGGGTGGCTCAATATGTAACCGTAACCGGACGGCATCCTTGGCGGCGTTCACTCCGATGATAATCGGCTTGAAACTGGATTTAGACCGTGATGTCAACCGTTTGGTAGGCCAGACCGGTGAGCGTTTACCACCCCGCGCAGATTCACCCTTGATCGCCCAGATACGTCTGCCCAGTCGTTCACGGGCAAAGTTATACACCTGTTGGGTATGGTTGCCGCCGGAATCTATACAAGCCGCCACAATCGCAAAGCCACGACCATCCGCTCGCCGCCATATTTGTTTCAGGTAGGCATCCAACCGTTGCCACGGTTCGTCAGTTTCCAGATCGCCCTCAATCACGTCATAAGCAATGGACCAGCTCTCTTCATTGCGACCCCAACCAACCACTTCAATCTCAAAGCGACCTCCCTGTGTATCAATCCCGGCGGTCAGTAATACCACGCCGTCAGGGACTTCGGCAGCCCAGACCTCACAGCGCTCCAGTAATTTACGCTCACTCAGTGCCTTTTCGCCCCGGTCTTCATAGGGTTCACCCAGCACAAGGTTAATGAAAGTCTGGCGCATCAGCGGATCGTCTTTGACCCGCAGCCATTCCGCCACGAGATGTTTCCATGCCGCATTGGGAAACAAGCTGTAACCCGCCCAGATATGAAAACCCGCATGACCTTTAAAGGGTTGACTGGCTCGCCACTCCCCCTGCTTTATCATGCCGGGCTTATTGCTGTCCTGAATCACGCAACCATGGTGACGGCAGACATAATAGGCCGTCTCCGGTAAGCCGTTGCCGTGTTCATCTTTTTCCCATTTGATGCCATAAGGGGAGTCCGGGCTGCCCCATTCCAACACCTGATATTCCCCGCAATGGGGACAAGGGACGTAATAGTAACGCTGGTCACTGTTTTTAAAGGCTTTCTCTATCCGGCTGGTTTCTTTGACTGTGGGGGTTGAACCCAGCACAATTTTCCGGTTCCAGAACGTTTCCGAGCGTTTGATGCCCAGGGCTATCTGGTCACCTTCTGCTCCGGCACCGCCCGAAGGATACCCATCCACTTCATCAAATAAGATGATGCGACAGGTGATACGACGAAAGCCGCCCGGTGAGTTAGCCCCAACCAATGTCAAATTAGCCCCGTTCGAAAAGGTCTTTTTCAGGATAGTCTGATTGGAATCTTTCGCTTTGGCTTCACCCGCAATCGCTTTCAATGCCGGGGTATCCCGCAACATCGGCGCAATTTCGGTCTTACTGTAGTCCTCCGCATCCTCGACACGGGGCTGTACGACCAGTATCGGGGACGGGTCATGCGACAGATAATACCCCACCACATGATCCAGTATCTTGGTATACCCCACACGGGCAGATTTCATCACGGAAACCTGCGTAACAGCGGGATCGGTAATGGCATCCATCATGCCGTCCTGGTAAGCAAAGGAGCGGAATTTACCGGTTTGGGCCGCATTCTCTTTAGACAGTACCGCATATTTATTGGCCCACTCGCTTAAGGATAACGGTTCCGGAGGTTTGGTATCAGCACGTTTCTGAACCAGTGCACGGGTGAAGTGTTGCCATGCATTACCCCCCCTGTTCACTGTGATCAAGGCTTAATTCCTCCATCGCCTCATGGATAATTTCCTGCAACGCCGCCACAAATTCCGTATCCGTTGAAGTGGTTGCCAAGGCTCTCAGTCGGGGACCGTGCTCAGGTGCGATAGCAATCAGACGGGTTCGCATACGAGAGTATTCCTGCCCGACCGCATCGATCATATCCTGCCACGGTAATACCTGACCGGATTTCAGGTCGTACTCATGCTGGGTCAGCAGCGCCAGATAATTCTCCTTCATGGTACGGGCTTCATCCAGTGTCATATCAGCGCCCCGTTCCGTCAGGATACGCTCCACAATTTTTGCCGGGGTATCCACTTCAGGGGTGTTACCTTGTTTGTTACCTGACTTGTTACCTGTGTTGTTACCCTGCGTGTTACCTTTGGCTTTTTTCTCACGGCGGGTAACAGTTTTCCGGTAACGTTCAATGAGGGCGTTTGACGCCTCAACATCAATGTCGTCATCCGTCATAACCAGCCAGCCACGGGCTTTCCACGTGGTGACGGTCTTGCGGCTGACCCCATGCAATTTGGCAAATTCGGACTGGTTCATCTGTTACCCTTGTGTTACCTGTTACCCAAATTTCAAAAGTTCATCGCTA
>NZ_JAQRFI010000097.1 GCF_028598805.1 Xenorhabdus yunnanensis | reverse complement strand
GATACAGTTTAAAAGAAAATAATCTCACAAACCCCCTCAAGAGCCACCGGGTGCTGTTATTATGGCACCCCAATAGCACCCCTAAAATCTGTAATCTATTGATTTTTATAAATAGTAAACCCATCAGATATGGGATACCTACACAAATAAAAGGTATTGCGGAAATCACCATACCCAAAGTGGAATGTCACACCTTGCGGCAACTATAACTATAGGGATTTCCACCCTAGTTAATTAACTCATTGATTTTTCCGAGGTGGTCATTTTGACCCCGCCGAGGATACCGATTGTCCTGTTTAGCGTAATTTGTTGATTTTAATTAATTACCACTCAGGGATGGAATTCCGGTTCTCTGACGGAAATAAGCAAAATCAATAGATTAAAAGAGAATCATGACCAATTACCTAGAGAAGTCCAAAGTCACGCCCGTCCATAGTTTCCATTTTCCTTCACAATTTTTCCGTTTAAGAATACTACGTAATGGTAATGAAGGTCGGGATCATTTTTTCCTATTTTAAAAAGCCGAACCAATTCGTTCTCTAAATCTCTAGATAGTATCCCCAGTCCAATCTTATTGAAATTCGCCGTTTTACTGTAAAGCAATGGGATGAGGCACAATCGAAAAAATACCTGTCCGAACTTCAACAAACTTTTCATTTGCTGGCTGTCACCCCTTCTCTGGGGAGGCTCAGGCAGGACGTTGGTGCGGGAGTATTGAGTTTTCCTCATGTCAGTCATGTTATCTATTACATAAACCATGAGAAGCAACTGGTTGTATTCGGCATACTACACAAGCGTATGGTGCCAGCGAATCATCTGGACGGACGCGAGGTAATTTAATGGGACTGTCTGGCCTCATTGAGGCCATTTTCAGAAGTCAGCTGCACTTAATTGCTTAATACAACAAAGAATGTTAGATGGTTATTGCATCCCCCCTATTTGAGGTAACGTAAATTTCGGCGATCGGTGGGTCAGTGCGTTGATCAAGCGCCGGGGTTACTGGTGTGCAGCGATGGCAATTGCGGCAAAAAATGCCCGATTGTGCTCGGCATTACTGAACTACGGTGATGATTTTAGGTTGTATTCATCATCAAGTAGTTAATTTATATAGCAAACGACCTTTTCTGACTGCAAACATTAATGTTAAAGGGTTAGACCCCGTGAGGAATATCTGTATAAAGCACAGGATATCGGTATCCGTTTAACGAACGAGAACCTCACGAGTGTCTTTCATCACAACTAGATGATTCATCATGACCGTTTATAGTGCTTTAAATTCCGTTTTCTGAGGCGACCCCAAAAAGCAAACACTCATGCTCTTACCCTGAGCAAATTATGACCACACAAGCGGTTCTTTAAACTTTTATAGCAAGCCATAAAATTAAAGAGCAATATTTACATTATGAGAATAAATATTAATTAAATTATTCTCTCTCTGGCGGTTACCCTGATTGTTTGATATGGATACACAGATGTTAGCTATAAAATTTTTGTAATTATTTTTATATTAAAATAAAAATTCCCTGGTGATACTTAAACCTGACGATATATATTTTGTAATAAATAAGAGTGGTATATAGTTACTACGGAACGGTGAATTTTGTATTTTTCTATCTCCACCACCCTAATTAAAGATAACTATTTTTATCAAGAATTAAACGGGTGAAAAGCACTCTTGAACTTAAATTATAAATATGATAGAGACTGGTTTGGGTGTATTTAGGGTGCGGGCATACTATTTTAGTTAACTTTCAAAGGTATTTATTTCGTAAAAATCAAATTGAATAGCATTTAAAGTGTTTAAAATATCATCAAGAAGAGAGTTCTTTAAATTCTGATGAAAACCTATACCGTCAAAAAACAATATTTACATTTTGGGATTAATATGTAAATCCAAGATTTATAAAAAATAACGTCAAGAAATTATTTTAATAAGAGGGTAACCTTCAAAATGAAAATACATATTACTGACACTCCAAATTCACTAGATGAAGAATACGTAATTCAAAATCTCTGGGTACACAACCAACAATATAGTGATGTTGATATCCGACCTATATTTCTCACTATCACTGATGATAAAAACCAAATTATTGCCGGCCTTATTGCTAAAACTTGGTGGGGAGGGCTTGAAATTCAATATCTCTGGGTAAATGAAAAACACCGTACAAAAGGCTTCGGCAGACAGCTTATGTTACAAGCTGAAGAAGAAGCATTAAAAAGACACTGTCATATGGCTTATGTTGATACTTTTAACTTTCAAGCTAGGGGCTTTTATGAAAAATTAGGATATAAAGTCTATGGAAAGCTTGTAGGATACGCTCACAAGTATACTCGCTTTTATCTGGCGAAAAAATTCATAGTATCTAAATAGGATTTCATAATGCTGCTACACATAGTGCCTTAAACCATTTGAATACAAAGGGCTTACGTTGTACAAGGTGTAGCACTATTTTGGAATGTTATTTAGCAATAGGGAATAAAATGACGTTACCCTGCAACGAAAACGACTCCTATCTAAAGGGATTAATCGCCATGATGGAACATCTGAGTGAACCTTGGGGAATTAAAGATTTAAAGTCTCGTCATATCTACATGAACAAGGCTGCATACCTCTACACTAATATCCCCATAAATTTTGATATAGAAGGAAAGTTTGATAATGAGTTTCCGGCTGATTGGGCTGAATTAGCCGAAGACCTAATAGAACATGATAAAAGGACTGAAGAATCTCAAGATAAAATTTCTGTCATAGAAACACATTATTGGTATGGTAAAGACAATTTAACCCCATTCATTAGTGAAAAATTTCCAGTATACAACAACGAAAAAAAATGTATTTGGATCGTATGGAATGCTAAGTCTCTGGATACATTGTCCCCTTTACAATATATCAATCAACATAAACCCAGCGTCTTGACGACAAAAATTGATACCAAACTGTTCACCAGAGCCGAAATGGATATCATTTTTTTTATGCTCAACAGATTTTCAAATAAGGAAATGGCGAGAGTATATAATGTGAGCAGCAAAACCATAGAAAATAGAATATATAATATTTACCAAAAAGCCGATGTCCATTCGCCTCAGCAGCTTGAAGAATTCTGTAGACACTTACATTTGGACAACTATATCCCTGAACGCTTAATCGAAAAAGGCATTCGCTTTATATAAACCTATCTGAACCTCAGAAGAGGCACGAAATATTATGGTTAGAATTGAAAACTATTCACTGAGCCGAGTACCACAAACACAACGTGTATCATTATTAAGCGTGGCTATCGTTCACATGGGCATGTTGACGGCATTGGATCAATTTATGCTTGGGGCTGTGCTCGGTGGCTCTATGGCTTTGATCGACGCCTTTATTGCTATTTTCATTGGCAGCCTGATCTTCGGCATTGTCACGTTTGGGCTTGGTTTTGCGGGAATGCGTGAAGGCCTATCCGGCAGCCTATTGGCCCGGTGGTGTGGTTTTGGCCGCATAGGATCAGTGTTAATTGGCCTGGTTGTTACAATCAGTTTATTAGGCTGGTTTGGTATCCAAAACGCCATTTTCGCCTATTCCCTTAATTTTGCCTCTGGCGATAAACTTGGATTTGGCTGGGCAGCGGCGCTCTCCGGCACTTTGTTGACAACCCTGGTCGCCTTTGGCTTTAAAGCATTGCGTTTTACCGCCAGAATTGCTGTTCCCCTGTTTATTTTGCTGGTTGCTTATATTTCCATTATCGTGCTGTCCGGTAATACTGGTCAACAACTACATGAAATTATCAAATTACCTCATTCCGGTGATACCTTAACCATTAGTGCGGGTATCACGATTGTCGTGGGGGGTGCGATTGTTGCAAGCTTGATGACGCCTGATCTGACTCGTTACACCAAATCAGGCAAGCATGTCTTTGGGATCACCTTGCTGACCATCATTGCGGGAGAATTTGTGATTAATAGTCTGGCGATCCTTATCGCAAAGGCTCTGAATACGTCGGACGTTGTCACTATTATGTCGCAAGCCGCAGGAGGCGCGGGGCTTTTGATTGTCGTTTTCTCCACATTGAGGGTCAACGACTTGAACCTGTATTCTTCATCATTAGGCATTATCAACGCCGTAGAAGGCATCACTGGCAAAAAACTCCGTTATCCCCTAACAACCATCGTTATTGGAATACTTGGAACGCTATTTTCTATTCTGGGTATCTTGGAAAGGTTTGTGGATTTTCTGACTGTGTTGGGCGTTGTTTTCCCGCCCATTATTGGGATTATGTTGGTTGATTACTATATTCTGCGTTCCCATCGCAAGGTGTTGGATGAAAGCCGGGAACAAGGCGTACTTCCACATGAAACGCCCGTCATCGGCTGGGCTGCCATTATCGCCAGTATTATCGGTAGTGTGATTGGTCTGGGGACAAGCTGGGGTGTTCCAGCAATTAATTCATTATTGCTGGCGAGCTTAGCCTATGGGCTATTTAAGTCAGTTTGTAAACGCGTTTAGCTTCATGTAGTTATGATATTGCTCCCCAAATGAGGAGCAATACTTAACGGCTAGCATATTTCTTCGCCATTAACCCACTAATGATCTTAGGATGATATTTTCAGTCTGCCCACTAGCAAGCTCTGGGATTATATGAGTAAACTCACTGCTAACATTCGTTTTCGTAACTCCGATATACCAATAATAGCTGTTGTCACTGATTTTTTGCCTACCAGATAACGGGCACGTATTCAATTTGTTGTTCCTCGTGTATACTCCCTCTTTTGCAGGAAATGCATGACAAAGTCATCGGTGCTTTTATCGAAAGAGAATGTTATGTTTAAGACCAATCAACATTTTGAATACGCGACCCAGTATATCTTTTAATTTTTACTATATTTATCAGTTGTTTTTGTCATAAAAATTATTTTTTCTGACAAAAATAAATCTATTTTAAATTTACATACATTCCCATCACATCTTATTCCAATAAAATATATATCAAGTCATTCAATCTATCACTCTATATAATTACCCGCCTTATTAATTAACCCGAATTCTGGATAAGAAATTGACGAGAAGCCTGTTCCGGGAGCAAAGTTTTGGTGAACGCCGAAAACAGCTCCGGGGAGGAACAGGCTATGAATAAATTAGTTGAA
>NZ_JAQRFI010000096.1 GCF_028598805.1 Xenorhabdus yunnanensis | reverse complement strand
ACTCCAATTTAAATTCGGGGCTGAAACTTCTTTTCATCATGTCACCTGTTGAATTATCGAAGTGAGCATATCACCTCTATAACGGTGACCAAAATCATTGAACCACATCAAATTCAATCGTGCCGGGGTGAATGCGGAGGTGATGACGGCCAGTACGCCGCCCGAAGAGAGAGAGCTGATCATCCATCGGTTTGAGCAGGGGGCGACGAAAATTATCGTTAATATCGGAGTTCTCGTGGCAGGTTTTGACAGTGATGTCCGCTGCATCATTTATGCCCGTCCCACCAAGTCTGAGATCCGTTGGTTGCAGTCAATCGGTAGGGGCCTGCGTACTGCCAAGGGTAAAGACCGGTGCATCATTCTGGATCACTCCGGTTCTGTTCACCGCCTCGGCTACCCCGATGATATCGAATATGACGAACTGCCCCGTAAGAATGACGGCATGAAAACCCGTGACAGTTACCGGGAACAGGAGAAGCGGGAGAAGTTACCGAAAGAATGCCCGTCCTGTCATTACATGAAGCCTGCCGGGGTTTATGTCTGTCCGAAGTGTGACTTTAAGCCGCTGGTGGGGGAAGACATTGATGTCGATACCAGTCGCACCATCAAAAAGCTCGACAAGAAAGCGCGCGTCTACACACAGGACGAAAAGCAAAGTTTCTACTCGCAGTTGAAGTACTACCAGAATCAACGGGCGTCACAGGGCAAGGCGATCAGTAACGGCTGGGTAGCCAACACCTTTAAAGACAAGTTCGGCGTCTGGCCTCGCGGACTCTATGACACCCCGCAGGAACTGACACCCGAAGTGAACAACTTCATCAAGCATAAACAAATTGCCTGGGCAAAATCCCGCAAGAAGTCAGAACAAACACAGCAGTCCAGCCACGAACAGCAGGAAATACGCCTTGAGGTTGCCCGCCAGAAGGTGCGCGATATCCGTGAACAACTGGGCACCTCAGCCTATCAGGGAGACACACCGTGAACAGAATAAAAACGACCGAGGCCGTTATTGGCCGCTGGCCTGAAATCTTTGCTTATTACAAATTGCCTCCGGTGACAGGAAAAAGGCATTTCAAGGGCAACTGTCCAATCTGTAAGCAGAAAGGCAAATTCCGCATTGATGATCGGGATGGCAGGGGGACGTTTATCTGCACCTGTAATGCGGGGGACGGTTGGAAGTTACTCACCCTGACACAGGGGAAAGACTACAAGACATTAGCGGACGAGATTGATCTGTTGCTGGGTATCCAGTCAGACAAGCGCAGCGTAGTGAAAAAAGAGACCAATATCACCAAATTCAGAAACAAAGTCACTGCCTGTTACCCTAATTTATCTCACCTGAAAGGCACGCAGGGGGAAGCCTATCTGCGCAGCCGGGGCATTCATGTTTTGCCCGCCGACAACGTGAAGTACTGCCCCGAACAGCCTGTTCGTAACGGAAAACTGCAAGCGCTTTGGGCACTGGTGACCGATGCGAAAGGGACATTATGTTATCTGCACCGTACCTACCTTGACGGGGATAAAAAGGCCGATATCACGCCTCAGAAGAAACTGGATGCCATGCAGGAAGAAGCTTATCGCGATCACGCTCAGTCACCGGCAATTCGCCTTTTTCCGGTCGATTCGACACTGGGGATCGCAGAAGGCATCGAAACCGCGCTTTCCTGCAAACAGATTTACGGTGTCAACACGTGGTCAGTGGTGCATGCGGGGTTTATGGAGCGCTTTCTGGTGCCCAATGGCGTTAAGCATTTAATCATCTTCGCAGATAACGACTGGAGCGCCACAGGTCATGCAGCGGCCACGGCGTGCGCGACTAAAAACCTAAAGGCGAATAACGACTTGGAAAGGGTCAGTGTCCGCTGGAGTGATAACGGGGATTTTAACGATTTATTGATGAACGGCGAGCAAGCCCGACAGTTGGAATTTACGAAAAAGACAGCGGAGACAGCATAATGCGTGATAACGATATCCACTATTTGTTAGAGAGGTGGGGGGCATGGGCTGCGGCAGATAATAGCGGTGTAGATTGGTCACCAATAGCAGCAGGATTCAAGGGGCTGTTACCATCCACCAATAAATCACGGCCTCAGTGTACAGATGATGAAGGGATTATGGTTGATAGCTGTGTTGCTAGGTTGAAGAAGCATCGGCCTGATGAATATGAATTACTGATATTACACTATGTGTATGGTGTATCGCTAAGAAAGATAGCGAAGCGGCGGAAGTGTTCAGATGGAACGGTGAGAAAGGATATTCAGACTGCTTTAGGGTTTGTTGCAGGAGTATTGAGTTTTATAAATTATAAGTAAATTTTATTTTTCGCTGGTTTGTCGTAACATTAGTTTAATGTTTTCTCTTATTATTATTAATGAATTCAACATAAAACAAATTGTTAACACGGCAAGCCAGATGCATGTTATGGATGCAATTAAATTATCTGCAAGTCCAATTGTAAATTGTGATATAGCTGTTATTATCGCTAACCAAATTGAATAATTTAGAAAATATGACAAACGATCTAGAGGTTTGAACAATTCTCGTTCATCAATGTTTTCGATTTTATCTATTCTATTGGATCGAATAAATATTTCTTTATATTCATTAGTGGAAAATAATTTATCTTTTAAATTAACAATAACAAAGGTATGAAGTGATAGTAAAAATGAGCCCACAGAAATAAATCCTGAGAAAAGATAACCCCGTAAATTTTTCTGATAGAAATTATAGAAAGGAATTGAAGAAAAAGAATCTTTATAGATAAACATTGCCAATGTTATAATAAAAAATGATATGATAAAGAGCACGAAAAATTGCACTCTCATTGTCTGATGGATATAGCTTTTAATTAAACTCATGTTTGTTATCACCACTGATAATCTGGTTTTTAATTATAGCAATTATCTCATTGTTTTTATAGTTTTGGTTTGTGAGTCCATTAACTTTATCTGCCAACAAATCAAAGTCATAACTCTCTAAAAAAGTAGGACAATTGAAAAAATCGACTACTTTTTCATTATTAGAGTAATCAACCGCAACAACTCTTCCTTTAACTATTTCTGGTATATTTCTTACAAGGTTATTAAGTTTTTGTGCAATTAATCCTGTTTTTTTTCTTTCACTGGTATCAATATTGAATGTAACATCAATATTTCTTGATGATTCTTCTGTTGCTATCATCTCTGGGTTAGAGAAGACTATGGAGTCAAATCTAAAATCAGCTGATTTTATTTCCTTAAACGATGCTAACATTTTTTCTAAATTATTCTTATTTAAGATGATTGAAAATTTAGGCCTGTCACTATATTTTTTATTGATTTCTTTAATCTTACTTTTTTTGGGGGAGTCACCTAGATTCTTTATCTCACCCTCTTGTTTAGCTCTTATATACTCGTTTGTTCTAGTTTGAAACTGAGAAAACAATGCATTTATTGAGCAGGAGCCGTGATAATAAAGGTATATTCCTTTTAGGTTCTGTTTTTTCAAGCAGAAAAAATTAAAACTAACAAGTTTCTCATCCCCTTTTAGATCCTCCACTTCAACTTTGAAATCTTTATCATTAAATTTTGATTTGAAATTTTTCTTTTGGTTTCTGAATGTTAACACAAGACCTGTGTAGAAATTATTATCATCACTTAATAATATCTTTCGGATATAGTCAGTACGCGTAATTTTGGAATCGGAACAGTTGATTAGATGATTCATAATATCTCTAGTGTCAATATTGTTGTTATCATTTTTTATACTAAAACCAATACTTTTTATCTGCATGACATAATATCCTTGATGCACCATCAATTTTTGTTGAGGTAGTTTGTGTTGCACGAGTAATAAGCATAACTATGCTCATAATACATTAACGCGTACGCAAAAATCATGCTATTGTGATAAGAGTGAAAACTATGTCACATAACTTACCGAATTAAGAAGCCTCACTAAATCAAGTGGGGCTTTTTCATTTCTACCCGTCGTAAATCCAACTACGAAATATCTTTTCGTAGTTCGAAATCCCGACATGGGAATTTACATAACGGAACAAATTCAAGTGGTTCTGGCATATCGCGCAACCATACAATCATTTAACGCGACAAAAGATTGCATTATTTGACAAAATGGCGCATATTATAAGTGCGCTTCCGCAGGCGTATGCGTTCAGCTCCGCATGTAGTACAACACCGCCGAAGAGGGTTAAACAATGGCTATTAGTATCCGTTTAGATGATGACTTCGTGAGCGATGTAAAGGTTCACGCAGAAGCTTCAAGCAGGAGTGTGCCAAAGCAAATCGAGCATTGGGCAAAAATAGGTCGCATCGCCGAAGATAACCCAGATTTGCCATACTCCTTTATCCTTGATTCGTTACTAGCGAAAAGCGAAGTCGACAATGGTAAGGTGTCGCGTTATGTCAGAAGGACAAAAAAGTCCCAAGATTGATGTTTATGAGACAAGGCGTTTCTCTAAAGCGTTATCTAAATTACCTGAAAATCTTCTTGCAGTAGTGGAAGATGAGATAGAGAAAATTATCGACGACCCCGAGATTGGCGAGCAGAAGAAAGGCGATTTAAGTTTTCTTCGCGTTCACAAATTTCAGTTAAATAACCAGCTAACATTGTTGGGATATCATTGGGTTGAAGAAAAAATAGAACTATACCTGTTGAATTTTGGTTCTCATGAAAATTTCTATCAGGAACAAAAGCGACACAGGAAAGACGATTTAAAGTTTATTAAATAACACATAAGGCCTCGCATTCGCGGGGCTTTTTCATATCTGGAACTTTGGCGTAGAGGGTTCGCGCGGAGGCCTGAAGAGTATTAGGACTCGGTTCGATTCCGAGAGGTTCCACCAAATTATCGAAGGTCGCTGAGGCGGACTTTTTGTTTTCTGGCTGCACCAACAGAGCGGGAGGCGGAGCGGTGAAATACATGAGAAGTAAATCACGTAGCGCCCAAGAAAATATCGATCAACTTAAGCAGCTTTTCCCAGAGGTATTTTCGGAAGGAAAGATTGACTTCGATGCTCTGAAAGCGGTGCTGGGTGAAGCTATCGATGATTCTGACGAGCGCTATAACTTCATCTGGCAGGGTAAGGCTCGCGCGCGTCAAATAGCTCAGACTCCATCAACCGGCACACTA
>NZ_JAQRFI010000095.1 GCF_028598805.1 Xenorhabdus yunnanensis | reverse complement strand
ATTCGGGCGTGCATTGAAACCGTCGCTAATGATATGACGCGAGAGTGGATTGAAATCAAAGCCGTTGATATTGATGGTCAGGGTGAAGGCGCTGATAACAATAAAGCCATTGAAGATGCCCTGATTGATCTCAAGGTGAAAGACATATTCAACAAAGCGGCTGAGTATGACGGCTACTTCGGTGGCTGCATGATTTTCATTGATACCGGTGTCACCGATAATCAATTATTGGTGCCGCTGGATATTTCAGATAAATCGGGAGAGCTGAAAGATTTCAAGCGCTTTGTGCTGGTGGAGCCGATCAATATTTTCCCGGGTAGATATGAGAGCACCGATCCACTCAGCCCCCGTTATTTTAATCCCAATACATGGTGGATTTTGGGGAAAGAAGTTCACGTATCAAGGCTAATCCGTATTTGTGGCAAAGAAGTTCCGGTGTTGCTGAAACCCTCCTATAACTTCATGGGAATGCCACAGGCGCAATTGCTCTATGACTATGTCATTCATTTTCAGGATTCGCGAGCGGCAGTATCCAGACTGTTAGAGAAATTTTCCCTCACCGTGCTGAAAACCGACATGGAAGACATCCTGATGAATCCTCATTCAACCAAGTCGCTTGATGGGCGATTAGCATACATGGCTATGCATCGCTCCAATGACGGCGTACTCGCAATTGATTATGAGCGTGAAGATGTCGTTAAGTTAGAAACGCCGCTATCAGGGGTGACGGATATTGTTCGCCAGACACTGGAGTTTATTGTCGCAATTAACCGGACACCTGCCGTCAAGCTATTGGGTGTTTCACCCAGTGGATTTAATGCGACAGGAGAGAGTGATATCAAAAACTACAACGACCACGTTAAGAGCCAGCAGGAGAAAGTACTGCGAGCAGGGCTACAAAAGGCGTTGGATATCATTCAAATCGTTAAATTAGGTCAGTTGAATCAGTCCGTGACATTCGATTTTGTTGATTTAAATAAGGATGACGCCAAGGCTGCGGCGGAAACACAGAAATCTAAAACAGATAGGGATGTCTCGCTGGTTGATGCGGGGGTTATCTCAGAGAAAGAGGCAAGGCGCCGCCTGTCTGTCGATCCTGACAGTGATTATTTCGGCATTGATGTTGATGAGGTTCCAGAGGTCAATTATGGGCAAGAAGAAATCGAAAACGGCGCGACCTACACGCCCCAACGCGGGACTGGAGCGGGAATATTACCGCCGGATGCAGGGGCTAATTCAGGAAATGGCGAATTCGGTTGATTACTGGATATCGGCAGAATACAAACGCCAGCAGCCTAAGATTATCGGTGATGCGTCTCCTGCTAAGGAGTTAAATCGGAAACTGTTCTCGGTAATGGGACGATGGAAAGTAAAGTTTAACCAGATGGCAGAAACCATTGCCGTTTGGTTTGTCAATCGAGCCAATACCTACGCGTCAAACTCAGTGAAAAACAAACTGAAAACGGAAAGTATCACCGTCAATATGCGTGTTACTCCGGCTGTCCAGAATGTGTTAGACAGCCTGTATGAGCAACAGGTCAGTCTGATTAAGTCCATTCCTGAGCAGTATCTGACACAGGTACAAACGCTGGTGCAGCAAAGTGTGGTTAATGGGCGGGACATCGGATTCCTGAAAGAAGAGTTAAAGAAACGCTACGGCGTGACAGAAAGCCGGGCCAAGACCATTGCCCGTGACCAGAACGCCAAAGCCACTAATGCCATTGCGCGGGAGCGTTGCCGATCATCGGGTATCACCGAAGGGATTTGGATACATCGGGCTGGTGGCAGTAAGTCTTACCGTGATTCACATATAAAGATGAGCAGTCAGCGTTTCAATCTGAGTGACGGTTGTTATGACCCGCATGTACAACGGCATGTCCAGCCCGGTGAGTTAATCAACTGTAAATGTGATTTCCGTCCCGTTATTCCTCAAATTGGAAGCAACTAATACTATGACTAAAGAAAGAAACTTTGTCGTTTTTGACGAGGGGAGCCGGAGACGCATTGATGAAAATGGTTACCTCCACGTCTCGCAAACACATCTGACAAAAGAACAGGTTGTACCCTATATCGGGCGGGAAATTCCCAATTGGGAAAATCTGGAGTTAGAACCTGACCGATTGTATTACGGTTACCGCCCTGCCGATGAACTGGAGAAGGCCATCACCACGTTTAATGGCGTTCCGCTGCTTTATATCCATAAGCAGGACAGTGCTGAACAACCCCTGAAAGAGTTGCGGGTGGGGTCTATTGGGACAACACCCGTTTGGGATGCCCCCTATCTGGATAACGCCTTAACCGTGACCGACCAGATGGCGATTGATGCCATTCAGGACGGTTCATTGAAAGAACTCAGTTGTGGTTATTTTTTTGAACCCGATTTCACACCGGGCGAGTTCAATGGTGCTGCCTATGACTTCGTGATGCGAAACATCCGGGGGAATCATGTGGCACTGGTCAAAGAAGGTCGGGCGGGTCCCGATGTATATGTACACGACGGCTTTCCGTCTCAATTAAAGGTACAAAAGATGTCAGAAGAAAACAAAATTGATAAACCCGATGTTATCGCGAAAGATGATCCGAATGCGGCTTTGCCACCAGAGGATAAGAAACAGAATGAATTCGTGATAGACAACGATGCCGTCAAAGAAAAAATGACGGAATTAGGATTGGCAACGGATGATGAAGAAGCCGTTAAGGTCTTTATCAGTGGCATGGAATTCGCTCATGAACTTGTTGAGGGCGACCCTACATCTAATCCTGTCGGTGATAACATTCAGGCAGACCCTAACACGGTGAACAATCTTCCCCCAGAGGAAAAAAAGGAGAATACAGCCGCTATGGATCGCAAACCGAAAATCACGATGGATGCTAACACCATTCGTCACCAGGCCGTTGAACAGGCTAAAGCCCATTTCAGGGCACTGAATGAAGCCGGGCAAAAAGTTCGCTCGCTGGTGGGTGAGGTGGATGTGATGGCCTTTGACAGTGCCGAAGCGATTTATGCGCATGCACTGAAAAACAAGGGTTATGACCCCAAGAAATACGACAAGACCGCGTATAAAGGCATGGTAGACATCTTGGCAGCACAAAAGCCGTCGCCATTTACAAATAATCCGGTGATGGATGCTGCACCAAGCAGCCTGGAAGGGCCATTCGCAGGCTTGAAAAACATTAAAATTTAAGAGGTCATCATGGCATTACAAAAACAAGTCGGTCTGTACTACGCTCCGGCAGTTCCCGGCGACAGGGCGACACAAAACCCGGTGATTTACACACAGGGCAACCCACGAGCAGAAAGTGATATCACCATTGGTCATTTCGTCTTTGCGGGCACTGATTCATTTAAACAAGTGAAAGCATCCACAACAGGCAAAGATGCGCCTGTGGGCTTTGTTGAACGCATACTGGCGTACTACAACTATAACCTGATATCGTCTGCAACCATGACTATCCCATCTCAGACGGATGTTACTGTTGCGGTTCGGGGTGATTTCTGGTGTGCGCCAACCAATCAGAATGCGTCCATTGGTCAGACGGTGTTTGCGTCTACGACTGATGGCAGCATTCAAACAGGCGATGCAAAAGCCACGATTGACGGTCATGTCAAAACAGACTGGATTGTCAAATATTACGACGCTGACAGTAGCCTCGCCATCATTTCTAACTGGTAATTCCTAACCAAATCTTAATTAACTAAATACCCACGCATGACGACACCCTGAAATAACGGGTGGGATTTGTCGTGCGTGTCATGGAGAACAAGATGCCTATATCTTTTGAACAGGCTAAGCAATACGGCTTTGTCTTTAACGGCGCCCGTGAATGGATCACCCGTGACAATATGCCACGACTGATTCAGGATGCTGCGCTAATCACTTCGCCGAATTCCAGCGTCCCGGCTGAATTATTGGCTTACGTAGACCCGACGGTCATTGATATTCTGACAGCACCACGTAATGCCCGCGAGTTGTATGGAGAAGAAAAACGCGGAGACTGGACAACGCCGTATTTCAAATGGCGTATCAATGAAGTGGCTGGTAATACAGCGGCTTATTCAGATTTCGGACATTCCGGTAAATCTGTAACGAATAATGAGTGGCACACTCGCGAACAGTACCGTTATCAAACAGTAATTCAGTACGGAGATCTGGAGACTGATATGGCCTCTGGAGCGAAAATCAATCTAGCCGCAGATAAGCAACGCTCCGCTGCTACCACTATCGATATCGACAGTAATAAGTTTTATTTGCTGGGAGTGGCAGGAAGAGAGATTTATGGTGCCCTGAATGACCCGAATCTCAATCCCGCAATTGCAGCCGCCCCCTCTGGCGAAAAAGGTTCCACTAAGTGGGCGGATAAAAACACACAGCAACGCTATCGGGATATTTTGAACTTGTTTGCGCGCTTGGTTAATCAGACTCAAGGGTTAATTTCTGAAAGTGACGAATTGATTCTGGCTATATCACCAACATTGCGTGTGCAACTTGGGGATGCCACTGACTTTAACGTTTCTGTTATGAAAATGCTGACGACCTACTTTAGTAATCTCAAGTTGGTCAGTTTGCCACAATTAGGTGGTCCAAGTGGCGAAACTATCCAACTGATCGCCCCGAAAGTGGCAGGGATGGAAACGGGATTGCTGGGCTTTGGTGAGAAAATGAGGGCGGGTCGCATTGTGCCTGAGCTGTCTTCGTTCTCTCAGAAATTCACAGCAACTACCTATGGCGCAGTAATTCGTATTCCTGCTGCGATAGCGCAAATGACAGGTATGTAACCTATATACAATAATTCAACAATTATGGTCTCTCAGGAGGCCATTTTTTATGCCGGAGAAAAGCAGCATGTCTAAAGGTAAAACGATTAATGTCCGCCTGAATCACCCGCATGGTATTGAGTTTCCGATGCCGGATGGTAGCAGTGTTGTTCTGAAGGGGAATGCCTTTCATCTACTTGGAATGGATAAAGGCATGCTTCCCGTAGGCTTGTACGGGCAAACAGTTATAGATGCGGAACGATGGGATTACATCTTAAAAACCTACAGTGAAATGGCAATTTTCAAAAATAATCTGTGCGTCTGGGATGAAAAAGAGGCAAACGCCAATGACAAAGCCCGCGAGAAAAAAGAGCTTCGTCATGGACGTGAGCCAGTAGATACCAGCAAAACTACAACAGAGCCAGCGAAGGAGACTGCCTGATGGCTATCGTCACATTTGACAGTGGCGAGTTCCTGAAATTGTACCCC
>NZ_JAQRFI010000094.1 GCF_028598805.1 Xenorhabdus yunnanensis | reverse complement strand
ATCTGCATTATTACAATTTAACACGATTGCACACGGCCAATAATGATTTAACGCCCGTGGAATATGAAATGGCCTTCGTAAAAGTGTCCGATTTTTCTTGAGCAGAACACTGGCGGTATCAGGGGTAACTTTGGAACTGGATAAATGCGGACAAAAAGAAGTCATCAATCAGGTTGCGTAATTACAAAAGTCAGTATATTGTGATAAAGGTGACAATCACCCTTGCATCCATTGCAGAATGGGTAACTGCCACATTGCATTTAAGCTGATGGATACACTGTAGGATGGGGTAATTTATCCTCTTCTGCCTTTGCCTTTTACTTTAATTTCCTTTTCTACCAGACGTCCTATTTCGTCACTATTTCTAATGACTGATGCCGTCCTTTGCATCAAATCATTAATGCTTTCCGGCATATGTTCTGGCACTAAACGTTCTATGTTTTCTAGTTCACATCCTGATATAATAATTTCAATTAAATCATCGGATGTTTTTAGTTTTTTTAATGAATCTATAACATGAGGTTGAAATATAAACCCCTCAGCCTCATCAATCGATAGTAGTTTTTTGTCAACAGCATACAACACACCCAAGATTAAAAGGCCAACAAACTTCTCGGCATGTTTTTGTTCAATACTATAATAAAGTTTCATCTATACCCCTTTAACTCCAGCCATTTTTAACTTCAACGTCAAATACTAGACCGCTTCTGCCCTCAAAATAATGAATCGAGATTTTTTTATTAGTGGCATTGTAACCATTTTTATAGACTTTATACCATTTACCCGCTTCTTTTTTCCGTAGCTTATTTAATAAAACTTTATCTTTTACAATATACTTGACCGTTCCATTTACGACTGCTTTAAACCCTTTCGGATAGTTTGGCGCATCCTTGATTGATTTGTAAAAGTGCTTAAGATCACTTGAATCACCAAACCAGCTCAACCAGCCCACTTTAGTGAGTGAGATTTGATGCGTGTTTGTCGTCGTATCTGGTGCTTGAAAGCTGTGCCCCGAAAAAGAGAGCGATACCAATAGAACGCTAAATAAAACCTTTGCAAATCGATTCATAAGAAGATCCTCATATAAATAAGCTTTAAAGTATTCTCACAACAGAATTAAAATGACTCTGATGCAATATGAAGCATTATATAAGTACTCAACTAAACGGAATTAAAACCAGAACCGATTTACTTTGGATAAAGAATTAATAAAAGATAAATGAAGTTGATTATTAAAAATTATAGGGTTAGTGAAATCTTAGAGTTTACAACTCAAACTGATCGGGGTTGGTCAACACCAATATCACGGTTAAATCAATATGTTAGATTGGTTTTTGGATGATATGGTCAACACCTCGATCGGGGTTAGAGAACATCCTCCATGAAAGATGAATTTGAATGGTGTGATAAATATGAACACTTCTAAATATCCAACTCGTGCTGATGCGGCAAGAGCCACGCTGTATTCGGAGAGAGAATCAAAAAAGCTGTCGAAAAAAGAACAGGAAGAGCGGGTGAGGAAATTTAATGCTGCTCTTCTGAATGGTAAATATTTCTCACTACTGTAACTCCAGCTCCTCTTCGAGAGGCATTAAGACCTGTTTTAAGGTGCATCCACTCAGGCTACCGTCTGGATGGCGGTATTGTGAAGCCCATGTTCCCCGTTCTCAGACAATAGTTACCCTCTGACTGGTGGCTGACGTGGCATTTATTTCAACCAATTGTATCAATTTCCACACAAGGGGATTTAATTAAGTTAGGCACTTAAGGTAGGTAAAATTCACTGGTAATTAAGACATGGGCAGAATTTGCCTTGATTTTTAACTAATAAAAAGTGAATGAATGATGACTGAATTTAATAATCCTGCGAATATGGACACTAATCAAAAATGCCTGTTTGATCCTGAGCAATATAAAGTTAAATATAAGACTCATACGATAGTTGAAATTGATAATGACGTAACCGCTCCTGTTGGCTCTTTTCCATGGGCAATGATTCAATTGTATATAGGAAAAGAAATGAGCCGCAAAGATTGGAATTCCGTTGGTGAGTATATTCGTTTTTCTCATGAGAGAACGGATCTCTCCCCTCAAATTGAAAAAGGCAATGAAAATGGCCCACTTTCAATGTGGCAACCAACACAAAAAGACATGATGGCTTGTGATTGGCAATTTTTTGAGTCTGAAAAAGATGTATTGTCTGCTGATATTACTTTAGGAACCGGTAAAGTAGGTAATAACGGTGGGATCGGATGGGGATATGCAAAGAATAATCCTGCGATTTTTGGTTCTTTGTCTATGATCCATAATAAAGAGAATTTTATGGAGATCTTGGAGTTTTATTGGAGAGAAGAAAGATTTGATGATTTTTCACTTCCTTTTATAGAACTATGTGTATCTCTGCCTAATACTCAAGATTCCGATAAGATGTATGGACTGAAAAATGAAACCCTTTATATAACGATTGATAATGTGACTTACAGCCTTGATAAAGCCGCTGTGTCTAATAGGGCTTCTGCATCTAGCGATAGCCGTGTTTATTCGATTAAATATTATGGTGATCAAGCGAAGAACCTAGGTGCTGTGTTAAAGCAAACAGGTGAAACTAAGCGCCTAGACATTAAACGGAAATAAACAGCTAAATCAATAGATTAAATTCAATGTTGTACTTCGGTGTAGCTTTTTTTATCACCACTTTCCGTTTTTTCTCCCTCATTTGAGGGGCGAAAAGAAGAAGTGACTATAGATCATTAACCAATTTTGCCACCGCAATCACTCACAGAACCTCAGTAACTTCTATTACGGTCGGCACCCTATTAACTACGAGGTCGCTCAGGCGGCCTTTTTGTTTTCTGGCTGCACCAACAGAGAGGGAGGTGGAGCAGTGAAATACATGGGAAGTAAATCACGTATCGCAAAATATATTGCGCCATTCATCCTAGACCATTTAACGACAGAGACGGTTTATGTTGAGCCGTTTGCAGGCGGCCTGAACATGGTGAGTCATATAAATGATTTTCATACGGGTACAGTTATTGCTGCTGACAGCCACGAATATTTGATGGAAATGTGGATAGCATTGTTATCTGGCTGGCAACCTCCGGGGCAAATATCACGAGAGCAGTATTACGCGGTAAAGAGCAACAAGGATGAAATCCCACATCTAACAGGATAGGTGGGGTTCAACTGCAGTTACGCGGGCAGATGGTTTAACGGGTATACGGGGGTAACACAGACTAAATCACGTGTTCGTGACCATCAATTGGAGGCTCGCAACAACATTCAGCGACAGTTGACTCAATTAGATGGCGTAATATTGCGGTGTTGCGATTACAGGGAATTAGATATACCGAATGGCGCTGTTGTTTATTGTGATCCCCCCTACGCGAATACCATAGCATACCGCGATGCATTTAACACGGCTGAGTTTTGGGGTTGGGTGCGTGAATTATCGAACCGCTGCACGGTCTTTGTTAGTGAATACACGGCACCCGATAATTTTGATTGTATTTGGTCGCGCGAGGTAGTTAGCGGTATCTCAGGAACAAAAACGACATCAATTGAATCGCTGTTTATGATGAAATAAATAATCCATTCAAAACCATTTGATATTCACTCGATATGGGAATTCCGATAACGGAACCAATCCCAGTTTTGCTCAGTTGGCAATAAATGGAATGCCCCTGATGACCATTGAACAAATCATCCCGGACTACTCCGAGTCCAAGCGTGCGGATATCACTCAAGAAAATATCGATCAACTTAAGCAGCTTTTCCCTGAAGTATTTTCGGAAGGAAAAATTGACTTTGACGCCTTAAAAGCGGTGCTGGGTGAAGCTATCGATGATTCTGACGAGCGCTATAACTTCATCTGGCAGGGTAAGGCTCGCGCGCGTCAAATAGCTCAGACTCCATCAACCGGCACACTACGACCATGCAAGGAAGAGAGTGTGAATTGGGATACGACGGAAAACCTGTTTATTGAAGGTGATAACCTTGAAGTGCTTAAGTTGCTGCAAAAGGCTTATCACAAAAAGATAAAGATGATTTATATCGCTCCGCCCTATAACACAGGCAAGGATTTTATTTATAAAGACAGGTTCAATGATACCTCGGGCCGGCGTCATACAAATTGGCTGAATATGCTTTATCCCAGATTGAAATTAGCCAGAAATTTATTATCTGATGAGGGAATGATATTTATATCGATAGATGACCATGAAGTGGTTAATTTATCCAATGTGTGCAATGAAATATTCGGTGAAGATAATTTCGTTGAAAGATTTATCTGGAAGAGTGGAAGAACCTCCGCATCCATTTTTACCCGGGAGCATGAATATATTCTGGCCTATGCAAAAGACAGAACTCAGTTACCCCACATTGTTTATAAGGGTGATGATAGATTAATTTCTGACCGGGCAATAAAAAAGGTCAGCGTTAAAAACCCGGCGTCGGAAATAACCTTTCCTGCCGGCGTCAAGTTCTTGGGTGAAAATAAAACGTTTCCACCCGTATTTGGAAATAAAGAAGTTGTTGAAGTGACCTCAGGGGTATTTGAGTGTAAGAATGGCGTCTTAGCCCGCGAGGTCACGCTAAAAGCGGATTGGACAATGAAGCATGAAGCGCCAAATCGAAAACTGGCTGTCAGGAAATGACACTTTTGACTATAAGGGACAGCCGGTTGTTGAATTCTTCTTCAAACCTAACGGCGTTCTTCAGTATGTTAAAAAGCGGAGCGCCGAACACCCAAAAACAATCATAACCGGTTTTACCACGAAGCAGGGAAGTCAGGAGGTTGAAGCCTTGCTCGGCTCATCTGTCTTTGATTATCCAAAGCCGACAGGCTTAATTGAACACTTAATGAGGGTCACGGAGAGTGAAGATATCATTCTTGACTTTTTCGCCGGAAGTGGTTCTACAGGTCATGCTGTGTTAAAGCAAAATAAGAAAGATGGCGGCAGAAGAAAGTTTATCCTGGTTCAATTGCCTGAGCCTGTCTCAAAAAATGCGGGGGCAACAGCGTATTGTGCTCAGGAGTTAATACCCGAATTGATTTCCCGCATTGCCCTGAAAAGAATAAAAACGGCCATTTCAGCAGAAGATAACACTCAAGGCGTTAAGTTTTTCACATTAGACCAAACAAATACTCACTAACAGGGGTGTTCTGCTCAAGAAAAATCGGACACTTTTACGAAAGCCATTTCATATTCCACGGGCGTTAAATCATTATTGGCCGTGTGCAATCGTGTTAAATGGTAATAATGCAGATAATCCAATACATCTTTTTTCATCTCTGCCTGGTTTTCA
>NZ_JAQRFI010000093.1 GCF_028598805.1 Xenorhabdus yunnanensis | reverse complement strand
CCTGTAGCGCCTGTTCCCAGATTTTGGCAGGGGATGGCATGTGACACCGCCTTTTATTTAAGGAAGAAGAGCCCCATCATGGCACAATAGGGATTACGGCTGTAGTATTAGCCAAATAGGTTTGGTATTGAGGATCGAATGGCGTAGCTACACTCCTAATCTTCACATGCTTTTTTATCGGCGTTTGAGCTATTTGAACCAGATTAAAATGGCAGTCCATATTGGCTATTTTCTGCCAGCCATGAAATTGCCATTCTCCTTTACTGTTCATGTAGTATTTTCGACGTACCCAATCTTTGGATTTAGTTGGATGACGTCTGACCGCCCATCGCCATAACAACCAGAAGAGTTGATGACTTAGATAGCCGAAGGTTCGCTTTGCCACGCAATGGCAATAGTAATTCGCCCATCCTCTCAGTTTGGGATTCAACATTTTGATGAGATCGTTTACTGGAGTCGTTGCGTGTCTCTTAATGAGTTCGCGCAAGTGACTCAAAAGTGATAGTACGTTACTTTTACTCGGTTTTATGAGTAGCTTGCCTCTGTACTTTCTAAGATTAAACCCAAGAAAATCAAAGCCATCACTGATATGAGTGATATGCGTTTTCTCTTCGGAGAGTGTCAAACCTCTTTCTCTCAGAAAATCAATGAGCTGTGGCTTGACTTCATTCAACAAGACATCTTCTGATGTCCCTGTAATCACGAAGTCATCAGCGTATCCGATGAAGTTTATTCTATCGCCCGTTTTACGTGCCACTTCTTTAACAAGCTTTTCCAAGCCAGCCAACGTCAGTAGCATGAGCGTCGGAGAGATAATACCGCCTTGCGGTGTTCCTTCCGCTGTTCGATAAAACAATCCTTTATCGATAAAACCCGCTCCAAGCCATTGCTTCAGCATCCGTTTGTCTATTTGAATATTTTCAATTAGCCATTGATGCCCGATCTTATCGAAGCAGGCTTTAATATCCCCTTCCAAAACCCATCGGGCAGAACGTTTTTGACACAAGCATTTGAAGCATTGTGCAATCGCGTCTGCCGTGCTGCGGTTAGGTCGAAAACCGTAACTGTTCGGATCATCTATCGTCTCAGAGATTGGCTCCAAAGCAAGAAGATGCAACGCTTGCTGCGCTCTATCTATCATGCAAGGGATGCCTAACGGTCTGAGTTTGCCGTTTTTCTTGGGGATATAGATACGCCTGAGTGGTTTAGCTTGGTAGCCTTTCCGACTCAATTGATTTGCCGCAGTCATGCGACGAGCATCGGTGTTCCAAATGATGCCATCAACTCCTGGTGTGTGACTGCCTTTGTTTTGAGACACTCGCTTGACAGCAAGAAGTTTTGCTGATCTTGAGTGCGTGAGCATCCACTGCAACGCTTTCGCCTTGCCGTGTTTACCCTCTCGGGTTGCTTTTGCAATGCGCATTTGAAGCTTTAACACATGCGACTCAATCGCTTTCCAGTCAATAGATTGCCACTGTGTGTCGTTGAGAGAGGCACTCACTTCTGTAGAAGCCACCATTTGTGTTTCTCTCTAAATAAAGTTCTTCAAATCATCTTGCAATGGGAGACCAGCCAGAAGTCGGCTCGCTTTCGCGCCAGATATCAATCTGTATCCGCCTCATTACAACGCGGCCTTCGCTTTTTCTAACCTCCTTTACCTGCATACCTATCGGCTCTCTTCACAGACAACTTTCCCAAAGGGAGATATACAGGCTTACCCTGTTCCGTATGTCGCGCAAAATATCAGGTTAGATGCCCACTCTAGTACGGAGATCTTATCGATCACGAAAGAGTATTGCCCAACTTCTTTCCAACTCTCGTTGCCATTGTGGTCACAGCGTATTAACCACTTCCGCTGTTTTTCATATAACGCACCTTACATGGATTCATCTATGTTCATCATACTGATGCCCTGGCACTTACCCGATCTGTGGTTATCAGGAAGAACCTCCTCTCACGATTCGATTCCCATTCAGCCTTGTGGCCGAATTTCGTTACATTGTCGGATCCGCTGCTTTATTCAGAATCCTAGGGTCACCTGGTGATACAGGTGGTTCACTCTTCTCGTGGTGAACAACGCTTCATACGACTTCAGGTCGCACGGACAAAAGTGAGTTAAATTATTTGCTCTAACTCACTAGATTTAGATTACTAGACGTAATCTAAAACACCTGAAATATGCTCTTTCATTCTCTAATTCCAAAGAGACTCAATATCAATATCGTCACTGTCAGGCCTACTGCCGTCAGGCATCTCATTGAATTGAACAACCATTGGGACATCGAATGATGTTCCTATAATTATCGAACAACCCTTTGAAAGGTTGGGAATCATTTGTCGTGAGAGTTCATCAAGTGAGCTAATAGTGTTCTCTAGCAACTTGAGGTCACGCTCATTGACTAAGCGATGAATAAAAAAATTATGTAGCTGAGACATAATCGTAGGTGAGATATCTGCTGGCCTCTGGCTTGACAAAGTTAAGAAGAAACCAAATTTACGACCTTCTTTGATAATTTCCTCAAATAGCTTCAAACGATAATCCTTCCAACTTTCACTCTCACGACTCGATTGGGTCGACAGTATGTTATGAGCTTCATCAATTATCATATGGAATGTTTGCTCTGGTGGACTCTGGTTCATAACCTTCTGCTTGTGTTCACCGTAATAAAACTTAGCAAGCAAAAGTGGCATAACCTTCTTAATTTCTTGGTTAGTCCTTCGAAGTGATACCACTGACAGTAACATATTTGCTGGTCGTTCTTCTCCAACGTCAAACACACGATCTAGGGCTGTTAATGACGCTTCCACTCTTTTTAGTAGAGGTTGGATATGGTCGAACTGAACATAACCGCTAACGAGGTCAGAAAGAAGTTGAGTGTTGATTCTCAGCTTTAACTCATTGAATGGCGATAACTCTCTAATGTTGATGCCGTCTACGTATGTTTTGCAATGGTTATTGTACGTAAGGTCATTATCACCACCATTAAAATAATTTGGGGGGCGAGTGTTTGGGAAATACAACAGAGATTTTTCACCATGCCAGCCCATTTTTCCAACTTTTTGCTCCAGGTCTTGAGATTTAACAAGCTTTGCAATCTCCTCAATAAGAGCAACAAACTCTTTCTTTTGTGCGGTACTTGTGAGAGCACGCTCGATAGTTGACTTGACGTAATTCTGCAAGCTATCTGGATTGTCTTTGAACTTGTTTCGACCAGAAACTATCCGCTTTAAGAACGGCTTCTGAGTATTCTCAGTTGCTTTGAATAAGATACCGAATAATTCTTCATCCCAGAACACATCGCTAGTGAGTGGAAATTTATCGCCATCATCATTGCGAGTATCTAGTTGGTATACCTTCTTATGAACGCCTTTTGGTATTAGCTGGTTATTTGTGTACTCTCCATTAAAGTCGATAACAATAAAGTGGCTCTTGTTTTTGAACTTTTCCAGCTTATTGCAAAACAGCGTTGTGTATATGTTAGTCAGCGTATTAGATTTGCCACTACCAGTATTGCCGAAAATCCCTATATGAGTGTTGAATAGCTTTATCCAAGGTAGCGATATAGGTATTTCTTCAGTAAGCGTTTCACCGACAATGAAGTTGTCATCAGGCTTTCCAAAGATAGATTTAACCTGAGAGTCACTCATTAAGTACGCGATATCACGGATCATTGGAAGGTGTTTTGTGCCTTCATGGAATTCATTGAACTGGAAATACCCAATTGGTACTAACTCAACTTTACGGATATAGCAGTTGTTCTCTTCGTCTTTCAGTCGTTCATCTAGGTATTCGCCTTGAACTCTAGCGACGATATCCTGGAACCCACGACGAATCAAAATGAACTCCTGGATCGATACACCATTGAATTTTTCACCGTTATAGAACAACGTCTCTTTGTTGGACTCTTCGTATAGTTTTACGGTGATATTAGTGCCTTTAACTGAAATTACTTCACCAATTGCTATACTCATTTGACGCCACCAACTACAGCTTCAGGCATTGGCTTCATGGTTTCTTCAGGCATAGGTTTGTTTAGTTTATTTACCGTGAAGTATTCATCATTGAAAAGCTTAAAATCTAATTTGCTATCTTCGGAGTAAATCAACTTAACATTCGGGTACTCTTTGAATATTTTCAACATTCAGTCTTTCGTTGACTTGTCATAGCACATTACGTACATAGTCAATGACGGATTAGACAATGCTCGCTGTACAAGACTGAGAATGTGCTCGTCGGCGAAAGAGAAGCCGAAAGCAATTAATACTGAATGAGGACGTTCAAGCTCATAACTTAGGTGACGAAGAATCTGATAGTAAGCCTCTTCAAAGACGGTTTCATGAAACTTCCACTTTGTAGGGTTCACGATAGGCATCTTGTTATAGGCATGCCAAAATTGCTCAGAACGAAGTTTCGTAAGATCTGTTTCAACTGCAAATACATTCAGGTCATTAAGCGATTTCTCTGTATTATTAAGAATCACTTTGCAAGCATCTAGAATATCCTTTTCGTCTTGCTCGAAGTTTATTTCGTAACAGCTAGTACCGTAATTAAGTTCAATATCACCATCTTTGTTGCCTTTCATCCAATGTATTGATCCGTGAGCATGCAAAAGGTTTACTTGAGGAAGAACCTGTTCGTGACGGTCAAACACGCCTTTATTTACGATACGGTTATTGAAATTTCTTGTGTGGAAAGTACGCACTTGAAAACCAGTGCTACCATCATTAACGTTGAACTGAGATGTTCTTTCTGCCATCAATTCTTCGCTAGCAATTTCAAAGCAATTATCGTAGTTAGTTGTGAAAATATTTGCTTTTTTGGCTGACGGTTTTTGCTTGTTTAAGACGTGAATCAAAGTGGTCATGAACCGTTTATATTCTTGAATGACGCTTTCTTTACGTTGCGGTCTAGGAGAAGTCGGAATACCTCTAGCTGGAACTGAAGGTAAACCAGACTTAATACATTCTCGGTAGTACAACATGAACAGCAGTGTTGTCATTCTTTCGTTGCTTTCATATTTCTTTGCAAGTGTCTCGAACGTGCACTTACTACCATCTAGCCCCTTTATCTCTAGTGCTAACGTCGGTAGAAAACCATGTGAAGCACCAGCACCGACAAGAAAGTTCAGATTATGATCGTAGATTTGATGTAAGTTAAATTCAGCAGTCATTTAAATCTATTTCCAAGAATAAGTCATGTCGATACAAAGACTGAATAGCCACCGAATCAGAAGACACAGGCTGGCCACACAGATACAAAACTTAACACATATTGATTCATTAGCTAAATTTGGTCAAAGAGAAAAGCTAAAGCGTATGACTTTTGGGAGCATAAAACAGTTTGGGGCATAAATGATTTAGACAAACGACCAGAACGGGTCACCTCGTATTGACAGCCTCTCCCTGACTCCCCCAAAATCCCGTCGTGCTCCTGACATTATTTTTTGTCCT
>NZ_JAQRFI010000092.1 GCF_028598805.1 Xenorhabdus yunnanensis | reverse complement strand
CGTGAAACCCTTCGTCACTTTTTTCATGTCACTTTGCCAGAAAAAGCGAAAGAACTGACGACTCGACTGACTGACAATTTTCAGATTTTAAAACCTGCATCTTCAAGTTAGATTGGTATAGCTCTAATTCAATATCTAAATTAGAACATGTATCAATTACACCCTCCATAATATATTCTTTATTTATGTCCCTTAACCGCTGAGCTAAATTAATTATTTGACGCTGCATGCCACGACACATTAAATAAGTATCCGGTTCGGCTTCATTCTGAGTTGCAGTGACTACGGGAAATATTGAGGCTTCAATTTCTTCTGCAATTTCGACGGCTGCTTGTAGTTTATTTATCATGTTTAATTCCTTGATTGTTATCAATTCACCATAATTCAATCGGAAATAGATTGTAATTAATTATATTCAGAATGAATTTTACTTACATAATCATTTAAATGATGAACACAATTATAACTATCCCACACTCTATTAGTGTGTTTGTCATAGAAAGCAGTAGCAATAAATTTATTACCTTTGAAAATATCGTACTTAGTATCGCCGACTTCAATCACATCAAAACCATAGTTTTTACAAGCAGAAATAAATTTACTTTGTTTGACTAAAACAGCAGACCAATCACGAATTTTTTTACGCTGCAACCAAGCCTTTTTATTGAAGAAATTACGGTCTTGAGAACGAGGAGAAAATAGGTTAGCCAAATGACGGTAATGAACATAATCTTTTCTACATTCAGTTGCCAATAATGCAGAAGTACTTGTTGATGTATTCATTTTTATTCACCTCAAAATTAATATTGTTTATTTCAGTTACGATTAACTATTTGTCCCATCCAGCCAAAGATTACATATGTAGGAGCCAGTAACCTTTTTGCTTCTTCCCTGTCACTTGCCTGAGTCCTAACACATATAGGGCGTGTTTGTTTTGTGTTAGCTCGCTCTATTGCGCCGAAGATAAAGGTTTTCATGGTTTATTTCATTTAGTTATTAGGGGGAAGTGCTCGATCTAAGTTCGGAATGTGATTGTGCACCTGATTCCGAATCTTGGATTATTTGATGAGCCTCTTCGAGAGAATAGCCACCTCCAACCCTTGATTTGGATGAGACTATAGGGTTGGATTCGCAACTACTCTCAGTAGTGGAGTGGTAAAAATGTAGCTGGCTTTTCAGTTTTTGTAGAACATCCAAAATAAGAATATCTAGGATGTGGCGATTGGAGCTATCTTGCTGTACAGACATTTTGTGCAGAAATTCTATCTGCGATACACAAAGTGATGCTGATTCTAAACTACCCGCAAAAGAATTACTTTTCATAAGACTACCTCCGTTGGTTCGTGGAGCTAGTTTTATTCAAGTTTAATTTAAAAATAAAGTTAATTTTCAATTTAAGTTGAATTTTGTTTTTATTCTTTCATTTTCATGGACTTAATCATATCTATTTTTGCTGACATGTCTGCATAGTAATCATCTAAAAGGTTTTGAGCGTATTCAACAACTTTAAGCCTGTACTCTCTAGGTAGTATATTGAAAATATTATCTAACTTCTCCATTTCATATTTTGTGTATTTATTTTCAACCCCTTTTGTACTGGCCGTTAGGTGTTCAATTCCATTAAGAAGCCAAATTGGAGAGCAATCCAATGCTTTGCATAATTGATTAATCCTTTGTCCCGAGATAGATGACTCATCGCGCTCCCACAAGGATACAGCAGCCGTCGACACATTCATCTCTTTAGCAATATCCATCATGGTCCTGTTTAGCTCCTTCCTTCTGCGGCGAATACGTTGCCCCATCGTTTCTTCATTTTTGTCATTCATATCAAATCTCACTTGAATTTTGGGTTTTATTTCAATTAAACTTGAAATTAAAGTAGTTTAGCTTAACTAGATTATAACCATATGTATAAATCAAGTGTAGTTGATTTTTATGGCTCACAAAGAAAAACAGCCAGAGCATTGGGTGTCAGTGATCAAGCGGTGTCTCATTGGAGGTCAATTATTCCAGAGAAGGCAGCGTTAAAGCTGGAGAGAATCACGAACGGCGCTCTCAAATATGACGCATCACTTTATAGGAAAAATCATGTACCAAATCCACAACGTAATAATGCCTGAAATTTATCATCCGGGTGACGCGGAATGGATTCAAAAGATTCTTGCCGCGATGAACTCAACCACAAGGGAATACGCGAGGGATAAATACGCCCATGTCTACAAACTTCGGCGGGATGAAGATCCTGTGCCGCATCGCAGGGATAACACAGGGGCTAGGGCTGCTAACACATGGCTCAGACTGTTCTTCAAAAAGAATTACAGATCGATGAAAGGTTATACCGAAGAGCCGATGTTAGCCCCGAAAGCACAGCCAGAGGACAAGCCCAATTCAGGAGTTGTTTCAGGGCAGGAGACAGGCAGGTAACACCGAAAATGGCTGTGTCTTCTGGCTGTGGAATGGAGGTTAGGGGATCACTAGGGCTGAGCATGAAAAAACAGCCAAGTGAGAATAATTATCAAAGTGGGGGAAAGCCAAAAAAAACTGGCAGTCACGAAAAGTACTAAATAAGAACCCCCCTATTTTTTTTGGACTAAATGAGAATGATTATCAAAAAAGAAAAGGCAGAAAAGATCATCCAAAAACACCGTGCTTTTGCTAACTGGAAACCAGCACGCGTCGTGGCTGAACTAGTGGCAGCGGGGATGTCAGAAGCGGAAGCGACAGCAATGGTCAAAACAAACGCACCAGCACGGAAGGAACACAAACCACACAACAGCCACACAAAGCCCGTAAATCTGGAAGCACTGAGTACTCACTACATCGTGGTCGGTGATTACGATTTGCTGGGTTTGAAACATCAGGATGCACTGATTGCCGCTATCCGAAACGGCAAAGGGAAGAGTTCATGGAATGACGGGGCAATGGCGGTAACTTTGTTCGGATTAGTCAAGGCATACCCGATCATCACGACAGCCGAGGTTAACAAATTCCTCAGCCGTGGCGCATTTATCGACAGCATTCCGCTGTTCATTGACGGGGAGGTGATCGACGGTGAAGTGATGCCGTCAGCGAATAACGACAGCGTAAAAGACGTTTTTCGTGCGGTTAAGCAACTGAAAAAAATCACTGAGTACTTAGCAGATACTGGCGCATTGACGCTCAATAAATACCTTGATCGCGTACCGACTGACGAAGACGTTAAACGCGCCGTTGGCATTGTCGCCCCGGCAATAACAAACCCGTACTTCCATGAAATCGATTATGCGTGCCAGTACAGCAATATGCCTGCACGTGAGCACGCCGAAGACAGTAAGCGGATTATCAATGAGTGGAAAAACGAACTGAAAATCAAAGGAAGCAAGAAACCGAACAGCGAAACTTTGACGAGCGCGCTTGATTCGGTTCTTGCAGTCGGCACTAACGAAAAGTTACCTGCACAAAATTATCGCACGGTAGCGCAGGAAAATAAACAGGGGGCGAAAGAATGCTGAACATTACCCCCAACTTTGCCCAAGAGCGTGCTTTAAACATGCTGCGTCAGGACTGGAAACAGCACCGTACTTTCATGGTGTATAGTCCCACAGGTTCAGGCAAAACAGGGCTAGCGGCTTTCGTTACTGACGGTTATGTGTCCCGTGGAATGCGTGTCATGTTCTGTGTACCGTATACGATCCTTGTAGACCAGACTGCAACCCGTTTTATTGATTATGGCTTGCCAGCGCACGAAATCAGTTACGTCTGGCGTGACCATCCAAACTATGACCCAACCCGACTCATTCAGATTGCGTCGGCCGATACCATTATCCGCCGTGAATTCCCGGACAATATCGATTTGTTGATTATCGACGAGGCGCACTTACGCCGTAAGCGGCTGCTGGAAATTATCCGTGACAGTGACATTCCGGTGATCGGGTTATCCGGTACACCCTTTGCGCCGTTCCTTGGGGCTTACTACGAAAAACTGATTAAGCCCACCACGATGAAAGAACTGATTCAACGCGGGGATCTGAGCAAGTATGAATTCTATGCGCCAACCAAGCCCGACTTAAGCGGTGTGAAAAGCAATCAAAGTACTGAATACGGCAGTGATTACAAAGAAGATGAGATTGCCGAAATCATGTGTGGCGCAGATTTGGTGGGCGATATTGTCAGCAACTGGCTGGCGAATGGTAATAACCAGCCGACCATTTGTTTCTGCGTGACGGTCAGCCATGCCAACTTCGTGACTGTGGAGTTTAATCGCGCAGGGATCAATGCCGATATCATTACAGCGCAGACCCCCCATGAAGAACGCCAGATTATCATTCACCGCTTTGAGCAGGGTGCAACAAAAGTCATTGTGAATGTGGGCACCTTGATCGCGGGTTTTGACAGTGATGTGCGTTGCATCATCTACGCCCGACCTACGAAGTCAGAAATCCGCTGGACTCAATGTCTTGGCAGAGGCCTGCGTACTGCGCCGGGCAAAGAAGCCTGCCTTATCTTCGATCACTCCGGCACGGTTCACCGCCTCGGCTACCCCGATGACATCGAATATGACGAACTGCCCCGTAAGAATGACGGCATGAAAACCCGTGACAGTTACCGGGAACAGGAAAAACGGGAAAAATTACCCAAAGAATGCCCGTCCTGCCACTACATGAAGCCTGCCGGGGTTTATGTCTGTCCGAAGTGTGACTTTAAGCCGCTGGTGGGTGAAGACATTGATGTCGATACCAGTCGAACCATCAAAAAGCTCAGTAAGAAAGAGCGCATCTACACACAGGCTGAAAAGCAAAGTTTCTACTCACAATTGAAGTACTACCAGAACCAGCGCGCTTCACAGGGTAAGGCGATCAGTAACGGCTGGGTATTCTATACGTTTAAAGAGAAGTTCGGCGTCGAACCTCGCGGACTCCATGACATACCGCAGGAACTGACACCCGAAGTTAACAATTTCATCAAGCATAAACAGATTGCCTGGGCAAAATCCCGCAAGAAATCGGAGCAAGTGCAACCGCCCAGCCACGAACAGCAGGCAATGCGCCTTGAGGTAGCCCGCCAGAAGGTGCGCGATATCCGTGACCAGTTATCAATTCAGCCATATCAGGGAGACACACAGTGAACAGAATAAAAACGACCGAGGCCGTTGTTGGTCGCTGGCCTGAAATCTTTGCTTATTACAAATTGCCTCCGGTGACAGGCAAGAACCACTTTAAAGGGAAGTGCCCAATCTGTGGGCGGAAAGGCAAATTCCGCATTGATGATCGGGATGGCAGGGGGACGTTTATCTGCACCTGTAATGCGGGGGACGGTTGGAAGTTACTCACCCTGACGCAGGGGAAAGACTACAAGACATTAGCGGACGAGATTGATCTGTTGCTGGGTATCCAGTCAGACAAGCGCAGCGTAGTGAAAAAAGAGACCAATATCACCAAATTCAGAAATAAAGTCACTGCCTGTTACCCTAATTTATCTCACCTGAAAGGCACGCAGGGGGAAGCCTATCTGCGCAGCCGGGGCATTCATGTTTTGCCCGCCGACAACGTGAAATACTGCCCCGAACAGCCTGTTCGTAACGGAAAACTGCAAGCGCTTTGGGCACTGGTGACCGATGCGAAAGGGACATTATGTTATCTGCACCGTACCTACCTTGACGGGGAT
>NZ_JAQRFI010000091.1 GCF_028598805.1 Xenorhabdus yunnanensis | reverse complement strand
CTCCAATTTAAATTCGGGGCTGAAACTTCTTTTCATCATGTCACCTGTTGAATTATCGAAGTGAGCATATCACCTCTATAACGGTGACCAAAATCATTGAACCACATCAATTACCGCCAATAGAACATAAGGCCGACTGGGACGATTATCGCCAGCAGCACGGTATTGAGGCAGCAAAGCAGGCATTCAGTGAAGGGTTGTATCAGGTGGGGGAGAAGAAAGTGGGAACAGCTAACGTTATTTCGATTAATCCGGGAAAGCAGAAGAAAAAACGCACAGGTAACAACCTTGCGCAACTGGCGGATAATGAAAAGGCTTTATTGCTAACAGAACGGTATGAAGGGATTGCTATTCACTCAGAAAGCGAGGGGTTCTATACCTATCAATCGGGAGTCTGGAAGAAAACATCATGCTTGGATTTAAGCCGGGAAATGGGAGAGGTTTATACCTTACATGGAACTAACTTTAGTAAGCGTGCACTCAATAATGTGGTTGAAGCGTTAAAAATTGTTGTACCTGTCATGGGTGAGCCATGTCAAAGTATGATCCCTTTTGCGAATGGTGTCTTTGATATTGAAACGAAAGTCTTTTCACCTCACCGGCCTGAAAATTGGTTATTAAATCACAATGGCATTGAATATACCCCAGCAAAACCGGATGAGAATTTGCGAGATGGTGCGCCTAATTTCCATAAATGGATAAGTCACGCCGCTGACCGAGATCCGTACAAGATGAAGAGGATATTTGCAGCATTATATATGGTGCTGGCGAACCGTTATGACTGGCAGCTATTTTTAGAAATTACGGGTGAAGGTGGTAGTGGTAAAAGTGTCTTCACTCAGATAGCAACGTTATTAGCAGGTCAGCACAATACAGCCAGTGGCAATATGGCAGCTTTGGACACAGCACGAGGACGGGCGCAGTTTGTAGGCAAAAGCATGATCACCTTACCTGACCAACCTAAATACACCGGGGAAGGCACGGGGATAAAAGCGATTACGGGTGGCGATGCGGTCGAAATTGACCCAAAACATGAACAACAGTATTCAGAGATTATTCGCGCTGTAGTTATTGCGACTAATAATACCCCGATGATATTTACTGAGCGCGCAGGTGGTGTGGCTCGTCGGCGTGTTATCTATCAATTTAACAATAAAGTGAAAGAAGAAGATAAAGACCCGCATTTATCAGACAAGATAGCCCATGAAATTCCGGTGATTGTCAGGCGGTTACTGGCGACATTTGACGATCCCGAACAGGCCAAAGTGCTATTACTTGAGCAACGTGATAGTGATGAAGCATTGGAGGTTAAACGGGCATCCAACCCTGTTTTAGATTTGTGTGCGGCACTGGCTTTTATGGGGGAACCGCGAGGGTTAGAAATGGGCGGTGGACGTAAAACCGAAGAAGAGCGCCAGCCAAAAAGATACCTCTATCACCTTTACCTCTCATTTATGGAATATCAGGGGCTGGGGCGTCCTCTGAGTGTAACTGAGTTTGGGAAAGCGGTTAAAGAAGCCGCAAAGGAGTACAAGGCTGAATATCTGACTCGAACCATAAAAGGCAGACGGCAGACCAATGTACAACTTACCGATAAAGCGGACGAGTTTATCTAAAAATAGCGTTTGGTTATCTACCTTGTCTACCTAATTGCAATTTATTTATATTAATCATATGGTTAATTTGGTAGATAACTATTTAAAGATTATCTACCTATTATCTACCTTGTCTACCCAAAGAAAAGAAAAAAGTAGGTAGATGAGGTCGAGACAGGTAGACAACGGGTAGACAGTAAAAAATCAGTCATCTACCCACTCAAAGCCTTGCGCAACATGGGATAGAGTGAGTGGGTAGATAAGGTAGATAACCCCAGCACATTTTTTCTAAACTTTAAACCATCAAATACGAGTTAATACATTAATGATTGGGTGGGTGATAGCGTCTGATTTTGTGTGGTATAAGCTATGCAGTAAAAGATGCAAAAAGATTTTCAGGAGGGGTATCTTCCGGCAGGCAAACAAAAGCCAGATAAATCTGTGAAGGGAAATATGGAGTTCTAAGCCGGAACCATCGGAAATTTTGTTAACTCAGTTTAATTTCCTTCTTTTAACCATTATCCCCAGTTAATGTGAAAATACCCTCTCACTAATCGGCTGTAACTCCGTGCCAATATACAATTTTTAGCTATTATATGACTTCCAATTTCGGACTCTGAGGGAATGTCAATGAATCCCATTAATGGTGTTTTTGTAAATAATTCATAAATAGATAATAAATAATCCCCTGTAAAACACAGTATTTATTGTTATATATTTTTAATTTTTGTATGTTCAAATTTGTCGCGTTAGGGCAAATGCATTATGTCAAGGTGATATAAACCACCCCTTATTTTAAATAGAGGGAAAAACCTATGAAAAAAATATTTATTATTATTCTGACAATCTTTTACGCTATATTTGTCCCGTTATCTCAGGCGAATGAGGTTGTTAAATACCCACAACAGGATCAGCAGAGTAAAACGACAGAGAGGAAGAAGCGGTCTGTTGTAACTTTACCCCTAAAAGTCTGTAAGAGAATCGCATATTGCCGGGCTAAGGTGGCAAAAAAACTTCTGGAAATAGCGGCTAAAGTGGGGGTAGTTGGAATTTCTGCACAGGGGATCGCAAATAACATTTCCCAAGAAGATTTCGATCATCTGATTACACTTTTGATGATAGGGAATGATGAAATTACCCAACGTTACCTGAATCACTTACAGGAGAAATACGGCTCGGGTAAATCAGTTAAGTCAAAAACGAAAAATAAGACGAAAGAAAAAGAGAAACAGCGTAAAGGCGTTCAACAGGATGGACACAAGTATCACCCTGCGCCAAAGACCGAAGACATTAAGGGGTTGGGTGACTTAAGAAAAGGCGCTGCAAAAACACCAAAACAAGGTGGGGGTGGAAAGCGAGCTAGATGGATTGGTGATAAAGGGCGTAAAATTTATGAATGGGACTCGCAACACGGTGAACTTGAAGGTTATCGTGCTAGTAATGGTCAACATATTGGCTCTTTTGACCCTAAAACTGGTAACCAACTAAAACCAGCAGATCCAACACGCAATATTAAAAAATACCTTTAATGGAGAAAAATCGTGGGAATTCAATTAAATCTAACTTGGTTCGATAAAAAAAACGAAGAATTTCTAGGTGAGGAATATTCGCAAGATATGGGGTATGATAATTCCATCATTGAAAGTTGTGGTCTGCCTCTGCATGATACCTTGAATAATGGTATTTTTGATGTATTAGAAGCATGGGTTCCAATTTTACAAGTTCATTTCAAACATTTAATTGATTTTAATAAATACTTTTATCAAATTTCTTTTGATTATAAATAGTTAGTACACCTACGGCGTGAGCTAAGCTCTGATAGATTAGGTTTACCATTCCCCGCTGCTAGCGTCGGGAGATTTCATTTCAATAACTGCCTAAATAACCATAATCAATTTATACGAAAAACGACCACTGTATAAATGAAAAGATTTGTAAATATTCCGTCCTCATGTTTCCCCTTGTTTAGACCTCTTATCTAGAGGTCTTTTTTATTATTTTTCATGGTGTTAAATAGTGATTGCTGACACATGTAGGTACATCTTGATTTCAATTGCTCTGTAGCAAGTCCTCAAAGCGGTAGTTCTCAGACAGCTACCGCTTTCCCCCGAACCTGCATGACAGCGAACCCTTAACCTACATGCAGAGGCACCATGAAGAAATTACTCGAATTACGTCAGCAAAAAGCAACCTTTACCGAACAAATGCGTTCGCTACTGACTAAAGCCGAAGATGAAAAGCGTTCACTCACCGAAGATGAAGCGAAACAGTTTGATGAGCTGCGTAGCCAATCCGAAGCACTCAATGCGGAAATTGCCCGTTATGAGGCGTTATCTGATGAAGAACGCAATCAGGCCAAGAACCAGCCTGCCAATGAAACACTCAGCAATGACGAACTGCGTCACTATATTGTGACCGGGGAAACCCGCACCTTGTCTACGGGCGTTCCCTCAGAGGGCGGCTATACCGTTATCCCCGAACTGAACAAGCAGATCATGCAGCAACTGGCTGATGAGTCGGTCATGCGCCAAATCTGTACTCTCAAAACCACACGCAGCAACGAGTATAAACAGCTTGTTTCGGTCGGTGGTGCGGCAGTGGTACACGGGGAAGAAGGCAAGGCACGCGGTGAGACTGGCACGCCGAAGATGGAAGAAGTGAGCATCAAGCTGTTTCCTATCTATGCCTACCCCAGAACCACCCAAGAGATCATCGATTTTAGCGATGTGGACATCTTAGGCTGGCTGACCTCAGAGATTGCCGATACCTTCGTCGATACCGAAGAAACGGATCTTGTGAGCGGTGACGGCAGTAAAAAAGCGAAAGGCTTTCTGTCTTATCCCCGTGACACCCAAGGCGACAAGGTGCGTGATTTTGGCACGCTGCAAAAACTGGAAGCCACCACGCTTGAGGCGGATAGCCTGATTGACCTTAAGTTCCTGCTTAAGAACAAATACCGCAAGAATGCGGTGTGGGTGATGAACTCCACGACTGCCGCTAAGGTGCAAAAGCTGAAAAACGGTAATGGGGATTATATCTGGCGCGAACGTCTGCAAGCGGGTGATCCTGATATGTTGTTGGGCTTGCCTGTTCATTATCTTGAATTTATGCCGGATGATGCTATCGGTCTGGGTGACTTCAAACGCGGTTACTTCATCGTTGACCATGATACCGGCACGCGTACCCGTCCTGACAATATCACCGAACCGGGGTACTACAAGGTACACACCGATAAGTATTTGGGCGGCGGTCTGGTGGATTCCAACGCCATCAAAGTGCTCGAAATCAAAGGCACGAAAGCGGGTTAACGATAAGGGGCACTGCGCCCCTTTGTAGTCTGGAGTCTACCAATGAAAAATGATTTTGAAATCCGCACTGCTTCCCTGTCTGCCAGTGATAAGAAGCTGACAGGTTATGTAATTAAGTGGAACAGCCGATCACAAGTTTTGTGGGATGAGTTTGTCGAACAATTCGCCCCCAATGCCTTTAGCGCCAGTTTAACGGCAGGTGCAGATATCAGGGCTTTGTATGAGCATGATCACATGAACCTGTTAGGCCGTACCACATCTGGCACATTGCAATTGAGTGAGGATGCCACCGGATTACGCTTCGAATTAACCCCGCCTGATACGCAATTGGGGCGTGATGTACTGGCACTGGTTGAACGGGATGATATTTCCGGTATGTCCTTTGGGTTCAGGGCTATCAAAGATCAGTGGGATATTGGTCAAGAGCCGTATATCAGAACCGTTTTAGAAGCGGAACTGAGGGAAATCACCATTACCAGGATTGTCTGGGGGCGGGACGGTCAGCCACAATCGTTGCACCCTTACCCACCGTCAACGGTTGTCCCTCAGCGGCTATCCGATCACCGATTCTCATACACTATCACAGAGCCTTATAGCGGCAAGGTGAAAACCTTCCTACAGGAAGAAATCCTGCATTTACGCTATGCCACCGAAGACGGCTTTCTTGGGCGCTCGCCTGTCACTATCTGCCGAGAGACATTGGGCTTGGGGCTGGCACAACAACGCCACGGTGCCAGCATCATGAAAGACGGCATGATGGCGGCAGGGGTAATTAAATCCGCTGATTGGTTAGATGGTACAAAAGGCGCTAAGGCGCTGGAAGCGCTCGAACGTTATAAAGGCGCACGTAATGCAGGGAAAACACCCATTCTTGAGGGCGGGATGGAATACCAGCAATTAGGCATGAGTAACCAAGATGCCGAGTGG
>NZ_JAQRFI010000090.1 GCF_028598805.1 Xenorhabdus yunnanensis | reverse complement strand
ACAGCCAGCTTCGTCCTCACTGGTATAACAATGGGTTAACGCCCAATGAGTCAGAACGATTATTTTGGAAAAACGCTAAGCCAGTGACCAATTTTTGTTGACCACAACACCCAGGATGATATCGGGTTAGTGGTTGACGGTAAAGTGACGCTGAGTAAGGTACAGGCTAAAACGGATATTAATGTCCGCAGTGATGCTATTGACATTGACAAGGCCGCTGTGTTCAAGAAAAACCTGATACAGGCAGGGAAAGATATTACGTTTGCCGCGAACAGGTTGACGAATCAGGGGGAGGTGACGGCAGGGAATGATATGCGCCTGTTTGTTGACCATTTAAATAATGAGAATTATTCGTTGCTTCAGGCAAACCAGAACTTGTGGTTGCAAAAAGATGCAACGGGTAATTTATCGACCCGGGTTGACAATAACGGCCTGTACGCAAGACTGAACGCGGCGCAGGGCGATATCGTTGTTCGGACTAAAGAATTGACCCACAGCCAGAGAGCCGGACTGACTTCGGGGGCGAATGCTTACATTAATGCGACTTCGCTTGAGATGAGAGGAGAGAGTGTTAACCCTGCTAACCCGACTGAGAATGACAAAAACCGGATAAGTGCCGCGAAAAATCTCATCTTAACCGGCAATACATTTGATGCACAACATGGCAGGCTTGCGGCTGGAAATAGCCTGGTTGCTGATTTCAAAGATAAACTCACCGTGGATCAAATGGAAATTGCTGCCCAACATGTTTTGATGAATGCGGGTAACATAAGCTCATCTTATGACAAATTTATGTTACCTGACCAAACAAGACACTCGGAATATCAAGACACTCGGAATATGATGTCTCACTCATAGCGGATCGTGACCTTTCTATTGGCGGCACAGATTTTTTGCAGACTCCGAATAGACTGACGTTAATTGCGGGAAATGACCTCTATATCGACGGCGCAGCTAAGGTATTGGATTGGTCCAGTCATCATCTTGATTTTCTTGCACGTAAGGGGAATATTCATCTTTACGGTCCTGGAATGGCATCTGAACGTTCTGGCGGGCTGAAAACTTCTGATACGTTGCGAATGCAGGCAGGGCAGTCTATCCGCTTGAGTGACAATGTGAGCCTGAGCGCGAAGAAGAATATTGAGCTGATTGCAGGTAATGAAATTTCACTGACTGCAGAGAGGTATAATAAGGTGCCGATACGGCAATCGACGGTGGATGCCAATGGCATTTTGCGGTTGTGGGCCGATCACGGTATCCAGACTAATAACGTGAGCCTGCGTGGGGAACACATTGAGCTGATGTCGGATAAAGGCGCGATAAACCTGACATCGTCCTCTCCGAACGCAGGCATCACCGCCAGAGAAGATGTACGGCTAGTCGCTGACAGCGATATCGACATGACTGACATCCCTGTACACGCGAAAAATGTTGAGTTTCTTTCGCGCCAACGTAACATTTCCGTACGGACTTCCGTACTAAAGGGCATTGAGAATCTGATCAGCGCCAGTGATACCATACGCCTGTTTGCAGGCAATTCACTTTTTTTTGCCCCCAAAAAGCCGTTTAACTTAGCCAAAAACATTACGTTAAATACAAATTATCTGGGGCTTACTGATCTAGAGGTGAATGCAAAGGAAGATTTAACGCTGGTTGGTAAGAGAATTTCCTTTAAGAATACCATTTTGAGTGGGAAAAATGTTGATCTTATCGCGCGTGGCGAAGAGGGGCTTCTGTTGTTTGGTGAGATTGGCGGGAGCCACAAACCTTTATCTCTCAGGGCCTCAGAAAATTTGCGGATTTCGGCAGATAAAGATCTGGTGCTGGGCTGGTCTCCGACGCCCGATAACACCTGGATGCAGGCGCACAATCTTTCGTTAAGTGCCGGTCAGGATCTTGTTGTTTCCTCAACCCAGTTATTGAAGGTGACGGGCGATCTTCATTTGTTTGCGGGCAATGATGTTAAATTGATCGGAACGGAGATGGAGGCCGGGCAACAAATCAGGGTGGGTGCTGGCCGTGATATTGATATGCACAAACACGGTGCAAAAGACTCGATTTACACCATTTCGGAGGGTAAGAACGGGGCCGAGATGGCACGAAAATTTAGTGCAGGAGGAGCCAGCATTACGGCCGGTGATCACCTGCAATTCCAGGCCGGCCGGGATATTGTCGGGCGGTTTACCCAGCTCACTTCGACGGGGGGAGATGTCTCCGTTAACGCGGGTCAGGACGTGGTTTTCCTGAGCCACAAATACAACGCTGGCAACGCCAAAATAGTCACGGGGATAAGTGCCCTCAATGCCGGCAAAAAACTCATACTTTCTGCGGCAGGCAACCTGTCAACCTATGCCACAAACCTGACCTCTGGTCGTGATATGACGATATCTACGGGGGGAAATATCCGTTTTGAATCGGTACAAGAACATCACGAGGAAGGCAATAGTGAACATTTTCTTCACCGCCCCAGCCAGTTGAATAGTGGGGAAGCACTCACCGTCAGCGCTCAGGGCAGTATTTTGTTTCAGGCAACCTCATTGGCTGCCAAAGGAATAATGGATATTGCGGCCAAAGGCGGTTTTCTGTACGCACAGGCAATGGAAGAAATCTATAAATGGGAAGAAACCAAGAAAGAATGTAGGCGCATCCTGGGCGTAAAATCTTGCTGGCTGGCAGGTTCGAAGACCGAAACACGAAAAAAAGAGCGTTCAACCAATAAAGTCACGGAGTTTGTTGCCGGTGGGGATATTAATCTGATGGCAAAAGATGATGTCACACTGGAAGCGAGCCGGATCGAAACCCATAAAAATGCGAAAATTACCAGCCAGACCGGAAAAGTCAACTTTAAGGCGGTGCCCAATATCGCGTTTGAGCAGACTATCACGCATTCAAAAGGGTTTTTCATTACCCATCGTGATCAAGGCAGTCATGAGAAAACCTGGGTCATCCCGTCAGTGAGGGTGGGCGGTAAGTTAACGGTCGATGCGGCTAAAGGCATTGATGCGGATGTGAAAATGAAGGAGGGACAGTTATTTGACGAGGCGTTAACACATCTCGGCAATACCCCCGGCACAGAATGGATGAAAGATCTTTGAAAGCGTGATGATGTTCAGTGGCATACCGTCAAAGACGCCTATACCAGCTGGAACAAAAAAAGCCAGAGCTTAAGTCCGGTTGCGGGGGCGATCATTGCCATTGCCGTTGCGGCGATCACCGCCGGTTCGGGGTTAGCCGGCATGGCAGGACAGGGGGCGGTGGCGACAACAGGCGCAACAGGAGCGATGGGGAGCGCAATTTATGGGGCTGCGTATAGCGGCATGATTGCCCTGACCTCGCAGGCGGCGGTTGCCCTGGTTGAAAATCAGGGCAATCTCACCAAGACCCTGGAATCTCTGGCGAAACGTGATTCAATTAAATCCCTGGTCACGCAAATGGCTGTGGGGGGCGCATTAGCGGGGCTGGATCACCGGATGGGCTGGCAGAAAATCGTGAGCGATACAGGGCGGGTGACGCCCATGCCCACAGACGTCCAGCTTCCCCTATTGAACGATCATGACTGGGGGCAGATTTTCAAACGTGTCGCGGCACAGTCCGTCGTCAGTTCAACCATCGGCACGGCCATTAATGGCGGCAGTTTTAAGGACAATCTGCAAACGGCGTTACTGAACAATGTCGGCAATCAGATCCATGCGGAAGGCGCTAAACTGATTGGGGATAACGGGGAAATTCTGGGCGCGCCGGGAAAAATGCTGAGTCATGGTGTGGTTGCCGGCCTGAGTGCGGAAATAGCAGGGGGAGATGCCAAAGCGGCGGTGGCCGGTGCGCTGGCGGCTGAATTAGCGGCCATCTCGATGGAAAGCCGGCTCTTTGAACCGGCATATAAGAACGAAACTGAACGGCAAATGCATAAAATTCAGCAAGCCCTGCTGGGGAATGAAACCAAGGCCCAGACAGCGAAAGTTATCGGGGCATTGTCCGGGGCGTTGATTAGCCGTACCCCGGAAGGGGCTTATAGCGCGGCCAACAGTGCCGAACTGGTCTATCGCAATAACTATGATGATCATCAGTGGGATCGGATGGCGGATGAAAATGGCAGGGATATGTTGGCGGCATCCCGGGGCGATCACGCAGCGGCAGAACGTGTGGCCGCCCGGCGGGACGGGGCGATTGTGGCCCTTGCGGTTGCCGGTGGGGGGTATGCAGGGGTTTATGCGGGCACTTTGTTGGTGGGGAGTTCCGCGCGCATGGTACAAGCGGGGCTGGCAGCCCTTGAGGGCTGTAAGGCGGGATTTTTTCTGTGTTTGAATAAGGCCGGGATTTTTGCTGCCGATGTCGTTGGGTCAGAAGCGGCTTTAGGCACCGGTGCTGCAACGGGGGTGAAAGTCCTGGGCAGTTCGACAGAGACGACAAAGCATTTGGCCGAGCAATTGAGTCGTACCTCAGCGTCGTTGTTTAAAAAGCAGAAGCCGGATACCAATGTGCTGGTACGTGGGTTAAAAGACGATGTCTCGTATCTGGAGCGCAATTCGGCGACCTCGACCGTCTCGGCGGCAGAATCGGGGATTCTGTGGGGACAGGGAAATATGAAACAGGGGATGCCGTGGGAAGATTATGTCGGAACGCAGCTGCCTGCCGGTTCACGGTTGCCGCCGCGCTTTGAGGTTTTTGACTATCATGATATGAAAACGGGTCTGGCGATAAGCGCGAAATCACTGGATACCCAGACATTGTCAAAACTGAACAAACCAAGCCAGATATATTATTCTATTAAAGGTAATATTGATAAAGCGGTTCAATTTAGTGGGGACAAAGTTAAAGATAGGGTTCTGACTCCAGACATGATTTCCCGTAAAGAAATTCGCTTGGCGGTTCCGATTAATACAAACGCAGTACAGTGGAGTGAGGTTAATCGGGCTATTGAGTACGGGAAAACTCATGGTGTGGATGTGATAGTGACACAGGTGAAATAAAATGACAGATATTGTAAAAACGGCCTGGGCTTCTGTGGTTGCCAATGAGGACTTTATTGGTATTGACACCTATTCGGGTTATCGTGGTTGCCTACGCGATCCTTTGGGGGTCCAACATTTGGTGCCTCACAGTACTGATAATAAGGAGCTGGGGAGGTTGCTCAAAGATGCGTTGGCGTATAGCCGTTTTGTGTTGCCAGAGACGAGTGATGACGGTATATGGGTTCATCCTGACGTGACTTTTGATAGGGAGCTGTATGATTATGACAGCGCACTTCAGCGCTATGCCGATTGGGTAAAAAATCTGATGGCACAATATCAGTACAAAACGAAACGCGCCTTGTTTAAAAAGATGAAAAGATGTGACGCCGTATGCCGGGAGGGAAAAATAACCATCAGTCCAACGTACCACAGGGCATTGGAGGCGTGGTCGGGAAAACATTTATCAGAATCAGACAACGTAATACTTGCTGCTGACCGCCCTGATGCTGAGATTGGCGCAGGGATAAGGCTGGCGCTGAGCCGGTGTAAAGGCTAAACCAGAAATCCCAGCCGTAAAAAGCTGGGATTTTTTATCTATACTTCATAAAGCACGATGGTTATGAAATATTGGTATAACTATTTTAGTTCATGGAATGAATATATTGGTGTTTTTATAGCTTGATTTACGGTAGTGTAATTTTCCACATTTAACTCTCAGGACTTAATGGAATATAATTAAAATTTACGTTGTAGTTATTCGCTATGGTTTTTTTAGAGAAACCCCATTAATAAAATGGGGTGAGAGGGCTGTTTTTTGATATTAGCGGTTACCATTTAAAGGTGTTTCAACGTTGTCTTAAAAAGACCAATTATTATTATTAACCTAATAGACTTGATATGACTATTTATAAAATGTCACTATGAGATTTATATCACAGTTATCTACTCTAACTAATTCCCTTGGTTGATTTTCATTCTAATTAACCCGAATTCCGCTTAAGCCATCACTGGAAAATCGTCTTCTGAGTAGAAATTTTTAAGTGATGGCTTTTTCAATTTAAGGCAGTAAGCAATCACCCCCCCTAAAACAGT
>NZ_JAQRFI010000089.1 GCF_028598805.1 Xenorhabdus yunnanensis | reverse complement strand
TCAATAGAATGCAAATGTCAGATTGCGATGCGCCTGTTAGGGCGCGGCTGGTAAGAGAGCCTTATAGGCGCAGATGAAAAACCCCCGGCTATGCCGGGGGATACTTATTATGCGTTTCTTTTACACTTCGATTTACTGCTGATGTTTACCTCTATTTGATGAGTAATAAGCATGGATAAAGAAAAATTAATTTGTTTGCTTATTATTTATCTAAGAATTAAATAAGATATTGTTTTTCGTATTTCAGGCTGATTAGGCATAATGCTGTGATAAATACTCACGGTATACTCAACAAGGACTTGACGGCGATTCGATGTAGTTTTAACGTCACACTTCTGAATATACCCTTCGTCTTTCAAGTTGCCTCTTTGTTGGCTGCGCTCACTCACCCCGGTCACATAGTTATCTATGCTTCCGGGGATTCGTTCCCTTGCCGCCACGATGCATCTTGAAATCCATTGGGTATAGAATATAGAACATTTTTAAATGTTTTTTGTTATTAGTGCCGATCGCATAAGGCTATTAATTTGCCATTTTGAATTTGGGCTATGTTCGAAATTTCATGTATTTCATATACGCCCCGATTTCTGTGTATAGTCCAGATTTAAACTGCCTGTAACAGTAGGTGCTTACTGAGATAGAATCTGAGTTGCAGTAATCTAATTTTATAATAAATCTTGCCCTGAATTTTTGATGAGGCAAAGTCTGAATTTGAAGGATGGTGTATTATATGGCTACCCCGATATTAACTAGTGATAACAGTGATATTGATTTAATGGAAAACCAACCATTTAATGAAACTGATCATGACATTTTAAAATCTTACGAAGCTGCTGTTGATGGCCTGGCTATGTTGATTGGTGGGCATTGTGAAATAGTTCTTCATTCACTGGAAGATCTTAAATGTTCAGCCGTCAGAATAGCTAATGGAGAGCATACAGGTCGTAAGATTGGTTCTCCGATTACTGATCTGGCATTGCGAATGCTGCATGATATTACGGATGAAGACAGTAGTGTTTCTAAAGCGTATTTCACACGGGCAAAAAGTGGTTCGTTGATGAAATCTATCACAATTGCTATCCGCAATCGCCAGCGTCGAGTCATTGGGCTTTTGTGCATCAATATGAACCTTGATGTGCCTTTCTCCGAAATTATTCAGACCTTTATCCCAGAAAAAACCCATGAAGTTGCTTCAAACGTTAACTTTGCTTCTTCTGTGGATGATTTGGTGGCACAAACGCTGGAATTCACTATTGAAGAAGTGAATGCTGATCGCAATGTTTCCAATAATGCGAAAAACAGACAAGTGGTACTGAATCTTTATGAAAAAGGTATTTTTGATATTAAAGATGCCATTAATCAGGTTGCTGATCGTTTGAATATCTCCAAACATACGGTATATCTCTACATTCGCCAGTTTAAAAATGGTGAATGTACTCAATCGGAGAAGTAATGTCGTCACTGTCTTATTGCCTGCTGGTCACTGGGCCAGCTTACGGTACTCAACAAGCCAGCAGTGCCTACCAATTTGCTCAGGCGTTAATCGCTTCAGGTCATAAACTGCATAGCGTGTTTTTTTATCGTGAAGGTGTCCAAAACGGTAATCAATTGGTCGCCCCTGCCAATGATGAATTTGATTTGGTCAGGGCCTGGCAGGCATTGGCAGTCCAACATCAGTGCAATCTGTTTATCTGTGTCGCGGCGGCATTGCGGCGCGGTGTCGTAGATGAACAGCAAGCCCGCGAATTAAATCTGCCTGCCGCTAATCTAGCTGAAGGGTTTGAGCTTAGTGGGTTAGGATCGTTGGCAGAAGCCATGATGTTGTGTGATCGTGTCATGCAATTTTAGCTTGAGGCAGTTTAGTTTAGGGAAATAATTAGGGGCCTCCGTGGATGTCAATGAAATAGCGGGTATTGATGAAAAAAATCGCTTTTGTTTTTACTGAAGCCCCTCATGGCTCTTCTGCCGGCAGGGAAGGTCTGGATGTACTGCTTGCGACGTCGGCATTGACTGAGCAGATTGGTGTATTTTTTATTTCTGATGGAGTATTCCAATTGCTGGCCAATCAGCAGCCGGACAAAGCCCTGAGCCGTGACTATATCTCAACCTTTAAGATCTTGCCTCTTTATGACATTGATAAATGTTATGTTTGCCTGGACGATCTGGTTATTCGAGGAGGCAGCCCAGCAAGCAATTTTGTGCTGGAAGCTGAATTTCTTTCCGCCACTGCAATTCGAGAATTGCTGGCGGGCTATGATTTTGTGTTGAAATTTTAATCTATTTCAGGCGGGTAACATGTTATATACTGTCAGTCGCTCACCTTACCATGATGACTTCAATGCAATGCTTGGCCTTGTATCTGATACAGATGATGTTCTATTGACTCAGAATGGTGTATTACTGGGCATCAATGATAATCGCTATTTGACTGAGTTAGCCCGTACAGGGGCAGGAATTTATATTTTGAAGGAAGACCTAGAGGCACGAGGACTGTTTGAACAGGTTTCAGACCGTGTAATGGTGATTGATTACAACGGCTTTGTTAGCTTAACGGTAAAACATCAGCAAAATTTTGCCTGGTAGATTAACGGGTAAATCTGAATTGTACTTTTCAGCTATTTTACCAGCATAGAAAAACTGTATATTTCTTGACACCTCGTCAAGTCAGCAATAAAATTCCGCGTCCTCTTGTTTTGTCATTATGACTGACAGAGGGTAAAATCCGTGTTTACGAAGCAAAAAAACCAGGAGCTTTTTTTATAATGGCAACTATTAACCAGCTGGTTCGCAAATCTCGTAGCTCGAAAGTTGTGAAAAGCAACGTTCCTGCTCTGGAAGCTTGCCCGCAAAAACGTGGCGTATGTACGCGTGTATATACCACCACTCCTAAAAAACCAAACTCCGCACTGCGTAAAGTATGCCGTGTGCGTTTGACTAACGGTTACGAAGTTTCTTCCTACATCGGTGGTGAAGGCCACAACCTGCAGGAACACTCCGTTATTTTGATCCGTGGCGGTCGTGTTAAAGACTTGCCAGGTGTGCGTTACCACACTGTTCGCGGTGCACTGGACTGTGCCGGTGTTAAAGACCGTAAACAAGGTCGTTCTAAGTACGGTGTGAAGAAGCCAAAGGCTTAATGGTTCTCCGTTAAGTAAGGCCAAACATTTTTCACTTTAATGTCAAAATAAACTCGTAGAGTTTTGGACAACCCTGAAATTCGAAACGGAGTATTTCCATGCCACGTCGTCGTGTAATTGGTCAACGTAAAATTCTGCCAGATCCAAAATTCGGATCTGACCTGCTGGCCAAATTTGTAAATATCCTGATGGTAGACGGTAAGAAGTCTGTCGCAGAAGCAATTGTATATGGTGCGCTTGAGACCCTGGCTCAGCGTTCTGGTAAAAATCATCTGGAAGCATTCGAGCTGGCACTGGATAACGTGCGCCCGACTGTGGAAGTTAAGTCCCGCCGTGTAGGTGGTTCTACTTATCAGGTTCCAGTTGAAGTTCGTCCGGTTCGTCGTAATGCTCTGGCAATGCGTTGGATCGTTGATGCTGCTCGTAAACGCGGTGATAAGTCGATGGCTCTGCGCCTGGCGAATGAATTATCTGATGCGGCTGAAAACAAAGGCGCTGCTGTGAAGAAACGTGAAGACGTTCACCGTATGGCAGAAGCTAACAAGGCGTTCGCACACTATCGTTGGTAATCCCTCGTTGGTAATCCCTTTGTTGGTAATCCATCGGCAGTGAATATGTTCTGGGTAGCTGTTTGGCTACCCGTTCTCTAAATTGAACGCCCACGAGAGAGGAAAAAATGGCTCGTAAAACACCCATAGAGCGCTACCGCAATATCGGTATCAGTGCCCACATCGACGCCGGTAAAACCACGACAACTGAACGTATTCTGTTTTACACAGGCGTAAACCATAAAATCGGTGAAACTCACGAAGGTTCAGCAACTATGGACTGGATGGAGCAGGAACAGGAGCGTGGTATTACCATCACGTCTGCTGCGACGACTGCATTCTGGTCTGGTATGGCTAAACAGTATGAACCACACCGTATCAACATCATCGACACCCCAGGACACGTTGACTTCACTATCGAAGTAGAACGTTCCATGCGTGTTCTTGATGGCGCAGTAATGGTTTACTGTGCGGTTGGTGGTGTTCAGCCTCAGTCTGAGACCGTATGGCGTCAGGCTAACAAATATAATGTTCCACGTATCGCGTTCGTTAACAAAATGGACCGTATGGGTGCGAACTTCCTGCGCGTTGTTGAGCAGATCAAAACTCGTCTGGCTGCTAACCCAGTTCCACTTCAACTGGCGATCGGTGCTGAAGATACCTTCACCGGTATTGTTGACCTGTTGAAGATGAAAGCAATCAACTGGAACGAAGCTGATCAGGGAACGACCTTCACTTATGAAGATATCCCTGCAGACATGGTTGAACTGGCTCAAGAATGGCATCAGAACCTGATTGAATCCGCAGCAGAAGCATCAGAAGACCTGATGGACAAATATCTGGGCGGTGAAGAGCTGACTGAAGAAGAAATCAAGGCAGCTCTGCGTAAGCGTGTTCTGGCTAACGAAATTATCCTGGTTACCTGTGGTTCTGCATTTAAGAACAAAGGTGTTCAGGCAATGCTGGATGCAGTTGTCGAATATCTGCCAGCACCAACAGACGTTGAGTCTATCAAAGGTGTTCTGCCAGACGGTAAAGATACTCCAGCAGAACGTCACTCTAGCGATGACGAGCCATTCTCTGCACTGGCGTTCAAAATCGCTACTGACCCATTCGTGGGTAACCTGACGTTCTTCCGTGTTTATTCTGGTGTTGTTAACTCTGGTGACACCGTACTAAACCCGATAAAAGAAAAAAGAGAACGTTTTGGCCGTATCGTACAGATGCACGCCAACAAACGTGAAGAAATCAAAGAAGTCCGCGCAGGCGACATCGCTGCTGCGATCGGTCTGAAAGATGTAACTACAGGTGATACTCTCTGTGACATGGGTTCTCCAATCATTCTGGAGCGTATGGAATTCCCAGAGCCAGTTATCTCTGTTGCTATCGAGCCAAAAACTAAAGCTGACCAAGAAAAAATGGGTATCGCTTTAGGTCGTCTGGCTCAAGAAGACCCATCATTCCGCGTAAGCAGTGATGAAGAGTCTGGTCAAACTATCATTGCAGGTATGGGTGAACTGCACCTCGATGTACTGGTTGACCGTATGCGTCGTGAATTCAACGTTGAAGCGAACGTAGGTAAACCTCAGGTTGCTTATCGTGAAACTATCCGTGCTTCTGTTGAGCAGGAAGGTAAACACGCTAAACAATCCGGTGGTCGCGGTCAGTTCGGTCACGTTTGGTTACGCATCGAGCCTCTGGAAGCAGGTGGTGCTGGTTACGAATTCGCGAACGAAATCGTCGGTGGTGTTATTCCTAAAGAATATATCCCAGGCGTTGACAAAGGCGTTCAGGAACAGCTGAAGAGCGGTGTTCTGGCTGGTTATCCAATCGTTGACATTAAGGTTGCCTTGTTCGATGGTTCTTACCATGATGTTGACTCCTCAGAAATCGCCTTTAAAATTGCTGCGTCCATGGCATTTAAAGAAGGTTTCATGAAAGCGAAACCAGTTCTGCTGGAACCTATCATGAAAGTTGAGGTGGAAACACCAGAAGACTACATGGGTGACGTCATCGGTGACTTGAACCGTCGCCGTGGTATGATCGATGGTATGGATGATGTAGCTACGGGCAAAGTTGTTCGTGCTCAAGTACCATTGTCTGAAATGTTTGGTTATGCTACTGACCTGCGTTCTCAGACCCAAGGTCGTGCTTCTTACTCCATGGAGTTCTTGAAGTACAACGAAGCGCCGAGCAACGTCGCTCAGGCTATTATCGAAGCTCGCAAATCTAGATAAGTTTTCGAGTTTACTATATTTTAGCTCCCTCTTCTCTGTGACGGGGGAGCGGTATTAAGGAATAGAGTCGTGTCTAAAGAAAAGTTTGAACGTTCAAAACCGCACGTTAACGTTGGTACTATCGGCCACGTTGACCACGGTAAAACTACCCTGACTGCTGCAATCACCACCGTTTTGGCGA
>NZ_JAQRFI010000088.1 GCF_028598805.1 Xenorhabdus yunnanensis | reverse complement strand
ATGGCAAACGCCGGGCAGAACTGGTCAGGGTACGTGCATATTCTGCCGGAACTGGCCGATGAACGGGCGTTCGTGGACGCGATTATTGCGGCACAGACTATCGCCAGTGTTGAAGGTTATGTGCTGACCCGCGGCGCGACCAAAGAGGTGATTAAGGCCGCACAAACCTTGCGGGCGAACACCATCGCCAAGTTTGGCCGCTGGCAGTGGGCGATCCTGTCGGTGGATGGCCCCCAGTCTAAAGAGCCGTGGGCCGATTACGTCACCCGTCTGGCGGAATTGCAAAAGGGTGAAGCCGTGCCCGCCGTGCAGTTGGTGCCGTGTCTGTGGGGCAATGAGGCGGGTGTACTGGCCGGGCGCTTGTGCAATCGTGCCGTCACCGTAGCAGACAGTCCCGCACGGGTACAGACCGGGGCGTTGATGGATTTGGGGGCCAGTGACTTCCCGAAAGATGGCACAGGCCAGCCGATTGATCTGGCGACCTTGCAGGCACTGGAAAAACTGCGTTTCAGCGTGCCGATGTGGTATCCCGATTATGACGGCCTGTACTGGTCAGATGGCCGTACACTGGATGTGGAAGGCGGCGATTACCAAAGCATCGAAAATCTGCGGGTGGTTGATAAAGTGGCCCGCCGGGTGCGCTTGCAGGCGATTGCCAAAATTGCCGACCGCAGTCTGAACAGCACACCGGGCAGCACCGCCACCCATCAGGCTTACTTCGCCCGTACCTTGCGTGAAATGTCCCGCAGTACCGAAATTAACGGCGTGACGTTTCCGGGGGAAGTGAAATCGCCGAAAGACGGCGATGTCGCCATCACATGGCGTAATAAAAACACGGTGGAAATTTATATCACTATCCGCACCTATGAATGTCCGAAAGGCATTTCAGTGAGCCTGTTGCTGGATAGCAGTCTGGAGAAAAGCGCATGAGCCAACGTATTTCAGGCCAGTCGGTCGATTTTAATATGGACGGGGATCTGGTTCATGCCGAAAAGGTCAATCTGTCCATTACCGATAACACCGCCGCTGCCCAGACGCAGGGCGTACCGGATGGCTATATCGCCGGGGATGTGGCGGCGGAGGGTGAGATTGAACTCAGTACCAAATATCTGGAAATCGTGACCGCCAAAGCGCGTTCGGCGGGGTCATGGCGGGGCATTCAGCCCGTTGACCTGATGTGGTACGCCAAGGCAGGCAACGAGGAAATCAAGGTTGAGGCTTACGGCTGCAAGCTGATTGTCAGCGACATTCTGGACGTTGACCCGAAAGGTGGCAGCGTCATGACCCACAAAGTGAAGTTTGTGGTGACCAGCCCGGATTTTGTGCGCATCAATGGTATTCCTTATCTGGAAGCGGAACTGACACAAAGCCTGATTGGGTAACGGGGGCGTTCATGGACGAACATGAAAAAACGTTTGTCACGCTGGTGCTATTGGGGGCACTGATTGCGTTGGGCAAAATGCTGACAGGCAACGAACCGATCACCTTAAGGCTGTTTATCGGCCGGGTTATCTTGGGTTCAGCGGTGTCAGTGATGGCAGGGGCGTTGCTGATTTGGTGGCCGGGCATCAGCCCGATAGCGGTCACGGGGATTGGCAGTGCACTGGGAATTGCCGGATATCAGCTCATTGAGGTCTGGTTACGCAAGCGCGGGAGCGCTTTATTAACAGGGAAGTTAAAGCAATGACACTGAGTGAAAAACAGCAATTATTTGCGGTATGGGTTGCCCAGTTGATCTTATGGGCGGACGAACGCGGCTATCGTGTGACGTTGGGTGAGGCGCACCGCGCCCCGGCGCAGGCGAAACTGAATGCCCGGAAAGGCACGGGGATTGCCAACAGTCTGCATACGCTGCGTCTGGCGGTTGATCTCAACCTGTTTATTCAGGGCGAGTATCAGACCCGCAGTGACGCGTACCTGCCACTGGGGGAATATTGGGAGTCGCTGGGCGGTACATGGGGCGGGCGCTTTTCCCGTCCCGATGGCAATCATTTTTCGCTCTCACATAACGGGGTGAAATGATGCCCAATGCCCGGACGCTCTATGTTGTTGTGGTGGCGTTGGCGTTCGGTGCGGGCTGGCGCGTCAGTCACTATTACCGTGACAGCATCGAGCTGAACATCACACGGGCAGCAGCAAGCGCAAAAGAGGCCATGCGACAGGAGTTGCAAGCCATTTCCAGCGCCTCCGCCCGGCAATTAGAAGATAAACTGGAGGGGATCGCCCATGCCGCCCCGCGAGAGATTCGTACTGAAGTGGTCAAGCCTGTTTTTACTGCTGTGTGCGTTAGCCCTGAGTTTGTCCGGCTGTACAACGACACCGCCGACACCATCGGGCGAACCTTATCAGGAAAACCTGCTGAAAAAATGTCAGGCAATATTACCGAAATTAACCGGAACGACCGGAAATAATTTAGCCAATATCTTAATCGATTATTCCGCCTTATATGGCAACTGTGCCGCAAGGCATAATCAATTAGTGGACGAAATTAATAAAAGAAAGGAATTCATTCATGAGCAAAGAAAATAAAATCATTACCTTAATTATCGGCGAAACTGAAATTCATTTTGAACCGAATATCATTGCCTATAACAGCATGATTAATGACATGGCAATGGACAATAAGATTGTGCCGATTGTCACTTACCTGCGCCGCATTGTGCAGCCTGCCTCAAAAGCCGCACTGGATGCCCTCTTGCAAATCCCCGGCGCTGCCATGCAGATTGTGGAACGGGTGAATGCGGAATATGCGCCTAAACTGGATATCGAAATAAAAAACTGAATGCACGGGTTAAGGCGATTGACCATAGTTTATTTGAACAGGCCTTAATATTACGCCGTCATTATTTACCGCATGAAAAAGATAATACGGAAAATTTAGCCCGTGCCATCTGGCTGGATAATCGTTATTGGGAAAATACGCGCATTGCCACGGCAAATGGTATTGCGCTGGCGTTCAGGGGTGAACCATGAGTCAGGAATTAGATTTTACCTTAAGCCTGATTGATAAAATCACACAACCGCTGGCGAGTGCGAAAGCGGCGGTGTCCGGGTTTGCCCAGTCTTCGCAAGACGCGTTCGGCAAACTGGCGATTGGTGGCGCAGGATTGGCCGGGGCGTTCTGGTCAATCAAGGGCTTTCTGGATCCGGCCATTGAAATGGATGAGGCGCTGAAATCCGCCTCATTGCAGGGCATTGACAGCAGCGTGATGGATAAAGTCGCCAACGATGCCATGACGTTCAGTTCCCAGTATGGCAAGTCGTCGATTGAGTTTGTGCAGTCGGCCGCTGAAATCAGCAAGGCCGTGAACGGGCTGTCACACAGCGACCTGCCCCAGATGACGAATATTGCCAATACCACTGCCGCCGCCCTCAAATCCAGCGCCAGCGATACCGCCGGTTACATGGGAAAAATGTTTTCCCAATTTTCCAGCCATGCCAAGGCGGTGGGTCACCTCCGGTTTGCCGAAGAACTGGCAGGCAAGGCGGTGATCATGTCGAAAACGTTCGGCACGTCCATGACCGACATTGCTGACCTGATGGAAGGGGCCCGCGCCGCCGGAACCCAGTTCGGCGTCGGCATTGATGAGCAGTTGGCGGTCTTGGGGGAACTTAACCGCGCGCTGGGCGGGGAAGCCAGCGGCGCGTATGAATCATTTATCACCAATGCAGAAGCCAGCGGCAAGAAACTGGGGTTAAGTTTTACCAACGCCTCCGGGAAATTGCTGTCGATGCCGGAAATGCTGGAAAAATTACAGGCCAAATACGGCAAAAGTATTGAAGGCAATCTCAAGGCACAGGCCGAAATTGAAGCCGCGTTCGGGGATTCTGCCGTGGTGGTCAAACAGCTTTACGGCAATGTCGATGTGCTGCGCAAGAACATGACCGCACTGGGCGCGAACGATGGTATGAAGCGTACCCGTGAAATGGCTGAACTGATGGCGAACCCGTGGGAACGGCTGCAAGCCATCTGGCAAAATATCCGTATTGCGGTGGGGTCAACGCTGCTGCCTGCGGTGTCTTCGCTGGTCAACAAGATGGCGAACATCAGTCAGTTAGTGGTGCGCTGGCTGAAACTGTTTCCCAATATTGCGCGCTGGATTGGCTATATCTCAGCGGGCATTATCGGATTCGCGGCAGTGGGGGCTGCGGCCAATATCGTGATGGGCGTGTCGAAGTTTATCTGGCTGGGGCTTAAGGGAATTTGGGCGGCCTGTACGTTGGTGATGAAACTGTGGACGGCGGCAGTCTGGCTTTGCAATGGTGCGGTTACCGTATGGAACGTCGGACTGAGAATATTACGTAATACATTGATGGCTGTCCGTATGCAGGCCATGTTAGCGGGCATTTCATTCAGCTTTATGACTTGGCCTGTCTTGCTGATTATTGCTGCGATTGCGTTGCTGGCTGTGGGCATTTATCTGCTGATTAAGCACTGGGATGCCATTAAAGCCGCCATTATGAATACCACGGCGTTTAAGGTTATCGCGGCCTGTGTGAAATGGGTTGGCGAGATCTTCAGCGCAGTCTTTGCCTGGATTGGCGAGGTGTGGGATAACCTCTGTAGCTGGTTCAGCAACTTTTCACTGGCGGATACGTTTTCCGGCATGGTGGACAGTGTCAGCAATCTCTTTAGTGGCTTATGGGACTGGCTAAAAAGATCATTTAGCGAAGCCTATAATTGGATTATCGACAAGTTGAACTACATTCCGGGCATCAATATTGAAACCCAAGCCATTGAGAAGACGGTCACCGAACCGACTGGAAAAGCGGCGGCTCCGGTGCAGGGCATCGGGGAAAATACCCAGAAACTGATAGCCCAACCCAACGGGATTTTGCAGGGACAACCTCAAGCGATGATCCAGCCAGTGAAAGCCATTCAGCCGCCCGAAACCGAGGGCGTCTTAACGGGCGGGAAAAAGCAGGGCATTGGCAAGCAAGGTCTGATGAAAGCGGTAACAACGAATTCACAGACCATCACCGACAACAGTCGTCGGATTGAAAATGTCACGCTGAATGTGACAAGCAACGTCACACCGGGACAACTCACAGAATGGGAGCAGGTGGCTTATGGATGAGCCAAAATACATTGATTTATGGATTACGGGCGGTGACTTCACGCTGAACGCCGGGAATGAACCGCGCTTTTGCCATAACCGCTTTTCGGTGGGTCAGGACTGTGTTCACGCCATTATGGAAAGTGGTCTTGCCACCGAGTTGGTCGCTGAACGCAGCCCGACCTTGCGGGCGGATATTCGTACCCAGATTGAAATTCTGGTCGAGGAAGATGAGCGAATTATTCCGGGGACGGTCATCATTAATGAAGAAACACCAACGAAGCTGTGGATCATGGCAGAAACTTATGATTTTGGCCGACTGAGCGTGAGTGTGGGACATGGACACTAAACCCACCCTTGATTATGAAAAGGTGCTGCGTGACAGCGGGATGCCGACCACGGAAGCCGACATCAGCAAAGCCTTTGCCAACGTGGTGGATGAAGCCGGGCTGGTGACGAACACCTCGCGCATGTCCCCGTTCTGGCGGTTGATTAACACGATGGTGACGCGGCCTGTGTTGTGGCTGAAAGACGCGTTAATCCATGTCACGCTGAAAAATATGTATCTGGCAACGGCATCAGGTTCATGGCTGGATATGTTCGCCTGGGGCGTGAACCTGAAACGCAAGCCCGCCTCGGCTGCACAGGGGGTGATCCGCTTCTATAAGATAGCGGGCGCATCAGCGGTGACCGTGCCCGCCGGAACGGTGATCCAGACTGAACGCATTAACGGTGAAATCTACTGGGTCAGCACCACGGAAAGCGTAGTAATGGCGGATGGTGTGTTCAGTGCCTTGCTGCCTGTGAGGGCAGAAGCCGCAGGCGGCGCATTTAATCTTGCGCCCGGCTACTTTCGACTTCTGCCCGTGGCGATATCCGGGATTGCACGGGTGCAGAATGAAGACGGCTGGTTATTGACGCCCGGCGCGGATGCGGAGTCGGACGATGATTTACGTGATCGTTGCCGCAACCAATATAACCTGGTCGGTAACTATCATACCGATGCGGTTTACCGGGGCATGATTGCAGCGGTGGCGGGCTTAAGCATTGATCGTATCTTCTTTCTGCATGACGCGCCCCGTGGGGCAGGCACCGCCAACGCGTATCTGTTGCTGGATTCGGGGGTAATCAGCCAGCCCTTTATTGAGGCGGTCAACGATTACATTACTAATCAGGGTCATCATGGGCATGGTGATGATATGCAGTGCCTGCCGATGCCGGAAACCCAGCATGATTTAGCGGTCACGCTGTTTGTGGTCAGTCTGGCGAACTACCGTCAGGAGCAGATAACTACCTTGAAACGGGATGTGGAAAACCTGATCCGCTGTGCATTCCGGGAAAACAGCCAGTAT
>NZ_JAQRFI010000087.1 GCF_028598805.1 Xenorhabdus yunnanensis | reverse complement strand
TTTTACATTGGTCAGACTGGCGACGACGGCATCAATACCGGGCGCAACAATGTCACTACCGCCGCCGGGGAGATCATCGGCTTACAGAGCAATTACGGCTGTAGTATTAGAGAGATTATGAGTGTAGGCGAAAAATTAGGGTTATCGTCTTGTCCTGTCAGGGTCGAACTGGAAGAGCTTCGATCACTTTCGTTGCCTTGCATTTTGCACTGGTCTTTTAATCATTTCGTTGTGCTTAAGAAGCTTTCCCGAAAAGGTGCGCTGATCCATGATCCAGGTATTGGTGAACGTAACATAACACTTTCTGAACTATCAGATTGTTTTACAGGTATAGCGCTTGAAATGAAACCCAGCGCCACGTTTGAGCGAAAGAAAGTTACTTCAGTGATCTCTATCAGAGATATGCTGACTGGAATAGAAGGTAAGGGGGCAGTAATAGCACGGCTCATTGCAATATCCGTAGCTATAGAACTTGTTACACTGTTGATTCCTGCTTCTTCACAATTCATTATAGATAACATTCTCAGCACAAGTAATATGTTCGCTCTTAATGTTGTTTCGGCTGCTGTTGTTGCATTGCTTCTTATGCGAATGTTGCTTACATGGCTTCGTGACTGGATTATTACTGCGGCTAAATATTCTATTGGATTAAATTGGTCTGAAGGATTTTTGAATAAATTAATAAGCCTCCCTGTTACCTATTTTGAAAAACGTCAATTAGGAGATATTGTATCGCGCTTACACTCTTTAAACCAAATACAGGAAGCATTTAATGCACGGATGGTAAGTGCAATTCTGGATGCTGTAATTACAGTTTCATTGCTGATCGTTATGGGGCTTTACAGTATGGTGCTGTGCGCAGGTGTAGTTTCTTTGGCACTGCTCTACGCATTCATCAAATGGTTTTGTTTTGGGATGTACAGAGTTGCATTGGCTGAATCTATCAGTCAAACGGCTGCGCAAAGCTCCCATTTTATGGAAACCACTCGCGGCATTGCAGCAATTAAAATTCTGTGTTTGAACACTAACCGAAAAACAAAATGGGTTAACCTCTCAACAGGATGTATTGCTGCGAATATCAAGCGCTTTCGTATTGACCTTGCTTTCCGGCTAATTAGTGCGTCTGTAACGGGGTTGGTAGCATGTTTAGTTATCTATGTTGGTGCACAGATGACTGAAAACGGTTTTTTTACTGTTGGCGTCCTATTTGCTTTCATAATGTATGCTGATATGTTCATCCAACGGACGATAAATTGTTGTGATGCTGTATACGAATTTAAAATGCTCTCAATGCACACAGATCGGCTTAGCGATGTAATTCTTACTGAAAGCGAAAATATGTACCCCGATGCCTCTCAAAACTCACTCGTGGAGTTTTACGCAAGATTAGAAATATCATCTTTATCTTTTGCTTACTCAGCTCATGAACCTTATGTTTTTGAGGGAATATCTTTTGCTATTGAACCTGGTGAAAGTATCGCGTTTGTAGGTTCATCCGGTTGTGGTAAATCAACATTGCTGCATGTTCTTGCTTCGTTGCTTGAGCCTATCGAGGGGAGTATAAGAGTTAATGGTGTACCCATATCTAACATTGGCCTTGAGGCTTATCGTAAGCATGTTTCCTATGTCTTACAGAATGATTTTTTGTTTACCGGATCATTGCAGGAGAATATCACCTGCTTTACTGAACAGCCGGACATTGAATTTATGTATGAATGCACAAGAGTAGCTGCTATTCATGATGAGATAGAGATGATGCCAAACGGCTATAGCTCTATGGTTGGAGATATGGGGAGCGTTTTATCAGGAGGTCAGAAACAGCGAATTTCCATTGCACGAGCGCTTTATAGAAAGCCGAAGATTCTCATACTGGATGAGTCTACATCAGCCCTAGATATCGAAAATGAGCGGAAAATTAACGAAGCCATTAAATCCATGAAAATAACACGCCTTTTTGCGGCTCATCGACCAGATGCTATTGCTGTGGCCGACAGAGTTTTTGATATGGTTAATGGCGTATTTATGACTCCTCAAGAATATCTAAAATCCTTGAAACGTAGTGATGGATGATGTGTTTGTTTGTGGTTTCTTCTGTAAAGAATGTTTGTGTTACCAGTAGAAACCAATCACTGGGCATTAATCTGTTTATTAAGGAAAAAGTAGGTGGGTGAAATTAATAATTATTAAATATTATATTAGTGTGGGTTGATTTTCTATCATATATTTATCAATGTAATATTTTGTTTAAATAAACATAAGTGATATTAATTGACTTGTTTTCTATGATCAATAAATGTGACCTAGATAAACAACATGATAAATCATATAGTCACCGTTAATTCTTTAAGCCATCGTTTAAATTTTAAAGATAATAACTTTAATCAATCTATATCAATATATTTTATTTTCGATTTTTTATTTTTTTTGTTTTATGTAAACGTATTGATATATATTAAGAAATGCTACTTGCAGAGGAGAGAATCTTTTAGTGCCTCATTCCTCGACGTCTGAGGCTAGATCTCTATTTAAAATAATCGTTGTGAGCTAGCAAGATAAACCGGAATTAAGGTTATGTTAGGTTCCGTTTAATTTTCTCTACTTTTAGTGAGTTATGGTGAAACTCTATGGGTTTCACTTTATTCAAAGCATAATAAATTAAATAATTAAGGAAAAACATGAAAAAATTACAAAAAGCTATTCATAAACACTCTGCAAACCTGAAAAATCAGAAGGATCAGAAAGCATCTAACTTGCTTGAAATGGTTCGCGGTGGAGAAGCTCCTGCCGAGATTTTTTGGAGAACTACATGGGATAGAAAATAGTAGTATGTGATGTAATTGTGCGGTCAATGACCGCACAATTTTAATTCATTCATATGATGGTTTACTAATTATATTTAAAGTCTATCCATTGAAAGTAATCCTAGAAAATAATAAAGTGTTGCAATTTAACCCTCTAATAATATTTTCTTAAAATATCATAATTGATTTGATTTTTTGGAAAAGGTTGTTGGAAAAGTTAACCTGAGCAGGATTCAACAACTCTTTAAGATTCTACATCCTCACTATCTTACTGTACTGCTTGTTACTGAAGCCGAAACCTAGGCTGACAGCTATGAATATGTACACATTTTTTTGATATTTATAAATATTAACCTACATTAAATAATGCAGATTTAGGAAGATTAATAAAAATAATTCCTATGGCTGGAAATTAGTAAGATAGCTTGGGAAGAAATGAAATTGAAAAAACTTGGAGTTGTTGAATATGAATAGAATTCTGAATATATGTGGAGCGCTATGTATTACGGTTATTCCAGTTGCAGTAGTTAAGGCTGATATCACCGTGCCGATTGTTTATCTTGAGAATGTAACCCCTTCAGTTTCGCTCAATATCAATGGAAAAGAGGTTAAGAGGCTTGCAATTGATACAGGGGCATCCCGCGCTTTTTATCTTCCTAAGCCCATTTTTGATTCGATTTTTCCAAATCTGGATCATCACGCAAAAACAGAGGGGTCCGTTGATGCTTTTGGCGCTGAGAAGTTTACTCCAGTGGAAAGAGCAGCCAATGTTATTGTTAATGGTGAACGTCTTTCAGATATTGATATTGAACTCTTTAAACCCTGGGGTAATGGTATGTTTGATAACAATGGGCAGCTTATCATAGATGGGGTGTTAGGGTTGGGTGTTGCAAAAAATAAAACACTTATTCTCGACTACGCATCAAAGGTGCTGACAATAACCGATAATATTAAAGCGCTTCCTGATGGTTACCGTTGGAAATCTATTCCTTTTACCCGTACAAGGAATGGAATAGAAATCAGTGTATCATCTGGCAATGAAAAAATACGTCGTATGGTTATTGATACTGGTGCAAGTCACACAACTCTTTTCACGCGTACTGAGAAGGGGTGTACTAAGTTATCGCAGCAACATTGCCAGAAGAAAACTATTGTGACACCTGACGGTGTTAAGTTCTCTGCGGTGGTTTTCCGGCTTTCTGATGACAATATAAATCCTGATAAACGGATAGATTTTGATGGCCTGTTAGGTGATGATTTTCTTTCAAACAGGATTCTAGTCATATCGAATGATCGATTACTTATTAGCTTACCTAATAATAATTAACTTATGGAACGCGATGGGGAAAACCGTGAACAATAGAGATATTGTTTACGGTTTTTCATTCAATTTTGGGTTAGAATTTAGAATCATGTAAGATGTAAAAAAATTCATAAGAGCAATTACCGATCACTTTCATCAATACTCCCATCAGGGTAATGATAACCATCTAGATCATAATGCCCATGTTTTAAGTGCGTCGCACCAGGTACATCAGATAATATCCATATTGTAATAAAAAGAAATGTTATGATAATCATCGTGATGATGGCACTTAGTATAAATGTTGTTACAACCGAAGCACCTAATACAAATATTGGGGTATGACCAATCCATGTAGGGATATTTTTCTCTTTTGCTTTGTTAACACAGATCTTATCTAAATTCTTCAGCTTACCTAAAAGGCGTTTACAGCCATATGCTGCTTTTGCTCCCAAAAGTTCTCTTCGAGATCCCGTTTTTATGTTTTTTTGCATGTAATCCTCCCCTTAGTTTATAATGAGATGTTAGGTCAATAGTTGTTCGTTGTCTATATGAAAAAGATTAAGTTTTTAAATATTTCGTTATTACTATATTTTTTCTATGGCAGTTTTTTATCGTACGTTACATTTGTTTTTTTTTGAAAAAATCGATATTAGTAAAGAATATTTTAAAGTGAAATATTATTATGTGAATCCGCCAATTTAATAAGAGTATACTCTTGGGTTTTTGATTGCCAAAAATATATATTATTCTTTATGATAAAAATCATAATTGCATAGACAAAAGTTATCCTTTTTTATGCTTAAAACAATAATGAGATTAATGTATGTGGATGTTTTTTACCAAACATAAAAACAATATATTAATATAATTCATATGCCGTTTTTTATATTTCTGGCAGTAATTTTCAGGATGACTATTTTAGTGAAAGAAAAAGAATGGTGGATTAATATATACTTCAATACTTCAATACTTCAATACTTCAATATTTCCACTAAAAATAAGTTCTTCATAAAATGTCCTTACTCTGATATGGCATTTTTTGTGACATAATTTTTTGAATCTGAATCATTGACGATCATGAGTTGCCAGTGTAAGATTTTTATCGTTGTAACGTTACCTTATGGTAGCCAATTAATGTTCCAGCAAGCAATCTGAGAGGAACGCCTTCGGGTGACTAGTTATCTGCCATACCTGAAAAGGCGGACGGCAAGCAGTACGCTGGGTAAACCTGTTTATTCTTTGAAAACGGGGATCGTGTAAAACGATTAAGAAGCCTTTCACTAAATTCATTTAATAGCTTGATATTAATGAATTTTCTAACTTTATGTTTGATGGAATAACATCAAACATCTTTGTCAATGCATTTTTGATCAATACGTCGAGAGCTTTGTGCGACTTTTGCCAGCTTCGATATGACGATATGCCATTTGGCATCTTCGGCATCTTCGGATAGCGGCATTGAGAGCAGAATGATGAGCGGCGTCACTTGTGTAAAAGCGCAGCGATTACCAAGTGACGCCGCTAGGCGTGAAACTTCCAGATCGCATTACAGCTAACGTTAGAGCATTTTTTTAAACAGTTTTACCAAATGAAGACAGCGTTTTGACGTATTTCAAAACGTTGTTAAAGAATGTTTTAACGATTGACAAAGCGTCCTACGCGCCCGTTTACGAACGGACGCTTAAAGGATAATTTCAACTTCTAGTTTCAATTAATAAAACTAACTTTTTGATAAACGGAGAAAAATAGTCAAGATATTGAGGCGATCATCCTACTTGTAGGCTCTGAACGGGGAGCACTAAAGCGCAGTGCAGAGCACAGAGCGCGCTCCTGCAATAACTCAACATGATAGCGCCCTGCTACACAATATCTGACTGTCAGGATGACAAACTTAACCGACACGCAGGGAACGTCTGTAATGACGTAAAACTAACAATTTGGATGTAGTAACATTATGAATAATTATTGTTATTCATAATGTTAACTCTATTGGGATTTTTTATGAGCCAAAAAACTTCAAGATCCAAGGTAGAATCATTTAAGAAAGATTTTATTACATGCGCCCGCAAAGCGGGTGGTAGTTTTGCCACGGTTGCAGATCGCACAAGGATAGCTAAGCAGTTCCTAAGTTATTTGAGTTCTTCAGGAATTAAATTAACCCGAATTCCGCTTAAGCCATCACTGGAAAATCGTCTTCTGAGTAGAAATTTTTAAGTGATGGCTTTTTCAATTTAAGGCAGTAAGCAATCACCCCCCTAAAACAGTTAACAGAAATCCTTTTATACTTCGGTGACGCGAGTGTTCTATTTGAGAAATGATTTTTAATTGCCCATTAATTGTTTCAATGATAAAGCGCCTTGATAACATTATATTATCCCATTCAGCTTGCATGTGAGCTTTCATATTTCGGCGCTTTTTGGTGATGAAAGTGATCCCCGTTTTAGCTAAATCGTCAGCCAGTTCCTGGCTGAGATAACCTTTA
>NZ_JAQRFI010000086.1 GCF_028598805.1 Xenorhabdus yunnanensis | reverse complement strand
ATCAGGGCATAGAGCACCATATGTAATTGATAACCCAGCACAATAAGTCCCGCCCATAACTGGGCATACGTCCATTTCGTACTTCTCAATCAACTGCCCGCACTGTGCCCAGTCCCATGACGGAATGTATTCAGGTGCTATCACTATCCCATTAGGTGTGGAATAGCCGTTATAACCTGCCATCTTTTCCCATCCCTGAGCCATTGCAACCGCATAATCCAACGCCCGTCCCGTTAGTTCCGATGTTTTGATTTTCATCTCAAAAGTTCCTTGTATCTTCTTCTATTGTGGAATTAATATTCTGTGACATTTTCACTACGCCAAACTTCGTCATAGTCAGAATTAGGCATGTTAGCGATGTAGTTATAGGGTGTTGCCCCTTCCATGATGAGAAATTGATGGGATTGCTCTTCGAGGTATAACGGGATTTTACCTTCCCATCCTTCGCCGTTCCGTTGCTTCTCCAGGCAGAGAATGGAAGCGGGTTCGTTTGCATGGCGTTGTTCTTCGTCACTGAGTAGCTGTCCGGCTTGCAGCTTCTGTAAGGATCGCTCCCTGCGTTTGTTACGCCAGATGATGAAAAGGTTGTCGGTCAAATCCGTGATTGAGCCAGAGCCTTTGACGTCCATTTTCCCCGTGGGCTTGTCTTCGCTATCAGATTTGCGACTGTGAGTGACGAGAATGACGTGGCTGTTGGTTTTATTCTTGAAATCGCAGAGAGCATCCAGAAAATCCTTTTGCCCGTTATAGTCGTCGTCATCAATACCGCACTTCATCAGGCTGTCGATAACGAACAGGTTTACCCCGTAACGCCGATTGGCATAACGGAAAATATCTAACAGCCGATCGGCTTTCGCCGTTCCAGTGAGTCCGAATATCCACAATCGGTCATCGTAAAATTTAAAAGCCGATTCCAGCTCAATCATGGGAGGGCGTTTATTACATACAGCCTGTCGAGTAAGACGCTTTAGGAATACGCCGGGCTTTAACTCAAATGAAGCTACACACGCGCGTGTCCCTTGTCTCATGGCTTCACACAGCATATGCCCTAAAATTTCGCTTTTCCCGTGCCCGTTAACACCATTGATGATAGTTAACTCTGATTCACGAAAACTGAAATTATGATTCAGCGTTTCCCACGGACTACGAAATAAATACTGTTCCTTGCCATAGAATGCCTGAACCGTGTCCTGATAAAACTCTCTGGCACTGAATAGCTCTTCGGGATCGAAATAGGCGGCGGTTTCGAGGCAACGAATGATTTCATCATACGTTATCCCCGCTTGTAAGCACTCGTTGATATCTTTGTGAGGTAGTTTTACCAATCGGCAACGATGCTCACCCAACCGGCTGGCAATCTCTTTCGCCGCTTCCTGCCCAACATCATCATTGTCCAGTGATAACCAGATTTCAGTGAAGCGATCCAGATTGTGATACTCAAACTCAATCCATTGTTGCTTGGCTCCCTTCCCGCCGCCAAATGGTACAGATAAGGCACTTAATCCGTACTGGTAATAACTCATGCAGTCGATTTCCCCCTCACAGAGGATCACCGCTCTGGCATCTTTCGGCAACACGTCCCACCCATACAAGCTCGGCTCACAATCCGCCTCAACCGAAATGACCTTCTTCCCGCTCGGACGTTCAGTACTGATCCGCTTGACCTGCAACAATTCACCATCCCGCTTGTAGGGAAAGGCGATAGCGGGCAATTCTCGGTTCTCATCGTGTGACCAGACGACAGCATCACACACCTTGTACTCTTCGGTTGTTGCCCGACTGATCCCCCGGTTTTCCAGATAGGTGTAACAGTTTTCAGTTTTGCGAATATTCTTTTTCAGTGACTCGTTCTTCGGTCGGCTAAATTTCTTCTGGCGCTTAGCCTCGAAGTGATGATCATCATCGGTAATGCCTAAAAATTGCTTGGCTTCCGTCATGGCTTGGTGGAGGCTGCAATCCCTCACCTGAACCCACAAGTCCAGCAAGTCCCCACCCGTTCCTTCCGCAAAATCTGACCAGACCCTTTTCCCTGCCAGATTCACTTTCAGGCTCTTTCCGGTCTCGCCATCCACTGACCCAGCAACCCATTCGTGACTTTCTCGCTTGCCGTTCGGCAGTAGATATTTAGCCACTCTTTCAACGTCAGACCACAGACGATCAGACAGTTCAGTGATGGTCATCATGCCTCCTAAAATTTATGATTAATCCAGAAAAACTAATCCAGACTCACTGACCGTAATCCCTGATTGGCCTGTGGTTGGTTGAGCCGGTGTACTGGTGAGGGGTTTCTCGTCTGTCCAGCGTTGCCCGTTGAGGTAGGTCGTCGGGTGTAGATTCTCAAATCCGAATATCTTCACCTGTAAACGTAACCGGATATCTGCCGCTAGAAATTCTGCAAACTGCTCCGGCGTTCCTCCGGTTTCTTTCCGCCACGCTTTGAACTGAGACTTAAACGAGGACAGTGCTTTTGGCTTACCGACCTTTCGCATTCCTGCCAGCCAGAAAATATTTTCAAATGCTGACTGGATTTGGTCTTGTTTTGCTGGCTCATGAGGGGGGGTTTTACATTCAGCCTGAACTTGTTCGGGCAATATGTCTTTCTTGTCTTTCTTGTCTTTTGTAATATTGTCTTTTGTGTTTGACTGATTCGGTAAAGAGCGATTTACTGATTCGGTAAAACTTTTCTTTACCGATTTGGTAAAACTTTTACTGAATCCGTTAAACTTAGTCTCCCATTCCGAAATGTTCTTGTTCATGCCAATCTGCCGACCGCTCTGAATCAGCACTTTCATTCTGATTAACTGGTTTTTAGCTGTAGAACATTTCGTACTGTCTTTGGTGGTCATTTGCTGGAACTGCTCATTGCTGATCCAGTCCATTTTTTTATTATACCCGTAGGTTTTTCTCCAGATAGCAAGCACTATGTGCAACTGAATTTCAGTGAGTCCTGATAACAAGACCGCATCAAGAAGCTCATTTGCTACTCTGGTGAACCCATCCTCAAGATTCGCCACCGTCGGCCTCTCTTGCCTGTTTTTAGCGCCAAAATCCACATATGCAACGTTACTCATGGCGTGTCCCTCCGGTCAGTTCCTCGCGGTGCGCCAGCCGTAATTTGGCATCCTCCAGAGCATCACGCAGTTTTTTAATTCCCTGCTCAGTCACCTGACGGGCTATCTGGTCACGCGCATTATTTTTATGCACAGCAGTGTGATTAAATTTTGTTTTCATGTATAATTACCTCTGTAAATGTGTTGTTGAGAGGGACTTGCATACTTCCTCTCCGTCGTTAAATCGACAGCTCAAGTTGCATTTCAGAAGCCTCGGAGGTTGCACCCTTCGAGGTTTTTCTTTTTGGGTATCTGAGGTTATCTAACAGTGACAACAATTTACTGGCCTCAACCCCTGTCAGAACGATATTCGCCTCACATCCGGGCGCAGCAACCCCTCCTTCTGGCAATCCCAAATTCACAATCATCAAACTGGCTAATTTCGCTATCCGGTTTTTATCGCGGCTTAATTTAGATGGATGAATACCCATTTCCCGCGCCAGATTATTATTTCCAAACTCCAGAACTGATTTGAGAAAATAACTCTCCAGATATTGAGCGCTACACGTAACACGAGTATTTTTGACGGTTTTTGCAACTTCCATTTGGTAGTATTCCTAAAGTTAAATTTGGTTAATGTTTGTTTAGTTAAACGAATAGAATATCGTCTATCCTGAGATAGATAGTTAATAAACACGATCATGGCATTATGATGTCGGCCTGTACGGGATTGATATGCTCCTGCATTCCCCGATTGCCTGAGATCACTCTCGGCGCTATTTCAGTTTGCTAGGGTTCACCAATAGCCTGTCGTGAGAGTCGATTGTTAAAGAGCAGTCAGAGCAGTTAGATCGATTACGCTACTTCTTTATCTGGGTTTGCTGCTAGCAGTAACCATCTCTCGGTAAATTTTCCGTTAGAATGCTCTGCCAGCAATTTTGAATACTGGGTTTTCCCCGTGTATTCAGTGCGAGGTAAGCAGCCGTTTTGCACCCATTTCCAAACTGCAACGCTGCTTTTCCCGCAGATTTTCGCCGCAGCGGCCTGTCCGCCAACGGCATTAACTGCGAATTCAACCGGGTTCATCGGTTAATATCCTTATTAATTAAGTTAACTGTTAGTTAATTCTAAATTCTAACTGACAGTTAAGTCAAGTGTGGAAGATAATTAACTTATGGTTAAAAGCACTGATAAGGTTGAGTTCACTGCTAGGCTAAAAGAGGCGTGCTTAAATGCAGGCTATGCTGGGCGTGGGCTAGGCAAGAAAATAACTAACGCACTTGCCGAACAAAAAATAAAAGTTAGTGGGCCTGCTGTTTGGAAATGGCTAAATTCTGAGTCAATTCCAGACTCCAGTAATATGTTGGCGTTGAGCAAATGGCTCGGTGTCAGGCCGGAGTGGTTAGAGTATGGCCGAGGTTCTAAAACAATAGACGGAATATCAATATCAAAGATAGAGCGAGAAGAGGTTGAGCCTTGGGACTCATCCACCCCAATCGATGATGATGAGGTTGTCATCCCATTTTTTAAAAGTATAGAGTTAGCTGCTGGAATCGGCTGCTGTACTAACGAAGATTATGATGGATTAAAATTGAGATTTTCACGTTCAACTCTTCGTCGATATGGCGCCTGTCCTTCAAATGTTGTGGCGTTCACTGTTCATGGTGACAGTATGTCTCCAGTAATCCCAAATGGATCAACTGTAACCGTTGATTGCGGTCATCAGAATATTGTTGATGGAGGGATATACGCTATTGAGCAAGGTGATTTATTTCGCATTAAGTTATTATATCGCCAACCCGGTAAATTGATTGTACGCAGTTTTAACGCTGTAGAGTTCCCTGATGAGATAACAGAATCTCAGGACGTAAAAATCATTGGTCGAGTTATTAACTGGTCAGTGATGGCGTGGTAATCCGATAACATCCTCTCCGTAAATAAGTATAGCCGCTAACCATGCGGCTATCTCTATCCCGTGTTCCCATCATAAAAATATCCGATCCAAATCACACTTTCAACATTGGTTAAAAATTTATTAACTTAAAATTCAGTTAGTTAAACTTTATTTTTAATTAAATTAACCATTGGTTATTGACTAAGATTAACTAACGGTTAATAATGTATCCATCAACGGCAGGGAGCCAAAAGTAAAAGGAAGTTTGCTCTTTAACAATATGAACCCCACACGACAGGCAACTGACGAGCCCTAGCAAATTGAAATAGCGCCGGATAGTTACTCAGATTATCGAGTAATCATTCAGGCAATCGGGCAAGACAACCAACCCGTAAAGGCTCACTCGTTATGATGTTATGTCGTTATCAACCAAAGAGGAAATTAATCATGGTTTAGCAAAGCGGATAGACCGCAGGCCAAATAGAGCCACCACGGTAAAGCAGCAAGAAAGCCAACTTGCACCGGTTATTAGCGGCAAAGATGCGACAGGAACTCAAGGCATGAGCGCGACCACTGCGAGAGTGTGGTTGATTGACTGTAGGTCATTCTCTGAGTGGCCTATGGTGAGTTAATTAACGGAGAAATTCCATGAACGATAAAGATATTGTATTGGAAAATATGCTTGATGGTTTTTTCGCTCAAGAACGGAAGAAAGAACGCGACAACTTCTGGAACAACCGTCAACCGAAACAGCGTCCGTCCCAACAAGAACGCGACACTGTTAACGTATTCAGCAATTTTGTTACGGCAGTGAATAAAGCGCCGTCGAAAGAACTAATCTCAACCAAAACCAAAACCCGCCGTCGTCTGGGGGCGGGAAATGTTACAGCGAGGGGTTAACACTTGTGTGGCTGACTCAAATGCTAATTATAGCCCATTCGATGAGTGGGCTATGAGGAGTAAGTTATGGGAGGGTTTTCATTACTGATTCAAGATCTCTACCCTCAAATTCAGATGACCAACCACAGGAGCCACAATGGTAAGGAAAATCAGGGAATCCACTACCGACCGCTTTAAGACAATTGGGACAATACACAGCCCTAATGTAGCCGCCAGAGGAATCTTTTCTAAAGGTCGCTCCCATGTGCTGGATAAATTGATCCTTTTCCCGATAACTCGCTACTTCCTTCTCAAGTTCGCAGTTTTTTATTTTAAGCTCGGCAAGTTCTTTCTCGGTCGCTTCATTGGCTTTTTGAATTACTTCAATTTGCTCGTAGATGAAAGTGATTCTCTCTCTGAGTACCTCGTTCGTTTGAATAGTCGAAAGAGTACCAAGGGCATTTTTGACAGAAGAAATAAATAAACCTATATCCATTAATTCAATCCTTCTTAACGTTGGGGAGAACAAACTATAACCGATTTCTTTGCGTTGGGGAACGCTGGAACCACTGCCGCCTGAGGTGGTTAAATATGCAGGCACAATAATAACTAATAGTGAGGGTGAGTATGAATATCGAATTTATCAACGAAGTTCGGGCATCAATGAAACGTGACCGTCAGTCTGCTATTCGTTTTCGTCGTGATTCATTTTTGCGTAAACACTGCGTGAATGCAGCGTTAAATAAACGCCGTTCTATTCGTGAATTAATGGCTATTTATGGTTAACTAACTCCAGCTCATTTCCGAGTGGGCTGTGGTGAGTTAATTAACAACCTCGCCAATGCGGGGTTTTTTATTACCTGAATTAATAGGAGAGTGTAATGAGTGAGAAAAAA
>NZ_JAQRFI010000085.1 GCF_028598805.1 Xenorhabdus yunnanensis | reverse complement strand
CAGAACTCAATTAACTCATCTTGTTTATAAGGGTGATGAGAACTTAATTTCTGACCGTGCAATAAAAAAGGTCAGCGTTAAAAACCCGGCGTCGGAAATAACCTTTCCTGCTGGCGTCAGGTTCTTGGGTGAAAATAAAACGTTTCCGTCCGTATTTGGCGCTAAAGAAGTCATTGAGGTTATTTCAGGGGTATTGGAATGTAAGCATGGCGTCTTAGCCCGCGAGGTCACGCTAAAAGCGGGCTGGACAATGAAGCGCCAAATCGAAAACTGGCTGTCAGGAAATGACACGGTTGACTCTAAGGGGCAGCAGGTTGTTGAGTTCTTCTTCAAACCTAATGGCGTGCTTCAGTATGCTAAAAAGCGGGGCACCGAACATCCCAAAACCATCATAACCGGTTTTACCACGAAGCAAGGAAGTAAAGAGGTTGAAGCTCTGCTTGGTTCATCTGTGTTTGATTATCCAAAGCCGACAGGACTGATTGAACACTTAATGAAGGTCACGGACAGGGAAGATATCATTCTGGACTTTTTCGCCGGAAGTGGTTCTGCAGGCCATGCGGTGTTAAAGCAAAATAAGAAAGATGGCGGCAGAAGAAAGTTTATCCTGGTTCAATTGCCGGAGCCTATTTCAAAGAATGCGGCTGCAACAGCGTATTGCACTAGGGAGTCAATACCCGAATTGATTTCCCGCATTGCCCTGAAAAGAATAAAAAATGCCATCCTGCAAGAAGATAACACTCAGGGCGTTAAGTTTTTCACATTAGACCAAACAAATACTCACTAACAGGGGCGACCATAGCTCACCCCACGGACGCCCATTGTTCATATGGGGTGGATTATGAAGATGAAAGAGAACCCAGATTTATGGGCCGAACTGCTGAACGGCTTAAAAAACTCGTGGCCGCAGATATCCGGCTCTGTTTTAGCTGCATTAATTTGCTACGGTCGCCTGATTTATGACGGCGTGGAACGCAAGAACCGCTGGGTCGAGGCGCTGCTCTGTGGTGCCTTGTCATGGAGCGTATCCAGTGGCTTAGAGATGTTCGGTATTTCCAGTAGCTTTGCGCCTGCTATTGGTGGCGCTATTGGTTTTATTGGTGTTGAGAAGATACGCGAGTTTGCTATCCGTGCCATCAATAAACGTTTGGGGGATAAATAATGACGAGAGGCATTAGGAATAACAATCCCGGCAATATCGATCACAATTCCGCGAATAAGTGGCAGGGGCAAATTGGAATCGAAACGGGGGTAAAAAATCCTCGGTTCTGTCGATTCGAGTCACCAGAGTATGGTATTCGGGCACTCATGAAGTTGCTGTCCAACTACCACAAGAACGGTTACCAAACGGTGTACCGGATGATAGACCGCTGGGCACCCTCAATAGAAAACGACACCACGGCCTACATTAAGGGGGTTGCCAAGACACTGAGCGTAGACCCGCATCACGTTCTCAACATTGATAAACCGACGCTGATTGCATTGGCTAAGTCCATTATCCGGCACGAGAACGGCAAGCAACCGTATTCAGAGGCAACGTTTGAGAAAGCGTTTGAGCTGCTATGAAGTGGAAGGCTAAAGCTGTTGCGGTGGTTGTTTTTATCGCGCTGGTTAGCTCGGCTGCATATTCTATCTATTCAGTGTATGCAGACAATGGGCGACTCTCTGGAGAGAATCAGACATTGACAACTCAGCTATCAGAGAAAAACGCCATCATCACCACCCAGCAAGCGCGAATCAATCAACTCGCAGAACTGGACGCGAAACATACACAGAGGCTAGCCAATGCGAACGCTGAAATCGACAGGCTGCACACTGCTTCTCTTGCTCATCCTGAACGGGTGTACATCAAAGCCGAGTGTCCAGTGTCTAAAACCGCCAAGTCCTCCGGCATGGATGATGCAGACGCCGCCCGACCTACAGACGCCGCTGTCCGAAATTATTGGCTACTCAGAGAGCGCATTGCCACCTCAGAGCAAATGATGCTGGGGTTGCAGGAGTATGTCAGGACACAGTGTGGGTGAATCGTATTGTGAGAGAGATCGCATAGATTGATTGTTAATATTTTCTAATGTTGACAGTGGGTTTAATTTGATATTTACTGAACACGTTCCCTAGCAAAATCTATTAGGGATAAACCACCGCCATTGCCATTATTATGTATGCAGAAATACATTTTGGTAGTTTGATATGTTCCCCATTTTATGGGGATGTACCCGCAGAATATTTATCTTTATGGCTTATCTATTTATGTTCCTCGTGTAAACGGGGATGAACCGTTGTTATGTTCTTTTTTATTGTCTATAAGTCTATGTTCCCCGTATCAACGGGGATTTATTTAATGCCCCTATCATTTCCCTGCTGTAGAGGAATATAATCTGCTATGTCTATGAGAAATAATCAGAATTTTAAACGCATCTGTCTCGCATTAGAGCTAACTAAACATGATGTTTTTGATATTTTGGATGGAAAGTGCTCTAAATCACAAATAGATGGATGGGGCCGAGCATCTAATGCTAGAAAACAGGCGTCCGGGAACAGCACTGCGGAGACTGTTCCTCGTTTTAGGGCTATGACCGACCAGCAATTCGATGAATTTTGTGATGGGTTAGTTGGCTGGATGAAATCGGAGGATGATGAGGATTAGCTGCCCTCATCACTGGCGGAGTTCAGATGTTTCAGCACCCACGAGCTAAGTTTTAATCCCTCGCGTTGCGCTCGTTTTACGTAACGCGCTTTCAATTGAGAATTTAATCGAATAGTCAATACACTATCGGCAGGCAAAATCCCCGCTGCGTTGAGATTACCAATGTTTCCATGAAAGCCACGGGGGGGATAACCCGCCAGACCGTCCCGGTAGCCACTTTCCATGTCAGAACTGAATTGATTTGGAGTGGGTTCGGTGTGGGGGTCGTTATGAAAATGGCTGTGCAAGCCGCGCTGATATCCCATGAAATAATCACCACCAATTGACTCAGCCGCCGCAATATACGTTTTAAATTGACGTTCGTTCATTTTTTTTACTCAATAAAATGGGTGGTATGTCCACCCATGTTAATTAATTGCTCACTCATTGCTCGATTTCAATACCAACTCGGAGCGCATCCTCCAATGTTAGCTCAATACCCGCAGGATGTTCATACAGGGAACTGAAATGACTATCAACTGGATAGAGGTTATTGATAAATTCGATGCGGGTAATTGATTCTCCTGTTTCTGCATACAGAACATCAACATTACCATTTGAATTAATACGCCCGAAGATGTCATTGATAGTTAACATGATATTTCTCTCTCTTATTTAGGATTCCGCCCTATCGGTGAACTGCCGTTCAGTTCATGATTTAAATATAGCCCAATGAATTTCGTTTGTCTATACAAACAAATTAAAATAATGCAATTTAGTGATATCTATCACGCAATCCATTGTTCCAAGCCATCACATCCGTGGTGGCTTTTTTTATTCCTATATCCATTCCCCTGAGTGGTTAAAGGAATACTCATGCTGCCACCCCGTTCCTACCGCGTACCCAACGCACACGGGCTGGTGGCATTTTTATATCTGAATTTCACCGCGCACCGCAGCGCCAATCTAAACATCGAGCCTTTATTTAGGAATGAGCCTTTGAGGGATCAGCTAAAACTGATGCTACTCGATGGGCTGATTTCCTATGCGGCAAAGGTTCATTACCTAAGTAAGGATAAGCATCGTGAGTACAGCGTTAACTTTCAAAGAACATGAAATCGTTCCATTTGACAATAAGGACGGGAAGATTTGGTTTACGGGTGAGCAGTTGGCTCAATTGCTGGGCTATGCTGACATGAAACAAGTGAACAAGATTTATCAACGTCACAAGGATGAGTTTACCGATACGATGACTACTGTGGTCAAAGTGACGGCCTCGGACAAATCAATGGCTTACGGTGAACTATCCTCAGATGTCAGGCTTTTTTCTTCCAGAGGTGCTCATCTGATTGGGATGGTGTCGAGAACCAAAGTTGCCAAAGAATTGCGAAAATGGTTGCTGGACCTCATCGAGAAAGAATCAAACATTGATATCGGTACACTCGATATTACTGCCATAGCTCAACTTACCGGACAAAAGATGCATGACTTGATAGACGTTTTTAATAAGGCTTCTTTCAAGCACCGTGGTCAGAAAGGAAGTGGCTTAATGGCTCAACGCAAGCGGGATATAAAAAGAATCAAGGAAGCGACAAAACTGGCCTTAGAGCTTACCCAGTTCTCTATTCCCGATTTGGGTGACTTTCCTGATGGAGAATGTGAACCCGCATGAACCACGAACAATTTATTGAGAAGAACGTACAGGCCGAGTTAACCAAGCTCGGCTTTTCTGCATCTATAGCGGGGATGGCGAGTGACAGGGCAAAAGAGCACTATCGCCGCGCCGTGTCAGCCAGCAGAAAGGGCAAACTGTTTGATGACTGCCTGAGTATCGCCAAGGCATGGGCAAGTAAGTATTCAATTGAGAGGCCGAAGAGCAAGAGGGCTTGATGCAATTGCTCTGCAATTGTACCAGAGTGAATAGAACGAAAATTAAACTGAATACAACATTCTGCAAAGCACCTGAAAACGGGTGCTTGATAGAGGGTTATATAAACCGAACCAGTTATTTATTCTGATTTATGGGGAAATGGAACATGGGACAACAAACAAATCCGGTTGGTTGCCCTAGCAAGCTGAATGATGAGCTAATCGCTAAGGCTAGGGAGTATCTGTATGGCGGTTACACTGAACATGAAGCTGTCATCCCTAGCGTGGCGGGATTGGCCTGTTATTTAGGTATCGCCCGCTCCACAGTCTATGAATATGCAAAGCTGAATTCTGAATTTTCGGACACGTTAGAGGGAATTTTAGCGCTACAGGAAAGTAGATTGATTAACAAGGGGTTGTCGGGTGATTTCAATGCCACAATCACTAAGCTGATGCTGGCTAACCACGGCTACTCTGATAAACAGGAAATCGATCACCGTTCTCCCGATGGCTCTATGTCCCCACAGCCCGCCAAAATAATACTGGTTGCCGGAGGTCAGTGTGACGACAGCGAGAATTGAACTCCCGCCGAAACTTATTCCGGTGTTCAGTGGCGATTATCGTTACCGTGGTTCATATGGTGGACGAGGTTCAGGCAAGACCCGTTCATTTGCCAAGATGACCGCTATCCGGGGTTATATGTTCGCTGAGGCAGGAACTGAGGGCGTTATTCTCTGTGGGCGTGAATTCATGAACTCGCTGTCTGAGTCCTCAATGGAGGAAGTGAAGCAGGCCATCAAATCGGAGCCGTGGCTGGATAACTACTATGAGATGGGCGAGAACTATATCCGAACCCGAAACCGTAGAGTCTGGTATGTGTTCGCGGGATTGCGGCATAACCTCGATAGTATCAAATCAAAGGCGCGCATTCTGATAGCGTGGATAGATGAGGCTGAATCAGTATCCGAGGTCGCATGGAGAAAGCTAACCCCGACAGTACGTGAAGAAGGTTCAGAAATTTGGGTGACGTGGAACCCTGAAATTAATGGCAGTCCGACCGATAAACGTTTTCGCAAGATGCCGCCGGATAACTCCTGCATCGTCGAAGTGAACTACGATGATAACCCGTGGTTCCCTGATGTACTGGAACAGGAGCGCGTTAACGATCAGGCAAGGCTAGACGACAACACCTATGCGTGGATATGGGAAGGTGCCTATCTGGAGAACTCGGATAAGCAGGTGCTGGCGAACAAATACAAGATTGAAGAGTTTTCTGATGACCTGTGGCAGAAAGCCGACAGGTTGTTATTTGGGGGCGACTTTGGCTTTGCGAAAGACCCTAGCACGCTACTTCGCATGTTCATTTTAGATAACTGCCTCTACATAGAACATGAGGCATATGGTATCGGGGTGGAACTCGACCACATGCCCGCGTTTTATGAACAAGTACCAGAGTCCCGCAAATGGCCTATCAAAGCCGACTCCGCCAGACCGGAAACCATCAGCTATCTCAGGCGGCAAGGGTTCAATATCTCCGCCGCTAAAAAGTGGCAAGGCAGCGTTGAGGACGGCATCAGTTATTTACGCGGTTTTAAACAGATCTATATTCATCCCCGCTGTAAGCACACAGCAAAGGAAGCCCGATTGTACTCCTACAAAACAGATCGTACTACGGGCGAAGTGTTGCCTGTGATTGAGGACGCCAATAACCATTGTTGGGATGCGGCGCGTTATGGGCTGGATGGGTATATCAAGGGTCGTCGCAGTCTCAACATGAACCCGGACATTATTAACCAAGCGATGCATCATTCGCGTATTCGTCGGTAAACATCATTATGGTAAGAAAAAAACGTCAGGCTCAAAAGCTGCGGCGGGGATTCGCTTTGTCTCAATCTATTTGGGATCGGCTGGAATCAGAACAATACATACCTACGTATGATGAAGTTAAAAGTCTCTATGGTCCAGCAAAAACGCTAGGCGCACCGAAAGAAGCAGCTGTGGCAATGGACAGTGCCTTAAGTTCTGCGGGCGCGTACACCCTGATTCAACACGCATGGGAACATGGGCAGGGTTACGCAATGGGGCCATCTTTTATGGGGTACGCGGCATTGTCATCATTAACCCAGAACGGGCTAATTCGGGCGTGCATTGAAACCGTCGCTAATGATATGACGCGAGAGTGGATTGAAATCAAAGCCGTTGATATTGATGGTCAGGGTGAAGGCGCTGATAACAATAAAGCCATT
>NZ_JAQRFI010000084.1 GCF_028598805.1 Xenorhabdus yunnanensis | reverse complement strand
AGCCCATCCACTGGACAGAAGACTTCTGAACAGTGCAAAGTGCCCCTGTTTTTGGTTTTCCATCCATGCACTCCTTGAAGACGCTCGCGATCCAAAATCCACATATGCAACGTTACTCATGGCGTGTCCCTCCGGTCAGTTCCTCGCGGTGCGCCAGCCGTAATTTGGCATCCTCCAGAGCATCACGCAGTTTTTTAGCGCCATCCTCGGTGACGGAGCGAGCTAACCTATCGCGCATGTTATTTTTATGCACAGCAGTGTGATTAAATTTGGTTTTCATGTATAATTACCTCTGTGAAATGTTGTTTTGAGGGGCTTGCATACCTCGTGTCGTTAAATCGACAGCTCAAGTTGCATTTCAGAAGCCTCGTTGGTAGCCGCCTTCGAGGTTTTTCTTTTTATCTTTCCCTTACGTTCCAGCGCTTGAATCAGCCTTTCAGCGTGTTCGCCTTCAATGACTACAACGGGTTTGTTATCAGATTCAGATAACTCAGCCGCCCCCTCTGGCAATCCCAGCTTCACAACCAATCTGCTAGCCAGTTTTACTATGCGAGCTTTTTCCCGGCTCAATCCCGTTGGGTGAATCCCCATTTCTTTAGCTAATGGGCTGTTTCCCGTTTCCGCAGCTGATTTGAACCAAAATGTTTCCAGCGCTTGAGCTTTACACGTAATGCGAGTATTGCGAGTTTTTGCAACTTCCATTTGGTAGTATTCCTAATGTTTAGCTTTGGTTAATATATAAACGATAGATATCGTCTATCCTGAGATAGATGATGGTTATAATTTGAGCATTAAAATATCGATATGCAGATTTGCGTACCGAAAAGATCGGTGTGCAAATTGATAAGAACTGCCCCGATTATTTCGGGTTAGTTATGATTTAGCCTACCAACAATGGAGTTGATTGATAGGGACTCTCCACAAGGGCGGAGCATTCATTGTAAAAAGCAGAGTGAATTACTTGTTTTTAACTAGTTCTGTTAAAGAGATGCCTAGTTGCTCATGGATTTGTGCATATCTCGCAGGAGGAATATAACCTTTTTTAATCCACTGCCTGATGGCTTGATCTCTAACATTCAACATTCTGGCTAACGCAGGAACGCCTCCAGCTTTTTGGATCGTTACTTCCAGTATGTTCATATGAATTTTCCTTTTTCACTAATGGTTGTAAATAAAAATACAAGAGATGCTTTAAAAAGTAAAGTCATACTTGTTAGAAAGATAGAAGCTCTGCTTGTATATTTGAGACATGAAAACTATGCATGCACGAATTAAGCAAGCTAGGCTTGCAAACAAACTTACCCAGGCTGAATTAGCTGATAAGCTCAGCGTAACTCCGCAATCAGTCCAGCAATGGGAATCCAGTACCGAGCCCAAAAAAGCTAGGTTGACTGCATTGGCACACGTGCTTAGTGTTGATGTAAATTGGCTGTTATTCGGTGTTAATGCAGAGTCTCAAAAAAGGGAGGAGCAGATTCCACCAGAGAGTGAATGGATACCTGTAGCTTCATGGGATAGCAATACACCACTAGATAGTGGCGAGGTTGAAGTGCCGTTCCTGAAAGATATTGAATTTGCCTGTGGAAGTGGCAGATGCATCAATGATGATTATCATGGTTATAAGCTGCGCTTTTCAAAAGCAACACTGAGGCGCATTGGTATTAGTACCGATGGTTCATCTGTACTCTGCTTTCCTGCTAAGGGCAACAGCATGGAGCCGATGATTCCAGATGGCACTACGGTAGCAGTCGATATAAACAATAAACGTATCATTGATGGTGCAGTTTACGCCATTGAACAAGATGGACTTAAGAGGTTGAAAGTTCTTTACCGCCGTCCAGCGGGAAAAATTCTTATCAGAAGTTACAATCGCGATGAATATGAAGATGAAATAGCCGATGAAGAAAAAATGAATATTATCGGTAAAGTATTTTGGTACTCTGTGCTTTTAGCTTAATAAGTTGTAATAACAGCTTGAATTCAATCGGCCACCTTCTCTGGTGGCTTATTTTTTTCTCTCAAAAAATCGACAAAATCATATCTAGATAAAATCTAGAAAAATAAATTCACTTTTAAAACAAGTAAATAAAAAGAAAACAAGGATATCTGTCGCCATTTAAAACAAGTAATGCTTGTTTTTATAAAGTAATGCTTGTATATTCTAACCATCGAACAGGCAGGACGCCCACGAAGTAGCCGCCAGTGGCATATGAATAACTGGATGATTCGATAAGAAGCGCCAAAAGAATCAAGTTAAACCGTAGTACCTACAATGAATGCTCCGCCCTTGTGGAGAGTCCCTACCCAAAGTGATTTTTGGGGCGTGGTTAGCAGAGTCTAAGGATAGACACAGAGAGTCGCAGGAAATTTTGCGCGTATCTTTTAGCGACGCGGTTAATTTTCGAACGGCTTTCCAGTTCATTAACTGCGCCCCAAAACTTACTAATGGGGATAACCAAATGGAAAGTATCACTATTCTACCTAAAGGCGGTCGGTTGAGTTCCAAAATGTGCCGCTATCTGGAACGTGGCGATCTAGTGACTCATCACCGTTTAGAAGAGCACATTCGCCAGTCTGAATTAAAAGCATTGGAAAATATCATCGATCAGGCATTCGGGGTAGAAACTGAGCCACGTAGGGTATTAACACTCAAGCGCAAACAAAACGACAGCGCTAATGTAATAGCCAATCTGATTGTTCAAGTTAAAGAGAGTGACGAACAGCAAGATCCAACACCCAGTTTTGATAATTGCTGCATGAGTGAAGTCGCTCTCTACTCAACCAAATCCCGCCGCAGACTGGGGGCGGGGAATGTTACTGCGAGGGTGTGAGAGGATATGACAAGTGATTGCATAGTGATTTTCTTGTTTTTTGACCTCAAATGAGGTATAAAAAATAGAAAATAAGATAAGGATAACCTATGCACCCTACACAGAATTTAGCAACACCGATCACTCACACCGACGTTGACATAGTTAATGCTCGTTTAGCAGTCTTGGGACTGGCTCAGGAAGACTTGAATGAGATCCTTCGACAAGCAATGAGTTTTAGATTGTCTGTAACCAAAAATAATGCAGTAACAGCGGGTGGCACTTACTTTTATCAAGGTGCAATACGCGCCTCTCGAGATATTCTTTCCAAGAAGGGCTTTAAACGACGCTCCTTGAAAAACGTTGAATTAACCGTTAACGACAGGATAGCTATTTATATTTGTAGCGGGAATGACAAGACTGGGTTGGTAAACGCCTATCCTGAATCCCGCACGAAGAAAGGAAAATTTACCCGTGAAATTCTGGGGCTTTCTTATGCAAGTAACCCCACAGCGTACTCCTTTGAATTTCAAAATAAACAAATGGATTTGGATTTTTCATCTCACGATAATGATGAGGCCTTGTCTACTCAGTTAGGTTTAGATGTGTGGTGTCTTCTTCATTACGTTTATCAAATCGATGAATACCAATGGGGAATGAGGGCTGAATTTTCCCAACCTACCACTTATAACCAAAAAAACGTAGTTAATGGGTTTTCTACACGACTAATCCTGAATACAGCACCGACAGATCCTGTCATTAAACAGGATAATGAACCTCAGTTCACATCTGAAATTGAGATTGATATTTTAAAAACAGGCTAGATATAAATCATGTTTAATGCAGAGCGCTTACGTCTTGCTAGGGAACGCAGAGGGCTGACTCAAAAAGCCCTTGCTGAGCAAGCGGGATTAACAAGCAGGACGATATCCACTTATGAGAAATCCGGCATATCTGAACCCATAGCCAGTGATAGCATGGAAAAAATAGCTGCCGTTCTTGGGTATCCCTTAGCGTTTTTTAGCTCTGAAGAGATCCCTACATTAAAAGATGACGCTGTAAGTTTTCGAGCCATGACAAAGCTTAGCGCTCAAAAACGCAATGCTGCTATAAGCGCAGGTAAATTAGTTCAGGAGTTATCATCATGGATGGAGTATGGCTTCAAACTTCCTCGTCCTAATATTCCTGACTGTAGCTTTGACAATTACTGCTCACCGGAAGATGCAGCCCGAATAGTAAGAGAGCACTGGGGGATCGGTGAACTTTCTATTTCAAATATTATTCACTTACTTGAAGTGAATGGCATTAAAGTTTTTTCCTTGGCAGAAAATTGCCTTGAAGTTGATGCGTTTTCTTTTTGGATGGATGAAAAACCCTTTGTTTTACTCAACACAATGAAAACCCCGGAGCGCAGCCGTTTTGATGCTGCCCATGAGTTAGGCCATTTAGTACTTCATAAACATGCAAGTAATAACGGGCGGGAAGCTGAAATAGAAGCAGACCGATTTGCCTCTGCATTTTTAATGCCCGAGAGTAGCGTTTTAGCAACAGTACCAAGAATGCCATCGTTAGATCATCTGATTCAACTAAAAAAACACTGGAAGGTTTCCCTTGCGGCGCTCGTGCGACGCACACTGGATGTTGGCCTTTCCACAGAATGGCATTATCGCCAATTATATATAGAACTCAGCAGACGAGGATTTAGAACGACCGAGCCGGAAGGAATGGAAACGCGTGAAAAATCTATGATCCTTGATAAAATATTTACCTCATTCCGCAATAGTGGAGTAAAGCGTCTGGACATCCTTAATCAACTACATCTGCCACTCGATGAGATGCGGGCATTTACCTTTGACCATCACTTCTTTATGACTACTATTGACGGCAATGGTGAAGTTTCTACTACGGAAAAACAGCAGAATTCCAGCTTATATCTTGTTAAATAAACTCAGTAATAAATAATTATTGTCGTAAATGAAACTAACTCCAGCTCATTTCCGAGTGAGCTGTGGTGAGTTGATAGGAGGAATGCATGGAATTACATTTACGAATGTGGATTGAGACTGCAAATGAAGACATTACGGCATTTGAATTTATTGATCACGGGGATACCTCATCATTAACATGTGACGATGAAGAATCATTATTATTCTCTCTCGACAAGACTCAGGAAATTATCAATCTGATTAGAAAACAAATAGAGAAAAAATAATAAACACCAGCCTCGCCCATGCGGGGCTTTTTATTACCTGAATTAATAGGAGAGTGTAATGAGTGATGAATCTGATAAAGAAATGGAAGGATTTATTCTAAATCATTATGAGGAGACCATAAAAAATATACAGTGGATTAAATGTTCTGACAGGTTGCCTGATTTAGATACACCAGTTTTTGGTGGCTGGTTTTATGACGGCCATTTTTTTTGGGATTGCTATGTCAGAGTGTATGACGATGACGCAGAAGGTTTAGTTTGGGCGCGTGTTGCATATATAGGCTCTGATACATGGTTGTATGACGATGACTATGAAATAACTCACTGGATGTCATTTCCCGAACCACCGACAGGAGAATGATGATGCTGAGTGATAAAAAACAGCAACTCGTTTCTGAATCATCTAGGCAACTCAATGCACTAGGCATTAATCACACCATTGATACCTGTGGAACGATAACGGTACAAACTAAGCAAGGTAAGGTTATTTACTATCCAACAAAAAACAAAATCCAATATAAAGGATTGGTGACTGCCGGAGGGCAGGATAACGTTAAAAATTTGGTCGAGTCACTAGGATTATCCAACGAAATAATGCCACAAAATAAACCGGATGATATGACATTGAGGGATTATTTTGCGGCTCAAGCTATGCTTGCAATGATAACAACTAGTGCCGCACCTGCTTTAGATGGTCTTGATGGTTATGAAATACATACTGCCCGCGCAGCTTACAAAATAGCGGAAGCAATGATGAAAGAACGGGAGAGAAAATAATGCTTATATTACCTAATATGCCATGCTTTCCAGATATGTCTGATATTACAAATATAACAGAGAACGAATTAAATGGATTAAAAAAAGACCTAATTAGAGATAATTATCCAAAACTTGAAATTGGTTACATGGTTATCTTGTTGAATGGTGATGTTGGGGTAGTTGAAGATATTTTCAATGACGGTACTTATGATTGCAGAATGGAAAGAACAGGAAAATTGCACATGTTACCTCCTACGGGTATGTATATAACCCCAACCAGATACAAGGGATATTCTTTGGACTGGGATAAAACTATCGAAGCTAATAAGGAGAATAACAATGCCTAAACACATTCACGCGGATTTAATATCTGAGTACGCTAGATTGTCTCATATTACTGATAAGCCGTGGGAGTATTTTCAGTGGCTTAATAGACATGATGATAAATGGTGGAGCTGCGATGGTTCAGGGATGTTTTATCAAGATACTAAATATCGCCTAAAACCCCGCACTATCAAAATCGGGGATATGGATATTTCTGAACCAGTGAGGGAGCCGCTGGAGGAAGGAACCGTATATTTCCTACCACGGGTATATAGTATTTTCGGAAATTATGATTATTCGCTTGAAGAGCGCTGGACTGACTGCGACACTGATATTCATTCACTAGAACGCGGCCTAATCCACCTCGACCGTGAATCCGCCGAACTCCACGCAAAAGCGCTTATTTCTCTGACTCAGAAAAAGGAGTAATTATGGGCGACATGGGGGAAGTGTTTAATGCGTTAAGACAGGAAGTGAAAAAACGCAAGGAGGAACGACACTCCAAAAACAGAGATAAATATCCGTCAATTGATATTCCATATTCTATAGATAATAACGGAACCGTGCATTTTAATACCCCACAAGGGAAAGTGCTTTTTTATCCCTCTGCAAATAAGTACCAACATAAAAAAATCGTCAAACGTGGCTCTTTAGAATCAGCGATTAATTTCGCAAAGAGTCTCGGCGCTAAATAATCCAACCCAGAAAATAACAAATCGTTTTCATTAGCGATGAACTTTTGAAATTTGGGTAACAGGTAACACAAGGGTAACAGATGAACCAGTCCGAATTTGCCAAATTGCATGGGGTCAGCCGCAAGACCGTCACCACGTGGAA
>NZ_JAQRFI010000083.1 GCF_028598805.1 Xenorhabdus yunnanensis | reverse complement strand
TGCTTTTTCATAAATGTCAATTCTCTGGCCTGATCCCCGTTCTGGAGTAGGTCGTTAAAATCCCCGCCGTCCGGCCAGCGAACACTGACCTTTTCTAAGTCATTATTTGCCGTTAGATTTTTAGTCGCGCACGCCATGGCCGCCGCATGGCCTGTGGCGCTCCAGTCATTATCTGCAAAGATAATCAGATGGTTAACACCACGAGGGGCGATAAACTTCGCCATATGCCCGGCGTTCATGGTTGACCACGTGTTCACCCCGTAAATTTGCTTACAGGACAATGCCGTCTCAATACCTTCGGCGATCCCCAGCGTGGAATCCACCGGATACAGACGGATTGCCACTGATTGAGCGTGATCAAGGTAGGTCTCTTCCTGTAGTGACATCATTTTCTTTGTAACGTCCAGCGGCGCTTTTCTATCCCCGTCCAGATAGGTTCGGTGCAGATAACACAATTGACCGCGTGAGTCTGTCGCCAATGCCCACATCGCCTGATAATCCCCTTGGTATGTCGGCTGCTTTTCACAGAAGCGGATTTGTTCAATAGGCTGATGGCTATAGATCCCCCGGCTTTGAAGGTATTTTTCTGCTGAGGTGCCTTTCAGTTCCGGCATGCGTGAGTAAAGGGTGATTATCTTTTGGCGGTTATCTGCAACCGTGCTCACTTTGGGTTTCGGTATGACCTTATCGCGTTGAATACCCAACAGCTGATCAATCTCATCCGCCAGCACTTTGAATTCTTTGCCCTGCGTCAATCTCAGTAGTGCCCAGCCGTCCCCGGCATTGCAGGTACAGATGAAAGTGCCTCGCCCGTCACGATCATCAATGCGGAATTTGCCTTTCTGCTTACAGATTGGACAGTTGCCCTTGAAATGCCTTTTTCCTGTCACCGGGGGTAATTTGTAGTAAGCGAAGATTTCAGGCCAGCGGCCAACAACGGCCTCGGTCGTTTTTATTCTGTTCACGGTGTGTCTCCCTGATAGGCTGAGGTGCCCAGTTGTTCGCGGATATCGCGCACCTTCTGGCGGGCTACCTCAAGGCGCATTGCCTGCTGTTCGTGGCTGGACGGCTGCACTTGCTCCGGCTTCTTGCGGGATTTTGCCCAGGCAATCTGTTTATGCTTGATAAAGTTATTCACCTCCGGCGTGATTTCTTGGGGCCTGTCATGGAGCCCGCGCGGCTCGATGCCGAACTTCTCTTTAAACGTATAGAATACCCAGCCGTTACTGATCGCCTTGCCCTGTGACGCCCGTTGATTCTGGTAGTACTTCAACTGCGAGTAGAAACTTTGCTTTTCGTCCTGTGTGTAGACCCGTGCTTTCTTGTCGAGTTTTTTGATGGTGCGGCTGGTATCGACATCAATGTCTTCCCCCACCAGCGGCTTAAAGCCACACTTCGGGCAGACATAAACCCCGGCGGGTTTCATGTAGTGGCAGGACGGGCATTCTTTGGGTAACTTTTCCCGTTTCTCCTGTTCACGGTGGCTGGAACGGGACTTCATGCCGTCATTTTTGCGGGGCAGTTCGTCATATTCGATATCGTCGGGGTAACCGAGGCGGTGAACCGTGCCGGAGTGATCGAAGATGAGGCAGGTTTCTTTAAATGACGATTTGACATTGATGATCAAATCAAATGAACCGTCATCAATGGTAGATACAGTAATATCATCACCAAAGGTTTCTTTAGTTGACAGAACAGCCTTCATTACTGAGATCTGGCCTTCTGTTTTAACCCTAAAAAGAACTCTCATTTCGCCACGTCCTCCCCTTCTTCACATCGCTGACCAAGTATTTATTAACGTTGAGCACACTGCATATTTGGTGATTTTTTATCCCCAGAGAAAGCATCTGCTTTATCTGTCTTATTGTTTTTATTTTATTTTTTGCGTGAGGGTGTTTTTCACAGCATCTTTTGTTTAATGAATCAGAAATATGTCTCTGGTTTTCAGATGCGGTAGCCCATTCAAGATTTTCCACGCAGTTATCTAATTTGTTTCCATTGATATGATTTACTTGGCTTTTTCTACTTGGGTTAGGAATCCATGCAACCGCCACCAATCTGTGCACTGAATAGCTCTTATCATTCAGTGAGACCCTTAGATAATTGCCGCGTAAAGACGCCTTTCTTTCCCTTTGCTTCCTTTTTTGATAGCAATTATTCCTTACGTTAAAATGCTGGTACTCACCGGTGATAACACCACCATCACTAGACACATAAGCTATTGCATAGGTACTTTTGGGTTTATTGTCAGAAAGCCAGCGCAAACACTCTTTATAAACAACGTTGTCTTTTATCAAGATACTCACGATAAGCCTCCTCCCCCTCGTTTGTTGACCTTAAGCCCCTACCTAGCGCCTGAGCCCATCGAATTTCAGACTTTGTGGGTCTCGCGTAGATAATGCAGCGGACATCGCTATCGAACCCAGCCAAAAGACATCCCACATTCACTAAAATCTTGGTAGCCCCCTGCTCAAAGCGGTGAATGATAATCTGGCGTTCTTCAGGGGGGGTCTGCGCCGTAATGATATCGGCGTTGATCCCTGCGCGATTAAACTCCACGGTCACGAAGTTGGCATGGCTAACCGTCACGCAGAAACAAATGGTTGGCTGGTTATTACCATTCGCTAACCAGTTGCTGACAATATCCCCGACCAGATCGGAGCCGCACATGATTTCAGCAATCTCCGCCTCTTTGTAATCACTGCCGTACTCAGCGCTTTGAGTGGACTTCACCCCGGTTAAATCGGGCTTGGTGGGCGCATAGAATTCGTACTTGCTCAGATCCCCGCGCTGAATCAGTTCTTTCATCGTGGTCGGCTTAATCAGCTTTTCGTAGTAAGCCCCAAGGAACGGAGCAAAGGGTGTACCCGATAACCCGATCACCGGAAAGTCACTGTCACGGATAATTTCCAGCATCCGCTTACGGCGTAAGTGCGCTTCATCGATAATCAGTAAATCGATATTGTCGGGAAACTCACGGCGGATAATGGTATCGGCTGAGGCAATCTGAATTAGCCGGGTTGGGTCATAATTGGGATGGTCACGCCAGACGTAACTGATTTCGTGCTCAGGCAAGCCATACTCAATAAAACGCGTCGCGGTCTGGTCTACGAGGATCGTATAAGGCACACAGAACATGACACGCATTCCACGGGACACATAACCGTCAGTAACGAAAGCCGCCAAGCCTGTTTTGCCTGAACCTGTCGGGGCATAGACCATGAAAGAATTGAAGTTCTTCCAGTTCTGACGCAGCATATTTAAAGCGCGTTCCTGTGCAAAATTAGGGGTAATTTCTAGCATGACTCACCCTTATTTATTTTTCTGAGTTCCCATGCGATACTTTGCACGGGTAACTTTTCATTAGTGCCAACCGCAAGAACCGAATCAGTCTTCACTCGCCAAAGTTTCGCTGTTCGGTTTCTTGCCTCCTTTGATTTTCAGTTCATTTTTCCACTCATTGATAATCCGCTTACTGTCTTCGGCGTGCTCACGGGCAGGCATATTGCTGTATTGGCGCTCATAATCGATTTCATGGAAGTACGGGTTTGTTATTGCTGGTGCGACAATACCAACGGCACGCTTAACGTCTTCGTCAGTCGGTACGCGATCAAGGTATTTTTTAAAGGTTAATTCGCCAGTATCCGCTAAGTGCTCAGTGATTTTTTTCAGTTGCTTAACCGCCCGAAAAACGTCTTTCACGCTCTCATTATCCGCTGACGGCATCGTTTCACCTTCGATCACTTCCCCGTCAATAAACAGCGGAATACTGTCAATGAATGCGCCACGGTTGAGGAATTTGTTTACTTCGGCTGTGGTGATGATTGGGTATGCCTTGATTAAACCAAACAGGGTTACCGCCATTGATTCATCACGCCATGAACTCTTCCCTTTGCCGTTTCGGATGGCGGCAATCAATGCGTCCTGATGATTCAGGCTCAGCAAATCGTAATCACCGACCACGATGTAGTGAGTACTCAGTTCTTCCAGATTTACGGGTTTTGCGTGGCTGTTGTGTGGCTTATGAGGTTTATGTTCCTTCCGTGCTGGTGCGTTTGCTTTGACCATTGCTGTCGCTTCTGCTTCTGACATCCCAGCCGCTACCAACTCAGCTACCGCCCGAGCAGGCTTCCAGTTAGCAAGAGCACGGTGTTTTTGGATGATCTTTTCTGTCTTTTCTTTTTTGATAATCATTCTCATTTAGTCCAAAAAAAATAGGGGGGTACATATTTAGTACTTTTCGTGACTGCCAGTTTTTTTGGCTTTTCCCCACTTTGATAATTATTCTCACTTGGCTGTTTTTCATGCTCAGCCCTAGTGATCCCCTAACCTCCGTTCCACAGCCAGAAGACACAGCCATTTTCGGTGCTACTGGTTAGCTCCTTGCCCTAAAGCGTTTCCTGATTTGGGCTTGTCCTCTGGCTGTGCTTTCGGGGCTAACATCGGCTTCTCTGTATAACCCTTCATCGATCTGTAATTCTTTTTGAAAAACAGCCGGAGCCATGTGTTAGCAGCCCTAGCGCCTGTGTTATCCCTGCGAAATGACACAGGATCTTCATCCCGCCGAAGTTTGTAGACGTATGCGTATTTATCCCTCGCGTATTCCCTTGTGGTTGAGTTCATGGCGGAAAGCATCTTTTGAATCCATTCCGCATCACCCGGATGATAAATTTCGGGCATGGTGACTTTGGTGAAATCAGGAAGGAATCCCATAACTAGATCCCGACTACAACTGACTGAAAACTACTCATGATCCACCTCCGTGGGTGGTGGAAACACTTTAGGCAGATCGGGGCGCAGTTCGTGGGCTTGAACAGCGCCGTTGGTGGCTTCCACTATTGCAACCGCATGCTCAGGTGAAACTCTTTTCAATCCTCTAAGCCATTTCCAAACAGCCCCTTGAGTTACTCCAATTTGTCTTGCAAGTGCTGTCTGACCTCCGGCAATACTCACAGCTCTATAGATTGGTGATACGTAAGACTTTTCTTTCATTACACACCCTCATAAAAATACTTTGGTATTTATATTAATCCTTAAGTATTTTCAAGGCAAGTGCGATAAAATTGTTTTTTTAATACCTTGAGATTAAAATTGAGTAATATTTCAATTTGAGGATCAGTTATGGAACATGAAACACTAGCGCAAAGGCTTAAGTCTGCGCTTTCTCTTCGAGGGCTTACGCAGATGCATTTGGCGCAAAAAGTAGGTGTCACTCAGGGAGCAATACAGAAACTAACTTCGGGTAAGGCTACTTCTACAAGGAAAATTCTGGCGATAGCTGAGGCGCTAGATGTTTCAGTAGCATGGTTAGAGCGGGGTGTCGGCACCCCTGATTCTGGAATAGCTAACACCTTACTTACCTCTGCTCAACAAGATAAGATTTTCAGAGTTGATGCCTTGGATATAGAAAGCCTTTCAGAGGGGGGGATGTTTTCAGCTGAATTTAAGCAGACAGTTAATGCCATTGAGTACACCCCAAAACAAGCCCAAATGCTGTTTAACAACCGTACCCCTGACGCAATTAAAGTAATCTCTGTCTACGGCGATAGCATGGCAGATACGATAGAGCCTGGGGAGCAAATTTTTGTTGATATAACCTCTCAACACTTTGATGGTGATGGTATTTACTTGTTTGTATTTGGTCATTGTCTGCACGTAAAGCGCCTACAGATGCAAGGCTATAAAATGGCGGTATTATCGGATAACTCTCACTATGAGGCATGGTATATCGATAAGGAGGAAATATCTTTACTGCGTATAGTCGCCAAGGTCTTATTCTGTCAATCACAAAAACTAAAGCTATTTGCATAAATCCAACATACGAGGCTGATGATCGGTCAGCCTCATGCATATCGTAATAATATCAACTGGTATTATTAACATCAAATATCATACCTATATTAAAACTTTAATATTTTATAAATCAATAAGATAAAAAAATACAAAAGTATTTTAAAAATACCATTGACTCCATTAAAAATACCTTGGTATTATCCATTCCAAGGAAAGGCCATCTTCACTGGTAATGTATCTAATAGCAAAACTGGAGGAATGAATTTACCATGACAACGTTTATTTTCGCGGCAATTAAGCGTTCCAACACCAATCAAAAACATCCCGTCAAAATTAAATGTATTGCTGAAAACTATCAGCAAGCAAAAATGATGTTATCTGGCTCATATATCACAACGTGGGCAGGTCAAATTATAACCATCAATAAATAATTAAATAAAACATCAATTCAGCCCGATTACAAAAGGAAATAATAAATATGAGCACTTCAATAATTGTTAATCCAGCCTATCGCGCACCAGAAACACCAGAAGAAAGCATCCATCATTCAGCTTCTATCGCAAATAAATACGCAATTGAATTGATGGATGAAATGAAGCCATTAATTAACCAGATGGAAATAAACCATCCCAAAGAATCCGCCAGATTTATTTCTCTTATTGGTGAATTAATTTCAATGACAGATACCACTAAAAAGCGCGCTGAAAGACTAATTGAAGGTAACTCAGGAAGCAAAAAGGTTACTGGCTCCTACATATGTAATCTTTGGTTGGATGGGACAAATAGTTAATCGTGAGGAATGGAGACACAAATGTTAATTCTAACCCGTCGCCGACAAGAAAAAATCAGAGTCGGTGATGATATCGAAATAGTAATATTAGGCATCAACGGAAATCAAATTAAAATAGGCGTTAAAGCACCCGAAGGTATTTCTGTACACCGTGAGGAAATACATCAACGCATTCAACAAGGAATTAAACATGATAAATAAACTACAAGCAGCCGTCGAAATTGCAGAAGAAATTGAAGCCTCAATATTTCCCGTAGTGACTGCAACTCAGAATGAAGCCGAACCGGATACTTATTTAATGTGTCGTGGTGTGCATCGTCAGACTTGTGATTTAGCTCAGCGATTAAGGGATATAAATAAAGATTATATCATGCTAGGCGAATCCGAACTATACGGAAGATTAGAAGACAGCGCCAGTAAAATAGAAGGACTGAGAACATATATTACTTTATTGTTAGAAACAGAGAAAAACAAAGAAAACTCGTATCTAATTAGCCTTGCATTAGATGTGACTGTTGAAATAGGCAAAGAAATAGCACGAGTCCGAGGGGTAGAATACTCATGAATAATATCTTCTATCATACCCGTGTCAATAATGAGCGATTAGAAAAGATGAGTAATAGCGATTTACAGTTATTATCCTCATCGAGCCGTGAAATCATTCATTCGATAACAGCCGGAATAAAATCTATCGCTAATTTAGCTGGTGCAGCCGTTAATAGTGAAGAATACTCCCCCGATGATGCAATGACTGACCTTGATAG
>NZ_JAQRFI010000082.1 GCF_028598805.1 Xenorhabdus yunnanensis | reverse complement strand
ATATAATTAAACGAACATATCGTCAGATATGTCTTCAAAATCGTTGATAGGGTTAACGTCCAGTGCTGGACGGGGATCGGATTCAGGTACGACGGTGGGTTTACCGTCGGGTCGAATAATAAGTGATTCTAATTTTGCCCATCGGCGTGGGCTGTCTTTCTTGAGCAGGTTTTCCGCTTGCTTAGGGCTAATGAGTTTTTGGATATAAATTTGGTCTTGCTTGAGCCGGAATGTTTTTAACATGTCCTCCGCATCTGATTCAACACCCCACGAACGGTTGCCTTGCTTACCAGAAACAAGTTTAAATCCGGGCACTGCATGTCCGGAATTCAGTTCATCTGTGACACGAGAGCGAACCGCCTTGCACCAGCTTTCGATAACATCTAGTTGGTTATAAATCACTGACAGCTTTTCATTATCAAGAGTGATAATGCGTTCGGCGGCACCAGATAACTGTGGTTCTAGCGGCTCGGTCAGGTCTACGAAGTCTTCCGCAATCACGTTTAAATTATGCTGTGTTTCTACAGCACATAAACCGCCTTTGGCTTTGCAAAAACGACATTGCTTATCCCCCGGAGTAAATGAATCAGGAGGTAGCGTGTCTACGCCTTCACCTTGGGCAATATTAAATGTGACAATAACCGATGCGGCGGCGTTTCTGGCGCGTTCTCCAAATTGCCGTAACTCATCAACACTGACCGACCATTCTGAAACGTGGTTCAGTCGGGGCTGGTGGATAAATAGCCTCACTGTGTCGAATTCGTACAGCATATCGAACTGATTCAGGGCACCGAGCGCGTATAACATCAACTGCTCGTTTGCCTCGGCGTCCACTTTTACGCCCCGGCCATATTTCAGGTCGTGAATTTGCAGCTCACTACCCGTGATAATAATAGCGTCAGCCGTCCCGAATGAGTTTTCGACGCCGATCACCTCGGAAAAATCGACGCGCTGTTCAATCAGCAATTCATTACCTTGAGCCAGCGACCAAACAGTTTCGACATATTCACCTACTGCCTCTACCATTTCCTCATTAACGCACGGTGTGTCAGGTTTAAGCAGGACGTTTTGCCCCAGATATTCGGCCGTAGTTTGCCCCATAGTGAATGGCTCGCCTGCCAGTGTTGGGTCTTGGCGGTTGCGTAATACATTTTCAGCGAGGGTATGGGCGGCTGTTCCCTCCAGCGCGAACGGGGATTCAGTATTCGGCAGGTCAGCCTCCATTGCCAGGCTACCGTGACAGCGTAGCCAGCGATGTGCTGCTGAGGGTGATAGTTTTGCATGTGCCTCCGGCATTGTTATTCCTCCATCCAAGCGTCTTCGGCTAATTTTAGAACTTCAGCTAATCTCTCTTGAGGGATATCACCCAGCTTTTTAGCCCCGAATTTAGCCACGATACCCACAGCCTCGCTGCGGTAACCGCCTTTTGCCAGCCGTAACAGTGCTTGTTGGGCCTTATCATAGAGTGCTGCATAATCAAGTTCTGGCTCTGGCTCTGGCTCTGAGGTATCGGCTGTTTGTTTACCCTCATTTAATAGTGACACAGCAAATTCGCGGCGTTCGGTGATACCGGGGATATCGTCCCAACTTTCGACCATTTCCAGACACAAATCTAAAATAACGGCTTTCGTCAGTGGCTTGAGTTCCTGCAATCCCTGTAGAGCGGAGTCTAGGGCGTCTACCTGTCCGTTACGGTCTGCACCAACCGCCTCAATCACAGCGCGAGCCTGTGCCAGTTTATCGGCGGTCAGGTTATACGCGTCCTTTTTGAACAATACGGCAACGGCAACGACGGTTTCTAAATCCAGAGTTTCGATATCAACGGGCGTGTTATCGGTTTTCTTTTTGGTGCTGGATTTTTTCTTTTCAGCGGGTTGTTCGACATGTTCAGGTAAAAGCGTAACGCTTTCTGAATCAATGAAGTGTTCAGCCGGTTCAACCTTGGCCAGTGCCGCAATCAGTTGAGACATTAGCGTGTTTTGTTGCTCCAGAAGTGCGTTATTTTTTTGTAGGGTATTTTCCAGACTCATTGTTATCGAACCTCAAATGTACAGGGTAAGCGGGAATTGGGTTGCGGGGTTGCGCTTGAGTTCTTCACATTTCCGTAGCCAGCGCAGGCGACGAACGGTGTTGCTTATTGGATACTTATCAACGGGAATTACTTTTGGTTTCATGCCACAAGCTCCTTATTGTTCATATCAAAAAGCACACCCACTGAAATTAGCGGGCGGGTGCGTTAGACAAAACAGGATGTGCTTTTTGATAGGGGGAGTAGGGTGTGAAAGAAAATTGAACCACACTCTCGCAGTGGTCGCGCTCATGCCCTTGAGTCCGTATTTTGGAATCGCCATTGCTATCCTCAGCCATAACCGGAAAGTGACTGGCATCACTCTGCATTACCGGAGACTCGGGGCTGCTTCATAACAGCAGCTTCAAGTTAAACTTCGCGGTCTATCCGCGTTGCTAAAGCATGATTATTTTTTCTCCTTTTAGTTGAGTTTTGCGCTCGTACACACCCACTGCCAGATTTACCCGTTCGCGCCTGTGCTCACTCTCGTGCGGGGCTAACCATCCCACCGACCGGATCGCGTCCGGTGGTACGTCGCAGTTCATGCGTAGGGGTCTAAACAGGGGTAGTGTGCTGTTCCGACTTTCCAAATTGTTAAAGAGCGGTGATAAATTTCATTATCACGTTTTGTGTTATATTCATAATCATGATTCGTGTTTGTTTTGTCAACACATTTAGTGATAATTTTTGGTTATAAAAAAACCCGCCATTATGCAGGTTTTTAATATGTAGGTTAAAAACTATCGTTTTCGGCGGGTTATACGTTGCTCTACCATAGTGCCTATGATAATTACGGGGTATTCGTCTGAGTCTATGGCTGGGTAATCTGAATTGAGAGGGATTAGCTCAAAAGAACCTTTAGATTTTAAACGATATTTTCTAAAAATGGTTTCACGCCCCTCAACACAAGCTATGGTAAATTCACCGGGTGAAGGAGCTACCATGGGATCAATAACAATGATATCACCGTCCATAAATTCGGGTTTCATAGCATCACCCTGCATACGGAACGCAAAGCCTAATTCAGACATTATCCCGCTATACGCGATGTATTCGCTAATATTGTCGGGGGCGAGTAATTGGTTTGGGTCTGTAAACATGCTCACCTGGTCATAGTGAACTAGTGGTAGCTGCTGTTCTCCACTACCCATAAATGAACCTGTATCAGAAGTGCCAAATAACAATTCCCCCGGAGATATTTTTAAAGATGATGCGATGACTACCGCATCTTCTACGCTGACTTTACGGATGTTTGCCTCGTAATTTCCTATGCGAGATTGTGACCCCCAACCACAGCGTTGGGCTAGTTCTGTTTGGCTAATATCTAGTCGCTCGCGAAATCGCTTTATTCGCTGTCCTATAGTTTCCATAGTAATGATTCCTTAACACAATAAGTTTTAAAATGTGTGATATATGTTTATTTTACTACGTAGCGTGTTTTTTGTACAATCACTTAGGGTGTTTACTTTTGACCACATAACGTGTTTAATTTGAGGTTGGAGGAAATATCAATGAATAAAATATCTTTGGCTAGAAAACAGGCCGGGTTGACTCAACAGCAATTAGCGGCGCTTTTAGGATGGAAACAGTCACGTATTGGTAATTATGAATCTGGTGCGCGTACCCCAAATATCAATTCATGTAGGCAGATAGTCGCAGCGTTAAATACTCAAGGAGTCGAATGCTCTCTAGATTCGTTATTCCCTTTGCTTGAGTGTGGAGAGTAGTGCATGGAAATCCGATACTCATTAGGAACCAGTGCCGAGGATGGTCAGCCACGTGAATTGTCGGTACCGGACTTCGACGCATTTGAACAGACCCTTCGCGATCAGCGAACAACTATCGACGTCTTGCCTAACGACACTAAAGAAATACTGGACGCGAAAAAGCGCAGGCTCCCGTATATCTGGCATACGTTTAAAAACGGCACTGCGCGTCGTCGCCGTAGTGCCAGCGCAGGTGACTTATACTATTTACCGTTAGATCTGGACGGTGTCACTAAGATCGGATGGGAATGTATCCACGAAATTTTAGGCGGGTACCGTGGATTTGCTTACACTACGGCCAGTCATGAGCACCCAGTTGCACAGGGGGAATATCGTATTCGTATCATATTATCCCCGTCTCGTCCGGTCTCTCCTGTCGAAAAACAACCGTTACTGCAGTCATTGCAAGCTGAAATCATGAGCATTGTCGATCTGCTCTATGATGGTCCGGCGCGATGGGACGATTCGGTTTATCGTCCTGCTCAAATGGTGTTTCTGCCTGACGAACGGGCACAGTTTTGGTCTTTCACCGGGCAAGCGGTTGATGTCGATACGTTGTTGTCTACCGTGCCCTTACCGCTTGAAATCCCGGACGAGACCGAACACGACGACCTCACGCGTTTGGTGGATTTGGAAAATATAGATAATAACACCTTCGAAGATCTTCGCTCGGCGCTCTGGCATCCCAGCCTGTTACAGCACGCGGAAAATTACCCTACGTGGGCGGCAATGGGGAACCGATTGGCGTGGTTCAAAGATACTGACCACGAAGAGCAGGCCAGGGCGCTATGGGTTGAATGGTCGGGCATCGCAGCTAAAGGTGATGTCGAAGCCGCAGCCAACAAATGGGAACAGCTCACCGCCGAACGGACAGGTTTTCAATCCGTTTTCTCGTTGGCGCAAAAAGCAGGGTGGGTGAATCCCGGAGCTGAACGCTTCCAGTCCGCCGTTGCCAGTGCTGACGATTTTGAGGATGTGACAGGGGAACTTACTGAGCCCGCGCCCTTGCCCTCGTTCAAACGTGATAAGTGGGGGCAAATCGAGGCAACAATAGAGAACGTCACCAAAGCTGTAATGCGTCCTGATTTTATCGATGTGGAAATTCGTTTCGACCAGTTCCGTGATGAAATCATGTTCGCTCCCGCCGGGACTGAGCAGTGGCAAACATTTGGTGACGCTGATTATGCTCGGCTACGTATCACACTGGAGAAACGTAATTTCAAACCTGTAGGCCGCGAGCTGATCCGAGATGCAGTGTTATTGGCGGCGGACGAGAATCCATTTGATTCCGCTATCGCATGGCTAAATGGCCTGAAATGGGATGGCGTCCCGCGCATTGAACAGTTCTACCACACTCACTTGGGGACAGAAGATACTCCGTTTACACGTGCGGTTTCTAGCTATATGTGGACTGCATTAGCTGGACGGGTATTAAAACCCGGTATCAAAGCCGATATGGTGCCTGTTTTGGTGGGGAAACAAGGCTGTGGGAAGTCGTCCGGGGTCGCGGCACTCTCACCTGATCCCTCTTTTTTTACTGAAATCTCATTTGCTGAGAAAGATGATGATCTTGCCCGTAAGATGCGTGGGCGTTTAGTGGCTGAAATCAGTGAGTTAAGAGGGCTGAATACTAAAGAACAAGAAGCTATCAAGGCGTTTGTCACCCGCACGCATGAAAATTGGATACCTAAGTACCGTGAATTTGCTACCCAGTTTCCCCGAAGAACCCTTTTCGTCGGTACAACCAACGAAGATGAGTTTTTGGACGATAAAACAGGTAACCGGCGCTGGCTACCTGTAGAGGTTAAAAAGATATCAGTAGAGGACATTAAGTCCGATCTGACCCTGCTATGGGCAGAGGCAAAAGTGATCTTTGAAGAAGACGGGATACGGTTTCGTGATGCAGAACGGTTAGCCGCGGCTGTACACGAGCAATATACCATCAAAGATGTGTGGCTAGAAACTGTTGAGCGTTGGTTAGTTACTCCTGATTTGATGACAGAAGAGATACCCCGAACTCGCGAATTTTTACGTGCGGGGGATGTTTTGCGCGAGGCTTTGAACATTGACCCCAAAAATATTGGAAGACGTGAAGAAATGCGAATTAGCAAAATTTTGCTAGTTTGCGGATATAAACGCGTTTTAAGACGCATAAACGGGAAGTCACAACGTGTTTATGAAGATGACGTAACAACCTGTAACAACCTTGAAAAGTGAGGTTGTTACATTTAATTGTATGATTTAAAAAAAGAATTACAACCGTAACAACCGTAACAACCTAGTTCTAACTACCCCCCAATTATATATAAGGGCTCTATAGGAAAGGTTAAGAAAAGGTTGTTACAGGTCGTTACAGGTTGTTACACCTCTTAATTGGGAAAACTTTTCCAGTCTGCGGTGCGAGGGAACAAATTGCGGCTTGGATTCGGCAAATACGCACAACGGCACGTAAGCGAGACGATTTCTAGATAAATATTTCGAGCTACACGAAACTACAGGACAAAATTCAATGCGTGATATTCAACAGGTTTTGGTGCGATGGGGTGGGTGGTCGACTGAGCCAATGCGCGTAGGCTGGTCACCAGTTGCTGCTGGTTTTAGCGGCCTATTTCCTGCCAGTGGTAACAACCGGCTGACATGCAGTGATGAGGACGGATTGATTGTCGATCTGTGTGTCGCACGGCTACAGATGATTGGACAGGAAGAGGAGCTGGAGTGGATACAGCAGCATTACATACATGGTCTGTCCAAAAGGGAGATAGCCCAGCGCCACAGCATGTCAGAGAGCCGAGTACGCCATAAAATGCAAGTTGCTGAGGGTTTTATTGCTGGCTGCCTAGAAATGTTATGTATTCAGTTAGATATGGATTTAATGGTTAAAAAACAAACAATCAGATGCTAAAAACTAGTGCGCAGCGCAAAAACTATGCTATTGTGATAAAAATGACTTTTTACACCCTGAGAAAAGGCGCTCGAAATTGAGCGCCTTTCTTTTTAGGTGAAAATCGAAAACAGGGGAAAATAGAGCGTAGGCATCGTGTTTTGCCTGAACTCCAATAGTGGCGATTTGTTAATAAAATGTTATATCAAAAATATGGCTAATATGAGTAGGAAGATTGATACTTTTAGAGCTTAGGCATGTGTTTTTAGCTGAGTTGAAAAACGCAAGGGCGTGAAATGACCATTATGTTAAATAGGCGCTAAATTCGTACAATTATCTATGCCATTCGCTGACCGTTCACAAACGTTAAAATCTTGCTACACGGGGGTGTATTGAGACGCAAACAGGGGTGAACGGTCAGCAAATGACACAGTACAGGTCACACTTCGGTGTGGCCTTTTTTCATTTTTTGGTCGCCAACTACCGTTAGTGTTGGGTGCGTTGCGGATTTACCTATTCCAGCCGACCGCAAACGCTCATATTGGCAGGATCACAATTTAACATCTGAAATCATGCAGGGTTATACCTGCTATCAGTACGCACGGTGTATCTACCGCCCTCGGGCACACTATTAACTACGAGGTCGCTCAGGCGGCCTTTTTGTTTTCTGGCTGCACCAACAGAGCGGGAGGCGGAGCAGTGAAATATATGGGAAGTAAATCACGTATCGCCCAAGAAAATGTCGATCAACTTAAACAGCTTTTCCCAGAGGCATTTTCGGAAGGAAAGATTGACTTTGACGTTTTAAAAGCGGTGCTGGGTGAAGCCGTTGATGATTCAGATGAGCGCTACAGCTTCACCTGGCAGGGCAAGGCTCGCGCACGTCAAATTGCTCAGATGCCATCAACCGGTACATTACGGCCTTGTAAAGAAGAGAGTGTTAACTGGGATACTACCGAAAACCT
>NZ_JAQRFI010000081.1 GCF_028598805.1 Xenorhabdus yunnanensis | reverse complement strand
CGGGGAAAGTTACACGAAAGGGGAATCTGACGGCCGATACCAATCGCGCGGGAACTACCAACCTGCCGGAAATTATCAGCCTGCGGGAAATTATGCGGTGAGGGGGGAATGTTATACCAGAGGGGAATCTGATAGCAGATATCTGTCATTTCAAAATAGACAGCCAAAAACGGTTTTATTTAATGTTAGCTTGAATGATGGAGAAACAGCAAATCTGGGTGTGGATTGTAGGGGGAAGATCATGTGGGTATGGTGTACGGAATCTAATAGAATAGCACCAGCTCAGACTATTATACCCACAGATAATTATGAAGTAGGCGTGCATTTTGGTTATCAAGGTTCGATTGATCTAACGCTAATTAATGGCGGTAGAACTGTCAAAGTTATTTATACGAGAAAAGATACTCGACTATATCGTATAGATATTTGGGATTAGATAAGGAGAATAGATATTTTAATGATGGCCTGTTTATATAGGCTATACAGGCCATTTTTATTATTGTTTTTTAGCGACCTCCTTCGAATTTCTTAAAATTAAAATGCCAGTAAATATTTACTGGCATTAAGTAGATGAGATTATCTAGATATAGTTTTTATTGAATTTTCAAACTCTTTTATAAATAGATTATAATCCATCGTTTGCTTTGACCACTCTAATGCATTTTTACTTAAACTATCGTAGGTTGCTATAACTTTTATTATAGCAAAAGCAAGCTCAGTAGGATTTAGTAGCTTTGGAGTAGTCATGCGATCATATATAGGATCATAAACCTCATAAGGGAAGTCAACATTAAGCCCTGTTTCCTTATAGTATTCATCAATGAGGTATGTAGGTTTTATTCCAATGCCACAAAAATCATTTTTAATTGCTTCAGGTTGCCCATCTATCAGCGGATATACGACGGGAATTCCGTGTGATAGCGCCTCTATACAAGATAATCCAAATGGTTCCGTAATAGCTGTACTAATATAAATATCTATATCAGAATAAAAGTCATCCATATTTGATTGATATCCAATAAAATCAATGTTTTTATCAAGTTTTAAATTTGTTGCTAAATTCTTTAGGGCTTTTTTTTGCTCACCATCACCTGCAATAATAAGCTTTGTATCGATTCCTTTTTTTAACATTTCAATGGTGGTTAATATTGCAATTCCTATCCCTTTTATATCCGTTAACCGAGACGCAGTACCTAATATTATTGTTTTATCATTTTTTATTTTTTTAGTATGCGATACAGTAGAAATTGGAAGCCTATTTAAAACCTTTTTAATTTCAAAACTAGGAGAAAAGCGCAATTCCATAACTCTTTTAGATGCGTTTGATATAGAAATTGCTCCATCTAACATATTCATGAAATTATTTGTTCGACTGTTTAAAGGATAACGCCAAGAGCACCCGTGATCATAATATATAAAAGTAGTGCCCTTAGGTTTTCTGATTAATCTTGGAACAAAATCCCATACAATAGTTATATCTGCTTTTCTATTTTTGATTTTTTTATTTAATATGAGTTTTCGTAGGAATGTAGGATATTTAATGGATGTTGAACCAATATAATTAGCATAGTTAATTTTGAAATGAGAAAGTTCAGATGCTATGTGTTTATTGATTACATTGCTTGTGCATAAAATTTCATTATCAAAAGAACTATTTTTTAAATATTCAATAAAAATACGTTCAGCACCGCCAAAGCCTTGTAAATTAATTAGATGCAACAGTTTCATGTATTTTCCTCTGTTATGGTTTTACCCTTTTAATCCAACTTCGAATAAATACCTTCCATAAGAGAGCTTTTATCCTTATTTTAAAGGTTCTATTTCTATACTGATCATCAAAAAAAGAAATTCTCTTTTTCAGTGCTGCTGATCTATCGCCTTCTAAAGTGGATTTATTTGATAAATCAGTGACGCTGATAATAGGAGGTATAACAGCTTTGATTTTAACAATACCACGCTCTTGTATGAATCGCCATTTGTCTGCTTCTATCCATATAGGCTTTAAGAATTTCACTAAATTTTTAGCGGCAGTATTATTAATGATGTATCCGTAACCATAATCGGCATCAATTACATCAACTAAATAATATTTAGGGGATAATTTTTTTTTGAAACTATCTATATACTCATTGGTAATACTTAGTAAATAGATTAGTGGGGTGTTTTTGTTTTTCAAGTTATAATTGCAAATTGAAATATAAACATTTGAAATTTCCTTGTTTAACTTTGCGTCATCTTCTAATATCAAGGCCGTGTCTAAATTATCATTTATTATTTTTTCATATACCTTTAAGTGACTGAGAGAGCAGCCAAGTACTCCGTGTGTCAGCCCATTATCATGAAAGTCTCTACAAAGTTGATTTATTTCTGAGTCAGATAGTTCCTTACCATTGACGGCTTCTATAAATCGAACTCGTAACCCGAAAGTTTCGGCTTGCTTTTTGATAGATTTTCTTCTTTCTGTATCTTTTGCTAGGTTTATTACAAAAATATCCATTGTTTTATATTCTGAAAAGATAGTTTGGTTGTAATTAGAAGTTTACTATATTAACTATCGCGCTATAGGTTGATTGCAACCAATAGTCGTACTTATTCATATCATCCCCAAAATGATTTGCAGAAAGTATAGCACCTGATTTTACTTGCGCAGCCTAACTTGGTGTGATCTCTATTCCAGATATCCCACCAATATAATCAGCAAACTGTTTATCACAACGCCAGCAGTTTGCTTCCCGCTTTCCCTCACCCTTTTGCGCCGGATATTCTATTGATGTGGTCGGTGAGCTGGGGAGTGTGGATGGGTGGTTTTGGGAGGTTTAAATAGCCTTTTTTATGTTCTGCAAAACATTTATCAAAAGTATGTAAATCAATAAGTTATTTAAGTGATTTTATATACAGTATACCGACATTAAAGTTTAAAAATAGTCAAATTATACAATTGGTTAGATTATAAACTTTAGCCTGTTGTTGCGCCACATGGGATGGTTTGAAGCCGCCGATCTAATCATTAAGGGAATGGAAGGCGCAATTGCAGCCAAGACTGTCACTTACGACTTTGAGCGCCTGATGGATGACGCTAAGCTGCTGAAATATAGCGAGTTCGGTGACGCAATTATCTCTCATATGTAATTGATTGCTTAACTGAATAGATAACGGGGGCTTAATAGTTCCCGTTGTTTTATTTTCATTGGCGAAATGGTTACCAAAGAGTTATCAAAACCTGTCAAATTTTGAGCATTTCAAACAGTGATTTTTATCCAATCTTTACCACAATCATCATGGTATTTGTCAGTTTTCCTCTGATTAATTGTTATTATTACGTCAAATTTTTACACAAATTAGATTAACCTCCAGATGACATTAACAGCACATATACGGTGAGTACCTCATGTTGTATTTACCTAATTTGCTTATGTATATATACTGCTGCCCCCGCTCTTATGGATTCAGAATTAAATGCTAAAAAAATTACTATTATTATCTATACTTGCTATGTCTGGTTGTGTATTCAATAAAATACCAACAGATAACTTAACATCACTCAGCGGTAATGAATTATGTTCGGCTCTGGGTGAAAACTCAGATAATGGCAATACTACCCTCAGACTCTTAGATGAAATAACATCCAGAAAAGGTGCCATTGATATGGAAAAATGTCATGCACTTGAAATGTCAGCAAGAACAAGAGGCTCTAATTTTGGCGATCCTGGCGCCTGGGCTCGTGAGTCCAGCAGAATGGTAGAACAAACCAGAAGAGATGTAGAAATGTTCAAAAAATTAAAGGAAATGGGCAAAATTTAGTTACTGAGCGAAGGCGTATTCATGTTCCAGTGCGCCTTATCTCCAATCGATTGAAGAAAGCTGGAGTAAGTGTGCAATAGTAGATTATACTGGTTAATAAATCATCTGATCATGGTGTGCTTATGTGGAACAGTCATCTTCAAAGAGGAAATATGCAGTTATTGGCAAATTTTTTATCGCCTATAGATGCCCATATTGTCTTGGGCAGAATGTTATCAGAAGATATTTATGCAGTTGTGATAGATGAAGATATTGTGTGGAATAACTATATGTATTCTCAGGCATTTGGTGGTGTAAAACTTCTTGTCCATCAGTCTGATATAGAACGTGCGAAAACGATACTTGCTAAAATTGAGGATAATAAGTTTTCATTAAATAAAGTAGAGTCTAATCAGGATAATAAGAAAAAATCACCATCTCAATATCATTCTTATAAGTTAATAAATACTTTTTTAGTACTTTTATTGTTTTTAATATTCGGAATAGCATTACCGCTAAAGGCTTAATGCCACTCTTCTCTTTAATCTTAATGCTATGAAGTTGATTTTATTCGATCTACTGAATAGATTTTAAGTTTCTAGGTATCCCGTAAAGCAGTAACTTGAATGATGAAGGGGATAAACATATAAGTTCGGTTTTTTGTTGATAAAAATGAAGTTATCAGTTATAGAAAATGTAATAATTTATTTCTTAATGAAATTAAAATTAAATGTAATTAAAACATCTTAGGATAGTTTAATTTAAAAAAATACTGGCAATACCTATAGAGCTTGAAGTATGATGCAGCGCCTGCAAAATGCAACTACTCACTAAACCCACATTAACTACTGAAAAGGAGGAATTCACGATGATGACAATAACAATGACTCTTTTCAGGCCAGCCCATAGCTAATTACTAAATTAGAATTTTCAGTATTGCTTGGCTAGGAAGGCCTGACCATACCTTTATTTTTTATTGATCATTAAGGTTAATCTATGGGCAATACTTTGCATTCAGCTGTGCCAAGCGTACAGCTTATCGTAGCAGAAAATACTTGGCTGGAAGGTAAGGCTATCCAGCAATTAGAAATAACAGCACAGCTTCCTGACATGGTTCGTGTCGTTGGTCTGCCGGATCTTCATCCTGGCAGAGGATACCCTGTCGGTGCTGCATTTTTCTCACAGTCACGTTTCTATCCGGCTCTTATCGGTAATGATATTGGTTGTGGTATGGCATTGTGGCGAACAGATCTGACGTTGAGCAAAAAATGGTCATTGGATAAGCTGGAAAAACGGCTCGGTTCCATTGATACTCCTTTAGGCACAGAAGATCTACCAGACGATATACCTGAACATTTTTGTTATTCACCGGGAACGATTGGTGGTGGAAATCATTTTGCTGAATTGCAGCAATTAGATGAAATTTATCAACCGGATATTCTTGAAACTTGGCAGTTGAGTAAACAGCAACTTTTGCTATTAGTGCACAGTGGCTCACGTGGCATGGGACAAATGATCCTTGAACAACATGTTCGTGAACATGGGCACTGTGGATTGATGGCATCTAGTCCACAGGCACTGAATTACCTTCAGCAGCACCAACAAGCGTTGGATTATGCTTGTTTTAACCGTCAGTTGATTGCAGAAAGAATGTTAAAACGTTGGCGAGTGAATGGAGAACGTCTACTTGATGTTTCACATAATTTGCTTACCCAATGCACTATCGACGATACCATTGGATGGTTGCATCGTAAGGGAGCAACCCCCGCTGATCAAGGGCCGGTGATTATTCCGGGATCCCGTGGAGATTATAGCTATCTGGTTCAGCCTTTGAGCAGCGAAAGCAGTTTGTTTTCCCTTGCTCACGGTGCGGGGCGGAAATGGATGCGTGGGGAATGTAAGGAGCGTTTGAGCGGGCGCTACAACGCTGTCCAACTTTCTCGTACAGCATTAGGTAGTCGTGTCATTTGCTTAGATAAGCAATTGATTTTCCAAGAAGCACCAGAAGCGTACAAACCTATCAGCGGTGTAATGGACGCTATGCTACAGGCTGGCTTGGTGAAACTGATAGCGCGGTTAAAACCTGTTCTGACATATAAAACACGGGGAGGCAACGAATGATCTTGTTGCAAATTTCCTCGGCTCAGGGGCCTGATGAATGCTCGCTCGCTGTCAAAAAAGCGTTAGAACGATTGATCCAAGAAGCCACAGAATTAAATGTTATTGTGGATATTTTGGAAGAAGAACAGGGACAGCGTGCCGGTACATTACGTTCTGTATTAGTTGTCATTCAGGGAGAAAAAGAGCAGCAACTGTTTAAACGTTGGAACGGCACTATCAAATGGGTTTGCGAAAGCCCGTGGCGAAAAGGGTTAGGCCGCAAAAACTGGTTTATTGGTGTGACGCAATTTGATCCTATGCAAGAAATGATGGAAAGCGGCATTAGGTTTGAAACGTCAAAAGCTTCTGGGCCAGGTGGTCAACATGTCAATAAAACAGAGTCAGCGGTTAGAGCAATACATATTGCTAGCGGAATTAGCGTTAAAGTACAGTCTGAACGTAGCCAGCATGCTAATCGTCGTCTCGCCCATTTATTGTTGGGGCATAGGCTTCGGCAGTTGCAAAACATGCAGCTAGCACAGCTAAAAGCCGAACGACGTTTATTTCACCATCAGGTTGAAAGAGGAAATGCAGTGCGTACTTTTATTGGGATGAAATTTACGCCACAAGGTTAATATTTGCTCAATAAGTGTTAAATCATAGCATGACAGTAATTAAACACTGCCAGTAATTGTAATTTGAATTGGCAGGATTAACGCAGTAGAGCGACAACGTAAGTTAGTCGCTCTACTGGATCTTATTTTGTTCTCTCGGATAAAACATGCTTTGTTTGTGCTTTGCATGCTTCGATAGATTTAACCAGTGATTCGTCAAAATGACGAGGACTTGGGAAGACTTGTTTATTTTTTCTGATTTCTGAGACTGTTTGTTTGATAGATGCAATAAATTCATCTTTATTACTATTGATTTCTTTAAGATCAAATCCTTTGCTACTTAATTCCTTTAAGGCCTTTTGGGCTATCGCATCAGGAGAATCATGGGTTTTAAATGCTTCTACAGAGGCTTTCCCAAACAAACTACAATAAGTTTCTGCAGTTTTATCTACATTAGCATGTGCAGCATATGAGAAGAGCGGGAAAAGGAAAATCGGCAATAAAAGACGTTTCATAATTTCCTCTTGATCGGCTATACCATTATTGGCTATACCATAATAGTGGTGGCAACTGTAACTGAAATGACAACATTAACAATAGTACATAATTCAACGTTTGCGTTGAATCTCAGTGCATAGTGATTTTGATTGAAGAGGCGCTTATTCAATGTTTTTGCTCTACACACGCCTCTCTTTTACATATCGTACGGAGTGACTTTATGGGATCATTATTTCCGTTTATATGGATGCGTGTGAGAAGTTTGATATTTTTTTCAGTAATTTTAAGAGCATCAACTTCAAGGTAATTCCCTGAACCAGCAGTGAGTTTGGAAACAATTAGTTCTTTGGAACCATCGCCATTAATGTCAGCAAATGTAATCCTCGGATTTCCATTATCTTTAAGCACTGAACCATCACGTTTAAAGACAGCTCCAGTTACAAAGTCCGTAAGATCTTTATCCTTAAAAATAGCGATAGAATAGCTGCCAATTGATGCGCTTTCCAGATCACCAGTTGACAGGACGGCAAATCGTTTATCAGGCAAGTTAATCAATTTCCCCTCTCTTGCACCAGCCGGAGTTGATAACAATAGAGTTATTAGAGTCGGAATGGCAATGGTCTTCATGATGTTACTTATACGCATAAACAATGCTCCATTGTATAGGTGAGATCTAAATCGTAGCACGAATTTGGGAAGAACATATCCCAGTGGAGAGAACAGTCCACTGCCTATGTTAATATTACGATATAGTGCTGAACCAAAAAACATTATTTTTTCTTATTGTTTTTTGTTAGGAAATGGCGGCTTTTAAGATAAAAAACGAAATAATATTTTCTAATAATGTTTGAATCAACGGGAGTTATCACTCCCGTTTTTTATTATGGCTTTAGCCAGTTTAAGTAGCGTCAGCTTCTTAAACATAAAACCCCCCGCTATGCGGGTGGAGGCCAAGGGTTATACCAAGAAAAACACCTTTCCGTTA
>NZ_JAQRFI010000080.1 GCF_028598805.1 Xenorhabdus yunnanensis | reverse complement strand
TGAGTACAATTCTGGGCTGTACTCTGTTTTTTATAAGACATTGATTTTATTTTATTTTATATTTAGGACTTTTCTATATCTGATCCGACTTTTGCACTGTACTCTGATTGCATTCCGTTTATTAAAAAACAGCCAACATAACCTCTGGAGTGACCGCTTTTTTATGTCCGTTCAGATGAAATTCCGCTTCCTCGATTGGACAGACTCGCGGCGTTGCCGCTCCCTAATCCAATCTTGCGGCGAGCGTTGCGGATTAGATGAATTCATTCATTTATTAATATGAAATATAAGTCACTATAAATAAAAGTTTTTATATTTAAAATATGTATTTACCAATAATTACATTTAACTGTAAATTTTAAAAAATGCTTCCCAGCTTAAAATTAATATTGTATTGTCGCCACCTTAAATCTGTGTATTCACACTTATCGAATAAACGTAATTTTGAATATTTAACATCAAAGTAACGTGACAAATTTTTTATTTTAAAAGAAGAGGTTATCAGTGAAAAAATTATCCTTTGTCATTCTTACAATATTTTGTTTAGCATTCGGTTCACTATCTCATGCTTATCAAACCGAGCTTAATGACAACATAATAAATCTTGGATTAATCAATAAAAACAACAAGGAACAAAAACCTAATATCAATAAAGTAGATGAAAGATACTTAAAAATAAATGGTATCGATGCACATAAACTAAAACATGCATACTTAGGTAAGAAAGCTAGTATTGCTGAATATGATATTTATATAGATAAAAATACTAGAGAGTTGATAATTTATCGTAAAGGTGGTACAGGAGAGGGCATTCATACTGGTGAATATATAAGGTAACTAACATGATTAACTCAACTAAAACAACGGTAAAAGTTTATTTTTTGGTGGTCGGAGACAATATACATCCGGAGGATATCACCCGTAAATTATCATTACAGCCAGATGAAAGCTGGGCGAAAGGCGATCTTATTCCAGGCAGAGATAAATGCAGAGAATATAATTATTGGTCTATAGGAACGGACTACGAAGAATCGCTTAATATTTCTGATCAATTTAATAAGGTGCTTTTACTTCTAAAAGATAAAGAAGATATTTTAATAGAAATGAGCCGCAATGGTGAACTTGAATGTCAGTTTAATGTTGTGATTGCAATAGAAAATAATATTAAACCAGGTATACATTTAGATAATACACTGCTTGAGAAAATTCATAAATTAAATGCTGAGGTTGATATTGATTTGTATATTTATAGCTAACCAAATATACAAGATTATTTTTGGTTAATTAATAAAATAAAAAAAATTATTAGGGGATGAATTGCAATGTGAACTATCCCCTATTTTAAGGATTGAGTGGTTAGGAGTAAATTTATTTCTAAAGTTCCTAATTCTGACCATTATTTTTTTAAAACATAGCCATAATAACCCGTAATACGGCGTTGACTGTTCCGTTCCTCCCCAAACCTCAATATTTTAATTTTAGATAGCACACTCTTTTTGTTGAACATTTAGGGGTCCGCTTGGAATTCGGAAATTATCCCACGCTAAGACTATTTTTTATCCAATGGAGTGTTACTAACTACCTGAATTGCCAACCTGTAGCGTTTCTACGTCCGAAACCGAACGATTACGGACACCATTCTGGCCGCGTGTACGAAAGTAAGCGAGACAATTAACGGACAGCTAGATCGTTCCGTACATCCCTTACGGTCAGGGGGTTGTGCTCAATGGAACGAAATCACCACGTTAAACTGAAAACTCTTAACGTGGGATAATTTCCGAATTCCAAGCGGATCCCATTTAGCCAAAACCGTCAATAAAAAAATCGTGGGGGCCCCTTAAGGGGTTCCGATTTTTTTATTGACGGCACTCCCAAGAAAAATTTAGGTGGGTGGTTGTGATCACGTAGTGAGCGCAACCACTTACCAGACCGCTTTTGATCTGGGAGGGGTCAAGGGGAGGCGAAGCCACCCATTGCAAGGCCCGATGTGCGAAATCGAGCGTAGCGAGATGTAGCTACATCGGGTAGCCTTGTTTTATAATGCTATAAATTGATATTGCAAGAGGTTTTAGGGGATGAAAAAGCGCGAAAATATGTTGCGGGTCCGTTTTTCAGATGAAGAATTTGAGGCGTTAAAAGTACGAGCGAATGAAGCGGGATGCAGTATGTCAGAACTGGTACGCGATCATCTTGGCAAGGTGCGTATACGTAACAAGGCTGTTGATCGTGAACAGATAGCCATGCTGAACCGGATTAATGCGAATTTGAATATGATTGCGCGTTGGGTCAATACGCATAAATCCGCCGTGGCCACAGCGGAGGTTGTTGTGCATTTAATCGATATCGAGCGCCATATCAGGGAGCTATCCCGATGATTGTTGGATTTAGCCGCTATGGTACGGGCGGAGGATGTGGCCCCGTTGATTATGTCACAGATGAGCAGCGATCAGGGCGGGAACATGCCCCGCCTGTTGTGCTGCGGGGTTCGCCAGAAGCCACACGGGATCTGATTGATTCATTGGATTTTAAACACAAGTACACGTCCGGCGTGCTGTCCTTTGCACCTGGCGAAGAAATTACACCAGAGATGGAGCAGGATTGCATGAACAGGTTCGAGGCACTGGCTTTTGCGGGGCTTGATCCGGATCAATATAACGTTTTATGGGTGCGTCATTCCCACGCGGATCATCATGAACTGCATTTTGTCACACCGCGTGTTGAATTGAGCACCGGCAAAAGTTTGAATATTCGCCCGCCGGGAGCAGCAGCGAAACAAGCCTTTGATGATTTTCGCAGTGAGGTTAACGCCCGTTATGGCCTCGCTGATCCCGATGACCCGCATCGGGCACGGGAGATAGTACAACCGGATCACTTATTGAAAATCGCCGCAGAAGCGATTAGGCGAGGCGAAAAGCCACAAGGTGATATGCGGGTACTGATTGATGCGGTTTTGTCACAGCGGGCCGTACAGGGCGTTATACGCAATCGTCGTGATGTTATCGAACAAGTAGCAGATCTTGGACTTGAGGTGACACGTGAAGGTAAGAATTATATTACGGTCTCAGATCCTGAGAGCGGTCAGCGGTGGCGCATGAAAGGAGGATTATATGAGCGTGAATTTGACGCTACAAGAGCGATTGAAGCAGCAGTACCAAGGGGAGAACGAGATTATACAGGACCTGACCCAGCAGGGGCTGGACGATATTCGGAACGGGTTGATCAGCACATTGTTGCAAGAACGCGATACCATGCAGAAAGATATCCGTCAGGCACTGGAAGAGGATTCGAAGGAACTGAATGCGTTGTTGAAAGACTTCCGCGAGACCCAGAACAATTTACTGTCGAGTGTGTTGAAAAACCGGATATTACTGCCGTTCCTGAGCACGGCGGCGGTCTTAGCTGCTATCTTGCTGAGCGGTTGGGGAATGAGTACCTATCTGGAAAGCCGGATTTCGGCGAACTGGAAGACGATCAACGCCCAGAAAGAGACGCTGGCTCACTTAGAGAAGCGCACGGGGGGAGTGGATATAACCCAAGACAACAACGGCGTGTTTGTTGTGTTGCCGAAGGGAGCGAAGGTAGAGAACCGTTGGACAGTGAACAATCAGAAAGCACTGAGGATCGTGAGGTAGAGCATGACAGAGCTGGAAACGCATTTATTGAACGCCTTAAAACATATGGAGCAACAATTCAGAGAACAACACGCAGTATCAGAGCAAGCGCAAGCCGATTTGCGGCGGATGTTCGAACGTACTGCGGAAGACAACGCCACGCTGTTGGAACAAGTCAGTTACTTGAGCAATCAAGTGATCGAATTGACCACGCAGCTCCAGCAGTTCGGGAATGTTTACAGGCAGAACAGGTGATAAGACGACAACAAGTGGAACGGGCACAGTTAAAGAATAAACCCAATCGTAGTTACGGGCCTAGTTTGTAACTGTCTTTGGGTAATATATTTGATTAATGATTGAGCACGGGGCTATTTAATTTCGCCTGTACTTAGTTTTGGCGAGGTTAAGAGGGTTTTATTTGGTCCATGATTTTAGATTGGAGTAGATAAAATCCTGCTAAGTTACATTCATTCTTTATAAATAGGTTATCTTTAATTTTAAAATGTTATTATCATTTGATTAATATAAATGTTTTTTATATAAATATGCGTGCTTTTGATGGTCGAATTCTAACATTAAAATTAGAATCGAAAGAATTAAAACATTAAATTATCTATTTTGTATGGAGGTATTGAAATGAGTAGAAGGGAATTTGAAAGTGCGATTCTTGATCAATCTTTAGTGGTTGATAATGGAGTAATAAAACCATTATCTTACACGGAAGATTATAGAAGGAAAAATTATTCTGAAATTGAAAGAAAATATTCCAATATGTCATCTGACATTGTGAAAAGAATGTGTGATGATGAAGAGTATTATGTTTTGTTAACTCATGGTGAAATGGTTGATGCTGTAGAAAATTATTGTGGAAGTAATCCGAATTCATCATGGAAAGATAGTCTATTTTCAGTTGCAGATTTTGTAACAACGTATACAGGTAGTATATTAGATGGTTATGCTTTTATACGATTAGCAAATGAATTAAGTAGTTATTTTGGTGTAAGAGTAACTGAATATGTCGATAGACATGGAAATAAGAGTATAAAGTTGACGGGGCGTGCCGGGGTCAGAAAATTTTTAACCGCTGCAAAATATAAAGTAAATAACTGGAAGGTGATAGATATAGGTATAGGAACACAAGGAATGCGAGCGGGAATAGCTACAGTGTCTAGAAGAGTTATTATTGTTTCCTCTCTGTATAGATCATTTGAATTATTATTTAGAGATGAGTACGATATTTATGATTTTTTCGGAAATATTACGATGGATGTAGCCAAAACCGCTGTTGGAGTTTTGGTTGGCTATGTGGTTGTTGCTGGTGCAGCTGTTTTTTTGGGAGCTGGAGCTCTCGCTTTAGGAGTTGCTATTGTGGCGTTAGCTGTTGGGGCTGCTGTGTCTTGGGTGCTATATGAGCTTGATGACCGTTATCAAATTAGTAAAAAACTGATAAACTACATGCGTGAAAAAGAACTAGCTGAGGCTGATAAATTAGATTATCGTAAACAGCCATTTGGTTATCCTTATCCACGAATAAAATAAATATTATTTTTTCGAAATGGGGTTGAAATTAACAATGAAGAGGACTGGATGAAAAATAAAAATAAATTAACTTTAGCAATTGGGACATTTTTTTTATTTTTAATAATGAATGCGGCTCTCTTTTTTTCTGTTGATGAATTTTTATTGGTGTATCATCTTTCAGATGTTATTGTTTTTTCATGGAGGATGTTTGCAATATTGTTTTTTTATCCTTTGGTATGTTATTTTTGTATTGCTATATTTTATTATTTGTTTTTTTCAAAGATGCCAAAAAACAATAATTTAATTTTTAAGTTTCTTACAGTTATTGGTATTTTAGGTTTTGTTATTAGCTTTCCTGTATCTTGGTACGCTGATTTAAAATTAAAAGAATATGGATATATCACTTGCTATAAAAAATCGTTAAATGCTCCAAGAAAATATGTAAAAAATGAAAAACTATGTGACTAAGCATATAATGTATATGCTTAGTTTTATGTTTATAATATTCTATCTTCCCAGATGCTATAAGCTGATGTTCCAGCAGTCATATGATTCCATGATATAGATTTATAGTTTAATGTGACTTTTTCATATGGCATCATATCATGATCATTTATAGAATGTGGGTAGACACAGGAAATATCTGTGATAGTGGCTTCCGTAATTTTTACTTCATAGAACAATTCTAATTGCCCTGCTTGGCCTGTTCTATAAAAAATAAAACCGCCATTCAGTGACTCATTGGAGTCTATTGCCATTGCTAGTAGTGGTGATGACTTGTCGATTGGTTTGATGAACTGTATTGGCTGGTGACTCACGTTCTGCTGGCGTGAAATTGCATGATTCAAGCTGAGTATCTGTATTTGATCTTCGTGTCCCCTTTGGTATCGATTTCCTATTGAATCAAGCGTTGAACACCCTGCTGATATTAAGCCCTGCTTCTTACCATTTAATGTTAGATATATCATGTATGACATACAGAGTTCCATCTTAGTTATGTTTAAATAATGTGGTTTCTTACGTAATTCAAAGAAAGTTACGTTAACATATTAAAAAAATTGAGATAGATACGTCAAGGGGCTAGCGGAATAAATATAAAGTATTTAAACTACCTCATTCCATCTAACTATCAATTTTTAGAGAGCACTATTAATTTATATTATTCCACTTTGTTTTTTTAATTTAAGTTAGATTAATATATCATATCATTGGGATTAATCTAATTTTGATTTCACTATAATTAGAGCTATTTAATTTCCGTTAGCTATATTTTTAAAATAGTTTTCATATCTTGATTGTTCTAATATCCCCATTAGGTAATTTGATCCATAGGCTGAGTTTTCCGCCCATTACTTCAATATAGCGTTTCAGGGTAGACAGTTTAACATTCTGATCTAACCGTTCTATCTGAAGAATGGATGACATGGGAATATTCAGCGCCTCGGCTATGGTTCTTAGCGGGAAATTCAGTTCCTCTCTCAATACTTGTAATCTGTTTTTTGAAATAGCTTCTTCCGTTATGCTGTTAGTCTGGAGTGGATTTTCTTGGGAGCTTTTTGCCTCTGCAAGTAAATTGTCAAATACTTTCACGGGTTCACTTCCGGCCCATTTGGAAGAATCACGGGGTTTGCGTTCCTCATTCAGATTACCAGCGTGATCATAATAGCGACTGGGCCAAATTTCGGATGGGTGTAGATTGAGACGCTGGGCAATAATCCACTCGCCTCTTGGCCAGCTACGACTTAGTGCGTTGCTTAAAGTTGAGTGTTTTAACCCGGATTCGCGGGAAAGTTCTGCTATACTGGTGCCGATTTTGCGTAATGCGGCGATAATTTCGGAGGAGTGCCAATCTTCGGTGGTATTCATGCCTGCTTTGCCTCATGGTTATGCTTGGTGGCTGTTCAAGCAGGGTTTGCAATACCGGAGTTCTCAACCGGCGAGGCCGAAGCCTCCCCTGCCTGAACTGCCATTGAATAGGTGAGTGCAGGCACACTGGTAGAAACATCCTACCAGTGGAGAACTTACGGGGTTGCAAATCCCCGACTATTGGATTTTGCCAATAGCTTTTTTAGTCTAACGATTTGGAATTGATATTCCAATAACAAAATCAATCATATATTGAACATTTTTTGTAAATTTTTTAGTTCAGGTCTAGATCTGTCTGATCGGGGGGCGGTAAAGGATCAGAACCAATCACCCCACGTTCAAAATCATCAATAAACGGTATGTGTTTTAAGTTATGATTTAGCTTGGTATGAAAATCACTATCTTGCTCACTCGCACTAGCGACGACCGTTGCGCTAAACATTGCGTATTTTCTTTGTGTTTTACTAGCTTGCCAAACAACCCTTTCGTTAACACAGTAAGCTGTTGCATTGCCTATCTTAACTGTATCTATCCAGTTATCTTCCTTGAGTAGTTTGATTGCGTTAGCTACGCTAGTTCTACTGTATCCAGTCAGCTCTGTGAGAGTTTTATAACTGCATACTACAGCATTGGTTGTTCGCCCCATTTTCTCAACGAAGAACCAAAGAATTTCTGTCGCCAATGGACTCTTTCGAATTAGTCCTCTCCAACTTTGGAGATAGGCTCGTGATAGCTGCACAAAATTGACGTTACCATCTTGAGATTGTTCGATATCTTTCGTTGTACTCATGAGTTCAATCCTTAACGCATCCTGTTCAATTATATTTACAACATATACACCATTTTGTACTGGTTGTAAATCTGAGTACAATTCTGGGCTGTACTGGTGAGTACAATTCTGGGCTGTACTCTGTTTTTTATAAGACATTGATTTTATTTTATTTTATATTTAGGACTTTTCTATATCTGATCCGACTTTTGCACTGTACTCTGATTGC
>NZ_JAQRFI010000079.1 GCF_028598805.1 Xenorhabdus yunnanensis | reverse complement strand
ACAGCCAGCTTCGTCCTCACTGGTATAACAATGGGTTAACGCCCAATGAGTCAGAACGATTATTTTGGAAAAACGCTAAGCCAGTGACCAATTTTTGTTGACCACAACACCATTAGTAGTTGGTGGCTGATACTTAAAAATAACATAGTGGCTGACACCTTGAATCATTCAAGGAACAAAAACAGCGACGCCCCGAAGTGCGGTAACACTATCGAGGCGTCTAACCACAACATTATCGGAGCTAATGCTATGGCTGACATACAGTCTAACCAAACTCGCCTAAAATTTACATTCCTAATTGCATCCGACACTCAGCGGCTGGCTGGTATGTCCTCACTGATCTTCGTATCACGTCAGGAGACACACCATGAGTAATAAACCTATCTCATTAAAACAGGCGCTATATCGAAGTCTGGGTGTTTCACTCTTCACATTTATTACCAAAAAAGCCAAAGATAGACGGTGACTGGCATTGTCGCCAGTGTGATGAGCCAAAACACGATGATGGCTTTGATTTACTGATGAAGGCCAGAAGGATAACGATCACCGAGGCAGCAAAGGCCGTTTCTGAGGCGCTGGTGCTACCTGTACCAGAACTCAAGCCTGCCAGAAAGGAGGCTCCGAAATCAGAGGCTCCTCCGATAGCCGAGAAAGTGAACAAGCTGGTGGCTCAGACCACGGCCGGTCAATCCGATTATCTGACGAAAAGGGGCTGCAATGCCCCAATCAGTGGTTACTGAAAGACGGTTCTTTGTTGCTGGTCACTCAGACGCTGGACGGCACAATCACCGGTGCTCAGATTATCAAGCCGAGCAGTGATAAGCGTTTTGTCCCCGGCTCGAAGAAAAAGGGGAGTTTTATCCCCTTATCGGCAATCACCGGAACGCCGGACACGATCATTATTGCTGAGGGCTATGCAACGGCCTTAACGGTCAGCCAATTGCATGAGGGCTTAGTACTGGCTGCGCTGGATGAGGGCAATTTATCCGCTGTTGCTGAACAGATCAGAACACGGTGGACAACAGAGAAAATTATTCTTGCCGCTGACAATGACTGGCATGAGAAAGGCGAACTGGACGACAACGGCAAGCCGAAGAAGAACGTTGGGAAGATTGCGGCAGAGAAAACCGCTAAAGCAATCAATGGGTGGGTCATATTACCGCCGACAGAACATAAGGCCGACTGGGACGATTACCGTCAACAACACGGCATTGAGGCAGCAAAGCAGGCATTCAGTAAAGGGTTGTATCAGGTGGGGGAGAAAAAGATGGGAACAACTAACGTTATTTCAATTAATCTGGGAAAGCAGAAGAAAAAACGCACGAGTAACAACATTGCGCAACTGGCGGATAATGAAAAGGCTTTATTGTTAACAGAACGGTATGAAGGGATTGCTATTCATTCAGAAAGCGAAGGGTTCTATACATATCAACTGGGCGTTTGGAAGAAAACATCATGCTTGGATTTAAGCCGGAAAATGGGAAAGGTCTATACCTTACACGGAACTAACTTTAGTAAGCGTGCGCTTAATAATGTGGTTGAAGCATTAAAGATTGTTGCGCCTGTGATGGATGAGCCGTGCCAGAGCATGATCCCATTTGCTAATGGCGTCTTTGATATTGAAACGAAAGTATTTTCACCTCACCGGCCTGAAAATTGGTTATTAAATCACAATGGCATTGAGTATACGCCAGCAAAACCGGATGAAAATTTGCGAGATGGTGCGCCTATCTTCCACAAATGGATAAGCCATGCCGCTGACCGAGATCCGTACAAAATGAAGCGGATATTTGCAGCGCTATACATGGTCTTAGCTAATCGCTATGACTGGCAATTATTCCTTGAAATTACAGGCGAAGGGGGTAGCGGTAAAAGTGTTTTTACTCAGGTAGCAACGTTATTGGCTGGTCAACACAATACAGCCAGTGGAAATATGGTGGCGTTGGACACGGCACGAGGACGAGCGCAATTTGTGGGTAAAAGTATGATCACCTTACCCGACCAACCCAAATACACAGGGGAAGGTACTGGCATAAAGGCGATTACAGGCGGTGACGCTGTAGAGATTGATCCCAAGCATGAACAGCAATACACGACAATTATACGGGCGGTTGTTATTGCAACAAATAACTCCCCGATGATATTTACTGAGCGCGCTGGCGGTGTAGCTCGTCGACGTGTTATTTACCAATTTAACAATAAAGTGAAAGAAGAAGATAAAGACCCGCATTTGTCAGAAAAGATAGCCAATGAAATTCCGGTTATTATCAGACGGTTGCTGGTGACATTTGACGATCCCGGACAGGCTAAAATGTTGTTACTTGAGCAGCGTGATAGTGATGAAGCATTGGAGGTTAAACGCGCATCTAATCCTGTTTTAGATTTGTGCGCGGCACTGGCTTTTATGGGCGAGCCGAGAGGGTTAGAAATGGGTGGCGGACGTAAAACAGAAGAAGAACGCCAGCCAAAAAGATACCTCTATCATCTTTATCTTTCATTTATGGAATATCAGGGATTGGGGCGTCCTCTGAGTGTGACCGAGTTCGGGAAAGCAGTTAAGGAAGCCGCTAAAGAATATAAATCGGAATACCTCACCCGAACTATTCAGGGTAGACGGCAAACCAATGTACAACTAACCGATAAAGCAGACGAGTTTTTATAAAAATAGTGTTTGGTTATCTACCTTGTCTACCAAATTGAAATCAGAATAGGTAGAGGACACAAAATTAGGTAGACAACAGGTAGATAGTAAAACATGAGTTATCTACCCGTTCAGAGCCTTGCAGCGCAAGAGATGAGCGAGTTTAGTAGATAAGGTAGATAACCCAGGCGCATTTTTTCTAAACTTTAAACCATCAAATACGAGTTAATACATTAATGTTGGGTGGGTGATAGCGTCTGATTTTGTGTGGTATAAGCTATTCGGTAAAAGATGCAAAAAGATTTTCAGGAGGGGTATCTTCTGGCAGGCAAACAAAAGCCAGATAAATCTGTGAAGGGAAATATGGGTTCTAAACCGGAACCATTGGAAATTTTATTAACTCCGTTTAATCTCTTTCTTTTAACCATTATCCCCAGTTAATGTGAAAATACCCTCTCACTAATCGGCTGTAACTCCATGCCAATATACAATCTTTAGTTATTATATGACTTTCAATTTCGGACTCTGAGGGAATGTCAATGAATCCCATTAATGGTGTTTTTGTAAATAATTCATAAATAGATAATAAATAACCCTCTGTAAAACACAGTATTTATTGTTATATATTTTTAATTTTTGTATTTTCAAGTTTGCCGCATCAGGGCAAATGCATTATGTCAAAGTGATATAAACCACCCCTTATTTTTAAAAAGAGGGAAAAACCCATGAAAAAACTATTTGTTATTATTCTGACAATCTTTTACGCTATATTTGTCCCGTTATCTCAGGCGAATGAGATTGTTAAATACCCACAACAGGATCAGCAGAATAAAACCACAGAGAGGAAAAAGCGGTCTGTTGTAACTTTACCCCTAAAAGTCTGTAAGAGAATCGCATATTGCCGGGCTAAGGTGGCAAAAAAAATTCTGGAAATAGCAGCTAAAGTGGGGATAGTTGGAATTGCTGCACAGGGGATCGCAAATAACATTTCTCAAAAAGATTTCGATCATCTGATTACACTTTTTATGATAGGGAATGATGAAGTTACCCAACGTTACCTGAATCACTTACAGGATAAATACGGTTCGGGTAAATCAGTTAAGCCAAATATCGGGAAGGGATTAACGGCGGATCAAAAAGCTAAATTAGGGGGTGCTAGTTCTGGTACGCCGGAAGGATGGGAACCGCAGAATGAGAAGAATACAAGAAAGTTTGATCGTTTTCGGAAAAAAGACCTTATCTCTTCAGCGAATAAGCCCATTAATAATCAAGGTTTATCAGCAGTAGCTAGGGCATGGGATAAACACGCAGGAAGACTTGGGGGAACATTTAAACCGTTAAAAGGAAATATTACCCAAAAAAATGCTGCAGCCGAACAGTTTGTACGCAGTGTTCTGAATAACCCAAATACAGTGAGAAATAAATTAGCAAGAGGAGGATTTGAATATAGGTTACCTAATGGTAAAGGTATTCGATTTAATGCAGATGGTTCATTTAATACCGTTTTAGATCCAAAGGTGATGAAATGAAAGAAAGTAAATTAGAATTATTCTTCTCTAGTCCGGCTGAATATGAAAACCTTACATTAGAAGTACAGTTAGGTTGGGAAAAAATTGCGGAAATAAACCAAGATAAAGGTGTAGATAAGCTTGAAATTGAGTTATTTGGTTCTGATGTAGCACACGGTTTTATAGCAAAAATGCCATTGGATGACTTTATATCTATTTTAATAGAAGCGAGAGAAGCATTGACTCAGAACAGTAGCACTCCTGAGGAGTGAGGCTTCATTTCAATAACTGCCTAAATAACCATGTTAATGACCATAATCAATTTATACGAAAAACTACCACTGTATAAATGAAAATATTTGTAAATATTTCGTCCTCATGTTTCCGCCTGTTTAGACCTCTTGTTTCGAGGTCTTTTTTATTGTTTTTCATGGTGTTAAATAGTGATTTCTGATACGTGTAGGTACGTTCTGACTTCAATTGCTCTGTAGCAAGTCCTCAAAGCGGTAGCTGTCTGAGAACTACCGCTTTCCCCCGAACCTGCATGACAGCGAACCCTTAACCTACATGCAGAGGCACCATGAAGAAATTACTCGAATTACGTCAGCAAAAAGCAACCTTTACCGAACAAATGCGTTCGCTACTGACTAAAGCCGAAGATGAAAAGCGTTCATTGAATGCTGATGAAGCGAAACAGTTTGATGAGCTGCGTAGCCAATTCGAAGCACTCAATGCGGAAATTGCCCGTTATGAGGCGTTATCTGATGAAGAACGCAATCAGGCGAAAACCCAGCCGACCAGTGAAAAACTCAGTAATGACGAACTGCGCCACTATATTCTGACGGGCGAAACCCGCACCTTGTCTACGGGCGTTCCGTCAGAGGGTGGCTATACCGTTATCCCCGAACTGAACAAACAGATCATGCAGCAACTTACCTGTGAATCAGTCATGCGCCAAATCTGTGCCATCAAGATCACACGCAGCAACGAATATAAGCAGCTTGTTTCGGTTGGTGGCGCAGCAGTGGCACACGGGGAAGAAGGCAAGGTACGCGGCGAGACAACCACTCCGAATGACCTGAAATTCCTGCTCAGGAACAAATACCGTAAGAACGCGGTTTGGGTGATGAACTCCACGACTGCTGCCAACGTGCAGAAGCTGAAAAACGGCAACGGGGATTACATCTGGCGTGAACGTCTGCAAGCCGGTGATCCTGATATGTTGCTGGGCTTGCCTGTCCATTATCTTGAATTTATGCCCGATAACATCATTGGTCTGGGTGACTTCAAACGCGGTTATTTCATCGTTGACCATGAAACCGGCACCCGTACCCGTCCTTACAATATCACCGAGCCGAGATTCTATAAGGTACACACCGATAAGTACTTGGGCGGCGGTCTGGTGGATTCCAACGCCATCAAAGTGCTCGAAATCAAAGGCACGAAAGCGGGTTAACGATAAGGGGCACTGCGCCCCTTTGTAGTCTGGAGTCTACCAATGAAAAATGATTTTGAAATCCGCACTGCTTCCCTGTCTGCCAGTGATAAGAAGCTGACAGGTTATGTAATTAAGTGGAACAGCCGATCACAAGTTTTGTGGGATGAGTTTGTCGAACAATTCGCCCCCAATGCCTTTAGCGCCAGTTTAACGGCAGGTGCAGATATCAGGGCTTTGTATGAGCATGATCACATGAACCTGTTAGGCCGTACCACATCGGGTACATTGCAGCTTACCGAAGATGCCACCGGATTACGTTTTAAGTTAACCCCGCCTGATACGCAGTTGGGGCGTGATGTACTGACTTTGGTTGGGCGGGGTGATATTTCTGGTGTGAGCTTTGGATTCAGGGCGCTGAAAGATCAGTGGGATGTTGGACAAGAGCCGTATCTGAGAACCGTTTTAGAGGCCGAACTGCGGAAAATCACTATCACCAGCTTGCCCGCCTACCCTGAAAGCGGGATAGAGATTGCCAAGCGTTCGCTGAATGAGGTTAAGCCCTGTGATGCTGATTTGCGTCATTACTGGCTGCAACTGTCCGAGGTGTAACTATGTGGCCGTTTAAACGAAAAGTCCCAGAAACCCGAAGCCTAAGCCTAAGCCTGGATGAGTTTCTTTTTCTGGCGGGCGCGTCTAACACCAAATCGGGCGAGCATGTTTCACCGTCTACGGCGGAGGGCTTACCTGCGGTAATGAATGCCGTTACGGTGATCAGTGAAGCAGTGGCGACCATGCCTTGCTATCTCTATCGGGTTCAGCACCAGAACGGCAAAGAATCCCGCGAATGGCTCAGTGATCATCCTGTCGATTATTTGCTGAATGAGTGTCCGAATGACTGCCAGATCCCATTTCAGTTTAAGCGAACCCTGATGCGTCATTGCTTACTCAATGGTAATGCTTATGCGGCCATAGTCTGGGGAAAAGATGGTCAGCCACAATCATTGCATCCTTACCCACCGTCAGCAGTTGTCCCTCAACGATTATCGGATCACCGGTTCGCGTACACCATCACCGAACCTTATAGCGGGAAGGTAAAAACCTACTTACAGGAAGAAATCTTGCATCTGCGCTATGCCACCGAAGACGGTTTTCTTGGACGCTCGCCTGTTACTATTTGCCGTGAAACCTTAGGTCTGGGACTGGCACAACAACGCCACGGAGCCAGTATCATGAAAGACGGCATGATGGCAGCGGGTGTGATTGAAGCCTCTGACTGGCTGGACGGGACAAAGGGGGCTAAGGCATTGGAAGCCCTTGAACTTTACAAGGGCGCTCGCAATGCAGGGAAAACGCCGATCCTTGAAGGCGGGATGGAATACCAGCAATTGGGTATGAGTAACCAAGATGCCGAGTGGCTGGCTTCCCGTCGCTTCACGATTGATGATATCGCCCGTATGTTCAACGTCAGCCCGATCTTTTTACAAGAGTATTCGAACAGTACCTACAGCAACTTTAGCGAAGCGTCCCGCGCCTTTCTGACCATTACCATGCGCCCGTGGCTCGCCAACTTTGAACAGCAAATCAAATCGGCCTTGCTGATGGCATCGCCAAAAAGAGGCATTCGTTACCAAGTCGAGTTTGATACCGCCGACTTACTGCGAGCCAATCCGAAAGAACGCTTCCAAAGCTACGAGACGGCGATTAAATCTGGTGTCATGTGCCCGAATGAAGCGCGTGAACGGGAAGGGCTCTCTCCCCGTGAAGGGGGCGATGAATTCAATCAAGCATGGAAGCAAGAGGTCAGTATTAAAAAAACCGAGGTGAAAGATGAGTAACCCTCTCATAACATTGGACGAAATCAAACAGCACTGCCGGATAGATGAAAGCGACACGCTTGAGGATGCACTGCTTAAGGGCTATGCCGGTGCTGCGTTAGAAGTCTGCCAGCAACATATCGGCAAACGGTTTGATGAGGGCTTGGCACTCAGCCCTGCGATCAAAGTCGGCTGTTTACTCTATATCGGCTTGCTGTATGAGAATCGGGCTGTCTATCGTCAATGGGCGCAAATGGGCTGGATACGTACCACACAAGGCGATTGCATTGATTATGACCGTATCCGTGATGATATTCTCAAAGACAGCCAGCACTTTGATATCAGGCTGGTGGGCTTTGATACATGGAACGCCACGCACCTACGCACCCAATTGCAGGGTGCGGGGCTGGATGTTGAGCCGTTCCCGCAAACTTATATGCGCTTTAGCCCCGTTGCCAAATCTGCCGAAGTGTTCGTTAACCGTAAAGTTATTCGTCACAACGGCGATCCGGGCACTGGCGTTTAAATGGATAAGGATAATTTACTGCTGTTGGAAAACCAGGACCTGTTACAACGAAGCGAAATACTTACTGGCACTCAAAGATCGAAATTCGCCTTTGCTTAAAGCATAAAACGCTTGTCGAATGTCTCAGGGCG
>NZ_JAQRFI010000078.1 GCF_028598805.1 Xenorhabdus yunnanensis | reverse complement strand
CCTGTAGCGCCTGTTCCCAGATTTTGGCAGGGGATGGCATGTGACACCGCCTTTTATTTAAGGAAGAAGAGCCCCATCATGGCACAATAGGGATTACGGCTGTAGTATTAGATAGAGATTAGCCGGATAAACTCATAAACATCCCGACAATGGTTGCACTCATCAGATTGGACAAAGTTGCAGCCAGCAATACCCTAAGACCAAGCCATGCAATGTCTGAAGTCCGTTCAGGGACAACCGAGATAAATGCTCCGACAACAACGGCAATTGAACCAAAGTTGGCAAAACCACAAAGAGCAAATGAGATAACCAAACAGACTTTCCAGACTGATGCCTTGCCAACCGAACAATTCACCTAAACCACCAATAAAGCCATTGATCAGGGCTATCAAGGCAACAAAGGTCATGACTACAGTTGCAAGCAGCCACATCAACAGCATCTGCCAATGTCATGATTTTTATCCCGCTGAGTATTTCAGCTTCAAGCCGATTGGGTTTTAAAGTGTGGATATGAGATAGCCAATGACGAATTTTATTTGCTTTAAATGTCGATACAGTATCAACAAAGATCGGAATATTTTCTGCATGACAGAATAACCACTCTAATGCATCTTCCGTTAAATTACAGTCAACAATAAATACACCCGCATTCTGAATTAGAGCTTTAGATTGAGATAATAAAGCAGGTGTCAGTTTTTCCAATAGATTCATATCATTGACTGCAATCCGCATTTCGCCTTGTTCATCAATTAATGAATTGTAAGTTGACGTGATTTCACCTGCCAATTTAATATGTTTATTTTTCTATTATTCTTGGTTTTTAAACAGACAGAGAATTTTTTGTTACATCAAATAATGACTTATTTCACAACACAATTTGTGTTTATATTAAATGCAGAAAGTGGAATAAAAAAAGGTGCTGATATTTCAGCACCAAAATTACTACCAAAGTATGTGACACCCGAAAAAGTATGTGACACCCGAAATCGAAGCTAATCGTTTTTATCCAACGGGAAAGGTACAGGATGTTTTGTGTTGTAATTAAAGGTATACATAGCCGTTATTATCATCATCACAACCAATGTCCATACCACTTCTTTTGCTCCCGTTCCCATAACTGCCCAGATGCAATACATAAAGGCAATAAACGTAATAACAATATATTGCGTTTTCTCTTTCCCAAGATGACCATGACCAATCAGCAGCAAAGCTGCACAGGTATACAAGTAAGGGATCAGGGTAAAAATAACCGAAACGGATGAAACCACCCCAAACTCTTTCGCTGCATTTGGCGAGATACTACTGAGCTGGAAAATCGTCATTAAGATGCCCAGAATCAACAAACCAGCAACAGGTGTTCCCGCTTTGTTCACTTTGGCAAAGATTGAAGGAAACAGCCCGTCATCTGCGGCAGCTTTGGCGGTTTGTCCTGCAAGTAGTGTCCAGCCACCCAATGATCCTAAGCAACCTGCCGCAGCACAAAAGGCAACCACTGCTCCTGCGGTATCTCCCAGTGCCAATCTGGCAGCATCGCCAAAAGGTGAAGATGAAATTTTCAACGCCGCGTTGGGGATCATACCCATAATTACGCTGCTGGACAGAACATAACAGACGGCCGCAATGAGCACACCACCGATAGTCGCAATCGGCACGTTACGCTTGGGGTTTTTAACCACTCCGGCAGCAACGGAAGCACTTTCAACGCCAATAAAAGACCATAACGTTACGTTTAAAATACTCTGGATAGCACCAAAGGTATTCAATCCACTGACGTTCCAGGCATCCATATAGGTCTTACCGCTGAACCAAAACCAACCAAATACCGCAGTCGCCACAATCGGAATCAATGCCAGCGTTGTCGCCACAGCTTGCACTTTGGTAATAACGTGTGGCCCAATGATGTTTAAAATGACAAATATCCACAGTATTACGGTACAAGTGATGGTTAAGACAATGGGATCTTTTAAGATAGGGAAAAAATAACTCAGATAACCGGCACCAATTACAACCATCGCGATATTGCCGATCCAACACGCCAGCCAATACAGAAGATTAGTCTGATACCCCAAAAAAGGGCCAAAGGCCCGTCGTGCATAAGCGTAAGAACCGCCCGGGCTGTCATCCAGTGAAGACATCTTGGCATAGACGATCGATAACCCCACGGCACCAATGATAGTCACCAGCCATCCGAAAATGGCAATGCCTCCTGTTGAAGCCAAGCTGGCAGGCAGAAGGAAAACCCCTGAACCCATAATGTTACCTGCAACCATCAGGGTAACAGGAATCAATCCGACTTTTCTCGCCTCTGAAACTGTCGTCTCTGAAACTGTAGCCATAATTTATCTTCCCATTTTTATTTTTTTATGCACATAACATGATAAATACCGTTGATAATTTCTGTGCCTTCTGTTTCATGCTCAAAACCGGGGAATTCATGATCCCATTTTTGTAATGCATGCAAATATCCAATCTGGGGGCTGGCTTTATCACCAAAGTTTTCGCCTGAAAGCAGCATTGGAATACCGGGTGGATACGGGATGATAGAGTTTGCAGCAATGCGATGGGGCAGATCGTCCAGTGCCACCATTTCCACATCATTGGTCACGATGGCTTGATAAGCAGCTCGCGGAGTCATTTCCATTTTGGGTAAGCCAGCGTATGCCTGATTCAGTTTTTCGCCCGGATTGTTCTGGTGTAAATAATCGAACATTTTATCGCCTAACTCTTTCAATCCTAAATGGCTATACACTTCTGGATGCTGATTCTCCAAATCTGGCAAAACATGCCCCAAAGGCGTATTGGCGTCATAGTGGTGTTTGAAAGACAGTAAGGTGTTAAGCAATGTTCCCCATTTTCCTTTGGTGATCCCCATTGAAAACAAGAACATAATTTGGAAATCCGTAGTGCGGGTAGGCACGATACCATGCTGGCCTAACCATGCGGTCACCAATGCAGCCGGCACACCTTGTTTTTTCAGCTTGCCATTATCTCCCATGCCCGGAGTCAAGATGCTGACTTTAATCGGATCAAGCATGCTCCAGTCATCAGGTAAATCTTCAAATCCGTGCCAACTGTCTCCCGCACGCATTACCCAGCAACTTTGTTCTTTCGTCAGTAATTCCCTTGGGGCATCTTCAAAGGCAATTTTCTTACCGGTAGCAGGATCTGTCACTTTTTCCTGATTCCAAGGCTTAAAGAACCAGCTTCCCTCCTTGCTGAAATCCCGATGCAAACGCGCTAATGCCTGACGAAAATCAACGGCTTCTTCAATGACTTCCTGAGTCAGGGAATAGCCGCTGTTACCATCCATCATGGAAACCGCAATATCATTTGAAGCGCAAATCGCGTACAAAGGCGATGTTGTTGCGTGCATCATGTAGGCTTGATTAAACCTTGAGAAATCAACAGGGTCGCGTCCATCCCGCACATGGATGAAAGAGGCTTGGGATAGTGCATTCAGTAACTTGTGAGATGAATGGGTGGCAAAGACCGTCGGCCCTGAGTGGTTTTTCGGTTCCCCCCGCATTGCGTAGTGATCATGATAAATCGGATTAAACCGCGCATAGCCATACCATGCTTCATCAAAATGTATTCTATCGACACTTTTATCCAATAATTCCTGTACACGTTTGGCGTTATAACAAACGCCATCATAAGTACAGTTTGTCACTACGCTATAAACTGGTTTTTGATTGACCATACCTTGAGTCAGTGGATTCTGTTTCAGTTTTTTCTGTAGAGCTTTGATTCGCATTTCTTGTGGATAGATAGGCCCGATGATGCCATAGCGGTTACGGCTCGGCAGCATATAGACAGGTTTCGCGCCTGTCAGAATCAGCCCCTGCTCAATGGATTTATGGCAATTTCGGTCAATGATGACCACGTCATCTTCGGTCATGCAAGCCTGCATAATCGTGCGGTTAGAGCCTGACGTTCCTACTACGACAGAATAAGAATGGTCTGCACCAAATACTCTCGCTGCGTATCTTTCACTTTCACCAAATGCACCGGAATGATCTAACAGTGAACCCAATGAGGCTCGCTCAATTCCCATATCGGTGCGGAAGAGGTTTTCCCCATAATAGTCATGATAGAAGCGACCAACAGGTGTTTTATTAAATCCTACCCCGCCTTGATGCCCAGGCGCAGCCCAAGAATATTCATAGGTTTTGCTGTATTTCATCAATGCAGCCATTAAAGGAGGAAATAATTGTTGGCGATAACGCTGCATGGCAGCAATAGCGCGACCAGCGATAAAGTTTGCTGAGTCTTCTAATATCCAGGCAAATTCAGTTAACTGTTCCAGTAATTCATGCTTTAGTAAAAATACTGTTTTTTCTCGATCACTTAATAAAAAGACCGGGACATTTTCCTGTCGCTCAAATAATTTATTTAATAGTTTTTGTACATGAAGATATAAATCATCATCCATGAGTGTACAGCTGATCATGACACAATCGAACGGTTCATTGGCTGAAATTATTGTATAGCTATCATCAAAAGAATCAGCAATAACAACATCAACGTCTTTTTCGATTAATTTATCTGCCAACCTATGTATTGCTTTGTCAACATAGTGACTATGATATCGCGAACCTACTTCATTTTTTGCTATCAATACTTTCATGACATTATTCCTTACACTATCTCTACTTGAACTGACAGGATAAATTTATAATTACTGGGCAATGACCATCGAATGGCAAATATAACAACATAGTCGTATAGATTAACTATTTGTTAAAATATAATTTTTAAACTTAAAATCACTCTAATCAATATAGTGTTTATTTAAATTTGTGCAATTCAAGCAAATCGGCGAAAATCAGCCATTCTGCACATAACTCATATCATACACATTGAAATAAAAGGAAAAATATCAATCACCATTGTTTTAATACTCTTAAAAAATTACTTTTTTGATTAAATTATTCATATTCTATCTGTTTTTTATATAAACTTTGAAAAATACAATATGCATTATCGATATACGGCATACCGAAACCCAATGGGATCTTGATATAATTATCCATGGCATCTGGATGACTTTATTACTAACAAAGGATTTCGCTAAATTGCCTCATTATTGGAAGCAATAAATTTGGGCGTTACGGCTCATTTATTGAACATTTGAGAAATATCTTAATTTTATTAAACCAGACGAATTGAAACTGCCATATTGAAATGAACATAAAATATATTTCTCAAATTATTGTTTTCTCCACTACACCCTATTTATATCCTTCACATTCCCACCCCTCTGCCTAATTTTAGCAAATTCAATTTATAACGTTGATTTAACCGTTAATTTAGTAAGAGCCAGAGCACAATGGCGTAACAATGAAGATTTTCTTTACTGCCATTACTATGGAAAAGTACGGGACGTCATTGAGTAAGTGCTGGAAGCTAACCCCGATTGAGCTGATTTGAAGGTTATTCAGCCTTATTTCTTCAAGATTGAACTAGTTGAAAACTCTGCTTCCATGACGCCCATCATTCGATTATGGGACTAACAATGAAAGAACATCCTGATTTATGGGCCGATTTATTAAACGGCCTGAAAAATGCTTGGCCGCAAATTTCTGGCTCCATTTTAGCCATTATGATTTGCTATGGCCGGCTTATTTATGACGGTGTGGAGCGGAAAAATCGCTGGGTCGAGCCATTACTGTGCGGAGCGCTGTCGTGGGGGTTTTCCAGTGGACTGGAACTATTCGGCATTCCAAGCAGTGTTTCACCTGCACTCGGCGGTGCTGTTGGTTTTATTGGCGTAGAGAAAATTAGAGAATTTGCGATCCGTGCCATCAATAAACGTTTAGGAGATAAATAATGACAAGAGGGATTCGTAACCACAATCCGGGCAATATTCGCCACGGTGATAAATGGCAGGGTTTGTGTGATAGCCAAACAGACAAATCATTTTGTCAGTTTGTGGCACCGGAATATGGCATACGGGCAATGCTGAAAATTCTGCGTAATTATGAACGCAAATACGGGGATAACACTATTCGCCAGTTTATTTCCCGCTGGGCTCCACCAAATGAAAATAATACCGAAAGCTACATTGCTTATGTGTGTAAATCCGTTGATATAGCCAGCAGCGCGGTGGTGGATGTGGAAAATGTCGTCACAATGAGCCGGCTGGTTAAAGCTATTATCCAAATGGAAAATGGTCAACAACCTTATTCCGATACGGTTATTAAGCGAGCATTTGAATTGTTATAAAGTTCAGTCTGTATATAATCACTATAAAAGCAATCACCGCTTGTATTTTGGCGGTGATTTTTCAAGTATCCCCCAATAAGTTTCAAGTTATAACGAATCGGCATCATATTCCTAATAAATAATTATAATAACTGATCAATAATCAGTTAAATAATATCTCTCAAATAATCCATCCACAGAACTGTATCGTACAGAAATCAGCATTTGATGTACTTAAAATGCTATTTACCCCCGATATACCCATCAATATTTTAACAACATTTATCAAAAATAAAGGGATTAAAACCCTTTAATAAAAGAAATTTAAAAAATAAAGTATCTACTTATAAAGGGTTAATTCTTCAATATCTTCAATGTGTAGCCATGTCACATAAATCATATTTAATTCATTAGCCCAGTTCATCAGTCTCAAAAGCAGGAGTTAAGCAATGCCTATGTCATGCAACAGTATTAACTACGAGGACCAACTTTTATTAGAGAATTCTTCTACATCCCTCTCTCGCAAATACTCACTCAGTTCTACCCAACAAGTCGTCTGGCTCGATCAATTTCTCCGTCCCAATAGCACTTGCTACAATCTCGGTTCAGTTATTCTCATTGAGGGAGAGTTGGATGAAGCACTGTTAGTACGCGCCTTTAAGGCTGTCGTTTATCATCATGACACATTGCGTTTACGACTCGTCAAGACTGAGGAGTTACCCCTTCAAGAAATTACAGACACCTTGCCTGTGTCCGTGACAATCCACGATTTCTCAGACCATGCTGACTCCGAAGAACAAGCCAAGCAGTACATCCGTGCGGCTTTCATGCGACCATTTGATTTGTATAGTGAACTATGGCGATTTGAAATATTACGAGTGAATGATAATCGTTGGTACTGGCAGTTCTGTTGTCACCATCTAATCGGGGATGCGATCACTTTAGGACTCATCCCCGAAGATATCGCCAATATTTATAGCTGTTTAAGCCGAGGTGAGGAGTTCACAGAAACAGCGCCTTCTTATCTCGATTTTATTAATGAGGATCATGACTACCTAAACTCTCAACGCTATATACAAGACCGACAATTCTGGTTAGAACGCTATAAAAGTTTGCCCCCTGCATTAATCCAGCCATCACAACAATATGCAGATAAAGCAGTAAATAAAATAATAGATAATGAACTCATCGAACCTTTAGTCTGGCAATTGGATAAAGCGCTTTTTCAGCGAATTGAAGAAACTGTGGCCGAGCATGGATTATCTGTCCTGCACTTCATGTATTCCATTCTGGCCTGTTATTTCTCACGTACTACTTATTTTTCACGTACAAGCAGCTCTGAAGATATTGTCATTGGCATCCCCGTACACAACCGCAAAAATGTCAAACAAAAACGCATGGTGGGGATGTTTTCATCAGTCATTCCAGTTGGTATCACTGTTTCACCTCATGATACTTTCCTTGATATTATGAGCAAAACCGCAACAGAATTGCGTCGTTGCTATAAACGTCAGCGCTTGCCAATTGCAGAAATTAACCGACTCATACAAATCCAACAGAAGACCGGACATACTCAGCTATTCGACATCATGCTGTCATTTGAGTGGATCGAAGTGAACGCTGAGATGCCAGACGCCACGCTCAGTTACTCAAGAATACAACGCGGCGCACCCTTCCCTCTTGTTATTGCCGTCCACCAATACGCATTCGCCAACAGTGAAGACATCCATAAACCTGTCACGTTTGAGTTTAATTTTTCCCCTAATTATCTGAGCCGTGATGAAGCAATCGCACTCCAATCTCGTCTCATGACGCTGATAGAAGCCGCTCTCATATCTCCGGAACAACAAATTCAAGATTTACCGATATTACCACTGGCAGAGCGGCAGCAACTGTTGGTGGATTTCAATGCCACCCGGGTAAATTTCCCGCCAGACGCCTTCGTCCATACCTTATTTGAAGCACAGGCCGCACAATATCCCGAGGCAACGGCGGTCATCTTTGAAGATCAAACCCTGAGCTATGGCGAACTCAACCAACGCGCCAATCGTCTGGCTCATCATTTGATGGCCTTGGGCGTGCGCCCGGATGAACGCGTGGCG
>NZ_JAQRFI010000077.1 GCF_028598805.1 Xenorhabdus yunnanensis | reverse complement strand
GTACACGGTGCTGACCGCCGTATAATGGAGAACCTGACTCAGTATCTCCGCCGTGGAATAAATTTCATCTTTCAGGAATCGCAGAATCGCCTGTTCGTTATCCTGTTTTTTTGCCATCCGCGCTGTGTAGGAGCGGATAAAATTATCGCCAGCCATGGTTATCAGTCTCAGGGTTAAAATCCGCCTGCGTTGCCGGTGCACTCGCGCTATCTTTGCGGGGCGGGTTTTCACTTAAAGGATCAGGGAATGACGTCACAGGCCCACCCGCTGAAAAATGAAAATCAGGCCGTTTGAGGGGCGGGTATTCGGTTAATGCAATCGCCCGCCGCACGGTCTTAATCGGTTTGCTGTAAGCAATTCGCGCCAGCCCGACACCAATCATCAACGCCGCACCGTCCGGCAAATGCTGAATGGTGTTGGTGTCTATCAGTTCCCGTTTTTCTTTGAATACGGTGGTTTCGGTGCTCATCAGCTCAACGTTACCCGTTTCTGTGCTCAAATTGCGCCGTTCACTGTCAACCAGTATCTGCCCCGTTTGTTTACTCACCCACTCCGCCACCTTGTAATCTTTCATCCGGTAAATCCATTTAATCGGCGTATTGTCTATCACCGTCGCCTGAGCCACTTCCGGTTTCATATCGGCACCGCACTGACCAAAGTCACCGAGAGATTGATGAGTCAGCAGAATATTACAGTTCTTGTCGCGCACCGTGCCGAGCGCCTCCAGACTGGATTTTGACAGCAGGTACTTAAACTCATCGAGAAAAATATTAACATGGGTGGTGGCCTGCAAGCGGTCGCGTTCCTCGATGATTTGAAGACAACGCACAAACAACATTTTTTGCAGCATGATCACCGATTCATCACGCAGCGAACCGACAACATACAGACAACCGCCGTTAAGAATAAAATCCTTTAAATCAACCCCCTCACGGGTCTGTAAAACGGATAACGAGCACAATTCCTGTAACAGTGTCATAAAACCACTGGCGGATTCCCTGACCTTTTGCGGTAAGCATTGGGCCGCTTCGAGTAGGGCAGCCACATCAGCACCCTGCTCAAACTGGGATGACAGCATTCTGACCGCTTGGCGGTCATTGTCACGGTAAAAATCCGCATTATCCCCACGCCGCCCGAGGCTGAAGCCGGAGACCAGCAGCTCATTAAGCTGGTAAGCGGACAAGTCACGAAAAATATTCAGTTGCGCGGGTTTACCCTGGCGTAAATCCAGCAGTAAAAATTTATCCGTTTGACGGTGAAGAACGTGCGGGGCAAATTCATCATTTTTCGGATCAAACACGATAACCGCATCGTTAAAGTTACGCGCACACTGGGCCAGCGCACCACAGGCGAGCACCCCTTTACCGCTGCCGACCGATCCCATTATCTGAATATTGGATTTCACCCAGATTTGGCGGGGGAGCGTTATCGGACGGCGTTGCTCGTCCAGCCCGAGAAACACGGCATCTTTCGCCATCGCGAGGTTAAAATAATCAGTCGGATTAAAATCAGGCACAGAGGCAAATTGCAGAGAACGGGCATCAGAAAGTTCACCGGTACGGCCTTTATGTTTTGAGCGGCTTTCAATCACACGGCGGTTAACTTCCGCGTCTTTCTTCGCCAGAAAATCACGCAAAAACCAAAAATGCGTTAAATTTGCCGTCAGTGATCCGACAACAACACCGCCTATCAGCCAGAACAGCGGATAAAAACGCGCTTCGCTTAACAACAGATTGATGATGGCTTTATCATTCACCAGCATCAAAGCGCCCACGTTGATCAAATAAAACAACACCCCCGCACCACCAAGCAACAGCACAAGAAATTCCGCGAATTGGTAACACCGCCGCCGGAAATAAAGCCCTTTCGGCGGGTGATCAAGATTCGCTTTTTGGGCACCCGTAAGGTTAACCCGTTTTCCGTCTGCATCCCTGTTCAGTTCCCGCGCTTTTCTCAGTTGCTCGGCGGAAAGACCAACCAGCCCCATATGCCCCAGAAATCCCCGCACATTGGCTAAAATCAGAGACAACATAAAACCGACACAACACACCGTAAACCACTCCGCCGTGACCACGTTAAAAAGCCAGTCATGCGATTGGTAAAACTGATAAATCTCATGCGAAAGTTTAGACACGGATACCTCTTTTTCGGTGAAATTATCGCGCCCCAGCGCGGGAAAGAGGCTCAGAACGCCCCAGCGTGGCGAGCCTCGGTTTCATGCTTTCGCATGGCGTTCAGCTTGGCGAAAGCACACAAGAAACAATCTGCCCCAGCAGATTTTTCGCCGTGCCACAAAGCGCAACGAACCTGCCCCAGCAGGTGAGAGAAAAAACGCGACCCCAGTCGGGATTTTTCGGTGGGCGGCGCCCCGTCAAAGAGAACAACGTGAGCGCATGACCAAAATGAAAAACAGCGAAGCGTTAGGGGCGTCCAGCGCCGGAGTATTTAATTTTGGTCATGCGTGAGCATGACGGGGCGCGGGTGAATTTTTGCCGTTGGCGGCGTCCAGCCGACATAAGACAAAAAGAGGGGGAAGATGGACGTTGGCAGGCGTTCAGCCTGACATAAGTTGAGCTTCCCCCTGATTGTTTTTCGAAGCCCTCGCGGAGAAAACAATCATGCCGCAAGGCATAACATAGCTACTTGAAATAGCAATGTAAATAAAAAGGGAGATTAAACAGGTATCTTATGTAGCTATGGTGAGGCAGTGCAATCATTGAGAAAAGGTGATATTCCGCTTCCTCGACAGGACAGACTCGCTGCGCTCGCTAATCCCGTCTTGCGGCGAGCGGTGCGGGCGAAGGGACTGGAATTCTAAGGTTAACTACGGAGTACAAAAAAGCCCCGAAAAGGGGCTGTTATCTGATATAGGCTTGCTATTTGTGCATGAACCAATTGCGTAAAGTGTTGCGATGAACCTCCAAGGTATCCGCAATCTTTTGCTTACTCATACCACTAGAAAGCATCTGTAATGCCTGTTCCCGTTTGCTGTTGTAGGTTTCTCCTTTGGCTATCCCGCCCTTCTTCCCTTTCGCTGCCTGTACTTCAGCCTTGTTCCTACAACCCCCAATGCGCCCTCTGGCTGCCTGAATCTCTGACGTATGCGTGTCTGCAACATATTGCGCGAACGCCTTTTCGCTCATGCGCTGGTGTGTCCATTTGGCAATACTGCGCCCGATACAGGCGCATTCCGGCAACGATAGCGGGTTAGTGAGCTGAACGTTGTACATTTCCACACGCTGAATAACGGCCAGTTGCCACTGGTCAAAATGGGGATACCCCTGCCTGATCGCCCTGTAAGCCCATCTGCGCGTTTTTTCGAATAACTGACAGTTACGCCCTAGCCCGTACTCAAAATCGCTCCTGCGGGCTTCTGATAAACTCAAATCGACATAATCGGCAAGTTCGTCCAGTGTGTAGACTTCCTCACGCCATGCGGTGACCTGCCAGTGCTGATTCAGGGGATTTTTACAGATAAGTCCGCTGTAGTTCACATCCGCACGAAGTTTCGCACACAAGCCACGCTCTACCGAGGCGGCATATTTCAGCGCTTTGATACTGGCATCGGGGGCGGTTCTGACCGCCGTTTGCAACCCATAAAGCAGGTGTGCATGTCCGTTTGTCTGGTTCTTTACCGTAATATTGGGGGCGGGTGCGTTGCTGTCTGTCCAGTCTATCGCTGCCCCAACGCGGTCAACATCAAACACAAACCAGAAAGCCGCATGGGGAGGATTATGCTGGATGTAGCGGGCGAGCTTTGCCACGTCTGCATTATTGATACGCAATCCGTAAAGTAAATCGTCTGTGTGATACGGTTTACGGGGCAGATGGTCGGCAAAATAATCCAGTGCAAGGCTAGTCATTTTTTTTGTTGCGCTTATGGCGGGGGTGTTGTTTCTGTATGTACATATGCTAAACTCGTTTTAAGTTATGAGCCTGCGCCCTCGTGAGTTGTGAGTCTTCCGCCAAGTTGAAGCACAATTTCGGGGGCGTATGTGTTTATAGTTTAAAATTACTCTGCAATAATTATTTTGTCTAATCATTAAATGGGGAACAGTGACAAAATTCACTGCCTGACGGACTTTACACGCCTTTTCTCATAAATTTCATTATGTAAATTGACAGAAATACGATTATTGCATTAGGTTGTCATTGTCTGTTTTCAAATAAAATGGCTTACTTGGCAGTGATTAACAACAAGGAGAAAATACGATGCAGTATATTACTTACATGGAAATTACGGGAGCAGTTCAAGGATTGCTGTCTGAAAACTGTTCAGATAATGATGTCCACAAAGATAAAATACAGATAAACTGTCTTGAGTTATCAAAAGGCGTTAATGACTTAAGTCACATAGAAAAAATAATTTTAGAAAAGAATGTAGATAGCGCATCACCTTTACTACTCAATGCGATTGATAAAAATGAGCATTTAGCATTAAACATAGTCCAGTGTGTTGATAACAACATAACGCATGAGTTTAAATTTAAAAATGCGTTTATAGAAAGAATAAACACGCATTTCTCAGGGGAGAATAAAAGCTCACCCTATGAAAGAATACAAATAAAAATAGTCTGATAATTATCATTAACAATGGGCGGCAAGAAATACCATCGCCCATAACAAAGATAGAATATTACGAAAATGAAAAATAACAACATTTATCTATTAAATAAACTATCACAAAAGGAAAATAAATCCTTAAGAAATGCCTATGAAAGAGAAATTAAATCCTTAAGAGATGCATATGAAAAGGGAAACAAATCCTTAAGAAATGCATATGAGAAAAAAATTAAATATTTAAGAGATAAACAGGAAAAAAAGATTAAATCGTTAAACGATGAACATTGTGAGGAAAAAATTAAATCGTTAAACGAGGCATGCGAGCGGGAAATTCAATATTTAAACGACTCATATAAGAAGGAAGTTAAATCATTAAATGATGCATACGAAAAAGAAATTCAATCAAAAGATAAATATAATGAATGGCTTAGTGATTTGTTTCGCTGGAATCTATCAACCGTGCTCACACTTAATTCCATAATCATATTACTTTATTTCGTAAGCATATACTCAACTAATAGCAATCCAATTGCGATGCTTTGCATTTATGCATTCATATATTTTTCTTCTATAATATTTCTATCCATAGTAATATCATCAGATAAAAAATTTAGTTTCCTTCTATACTTAAAGGCGAAAATAATTTACCTTTTCAGTTATTTTCATCTTTCTCATTAAAAAGATATTTATCTAACAACATATATGCTTTAATTGCCGCGTTCCCAGTTTTATAAGTAAGCGTCGATTTATCACTGGTAAACATTTTTCTGTTAAAATCATTTTCCAGCCATTTGAACAACCTAACTCCTCCTTTTGGAGTGAACAATTTATGGAAAAGTGGTACTTTTTCAAGACCACTTTTTGTTTCCACAGGTAAGTTTATAATTCTTTTAGAAGGATTATATTTAGCAAACGCTGCAAACCCAAAATAAAGACCAACGCCAAAGTTTACCATATCATACGCGAATTTCCCAGAACCCTCATCAGCACCAAAAAAAGAAAAACCCTTTTCTGTCAATATCTTAGTTGGATTACCTTGATCTATATAGCCATCTGTCCATTCATACACGATATTGCTTACCCCTTCCACTGTGTCGCCAAACCCTGTTGCTATCGCTAGAACCCCCATACCTTTAGACTCCATACCTCTTAACAATCCTCCCCCCTTTGTGCTAAAAGCCATAACTCCAGTTCCCAACTGAATAACACCTCCAATAATTTTTAACCCATTTTCACCATAAAATATAAATCCTTTTCCTGAGTATTCTTGGGTATTTAAATATGTTTGCCTATCTTTTTTTCTTCCTTGTTCATATCCAGATTTCTCCACATCTAATTCCATCTCTATTTCTTTTATAAATTTTTTAGCCTCCTTCCAAGATTCCCACCGACCTTCTCCATAATGATACATCGCAATTTTAAAGTCATTCCTTATCAATCTAATAACTTCATTAATTTCATGCAGGTAGCCATTTTTAAACTCCCTATCATCCAACAAATAAGCGGATGAATATCTAGCAACTTTAATTAACTCATTAGCAGCATGATCAAACCTTAGTTCTAATGTATTTGCCATAATTAATATACCCTCTCATCCCAGATACTATAAGAGCTGGTTCCGGCAGTCACATGTTCCCACGTAATGGATTTAAATTTAATAGACAGGGATTCTTCGGGTTGAGCATCATTATGTGTGATAGAGTTCGGACAAAAGAAATTGATATTCACCAAAGCCGCCTCGGTTAATTTAATTTTATAATATAACTCAAGCCCGCCACTCATCGAAGTTCGGTAAAAGAAAAACTCACAGGTTAATAGCTCATTTGATGTTAATGCTTGTGATAATAAAGGCGATGATTTATCGATAGGTTTACGTATGTCGATAGGTTGAAAATTGACATTTTGATGCATGGATAAGTTAGAGGATAATTCATTAACCAGTATTTCGTCTTCATGGCCTTTTTGAAACTTATTCCCGATAGAATCTATCGTAGAACAACCGCTGGAGATCAAACCCTGTTTATTACCCTGTAATTTAAGATAAATAATATTCGCCATCTTTACACCCTGTTATTTTTAATAAAAGAATCATAATATTACAAAAATAATTAAAATAAAATATTTGAAATGAAAAAAAATTATACAATTATAAATTCAGGCACCCATCATAAATTATGTTAAACAGGTAAGTTTAATCACTAAAAATACCCGTTAGGAACTTTAAAAAATCTGTAAACGGGGATAATTAAAATCACAGTTTATTTAGCGCATTTTTAACGGTAACACAGAATATAAAATACCACCTACGCGCACCACGTTTAGAATACAGTCGACAACACCACTAACACACCATAAATACAAAAAATATTTGCAATAAATAGTTACATGCAATTGATTTTATTATTGAATGTTTTTAATTATCCCGTTAACCTGATAACGCTATTGGCAAAATCCGATAGTTAGGGGGTCGCAGCCCTAGAGTGTTTTCACGGGTATGAAATAAATATACCCGTGTGCCTGTTTTCGCCTTTTCTATGGCGGTTCAGGCAGGGGAGGCTTTGGCCTCACTGGAAGAACACTCCCGGTACTGCGAACCCTGTTTGAACTGCCACCACTAAAAGGAGAAAACAAAAATGAATATTTTCCATTGGTGTTCCTCTGTACCTAACGTCATAAAACCTCACCGCGCTGAGGTAACGCATGGCTAAAATTTTCGTTTATCAAACTGAAACGGATGCTTACGCGCTGGCACGGGATTCCTGTGATCTCATTAAATGCGCCGAATATCTCTGCAACCAATCTGATATGGAAAATAATGTCAGGCATATACACAGTTGCATTAATGCCATCATCGAAAAATTGCGGAAATTAAGCGGAGAACTGGAAGTTAGCACGGTAAAAGAAATCACATAATCAAATAAATAAGTTCGCTATTTATCTAAATAAGTAATCTGAAAATGTTATTGGTTTAAACTGATAACCAAGGGGTCGCAGCCTTGTAGAGTGTTCCACTGGCAGGATTTTCTGCCAGTGTGCTTGTCTATGTTTTTGCTGTAACCATTCAGACAGCATTAAGCATTCCGGTACTGCGCCTCTGACTTTTTCCATCTAACAAAGGAAAGCAGAAAATGAGCGTAGAAAAAAAAGACTGGCATCCGGCTGATATCATTGCCGCATTACGCAAACAGGGAACGACCTTATCAGCAGTCTCCCGTCAGGCCGGATTAAGCTCATCCACATTAGCGAACACGCTGGTTCGGCCTTGGCCGAAAGGAGAATGGATCATAGCTAAACGTCTTGAACTTCATCCCTCCCAAATTTGGCCCAGTCGTTATTTCGATAACATGAGCAACCTGATAGAACGCAAGCCGAGAAACAATTCATGATTGATTAGCTTCACTGTGTGATCATTTGCCTGAAATCAGTCAGAGTAAGCGTGACGAGCCAGTTTTTACTGGCGTCACTTGGTAAAATCCAAGTGACGCCAGTAATGGGAAATGGGGGATTAACACGCCAAAATGGGGTTAACAAAAAAACGAATATCACTCACGGGCAAATTCCTCATACGTGCTAAAGCAAAAAAAACGGTCTGTCATTTCAGGGGTTAACGACTGGAGACGCCCGCCAACCGTGGCAGCATCGACCGCATAAAATATCCGTTTAACCCTGTCCCGTAACGGCGGTTCGGGGAACAGGTACACCACCCCCGCCCAGCCATTTTTAGCGATTTGGTTCAGGTAAATTTCCGTGATTTCGCGGTAGCGTTTCGGGGATTTCGCCACCCGCTCCACTTCCACCGCCCAGATTTTCCCGTCCTTGCGCATCAGCCCGTCAGGGTATTTCTGCCCTTTTTCCAGTTTGAGGTGGCTGGTTGATTTCCACTGATACCCGTGATGACGCGCAACAAGGCTTAACCGCTGCACATCAAACCGGTGCTCCAGCGTACTGAGGGTGATTTTGGACGGTTCAAACGCTTTCAGCTTAAACGGGTCGTCATGTTCATCTAAGGCCATGACAGCACCGTGCTGCGTAATACCGTACACGTTAAACGGCCTGTAACCGCCTAAATCCACTTTTTCGGTACTCAGCAAACCTTTGGCACACATCCGCTTCAAAACGGCGTACACGGTGCTGACCGCCGTATAATGGAGAACCTGACTCAGTATCTCCGCCGTGGAATAAATTTCATCTTTCAGGAATCGCAGAATCGCCTGTTCGTTATCCTGTTTTTT
>NZ_JAQRFI010000076.1 GCF_028598805.1 Xenorhabdus yunnanensis | reverse complement strand
GGGCGACTTTGGCTTTGCGAAAGACCCTAGCACGCTACTTCGCATGTTCATTTTAGATAACTGCCTCTACATAGAACATGAGGCATATGGTATCGGGGTGGAACTCGACCATATGCCCGCGTTTTATGAACAAGTACCAGAGTCCCGCAAATGGCCTATCAAAGCCGACTCCGCCAGACCGGAAACTATCAGTTATCTCAGACGGCAGGGATTCAATATCTCTGCGGCGAAGAAATGGCAGGGCAGCGTTGAGGATGGCATCACCTATCTACGCGGTTTTAAACAGATTTTTATTCACCCGCGCTGTAAAGAGACAGCCAAAGAAGCCCGGCTGTACTCCTACAAAACAGATCGCATTACGGGCGAAGTATTGCCGGTGATTGAGGATGCAAATAACCACTGTTGGGATGCTGCACGTTATGGGCTGGATGGGTATATCAAGCAGAAAAGCAATGGCGCATTTTTCTTTTAAGGAGAGGCTATGAGTTATGAGTGAAGATAAACAATCATTGTTCGTTAATAGTCTGGCTGACACGATTGCCAAGAGGATGATCTATGCGGCTGGTGGCATTAGCGGTAATACAAAACGAACCAATATTTATTCTGAGTTCGGTTATCCCGAACAGCTCAGATTCAGAGAGTACTATAACGCCTATGAGCGTAATGCCGTAGCTCATGCCGCCGTGCATCGTTTGCTGGATGGGTGTTGGCAGGACAATCCGACCATTATTGATGGCGAGGAAAAGAAAGAGTCAGACGTAACCAGCGCATGGGAAACGAAAGTTACACGATTATTGAAACCGTTCTGGGCAAAAATCAAAGATTCCGATCGCCGCAATATGATTGGGCATTATTCGGCGCTGCTCATTCAAGTTCGGGATAGTAGGGTGTGGAGTGAGCCTATTGATACCACAGTAGTATCAAGATTGAAAGACGAAGCGTTGGTAAACCTGATTCCAGTTTGGGAGCCTCAACTTACGGTTGCAGAATGGGATACAGATATTAACTCAGAAACCTACGGACAACCTAAGATGTTTAACTTTGATGAACGTCCGGTGGGGCAGGTTGAGATACAAGGGCCAGCAAAACAATTAACTATCCATTCATCGCGGGTCATTATCTTGTGCGAAGGAGCTGAGGATGGGAATATTTTCTCAGGGACACCGTTACTCAGGTCGGGTTATAACAAACTACTGGATATTGAAAAGGTATCAGGTGGTAGTTCCGAAGGGTTCCTGAAAAATGCCTCTCGCCAGATTGGGGTGGAATTTGATAAAGAAACTGATTTGCACAGCATCACCACGGCGGCAATTCAAGCTGGCTACAAAGACCTCGGTGCGGCACTGGAAGATAAAATCAGCAAGCTCAACAGAGGGACTGACTCAGCGGCAGTGATGCAAGCGGGGCGGTTGAATGTCCTGTCTGTTGCTCCGGGAGACCCAACACCTACATGGGAAGTGACCGCTCGTGAATTCTGCGCGTCTGTGCAAGTGCCATTTACTGTGTTGTTCGGCACTCAGACCGGAAAGTTGGCCGGTGATAAAGATGATGCCACTTGGAAGGTTCGGTTGAATGGCCGTCGATGGGGTTTTCTAACCCAATATGTGACGCAATTGATAACGCGGTTGTGGGAAATCGGCATTATCGAACCACCTTCTTCCGGCGAGGTCACTATTGCATGGTCTGACATGCTCGCCGCCAGTGAGCAGGAGAAGATCGACAATATGATTAAGATGGCTGAGGCTGCACTTAAGACACAACAGGCTTTTGGGACACCCGCGTTTACTCCTAATGAAGTCCGTACTGTAGGCGAGCTGGAGCCACTGAAAGAAGAGCCAGAGCCACAGGGTGCAACAGGAGATCCGTTGACTGATGAAACAGACCCGAATCGGAACCCCGATAATACCCAGAAATAAGCGCGACCCCACTCAGTCATATCGCCCAGTAAACAAAATGTTTCGTGATATTGAGCAACGGTATTATGGCATCAAACGAGCATTGCGTGAACTATTTGACCAGCGACTAACTGGCAGGGTGAAAGAAAACAACGCCCAATTGTCGTATACCCTGCACGGAGAAACACTGTATCAGGTTAACGCTGACACATTTATCTACAACATGACGGCGCAACAATTGGCTGGCTTGTTAGAGCGCGTGCAGACCATTCTGGATAATTATTTGCTGGAGGGCATAGGTCAAAATATTTGGGCGCTCCAGTACGTCTCAGAGGAGTATCAGCGTGGTACGTTGAATGCATACACTAATCTGTCGGTTCAATCATCGGTGTATGAGATGCAGACGACGCTATCAGCATTATTGTCGTCTGCTGCTTACCAGAACCAGATAGCAGCCGCCTACGTATCAACGTACAGCGACTGGAAAGGTATCAGTGATAAAGCCCGCGCTGATCTTGCTAATGTGATTGCTGATGCTATTGGTCGTGGTGTTAACCCGCGTGAAACGGCGCGGATTATCAGTAAGCGGCTCGATGTGTCAATGGCTCAGGCCAAGAACATAGCTCAGACTGAGCAGGTTGGCGCATTGCGCGAGGCTAATTGGAATGAAACTGAATGGGCTAGTGAGCGGTTAGGCTTGAATACTAAATTGCTGTGGTTATCAGCCCTGAAACCAACTACCAGATCATGGCACGCTGCGAGGCATGGAAAGCTCTACACCAAACAGGAGGTTGAAGAGTTTTACTCTAAAAACGGGAATCGCTATCGCTGTTATTGTGCGCAACAGCCCGTTGTTCTGGATGATGGCGGAAAACTGTATAACACGGGACTAACTGAACGCCTGACAGAAGAGCGTAAGGCATGGGAACCTGATTCATCTAAGTAACAATTCAAGAGGCTACAACATGAAGCTATCCAGCGTTCATGTTAAATCACTGGCCTTAAACTCCTCCAATATCTCAACTGAAACTATCGATGGTGATGCACATATTGTCATTCGTGGCGTTGTGCCCGTTGTTGATGATGTTGTGATGAACGGCGGTCTTTATCCGGCTGGTGAGATTAACAAGAGCTACAAATCAATAGAAGGCAAGCAGATGCCTTTGGGTCATCCCAGTATTGACGGTCAGTATGTCTCTGCGGATGTTCCCCGTGCGGTCAATCAGTTTCATGTTGGTGCATGGGCTGAGAATGTACGAAAAGACGGTGATCGGGTTGTCATGGATATGAAGATTAATCGTCGGTATGCGGAGTCTACGGAAAAGGGGCAGGTTTTATTACAGCGTCTGGATGACATGATCGCTAACAAGGAAGCCGAACCTATACACATTTCCACTGGGCTATTGCTACAGCGTGAGCAGAACGGCGGGAAGTCAAAGGGGAAAAGTACACATGGATTGCACGAAACATGCAGTTCGACCATGTGGCTATTCTCCCTCCTGATGAGCCGGGAGCCGCAACACCAAAAGAGGGCGTGGGGATCTTTGTTAATTCTGACGGGCAGAAAGTAGAGGTTGAAGCAGTCAATCTTTCTGATGCGTCCGATTGCACAAACGAGGGGCTGATTGATAAAGCGAAATTCTTCTTTTCCAACGCGTCTAATTTTTCATTCGATGATATTCATTCAGCACTCAGGGCAAAGGTCAGGACTGTATATCCCGATGATGACTGGCCTTACCCTGAGGCCGTCTGGCCTGACAAATTTATCTACTACCTGTCCGGTAAAACCTACCAGCAAAAATATCTCATGAACGATGACGGCACAGCCGAACTCGTCGGGGAATCGATTGAGGTTGTGCGTAAGCCAACTGAATATGAAATTAAAACTAACGGAGCTAATAACCCGATGAAAGACATGATTGTTAACGCCCTGAAAGCGAAAGGTAAGCCGACAGAAGGCAAGACCGAAGCTGAGCTGCTGGATGCATACAACCAGATGAATGCAGAAGAAGCGAAAACCAAAACTGAGACACCGGAAGAGAAGGCGGCTCGCGAAAAGAAAGAGGCTGATGACAAAGCTGCTAAGGACAAAGCGAACAACAGTGAAGAGATCCCCGCTTGGGCTCAGAAGCTGGCAGACCGCGTTGATTCTGTGGTTAACAGCCTGACCGCCAACGCAGACAAGGAGAAATCCGACAAACGCGCCGCTGTGAAAATCAAGTTTGGTCTGGATGACACGGCGGTTAATGCGCTGGATGGTGCGGCACTTGATGGCTTTTATGCCCAGTGTCAGACCTCAGCAGGGCTGAATTCATCATTCACAAACAACAATTCTTCTGAATCATTCACATCTATGCCGGAGTAATAGAAATGGCTAAAGACGGAAAACATGTAATTCATGCGGGTGGTGTATTTACTAACCCCATGCTGAACCGAGAGGGTGCAGCGGCGGTAGATACGAAGCCCGGCACGATTGGTTATTTTGAGAAAGGAATATTTAAGGCCTCCGTGGATGGCAAAGAATCCGCCATTTTGTATGTTGCCAATATCGACTATCTCCGCTGCCAGACAGTGGATGACTCTATCACGGCGGGTTCAGTGGTCGTCAGTATTCACCCTATGGCAGGAATGTTCTTAAATGTTCCTGCAACCGAAGGCAAGTACAAAAAGGGGCAAGCTGTGGCGGTTACCAACGGTCAGGTTAAGGCTGCTGGTGATGGTGTTGCTGCATTTGCCTATGTCGAAGAGGACAGTATCACAGCAAAAGCGGGTGATCTGGTTCGCGTGGTGTTTAAGTAAGGAGAACTGAATGTTTTATTTTTCAACTAAAAAGGCAACCGAAACCGGAAACCTTGAGGCTAATCAGGCTCAGTTTGGCGAGCTGACGTTAGCACGTAATTCATCTGCGCAGGCGGTAGCGGATTTTATTTCTCGCTCTCGCTTTCGTGGTGAAGATGCTCCGCGCCTCGATGCGGTTAATGCTATCGATGATATCAAGCACCTGTATCGTGCATATGACCAGACTGTGCTGGCAGAGTTTGAGCCTAACACTGAATTCACTCTGTTAAATGATCTGGCGGGATTATCTCGCTCAGTGCGTTTAGAGGAATCAGTGTATGAATATGCTCGTACTGGCGGTACTGGTTGGGCGCATACATCAATGTCTGGTCAGATTGGTGCTGCACTGGATGCTCGTTCGTACAGCTTCGACGGCACGATGGTTCCTATTCATGACACTGGCTTTAAGTTCAACTGGCGTGACCCTGTATTTAACAAAGGCTCTGCTCTGGCTTCATTGTCTGATGCACAGACCGATTCTGTAAAAGTTGTTCGTCGTAAGTATCTCGACTTTATCTGGAATGGTTTCCGCGACAGTGAAGGCAATTTCATTAAGTTTGATGACAAGACGTGGAAAGGCTTTCGCGCTGATGAGCGTGTCGCACAAGTAACACTGAACGTCGATCACATTACAAGCACAGATGGCCAAGCAATGCGTAGCGAAGTAATGAAAGTGCGTGACGTACTGAAATTACAAAACTACCAGTACGGCGCACAGACTTGGTATGTATCAGGCGAAGTCCTGTCTAACTGGGAAAAACTGTACTACGACGTTAACCAGACTCGCACTGTTCTTGAGGAAATTAAGAAAATCACAGGCATTGCTGACATCAAAGAAGACTGTGAGCTAAAAGGCAATGAAATGATGATCATTCCACTGGGCGCAGGTGTTATCGCACCGATTGTTGGACAGGCTTTCGGCACGGTTGCTGATCCACGCCAGTTCTACAACTCCGACTATGTATGGCGCACATGGGGGGCTGCTGGTCTGATGGTTAAGCAGGATATTAACGAGCACTTCTCAGTCATCCACGCCAAAGGCAAGTAAGGGGGATATATGGCACTCGTGAAAATTTTGGTAACAAATCTTTTTGCCGGTGCCAACCTTCAGAAGTTGGAGGTTGGTCATACCTATGAGATTGATGACAATATTGCTGTTAAGTGGATTGACACGGGCAAAGCAGAGGCTTCTAAAGATAAAAAGGGGGAGAAATTAGTATTTGAAGTGGCGACACCTGCAACCATGACTTTTCCTGAGAAGTCAGAACTACAAGCTGAACTGGATGACGCTAACGCTAAGATGCTAGCCATGACTGATGCTGCCAAGGCAAAAGAAACTGAACTCATAGAAGCATTGGCGGCTGAAAAAAAACGAGCTGATGATGCAGAGAAAGCTCTTGCGGAAGCGGACAAAAAGGCGAAAAAAGATGGAGATAACGCTGAATGATATTAAGCCGATGATCGCCGAACTTGGATTCACATTACCTGATTCAGTGCTTGAGTTGTTATTGAATCAGGTGAATGACAAATCTGAGTGCATGGTGGCTCATGGTTATGATGAGAGTTTGCAGAAGCTTTTGCTTATCTATGCCACTGTCCGCTTGGCTTCCCTGTCAGGCGCAAGAAAAATTGCCTCGCAGAGTGCGCCTTCCGGTGCTTCCCGTTCATTCGCTTATGATTCCTCTGGTACTGACTATTTACTCAAGCAAATTCGAGGGTGGGATAAGCACAGTTGCCTGTCCGGTTTGCCACTGGAGAGTAAATCTGTCGGCTTCTTTGATGTGGTGGGGTGAGTATGTCCAATATTGCTAACTGGGGCTATACCGCCCCTTGTACCTTCTGGAAGCAGTTAGGAACTGATGAATACGGCCGACCATTGGGTTATGAAACGCCACAAATCATTATGTGCGAATACCAAGGTGGGCTATCCAGCAAAATATCCGGTGTGGGTACTGAATTGATTGCTAAAAACACCTTCTGGACTGAGTTTTCAGACGCCGCCACAGGAGACTATATCTTGATTGGCGAGTCGTCAGATCCAAATCCTGTTGCAGCCGGTGCCGATGAAATCAAACTTATTGCCCGTTATGCTGATACTTATGAGCGCTTGACTGATGATTATGCGTTAGTCACAGGAGTGTGATATGGGCGTAAAAGTCAAAGGCATTAAAGAAGCACAGGCTAAATTAAATGCCTTAATCGGTGATATACGTGGGCGTAAAGTTGTCCGTGCTATGTATAAGGCTCTGTATATTGGAAGTGCTCAGGCTGCGCTTTATACTCCGATTGATACTTCCACGCTGATTAACTCTCAGTTCCGTGATGTGCGCTTTGATGGCGTATTGCTCACTGGGCGTGTGGGTTATTCGGCAAACTATGCTGTTTATGTTCATGATCCAAAGGTTAAACAAAGTTTCCGCAGAGCAACGGCTAAGAAAGAGTTTTTGAAATCGGGCTTCAATGAGATGAAGTCTCAGATTGATAAGGCTGTGGCACAGGAGTTGAAACTATGACCGCATTTGAACAATTCCGGCATTATCTGGCAAAGGCAGGGCTGCTTGACGGTTTCAAGGTGCAGATGGTGACATGGATTGAGAAAAAAGGCGATGGAGGGCAGGCTCAATACATGGTCTTTCAGCCTGCTGGAGGAACTGGTCGGCTGGATGATTTGGGGGCTGATGACAATGTACAGGTGATTTTGGTCAGTGGACAAAATGACCCGCAACCCTCCATCCAGCGTGCGCAGGAAATACTCGATTATGTCGCCTCTCATCCCGATGATGATCGTCTGACCTCTGTATTTAATCTTGGAGGTTTGGCAACTCCCATCCCCACGCAAGAGAACCGATACGTTATCCGGTTGCTATTCCGCTGCACATCATAATCAGGTCGCTTGGGCGGCTTTTTTATTCCTATTAATAGAGGTTATTCACATGGCAAATTGCCCAGTAGAAACCAATAAACTCATTGGTCGTAACGCTATTATTCGCATTGCGCAGGGTTGCCCTGATGCAGCGCCAGACCAATCAGCGTTTTTTCGGATAGGTGCATTGACCACCAAATCATTTGACCTGTCACCCAACACCCTGACATCTGAGGCTGATGATTCAAAAGGGCTGGTGGAGAGCGTCGTAACCAGTATGGACTTAACCATTAGTTTTGATGGTGAATACCGCAAACGGGACAAGAACGAAGACTTTGGTCCATTGCGTTTATTGAAGGAAATCCCAAAGGAGGTTCAAGCGGGGCGCCAACCTGCGTATTGGGTACAGATGGACTTCACCGGAGAAGATGTGCTTGTATTACAGGCGTACATGGTATTTACGTCATGGTCATCTCAGTTTGGTTCTAGCGAGTTTGCGACATACTCCGGTGAATTGAAAGTCAGTGATGCTGACACAGTTGATTGGCTGATTGAAGAGGTTGCAGTGCAATCAGTTTCTGTTAACCCGCCGTCGGTAACGGTAGCAGTAGGGAAAATAGGTTCATTTGTCGTGAATTTTAGTCCTGCTGATGCGACCAATAAAAACTATACCGTGACATCGGATAAAACCAATATAGCGACAGTGAGTAAGGTGGGCAATGTCGTGACGGTAAAAGGGGTCGCAGAAGGCGCAGCAAATATCACCGTTACTTCCGAGGATGGTAACAAAACAGCCAAGTGCTCAGTCACAGTCACCGCTTAATATTACAAAGGGCACTTGCGAGCGCCCTTGATAATGCTCAGGAGGAATTATGACACCTATTTTTGAAATTGGTGAGATGGTTATCGCCACTGATAAAACCGATTATTTACTTCGCCCCTCTTTCGCTGCAATGACGAGAATTGGAACGCCTCGACAGATTGTAGAGACATACACCTTGTTAAACGGGGCAGAGACTCAGGAGTTAATTAACCGCGCATTGTTTGCTTACGGTACACTTCCCGACTGGCTGATTAAATTGATGCGGAAACCCACATTTGGCCGCAATATCCTGTCAACTGCCGTGATAGTGATACAGGCGTGCTGCAACGATGACGTGGAAGAACTGATTGGTAAATGGCGACCAGGGCGAAGAGGGGTTGTATATCGTCTGGGTAGCGTGCCAATTAATGACATCATTGTCATTGCTCGCGAACTGATAACGCATGGTGTTATTGGTCGGGTTAAAATCAGAATGTTGTGGTCAACAAAAATTGGTCACTGGCTTAGCGTTTTTCCAAAATAATCGTTCTGACTCATTGGGCGTTAACCCATTGTTATACCAGTGAGGACGAAGCTGGCTGTAA
>NZ_JAQRFI010000075.1 GCF_028598805.1 Xenorhabdus yunnanensis | reverse complement strand
AAGCAAAGACACTTAGCTTGAACGAAGAGAAAGCAGCGTCATTTAGGCGCAGTCGGTAACATGCCCTTATAGGGCTAGAGCAAACCACCCGCTATGCGGGTGGTTCTGATTGCCATGGCAATAAATAGTTCGTAAAAATAGTTAGTTAAGTTTTTTATCTGGTTCGGTGTCTTATTTATATAATTCTGTAAAATTGTAGGCCATGTCCATATTTTTCGGAATATGAATTTTCATCATTTTTAATGTGTCACAATGAGGAAAGTCGATTTGGCTGATTTGACTTAAATGTTAAGGTTAGTTTTTTCGTTATTGAATTAATCATGAACACAGTTAAATTAGAACGCATTGAATGTGCTGCAAAATGGATTAAAAAAAAGTGATGAACGATACCAATGAAAAGGGTAAGAGCAGGGAAAATAAAAAACACGCTGACTATTTTATTCCGTACAAAACGACATATGATTTACGTTTAAGTAAAAGGGAGCCGAATTTAATCAACATCCTGATACAGATTCAAGGCTATGAATATGGCTTTTTTACCGTGTTAGGTGTCCGTCCTTTGTCTCAACGGAGTGACGGAAAAAGTAATGCGATTTATGTCGTCAGGTGTCGGTGTGGTAAATATGCTGTCAGGACATTAAAAGCCATTAAAAATCCGAATAATGTTAATGATATGTGTGTGCATTGCCAACATCTATTTAGTCAGAGGCGTAAAGCAATTTTTCACACGACAGGAAATGATGTGGATTTGTCAGAATTAACCGGAATTAAATGTAAAATACCTTTAGAAATTAAAGAATAAGAAAACAGAGTCCACTTTGAAATTGAATTCTTGGAGTACACCTTATTCTATACGTGAGAGCAGCCCAACTTAGATACCGTTTCAGTAATTAAACTGCAAGGAGTATTTTTGCGTTAAATAATATGCCTGATTTCATCACGCCATAATAGGTTAATCGTAAGATCTTACGTATTACTACATTTTCAGAGAGAACTCCAGATAAGCATTTTTGGGCATAAGCTGCCGCAATACAAGAATATAAAATGCTTGCTGGTTAGCGGTGTAGATGAGGATGTCGTGAATGAGAGTGAATAATGCCGGCACAAAGGCCACAGGTGCGAGCAGACATCAATGGATTGGAAGGAAAAAACAAAGTATCAAGGGGCAGAATAAGTGATGAACACAAAACATCAACAGTTCCTAACTTTTTGTCAATATGATATTGACTCTGATGTTTTGGTGATCTAATTTAGTAATCGGAATGTTAATTATTTGTTTAATTAATATTTTAATTTAATTTAATTTAATTGATATAAATAGGAAAATATTATGCAAAACATTAAAAATAATCAAAACGTTGAATCTGTTGATTCCAAAAAACAAACACAAAAATTTTCACTTAATGTTAAGAAAAAATCCAATCAGGAAGAACGTCGTGCTCTAGGCGCTCTGGTCAAATAATTCTTAAAGTAAATATAAAGGCTGTTGTTGTTGGTGGCAGCCTTTATATTTTGGCATGAAAGTTGAGGAGAAGGTTCATGGGCTGTCCATACCTAAAGTATTTTTCTGCACTTCACGAACAACCAATGGCAATAAAAATAGTTGCTAATGATGTAGATATCACTATTGAAACCGAAAAACCACAGCAGCTTAAATATTTGCTGTTAGATATGGATGGAAATAATACGATTGGTACCTTGTCTAAAAAATATCATTACGATGAAAAAGAAATTCGCGATTTATTGTTTCATCTAATTGATGCAAATGTAGTAAAAATGGAAAACATACCGTCAAGTAATACGGTCGACCCTCAGAATTTTGCAAAAATGTGCCGAGAAATTTTCCCTAAATGGAAAAGAGATGTGTTTACTCTTGACTTTTGGCATGATCTAACTACTGGGATATTATCTAGATCAGCTTTCGCTGGGTGGCTGTTAGAAAATTTCTATTTTATCGAGGGAGCGACTAAACGTCTCTCATTAGTCACTATGACTGCTAACGAGAATAAACAAATTCGAGCTCTTTTTTCTCAACATTTCATTGAAGAATATAACCACCATATGTTTTTTATGAAGGCACTCAAACGCTTAGGTTTTACCAAAAAACAAGTTCTGAATCACCAGCCACTACCGAGCACAATCGCCATTATTAATCATATGCGTGAATGTGGTCGTAGAGATATTATCTCTTATGCCACATGTTCGGCATTTCTTGAATCTACAGGTGGAGATCGTAAAGAGGGTATGGTGTTTTATAATTCTCTTATCCAATACTACGATAAAGAAAATAAAGGGATAGTCCAGCCTTTAATTGAACATGCATATTTGGATGAAGAGTACGGGCATAATGATTGGTTGGAGAAAGTTTGTACTTGTATCTCAACATTGGAAAAAGAACGAGCCAATGATGCTATCAAGTCGGCAGAGATATTGGTCGAAACGTTAAAATTATGGACGCATGATATTCAAGCCCACTATAGAAATATATCTTTCAATGAGATCATCAACCCTTTCCATTATCGTTAAGTCAGGAGTTATTATGACAAATCAAGTGGATAGAATATTAACTCCAGATTCATTACCTAAATGCCTTCCTCAAGCCACTTTAATGGTAAAAGGTCACGAAGCAATCCTTAGCGTACCCGGTAATGATTATACCTTTTCTGGCAAAAGTGCGGAAATGATCCAAGGAATTTTCAACCTTCTTAATGGTACTAATACAGTTGATATAATTTCACAGGAAACATGCTTTGCATCAGAAGATATTATCAGCCTGCTGGATTATCTGTGTGGTGAATCTGTGCTAATTGATATAAATAATGAGAATAAAGGATCTCTTACTGGTTATCAGTTAGTTGAATTAGTGAAACAAGAAGTGATTTTTTGGCGGCAGCATATTAATAACCAAATATTTTGGGAAAAGGTGCACAATGGTACTTGCTCTGAAAGGCAAATTTTAGGTTGGGGTGTTGAATTTTATCACTATGTAGATGCTGCCAATGAATATATGGCTGCTGGAGTTGCATATTGCCGCGAATCGATTGATGTTCGTCAGAAAATCGCAGCTCATTACGCTGAGGAAGCAGATCATGGGGAAATTTTCCTACAGGGGCTAATGCAGGATGGTTTACCAGCAATGCTGGTGAAAAAGGCCCTTCCACTACCAAGTACGCGGGCACTGATCAATTATCTTAATGAAGTGGCAATGGAAAGCTCTTTAGTATACACCGCAGTATTCTCATTAATGCAGTCTGACGGCAAGAGTTTCAACACAACTGGTTTGAACGAATACTATTCCCAGTTGATTCAATTATATCCTTTTGCTAAGGGTATGTTTGGTTCTTTTCTTAAACATGCTTTGATTGATGCTCGGTTAGACCATCAATTTTCTATTTTTGAAAACCTTTATGCAAATGATGAGATTATTTCTCATCGTGAGGTAAAGCGTACATTTGTCACTATTCGCCAACTTGTTAATTATTTCATTCTCTATTACGAGTACCTATTCGAATACTATGGGAAAGAGGATTCTCAATTACCGAGGCGTGCACCACAAGTAATTGACTTCCTATTGTCTGATAACAAGGAGTAGCATCAATCATGCAAGATTGGGAACTGCGTGCAAAACGTGCCATTTCGGGTGGAACAACTCATGATAGTTGGGCTTCCGCACACCCCATAGTATTTAAACGTGCTAATGGTGCTTATAAGTGGGATACCAGCGGTCGACAATACACAGATTTTTGGATGGGACATGGAGCGTTAATTTTGGGTCATAATCATCCTGCCGTGATTCAAGCAATTACTACTCAGTTAAATAGTGGCACGCATCTTTCCGGTAATCACATCTTGTTAGTGGAATGGGCTGAAAAAATAATTCAAATGGTGCCCAGTGCTGAACTGGTCAGGTTTTGTGCATCTGGTACCGAAGCTACGTTACTGGCATTGCGCTTGGCTCGAGCTTATACCGGTAAACCTTATATCATGCGAATTGATGGGCATTTCCATGGTTGGCATGATGAAGCACTTTCAGGTGTTGTAGATGGGTGGCCAACTGGCTCGCATCCAGATTCTGCCAATTACCTTCAATTAGTACCACCGTTCGATCTGGAAGCCGTGGAAGAATCTTTAGTGGAAGGAAAAACTGCGGCAGTTATCTTAGAGCCGGGGGGAGGTAGCAGTGGTACTCTTCCATACGATAGACAGTATTTGCTGGAGTTACGAAATATTACCCAGCGTTACGATACCCTACTAATTTTTGATGAGGTGATGAGTGGGTTTCGCTATGCACCGGGTGGTGTACAACAGTTATCTTCCATCATGCCGGATATTACTACATTGTCTAAAGTGCTATGTGGTGGATTACCCGGTGGCGCAATAGCTGGTTCTCAGATGATTATGTCCTGTTTTGAAGCTGGGCATAATACTAAGGTACTTCATACCGGTACGTTCAACGGTAATCCATTATCCGCCAGTGCTGGCTTGAGCACTTTGGCCATTGTGGCTGATGGAACTATTCAAGAGACACTAAATAAAAACACAGTGCTGTTTGTGAATACAGTAAATGAAAAAGCTAAGCAGGTTGGCATTGATGTACAACTGTTTCATCAATCATCGATCTTTCACATATTGATTGGGGCGCAAAAAGAAGGGGTAGATATTTCTCCTTCTGAAGATGCGTTTTGGATAACGCAAAAAAATGCAGCTATTTATAACGAACTAAAAGTACTCCTTACTCAGCATGGTATCGACATGCACAAGTCTCATGGTTGGCTCAGTACTTGCCATACGTATGACATTCTTGAAGATGCGGTGGATAAATTCCATATGGCATTTGTTCAGTTATTAAACCAAAACAGAGCAATGGGCTTAGCGGATTGAGTGGGAGGAAGCATGATAGATATTGTTAACTTTATTAATGGCAGACATGTCAAAGCAACGAGTGGGGATAGATTATTTTCAATCAATCCGTCGACGGAAGAACGCATTGCCCAATTTAACGTGTCTTCGTCTACTGATGTTGATTCCGCAGTGTGTGCGGCCAGAATAGCATATGAGCAGGGGTCATGGCCACGACTGACGGTAGAAGAGAGGGCATCGTACCTGCATATGATTGCAGATGTGTTAGAAAATAACTTGTCTCTATTTGCTCAGTATGAATGTGAAGATACTGGTTTCTTATCGAAAATGTGTTTACATGGTCATCTTCCGCGTGCAGTAGAACACTTTCGTTTTTTTGCAGAAGAGGGCAAGCGCTTCTTTGGCAGTGCTATTCCAATAGGGAATTCTTACATTAATTTTACTCATAACGTTCCTGTAGGTGTCGTTGCTATCATGACACCATGGAATGGTCCATTATCTGTTTCTTCAATTAACTTAGCTGCTGCGCTGATCGCTGGTAACACTGTGGTTTTAAAACCCTCAGAATTGGCACCAATCACTGTTTCTTTACTTGGTCAAATAATTGCAGAAATCGGTCTACCTGAAGGAGTAGTTAATATCGTACATGGGGCAGGTCAGCCGGCTGGAGAGGCACTTATTCGACATACTGATATTGATTTATTATGTTTTGTTGGAGGCACTCAAGTTGGAAAAGATGTCTTAAGATATTCGTCGGGCACATTGCGGCGTTCGTTGCTGGAATTAGGGGGGAAATCTCCTACGGTGGTGTTGGCGGATGCAGATATTGATGCAGCGTTAGACGGCGCATTAATATCTGCTTTCAGCAGCAATGGGCGGGTGTGTACTGCGGGATCTCGCATCATCGTCGACAAAACAATAGCTAAAACTTTTAACTGTCAGTTTATTGAGCGAACTCAGAATATTCGTGTAGGTGACCCATTTGATGAAACCAGCGAAATTGGACCAATGATTAGTGCAAGTCACCGAGAAAACATACTGAAGGCCATCACTCAGGCTCAGCAAGAAGGCGCTAGTTTGTGTGCTGGTGGGATCGTGCCTATGGATTGCTATCGGGGGTTTTACATTGAGCCGGCTGTTCTAACTGGGGTGCATCCTCAAAGTTCATTGGCTACACAAGAGATCTTTGGGCCAGTCGTAGCAATTTTTATCGCCGAAAACGAAGAACATGCTCTCTCTTTAGCTAATGATTCCAAATTTGGCCTTGCAGGAACAGTATGGAGTACAAGCGATTCAAAAGCATTGTCTTTTGCCCGTAAAATGCAGGCGGGTAATATAGGTATAAATACACCGTATATCAGGGATATTCGTTGTCCATTTGGTGGTTTTAAACAAAGTGGTATTGGGACTGTAGGTGGTTATTGGAGCTTAGAACAATATACCCAAACACAAACTCTATGTTTGCCCCTTAATAGTTATACACTGCCCAGATATGGTGCTCTGAAATGACATACGACAATCAGGTTTTAGTGGTTATATAAAACAGAAACCGTGTAGCGGAGGAACATTTTGGAAAAGGCCATATGGAAACATAAGCAGTTTCGGATGTTATTTTCAGGAGCACTGTTTTGTCATTTAGGGGGGAAAGTTTATGAGCTAGCATTACCGTTATTAATCTACGATATCACCCGTTCATCGGAAATTATGGGCTGGATGCGTGCTGCCGAGTTTCTACCTTATATTCTCTTGGCCGCAGTGATCGGAGTTTTGATTGATCGAGTGGATCGTAGAGTTTGGTCTCAATGGATGATTGCAGGACAGGTTGTGTGTTTGCTGGCTAGTTGGTTAGCTATCGAGTTTAGTTCAAACCCATTGTGGGTGTTATTCCCTTGTGCCTTCTTTATGATGGCATTTAACTTTGGCTACCTTAACGCCAGAATGGGAATGCTGAAACATGTATTACCCAAAAAGTTGCAAGGTGCAGCTATCTCTAGTGTGAGTTCACTGAATAGCCTGTTCCAAGCACTTGGTCCTTTGCTGTCTGGTGTGATTATTTTATTCTCATCCTCCCATATTACCTTTCTATGGATAGCATTATTTCTGTGTATTGCTTGGTATTATTTGTTCAAAATGCCGTACGAAAAAGAGGTACTCAGAACTACCGAAAATATAAGAACGTCTATCGTTAAAGGTTGGCAGATATTACAAGCTAATATTTCATTATATCATATGGCTCTGGCTATAATGGTATTAAATACTTGCTCAATGGTGTTTTCTTTGCAAGCGATCTATTATGCCAAAACTTCTCTGGCCATGAACGCTGTTAACATTGGCTACATGGTATCCGCGGGCGGAATAGGCGCGATACTAGGCTCGTTACTGGCGGTTCGCCTACGAAACCGATTTGGTTTAGGACTAGTGTTAATTGTTACTATGACCATTCAGGCATTTGGCTATCTTTTGATTCTACTTCTTCACCATTCTGTAATGTTGATTTTTGCTTTCTTCTGGGCGAATTTCTTCGAAATAATCACAGCTCTTCTTGTTTACACTTACCGTCAAGAAAGTGTCAAAGAAGAGAATCTGGGAAGAGTAATGGGTATTACTGGCACAATATTTAAATTAGGCTTACCTTTCGGTTTGTCTATTTCGGGGTATGTGATTTCGAGGGGGGGGATAGATCTGCTGTTTATCGCTTGTGCCGTGATTCAGATTAGTACAGGGCTTGCGTGTTACCTGAGTCCTATGGTGAGAGTGAAATAGTCTACGGTAACACAGATCTATTGGTGAACACCTTAATCGCCAGTGCCAATATGACGCTTTTTCATATAATTAGCCAATTTTACGTTGTCACTCTGTGCACTGTTTTCTAACGCCGTATAAACACCACGTTGGTCATCTTGACTTCTATGCTGTCCGAGCTTTTCTTTAGCCTGAATTTCGTCAAGCCAGATTTTGAATCCAACTATCGCCTGCATTTTCTGATTGAGATAAGAGTCTGGCATAAGTTCTTTGTTTTCTATCAGGTTAGGTTCAAAGGTATTGACTAGGGTTTCCATGACCAATTTTGTCTCTTCGTTTCCTAGGATTTCTGCTACTCCATAGCAATGTATTGCTGAATAATTCCAAGTGGGAACAGCATGTTGTGCTTTATACCAAGTTGGTGAAATATAAGCATGTGACCCAGTAAAGACCACTAATACTCGCTGGTCATCAAATTCTTTCCAGTGCTGATTAGCTTTGGCTACGTGCCCATATAACACCCCCATCTTTCCTTCTTCAGGGGCAAAAACAAAAGGAAGATGAGTGCCTATTAGTGAAGGGGAGATCAATAATCCAAAGCTGTTGTTGATAATAAAGGTCAACACGCTGTTTTGATCGGTCATTTCCATTTTCTTTGGTATATACATTGTCGTTGCTCCAATTAAGTAGTTATAGCGGTATAGTCATTACGGACATTTTGTCATGTTTGCCTAAATTATGAACCGATGTGAAGTTGTTTTCATCAAGAAAATAATGACGCATTCCCTCACAGCCTGTCATCAAACAAAAATTTGACCCCACTCAATTCAATCGATAAAGTACTTAATTGTTATCAATGATCTTATCGCCTGCAAAGATCACCCATAGGGCGGCGAAACAAAACTCCCGTAGCCTGCAAGGGAGTGCATGTCATGCGGTACATCTGCGCACTTTTGGAAGCAGATATTGCCGGACATCTAAACCCTCGTCTGGCGATGAAAGTTTCCCGGTCTCACAGTGAAACCGGCTGACCACACAATAGAACAGAACATTCCTGTCTTACGCTGATCGATACCGTTTTCATCGGTACAGCATTCATCCACATTTTGCATTTATCACGATAAACGTCCCGAAAACGGCGCGGCGTCACTTGTGTTAAAGCGCAGCGATTACCAAGTGACGCCGCCGGGCAGCTAACGTCCAGAGCACGTCTGGTCAGGCTTTACGACTGATTTGAACCCCGCATTACTCAGTGAAACCACTCAAAATAGGCCATTGGCTGACATTCTGTTTGATTGACGAACAATCGTCAGGTCTGGGCCTTGCAACAGGCTGATGCAGTAAGAAAGGAGATACGACACGTCAAGATAATGAGGCGTTCATCCTGATTGGATCAGGCACTGAACGGGGAGCATGCCATCGCCGTGCTGAGCACGCCGCGAGTTCCTGCAATAACTCAACACAACCTCGCTCTGCTACACATTGTCTGACGCACCACGGAACGGTGAACCTGAACCGACACGCAGAGAATGTTTAAGCATAAAAAATGAAAAGTGACAGGAAAGGTGCGGATGGCGCAGAACTCGACACGTTCAAAGGTTGAGCAGTTCAGAAAAGCATTTATTACTCATGCCCGACAGGCGGGCGGGAGTTTTGTTACGGTGGCGGATCGTGAGCGGATTGCCCGGCACTTCCTTGATTATCTGAAAAACAATGGCATCAAACTCCGGCAAATGGATAGCCTGAAGGTGAAATATATTGAGCGCTACATCGCCGAACGAAAAGCTCACCCTATTAATCATCGAACTCTGCAAAATGAGATGTCTGTGCTGCGAGCCATTTTAGCGCAGGCCGGAAAGCACAAGCTGGCTAATCCCGCGAATGCCCGTCTGAGCAATCAGGCTTTGGGTATCGCTGATATGAGCCGCAAGGGAACGAAAACAGCGCTGACACCAGCCGCATTCAGAGAAATCTTTCAGCAGGTGGAGCAAAAAGACCGGAGTGTCGCAGCGGTGATGCAACTGGCGTATGTGCTGGGACTGCGCACCAAAGAAGCGGTGGAAGCCTATAAATCGTTAGCGACCTGGAAGAAAGCACTGGAAAACGGGCATACCTCCGCGCGGGTGGTGTTCGGCACCAAAGGCGGACGACCCGGCAGACGGTCATATTGGATCGGAAAGCCCTGCAACACGCGATTGACTATGCGGAACGTGAGCAGGCCGGGCGCAGTGGCAAATTGATTGATAAACCCACGATCACGCAGGCCATCGACCGTTACCGCTATATTGCCAGACATGCAGGACTGAGCGGCAATAAAGCGCCACACAGTATGCGTTATCATTTTGCTCAGCAATCCGGAGAGCATTATATAGCGCAAGGATTCAGCGAGCGGGAAGTGCTGGCACTGGTATCGATGGATTTAGGGCATGGTGACGGGCGCGGACGTTATATTAATCAGGTGTATTACCAGAATATTGAGAGCGAATAAGTTGTATTGGAGCACACACGGTCTGCTGCTTTGGTCATTGGAATATGAGCAAAGCAACCTTGAATCTTAGGCGATTATTCATATGTTATCGCTAACTCATTTCTGTCGGATAGACGACACCTGTTACCAAGTGCCGTCCTCCTAAGAACCGTACGTGCAACTTTCACTGCATACGGCTCAAGCCTCCACTAAGGCGTATTACGTTACCCAGCAACCTATATTGCAGTCAGAGCAGGATCGTCCCAAGAGTGACGATTTTCCTTTTTCGATTTCCTCTTAGTACTACAGCCGTAATTGCTCTGTAAGCCGATGATCTCCCCGGCGGCGGTAGTGACATTGTTGCGCCCGGTATTGATGCCGTCGTCGCCAGTCTGACCAATGTAAA
>NZ_JAQRFI010000074.1 GCF_028598805.1 Xenorhabdus yunnanensis | reverse complement strand
AACGGCGGAGGTATTGGAAAATCACCTCGAAAATCACCCTGAAACAAATAAGTGGAAACAAAAGTTTCAACAGGCAGAGGTGAATAATGACTGAACATGAACAGGCAAAAGGATTTTTAAATAAATTTCCGGTCATTGAATGGGAGGGGAAAAGAGTTTTCACGCTTGCCATGATTGATGAATTACATAAAAGGTATAAGGGGTCAACAGAAAGAAATTTCAGAATAAATAAAAATAAATTCAAATATGGTGTGGATACATTTTTATTAAAAAGCAAAAAAGAACTAAATCCATTGCCTCCTGGCATTGTTGATTCAAAGGCTAGTCACCTACGACTTATTACAGAAAGCGGTTACTTGATATTAATCAAAATAATGAGAGATCCCTTAGCGTGGGAAACTCAGAAAGAAATCATCGCTAATTATTTTAACGGGAAGGGGTGAAATAATGACCAAGAAAAACGAATTAGTTCCAGTATCCGCCAAAGAGCTACAGATTGTCGAATATCGCGGTCAGCGTGTTGTGACGACTGAGCAGTTAGCGGCGGGATATGGTGCGACATCAAAGCAAATTACCAACAACTTTAATAGAAATGAAAGTCGCTTTATTGAGGGGAAGCACTATTTCAATGTTGAGGGTGATGAATTACAAGAGCTTAAGAACCTCACCTCTTTAAGAGGTTTGGTTAGTAAACATACAAGTCGTTTTATTTTGTGGACAGAACGCGGTGCTGCTAACCACTCCAAGATGTTAGAAACCGATCAGGCGTGGAACTACTTCGATGACCTGACTGAGTTCTACTTCACTCGCCGCGATGCCATCACAACAGAAGCGGAACTGTTAAGCAATCCCGCGAAGTTACGTTCAATGCTGTCTGTCTATGCCGAAAATGTTGAACGTCTTGAGGGGGAAAACAAAACCCTGAGTACAACAGTGGACAGTCTGGAAAAACACTTCACCAAGGGCATGACCATCCCGGCGTTCTGCAAGTCACTGAACGGTGTGAATACCGCCAGAATCATGGGGTGGGCGATGGAACGCAACTGGCTTTACAACGAGCGGAAAGATCCGGAGAAAAAACCCCGCTGGCGCGTCGCTTCATACGCACGGGATCGCTATCTCACCGAGGAAGAAAACAAGGTAAAGCCCCACGGGCAAGATGAGTTTGTCACTCGCACTGCTGTGTTACTGGAGAGAGGCTGTCACCGCCTGTACGCCCTGTATATGAAAGGTGAACTCCCCATGAAGAAAACATGGAACGGCGAATACCACCACGACAAGGCAATTTATACCCCGGAGGGCAAATAATGAGCAAACATCATAACACTGAAACAGGATTTGATTACGGCAAGTATGGCGTCATTGTCATCACTGAGGCGGCCAACACTGAAATCGTAGGTTATGTAGAGGCGCTGAAATCATTGGACGCGGGTCAGTATGACCGCGATTTATTGCTGGGCTTTGAATTGGCGGTAGCCATTCTTTATGGCTGGAAAGCAGGCTTTTATGAACCCACCAGCGAACAGAGTGTGATGCTGTGGCGGTGGATTGCCTCAGCCTCATTTGTCCGGGAACAAATAGACAGAAATGGCACTCGTGAGGTTGATAACGGCGAAGGCGGCACTGATACCGCAGCTATTTATCTTAATGGTGCATCTGCAATCGCGGTATACCCATTAGCCGAGCGCATGATGTTAACAACCCATGTTGAGGGGATCGCCTTTGAGCAGTTCGGTAGTGAAGAAGGGGCGGACATGGCGGTCAGAATGTACATGGATTTTATCAATATGCAGCCAGAGAAAGGTAACTGGCTATCTGAGAAAGGACGCGAGGGGCTTTCTATCTTGCACGATGAATTAATCAAAGCGGTCGAGTCTGGCGAGTTTAACACTATGCCGATTATTCATTGACAGGAGGCTCAGATGATAACGAAAAACTTTCGTCTTAATGCACTGGCTAACACTTATGCAGCCGCTATCTATCACGATGTAACAACCCGTAACGGCGGTGATCACTTCACGATGCAAGTCGGCAAAACAGAAATCAATGTCGCTATTGTCGATGGGGTAAAAGGTATTCGTGAACTGGTGGATAGTTACGCACTGGAAGCGCTACAGCAGAATTATCCAGCATGGGAAGTGATAGCCGTTAATTTGATGGAAAAATGCGTAGTCAATGGCTGTCTGACAGGCTACGGGCGTGAAATATGGCAAAGCATGATCAATGACATGGGCGACACGCTGGCAGCTAAGGGGATGTTTCAATGACTGAGGAGCACCGCCAGAGGGTGGACATTAACGACGAACTGGTCAGAACGGTAGTCCATATCGACGACGGCAGGGATCACACCAAGCGGCATATCCACCGCATGAGACGTAACTTTTACATTCACGAGGGCATCTGCCCTCCTCTGCCGCCCGCACCCAAAGTGGCAGAGGTGAAGATAACGCCCGTGAAGAATAACAAAAGTGTAAAGCGAGGAAAAAAATAATGATCAGCATCGATAACGCACAGAATGAAATTGGGTTGCCCGGACAAATCGACGATGGGCGTGAGTGGGCAGAATGGTTATTGAGGAAGATGGATGAAAGCAAGAAAACCCAAGGAATTCCATGGGTCAGTGTTCAGGACAGAATGCCCGTTGATGATGATGGTTTTAGTCCCCTGTGTCTTGTTTACGTTTCTCTTGGTCGTCTCTCCGGTGCAGGTTATGACTACTGGGATACTGATAAGCAACAGTGGGAAGAGCACGAAAACGATGAAGTAACCCACTGGTGCTATATGAATGATATCCCTGCTCCAGTAACAGAGGAGCATTAAAATGAAAATCAAAACGAGTGAACTGACAGGACAGGCATTAAACTGGGCAGTGGCTAGAGCGATTGGTATGGATATTTATATATGCGGTCGTTCTCGTGATGATGAATATGGATGGATTGGTAATTATAACGTCACGGCAAAGGCATTTAAGAAACCGATTATCACCGTTGGCCTCTGTGGTGAGGTTCGTATTGAATTTCAGTCAGAGGCAAAACTGTATTCCCCCTCAACCGATTGGGCACAGTGCGGGCAGTTGATTGAGAAGTACGAAATGGACGTATGCCCAGTTATGGGCGGGACTTATTGTGCTGGGTTATCAATTACATATGGTGCTCTATGCCCTGATGATTATGTGAACATTGATATGTACGGGGATACGCCTCAAATCGCCATCTGCCGTGCTGTGGTCGCTGCACAATTGGGCGACGAGGTTGAAATCCCTGATGAGCTGATGGAGGGGGTATGACAGACGAACTCAAGCCGTGTCCTAAATGCGACAGCGACGTTTTGTCGATAAATGGGATTCGTCCCTGTAATTTTGTGGAGTGCTACGAATGCGGTCATTCAGTTTATGGAACTGACGAACACGCTGTAATTCAGGTGTGGAACCAGAGGGCAAATGACGATGATCAATAACTCTTTCCACCTGACTCAAATCATCGCCTCGGCTTGGGGCGATCCCGCTGATATCACCCATGCAGTATGGCAAGCCGGATACCGTAAGCCAGAACGGGGAGAAAAGGAAATCGCTGAACTCATTATCGACATAATGAACGGGGTGCCCGATGAGGTGCCCTACTCCGAAAGGCCAAGGAATCTGGAGGATATTCTCACTACGGAACTGAACAACCTTATTTTTGAAAGGACATGGAGTGACAGGGTAACACCTGCGGGAGTGGCTAAAATAGTTTTGGAGAACGGGTATCAGAAAGGAGGGGAAAAGTGAAAATGAATACAGTGTTTCTATTAATGGCGGAGTTTGGGACCTCACAAATTCCGCTCTCAAACATAGCAGAAAGGTATTTCAAGATGAGTCCCGGCACAGCCGAGCGTAAAGCAAACGAAGGAAAATTGGACATCCCTACATATAAGTTAAATGACAGCCAAAAATCACCAAGAATAGTTCATGTGAATGATCTTGCCACATACATTGATAAGCAAAGAGAGCAGGCCTCAAAAGAACTGGAGAGGATACAGTTTAAAAGAAAATAATCTCACAAACCCCCTCAAGAGCCACCGGGTGCTGTTATTATGGCACCCCAATAGCACCCCTAAAATCTGTAATCCATTGATTTTTATAACTAGTAAATCCAATCATTCATCGGAACCATTATATAGTGCGTTTTTACCCCAGAGAAATAACGGCTGAGAATGTAATGGATTACGAACGGTTACCTGATGACTTTAATGTTTACTTTGACGCGGAGACAAAAGAAATTATCGGTGCCTGTCCTAGTAGATAACCAATTAACAGGCATACTCATGGAGTATATTGGTATGCCTGTTTACATGATAATGAATGTGACTGAGCGCCGGACGGTTAAGCATGACGATAAGATTAAGTTCGCCCCCCGATAAGTGTCCTGATTTTGTAAGCCACTATAAAAATAATTATGTTATTAATCAGTTTGTTGTTCTAACTCACGAACAAGCGGAATTACTTTTTTACCAAAATACTCCAGTTCCTCTGGCATGTGCAGAAACCCAAGTAACATCAGGTTTACACCTGCCTTCTTATATTCAATGATTCGCTGAGCTATTTGTAACGGTGTACCAATAAGATTGGTTTTAAAGCCATCGTTATACTGTACAAGATCTTCGAAAGTTGATTTTGCGAAAAAGTAACCGATTCACGTTGGTTTTCAGCCCCATATCCAGCAGTAAATCTAATTTGGGTCAAGGCATAATCAAAACCTACATTTTCGGCGATTTGAGCCAATTTGCGATTATAAGTATGGCTCCAGTGAGTGCGTTGCTGGATTTTACTTATAACTAATCCACCTGAAACATTAGGCACCCAATAAGCAAATTGAATGGGTTGAGAATTGAGTCCAATCATAAGACCTCCATTTGAAATCAGAATAATATATTCATCATGGGTCTGCTGTTGCTTGGCACACCAAGTGGAGTTTTTTATGTGATGCACCGAGGCAGTGTTAGAATTCATACATTTCACTGAGGAGAATGCAAAATGTGTTATACCGAAACTGACTTCCAGATTTTTCTCCGAATAAAAAAGGATATCGCGGCTCTTTTGATACGGGCGATGGAGAGAGCGGCTCAGGATGGCTTCGATATCACCGATTGTCATATCAATGTTTCTTTTACGAATGATCCAGACACTCATCGGAACCGCTATATAGTGCACTTTTACCCCAGAGAAATAACGGCTGAGAATGTAATGGATTACGAGCGGTTACCTGATGATTTTGGTGTTCGCTTTGACGCGGAGACAAAAGAAATTATCGGTGCCTGTCCTAGTAGATAACCAATTAACAGGCATACTCATGGAGTATATTGGTATGCCTGTTTACACGATAATGAATGTGACTGAGCGCCGGACGGTTAAGCATGACGATAAGATTAAGTTCGCCCCCCGATAAGTGTCCTGATTTTGTAAGCCACTATAAAAATAATTATGTTATTAATCAGTTTGTTGTTCTAACTCACGAACAAGCGGAATTACTTTTTTACCAAAATACTCCAGTTCCTCTTGCATATGCAGAAACCCAAGTAACATCAGGTTTACACCTGCCTTCTTATATTCAATGATTCGCTGAGCTATTTGTAACGGTGTACCAATAAGATTGGTTTTAAAGCCATCGTTATACTGTACAAGATCTTCGAAAGTTGATTTTGCCCAGTTACCCTCTTTTTCCGGCGAGGCATTTCCCGCATTTTGTACTTCATGATGGAAACTTTTCACCGCTTCAAAGTCACTGTTATCTAAAATATCCTGTAGTACTGTGCGAGCTTCTTGCTCATCATCACGGGCAATAGCAAAACCATTAACACCTATTTTTACCTGATGATTATTCGATAACGCTTTAGCTTTGATATCTTCGATTTGTGTCCGAATATATTCTACACTGCCGCCATTAGTAAAATACCAATCAGAAACACGTGCCGCCATGTCTCTGGCCGCTCTGGAACTTCCCCCTTGAAAAATCTCCGGTAGTGGTGCAAGAGGTTTAGGATTTAAGACGTAATCATGGAAACGATAAAAATCACCAGAAAAACTGAACGCGGGTTGTGACCAGATCCCTTTCAAACAACGGATAAACTCTTCAGAACGCAGATAACGTTCTTCATGATCCAACCATGGTTCACCAATCGCTTTAAATTCACCACGAAACCAACCACTAACAACATTAACAGCAATGCGGGCCCCATAAAGCTGACTGATTGTTGCTATCTGTTTAGCAGCCAGCACCGGTTTCCAAGCTCCCGGTAAAAGAGCGGCGATAACTTTCAGTTTATTTGTTGCCGAAAGCAGATCTTGCGAAAAAGTAACCGATTCATGTTGGTTTTCAGCCCCATATCCAGCAGTAAATCTAATTTGGGTCAATGCATAATCAAAACCTACATTTTCGGCGATTTGAGCCAATTTGCGATTATAAGTATGGCCCCAGTGAGTACGTTGCTGGATTTTACTTATAACTAATCCACCTGAAACATTAGGCACCCAATAAGCAAATTGAATGGGTTGAGAATTGAGTCCAATCATAAGACCTCCATTTGAAATCAGAATAATATATTCATCATGGGTCTACTGTTGCTCCCCCGTCAGAATACACAACCTGTACCGATTTACAGGTTACGCCCTGACGCCATCTACACCCCCGCACATAAGCGCAAGCGACATTTATCTACATAGATGGAGATTTTATTGCCTTGTTGCACCATACCCTCTGTGCCTGCAAGGACAGGTTATCCTCTGATAATTTCCTCCCGTGATTATAGATATTATTAGCCAGCATACGGGTATATTGTCCGATGATCCATATTTGATTGAGCAAGATACCGCCTCTCTCCTTATTGATTATCAGATAACACATCGATTTTTTTAATGATTACGGCTGTGAGTACTGCTTACTATTTGAGAGTAAAACTACCTACGGTGAAATTAGATTATTTTAATACGTGGCGGATTCACATAATAAGTGCAACATAGTTAATCTGGAAGTAAACATGTCCGTATCCCCTTAAATAATTCGTTTGATGTTTTTACACCTTTTATTTTTAGGTTGATTATTTAATAGATATTAGCCTAATCCACCTAAGATATTAAAAAAATCCATATTAGATTTCTATTTCTCTCAGTCCTCTGATACTAAATAATTTTAAGAGAAAAAAACAGAATATCGATTTCAATTAAGTTTATATCAATAAAAAAACCATTGAATTAAAATTCATCAATCAAATGCTATGTTATTTTTAAAGTGTATAATGTATAGTTATACGAGTAGTATAAAAACATGTGAAAACCCATATTTTCTTTTCTCATTTCATTAATATTTAGTAATACAGGAGTCTTTCATGACAAGCGAAAAATCTCTGCCAGATATTAACACACATGAAGTGGATACATCTGAAATTGATAATACCGAAACCCAATTTTTATATCTTCGTGATGAGACTATAGAGGGTATTGGAGGAAGAGCTAATATTAATAGTAATGGAAATATATTAACAACAAAAATTACTTTACCCGAGATGAAAACTAAGCATGCGTTTTACGTATATGACGGAACACCAAGTATCTATGCCAGTTTTTCAGGTTCTATTGACTCAAATATTGGTTTTGAATATAACGCCACACATAATGTCTGGCAACCAATTATGTCAGTAGCTGGGTTCAAACGTGGAACTTTTACTGAAGGCTCAGATGAATTTGGCAATTTAAATGGTTTTTTACCCGGTACTCAAGTACAGTTGACAGTATATCGATATTTTAATGGTGCGACCAGAGCAACATATCAGGGAACTTCGAATATTGGCTATATTGGCAGGGCTATTTTAGAGATACCTAAAACTAATGTAGATTCGAACCAAATAAATAATTGGAAGTTATTCTCTACTGTCACTGGAAATAGAATTAAAGTTGATAAACAATACCGGGTTAAATTTGATGATATAGTAATAGACAATACCATTGTCAAGCCTGTAATTTATGCAAAAAAACAAGCCAGTGTTAGTGTAGGTCATGGTAAAACTATTATTACAATTCAAAAATCAAAAGTATGATAATAAAATTATTAACCTTTAATTTAAGCCAGTTTCTAATGCATTTTAGGAACTGGTTTTTATCATAATAATCTGCCAGATAACTATGCATCTTTGATTAAAAATTCCGTGGGCGCCTATTCAAATTAACAAGAACAGCAAACCCATTACTGTAGTTACGATTTCATCCCCAATACCATCTGTTCGTCGAATGAATAATGTGGTGAACATCCCAATCCTCACTGTTTTTGAATGTTTGTCCGTAGCTTAAAAATCCAACCAAGTGATACCGATAAATAGAAGTGTTAAAGTATTCTGGCGTTGAAGCTGATTGAATGGATAATTTAGCATTCACTTTTTGTATCAACTTATCTTAGCAACAAAAATGAGAGGTTATATGAAATCACGAGCTGCTGTTGCCTTTGGGCCAAACAAACCACTCGAAATTGTCGAAATTGACGTTGCTCCACCAAAAGCAGGTGAAGTAATGATAAAAATCAGCCATACCGGTGTCTGCCATACGGATGCTTTTACCCTTTCAGGCAGCGATCCTGAAGGAATATTCCCTGTTGTCCTGGGGCATGAAGGCGCTGGAGTAGTTGTCGAGATTGGTGAAGACGTCACAAGTGTAAGACCGGGTGACCATGTCATTCCATTATATACAGCGGAATGTGGCAAATGTGAGTTCTGTCAGTCTGGAAAAACCAACCTTTGTATCTCAGTCCGCGATACCCAAGGTAAAGGCCTCATGCCAGATGGCACAACACGTTTTTCTTACAACGGACAACCTATTTATCATTACATGGGGTGCTCGACATTCAGTGAATACACTGTCGTCGCTGAGGTATCACTGGCAAAAATAAATCCAGCTGCAAACCATGAACATGTTTGTCTGTTGGGTTGTGGCGTCACTACGGGTATTGGCGCCGTACACAACACAGCCAAAGTGCAGCCGGGCGATTCTGTTGCAGTTTTCGGACTGGGTGGGATTGGGCTTGCCGTTATTCAAGGCGCTCGCCAAGCAAAAGCTGGGCGCATTATTGCCATTGACACTAATCCAACTAAATTCGAACTCGCCAGACAATTTGGTGCCACTGATTGCATCAACCCCAATGACCATGACAAGCCGATTCAACAAGTCATTCTGGACATGACAAAATGGGGCGTTGATCACACTTTCGAATGTATTGGTAATGTCAATGTTATGCGTGCCGCTCTCGAAAGCGCACACCGGGGATGGGGGCAATCTGTAATAATTGGTGTCGCGGGGGCCGGACAAGAGATTTCTACCCGCCCATTCCAATTAGTTACGGGACGTACATGGAAAGGCACCGCTTTCGGCGGAGTAAAAGGACGCAGTCAATTACCGGGAATGGTGGAAGACGCCATGAAAGGTGAAATTGAGCTGGCGCCTTTCGTTACCCATACGATGCCTCTGGAAGATATTAATGAAGCTTTCGAACTGATGCATGAAGGCAAATCGATCCGAACAGTCATTCACTACTGATTAATTCGTTATTATAGAAAAAACCTATCGTAGAAAGAAAACCGTGTTGGCTTGCAACACGGTATCTGATACGTAACAAAATAATCGCTGCAACAAATGGCCTTAGAGAGGAAGATAATGGAAAGAATCGAACATCACGCCTGTTTTGGTGGATGGCAGGATGTCTATCTGCATGAATCAACGGTTTTGGGTTGTCAGATGCGTTTCTCAGTTTTCTTGCCCCCTCAGATTAAAGAGAGAAGATTGCCAGTCCTTTACTGGCTCTCTGGCTTGACCTGCACAGAACAAAATTTCATCACAAAATCAGGGGCTCAGCGTTATGCTGCTGAACAAGGTATCGTTATTGTCGCTCCAGATACCAGCCCACGAGGTGATGATATCGCTGATGATCCAGCCTATAATCTTGGAAAAGGTGCAGGCTTTTATCTCAATGCAGCAAAACAGCCTTGGGCTTCACACTATCGTATGTATGATTATGTTGTTTCAGAACTACCCCATTTGATTGAAACACATTTTGAAGTGACTGATATACGAGCAATCTGTGGACATTCAATGGGAGGCCACGGTGCAATGATCATTGCATTGAAAAATCCGGGACGTTATTGCAGCGTTTCAGCCTTCTCACCTATTGTGGCTCCCAGCCAGGTTCCTTGGGGAACAAAAGCATTTTCGGCCTATCTTGGCGAAGACACCTCTGATTGGAAGCAGTATGACACTGTAGAACTGATCAAGAATGCAAAAGAGCGACTCCCTATTCTGATCGATCAAGGCCTCAATGACGACTTTTTGGATGAACAGTTACGTCCCCATTTATTGCAAGATATTTGCGATAAAACCGGCTATCCGGTGACTATAAATCTTCGACCAGAATATGACCATAGCTACTACTTTATCGCCAGCTTTATCGAAGAACATATTGTTCATCATGCCAAAGCGATGCAAAAGTATGTTGAAAAGACGTAATTATTAAATGAGTTAGCGGTCATCATTTAAATCATGATATCGCGCGTGATAAATTTCATATATCTGCATAATAATATGCGTAATAAGTATCCCCCGGCATAGCCGGGGGTTTTTCATCTGCGCCTATAAGGCTCTCTTACCAGCCGCGCCCTAACAGGCGCATCGCAATCTGACATTTGCATTCTATTGAT
>NZ_JAQRFI010000073.1 GCF_028598805.1 Xenorhabdus yunnanensis | reverse complement strand
CTTACGCGTTTCGCCTCCGAAGTCAAGCGCTTATTTTCGCTTTTCTTCGCTGCCCGCCGCGGCGTGTCTCAGCTCAGCGTCGGTCAGTGGTGGCGCATTATAGGGAGTTTTACGGCGGTGACAAGAGTTTTTTTCGATTTTTTTTCTGTTCGTGTTTTTTTTCAACAAAATGATGTAACAACCAGCAAAAAGGCTATTTTTGAGGCTCTTTATCACACGATATTTGCAAAAACTCCTCAGAAAAACGATCTACTTGTTCCCAATCAGTGTATTCGATTTCTTTTGTTGTATCTGTTTCTCCTCCAGTCATTCGCATAATAAACTGAATCATGATGCGATCTAACCAGCAATAACGTGGATAACGTAAAGCTCCCGCAAAGACTCCACACAAATCAGGTTGCCACGGACTTTTTATTAAAAATTTACGTACATAAGCATTCGTTTCTGGTGTTCTTTTTTCTGGCTTTCTCGCCGTTAAATTGACGCCAAAGAAAGCTGTTGGCATTTGGTTCAACTGTTTTTGATGGCGAATGACAAAATTATGCAATGCGGAATTGAAGTGACCATAACGTATCGACGCCCCTACCATTACTTTTTGGTAAGGCATCAAATTGACCTGTTTCACTGTAGCAAGATCTCTTAAATCACACTCGATACCAGCACAACGGAGATTCTCTGCAATACGGGTAATAATTTTTTTAGTCTGTCCATCCTGAGTAGAATAGAGCAACAAATAATTCATAGGTACTTCCTTATTAAACAGCGATTCACATATAAAAATTCAACAGATCACTATTCGCGCCAAAAAGTTGGTGTAAACAGGACTAATAATGTGAACACTTCCAAACGTCCAAATAACATAGTAACAACCAGTATCCATTTGGCTGCCGGAGTCACTTTCGTAAAGTCATCAGCAACTGCTCCCAATCCTGGTCCCAAGTTATTCAATGTTGCAGCGATGGCAGCAAAAGCAGAATGATCGTCAAGACCCGTTGCGATCAGTAACAACATACTAATAATGAAGACAAGTGCGTAAGCTGAAAAGAATCCCCATACTGCTTCAATAATTCTTTCCGGTAATGCCCGCTGCCCTAATTTGATGGTGTATACCGCATTCGGATGCACTAAACGTTTTAATTCACGAGAGCCTTGCAGGAACAATAATAAAATACGGATAACTTTGAGCCCACCTCCCGTTGAACCAGCACACCCCCCTATAAATGCAGAGCATAACAACAGAAAAGGCAAAAACAGGGGCCATTCTTGAAATTTATCAGTTGTAAATCCAGCAGTAGTCGCCATAGAGACAACCTGAAAAAAAGCATGGTTTAATGCAACTAATTCTGATTCATAAACAGAATGTTGCCACAGTATCAGCATACAGATTGCCAATAATGCTAACTGAATTGCAATGAACATCCGAAACTCTGGATCACGCCAATACACTTTCAAACTTTTTCCAGAAAGGACAGCAAAATGCAGGCCAAAATTACAGCCCGAAATCAATAAAAAAATAGCAATAATAGTATTGATGGTCGAACTATTGAAAAAGCCGATGCTGGCATCATGAGTGGAAAATCCACCAATAGCGATAGTAGAAAAGCTATGAGAAATCGCATCAAATGGTTCCATCCCCGCAGCCCACAGTGCTATCGCACAGGCTATAGTTAACAAAACATAAATTAGCCAGAGCGTTTTTGCTGTTTCTGCGATACGAGGACGCATTTTATTATCTTTCAATGGTCCCGGCATTTCTGCCCGATAAAGCTGCATTCCCCCGACACCAAGCAGAGGTAAGATCGCCACAGCCAGAACGATGATTCCCATACCACCCAACCATTGCAACATTTGTCGGTAGAACAGAATGGCCTTAGGAAGGGAATCAAGACCAACGAGCGTCGTCGCCCCTGTTGTCGTCAAACCAGAAAATGATTCAAAAAAGGCATCAGTGACTGAAAGATTAGGTTTTTCAGAGAAAATAAATGGCAATGCTCCCACACTCCCCAATACAGTCCAAAATAGGACGACAATCAAAAAACCCTCTTTCGGTTTAAGAACATATTTTTGATCACGATTGGGCACCCACAATATTAGGCCAATGATGAGGGCAAAGATGAATGTCTGACTAAATGCTCTACCTGCACCATCTCGATAAATTAATGCCACCAATCCCGGAATAATCATCGTGACAGAGAAAAGAATGACAAGTAGTCCAACAATACGGGTTATAGCGCGAAAATGCATTCGGCTGGTTCCTTAGAAATCCGGTATGACGAGATCATTATGATTTTGGTGTTAAAAACAAAGCCCCACGGCTTAAGTCCCGTAATTTATCACCTATTTCCCCTGCAAGGGTAGCTGGCAGTGAAACTTGCAATGTGACATTTTCAGCATAATCACTGGCGATCACTTGCCCGGAGAATTGATGCAGTAATTGTTCTACCATTGAAATATGTGAGTATTCACACTGTAACTGATACAGCTTCTGCGGTATTTTGTACTTGGTTTGCAGCAGTTTCAGAGCTTGCTGCACGCCATTGCCATAGGCTTTTACCAACCCGCCTGTACCAAGTTTTATGCCACCAAAATAGCGAACAGATACAGCGGTAATTTCTCCCAGTCCACTTCCTATTAACTGAGCAATCATGGGCTTACCAGCTGTTCCAGTAGGTTCACCATCATCAGAAAACCCCAATTGCTGGGAGTTATCCGGTGCTCCAGCTACAAATGCCCAACAATGATGGCGAGCATCAGGATATTGCCCTTTAATGCTTTGGATAAATAACTTTGCTTCATCTACCCCGCTGGTGTGCTCCAGCAGGGTAATGAAACGGCTCTTTTTTATTTCTTCAGTAAAGCTGACTGAAGCCGCAGGGATTAAATAAGGCTTCATTACGATAAGTGTAGATCTCTGGTCATGTTTTCAATTTTTCCATCGTGAATAACAATGTTATCTTCAATGCGAATACCACCATAAGGTTTCAACATATCGATTTTTTCCCAATCAAAATGTTGACGATATTCGCTTTCACGCCACTGCGCTAATAAAGTTTCAATGAAATAGATACCGGGTTCAATGGTCAAAACCATGCTTGGCTCCAAAATACGGGTACAGCGCAGATAAGGATGCATTTCCGGGGCAGCCAGATGGGTTCCGCTATCATCTTGCATAAATCCAGCAGCATCATGCACCTGCAAACCTAGAGGATGACCAAGTCCATGTGGGAAAAATGGTGTTGTTAATCCTTTCTCAACCATTCCTTCTTCACTGACCCCGTTAATAATGTCATGTTTTTTTAGGATCTTGGCTATACGTCGATGCATATTAATATGGTAGTCGGTATATCTGGTTCCTGTTTTAATCGTGCCGATTATCGCCTGCTGCTCTTCATTCAGATCCTTTATCAGTGAGGCGAAGTCGTTATTAGATTTTGCTGGATAGGTTCTAGTGATATCTGCTGCATAGCCATTATATTCTGCTCCAGCATCAATCAAAAAGCTGCGAATTTCAGAAGGGACTTGCTGTTGTAATTTGTTGTAATGCAGAACAGCAGTATTTTCATTCAAGGCAACAATATTATTATAAGGAACATCAGTATCACGGTGTCCCGTTGCCATCAAATAGAACATATTGATTTCGAATTCACTCACACCAGACAAAAAAGCATCATAGGCTGCCTGATGGCCATTAACGGCCATTTTCTGAGCCTCACGCATGCAAACCAATTCGTAATCTGTTTTATATGAACGATGGTAACTCAAATAATCCAAGACAGCTTTCGGGTTGATATTGTGCTCAAAAATTCCCAAAGATTTGGCACGTTCAGTTTGTTCACCAATATAAGCTGCATTCTGTTTTGATAATCCATTCAGTTTTGCGCTGATATCTTCAGCTTTTGCCAAATGAATCATCTCTATTTCGTCAGTCCAGTAACCATTGGGCAGTGGTTCTACACTATGCCAGTAATCTACCGGCGAATAAAACCAGAGTTTAGGTTTATTGACACCATCAATCCATAACCAACAATTTGGCACTTTAGTCACAGGAACCCAAGCCTTAAAGTGTGCATTTACCTTGAATGGATAATGGCTGTCATCAAGAAAAATCCGTAATGATTCACCTGAATGAATAAGCAGGGCGTCAAGCTGAGTTCGTGCCAAAATTTCGCGGGCACGTTTTTGTAAGGTTTTAATATGTTCTTGGTACAGAGATGCCAACTTTTCCATTTTAATTAGCCTTTTGATTTTCTGGCGGGGCTTAAATATTACCACAACTCGTTATTATGGGAGCTATCACGTGAAAATTCCCCCTCTCCAAAATTAAGCAACTATATTTATATTTTTCAAAACACTAACAAAATATATGGCTATCTGTCATAAATCTTAGCTGTGATCCACTCTACAAAAAATTAATCATTGATTTGCAATAAATTAACACAGTAATCACAATCAATCTCATCTGGTCATACCAGATGGTATGCACTCATTGAGGAGAATGACATGCTCTACCTAAGTGAAACTATTCAAGTAAAATGGCTGAAAGATGGCATTGCAGAACTAATCTTCAATGCACCAGCTGCAATTAATAAATTAGATACCACAACGGTTACTTCGCTGGATAAAGCTGTTGCCACCCTTGAGCAAGAGTCTGAACTAAAAGGGTTGCTATTACGCTCTGAAAAACAAGCCTTTATTGTCGGCGCAGACATCACAGAATTTTTATCATTATTCAATGCACCAGCAGAAAAACTACATGAACTGCTGAATCTCGCCAACAATATATTTAATCGCATAGAAGATCTCCCTATACCGACTATCTCCGCTATCAATGGCTATGCTCTTGGCGGTGGATGTGAATTGGTACTTTCAACAGATTTTCGTGTTGCATCCCCCGATCTTCGCATCGGGTTGCCAGAAACTAAACTGGGCATTATGCCGGGATTCGGTGGTTCTGTTCGTTTGCCTCGCTTGATTGGTACAGATAATGCTCTCGAAATCATTTCCGCAGGAAAGGATATTAACGCAGAGGAAGCACTGAAAAATGGTTTGATCGATGCCGTAGTTTCTACCGAAAAACTGGTTGCTTCTGCCGTTTCAGTTCTGGAACAAGCCATTCGTGGAGATTTGGATTGGAAGGCAGCCCGTCAGCCTAAACTGATGCCACTGAACCTCAATGAGATTGAACGTACGATGAGTTTCACCGTAGCAAAAGGTATGGTAATGAAGGTTGCTGGTCCTCATTATCCAGCACCAATCACTGCGGTAAAAACCATTGAAAAAGCTGCTACACTGGGTCGCGATGAAGCCTTGAAACTGGAGTCTGCCAGTTTTGTATCATTAGCACACACTTCCGTTGCCCGTGCTTTAGTCGGCATATTCCTGAATGACCAATATGTCAAAGGGTTAGCGAAAAAACATCTTCAAGCCGTCACAACACCTGAACATGCAGCAGTATTGGGTGCAGGGATCATGGGCGGAGGCATTGCCTATCAATCAGCGCGCAAGTGTGTTCCGGTCTTGATGAAAGACATCAATCAAAAAGCGTTGGATTTAGGTATCAATGAAGCGGCTAAATTGCTGCATAAACAATTTGAGCGTGGACGCTTAGATGCCATGAAGATGGCTAAAATTCTGGCATCCATTCAACCTACTCTTAATTATGCGGGTATTGAGCAGTCTCAGATCGTTATCGAAGCGGTCGTTGAAAATCCTAAAATTAAAGCGGCAGTTTTGGCAGAAACAGAATCACACATCAGCGATGACTGCATTCTGGCTTCCAATACCTCCACTATCCCAATCACCGAATTAGCAAAATCGCTAAAACGCCCAGAAAACTTCTGTGGTATGCATTTCTTCAACCCTGTACATCGTATGCCACTGGTTGAAATCATCCGCGGAGAAAAAACCTCAGACAAAGCTATTTCAAGCGTTGTCGCGTATGCCAGTAAAATGGGTAAAACACCAATCGTCGTCAACGATTGTCCTGGTTTCTTTGTAAACCGTGTATTGTTCCCATATCTGGCTGGTTTTGGCATGTTGCTGCGTGATGGTGGTGATTTCCGTCAAATCGACAAAATCATGGAAAAAGAATTTGGCTGGCCAATGGGTCCTGCTTATCTCCTTGATGTTGTCGGCATTGACACTGCTCACCATGCACAAACTGTCATGGCTCAGGGTTTCCCTGACCGTATGAACCGCAATTACAGAGATGCCATTGATGTATTATTCGAAAATCAGCGTTATGGTCAGAAAAATAGCGTTGGTTTCTATAAATATACCCAAGATAAAAAAGGCAAACCGAAAAAAGAGCAGGATGAAATTACCGATCAGTTACTGGCAAGCATCAGCAAACCGAAACATACTTTCTCTGGTGAAGAGATCATTGCTCGAACCATGATCCCAATGATTAACGAAGTTGTTCGCTGCTTAGAAGAAGGGGTCATTGCCAGTCCGGCAGAAGCAGATATGGCACTGGTGTATGGCTTGGGCTTCCCTCCATTCCATGGTGGTGTTTTCCGTTATCTGGATACCATGGGAACCGCAGCCTACGTGAAGATGGCAGAAAGTTATGCTCATTTGGGAGCACTCTATCACGTACCCGCTGGCCTGAAAGCAAAATCCGAAAGCAATGAAAGTTACTACCCTGCACCAGCAGAACTTGCTGTCAACCCAGGTGAAAAAGCGTGAGGTCTGAAAACATGGAAAATGTAGTTATTATTGATGGTATCCGTACCCCAATGGGGCGCTCAAAAGGTGGTGTATTCCGTCAGGTCCGTGCCGAAGATCTCTCCGCACATCTGATGAAATCAATACTCAAGCGCAATCCTTCCATTAAGCCTGAAGATATTGATGATATCTCTTGGGGATGTGTGCAACAGACGCTTGAACAAGGGTTCAATATTGCACGTAACTCTGCTTTGCTGGCGGGTATTCCCCATTCAGTTCCCGCTGTAACTGTTAACCGTCTCTGCGGTTCTTCAATGCAATCATTGCACGACGGCACCCGCATGATCATGACTGGCGATGCCAGTATTGTTATGGTCGGCGGTGTTGAACATATGGGGCATGTTCCCATGACACACGGTGTCGATTTTCATTCCAAATTAAGCCGTAATGTGGCGAAAGCAGCAGGTGTTATGGGGCTGACGGCAGAAATGCTGGCCAAAATGCACAATATTAGCCGCGAAATGCAGGATGAATTTGCCTTCCGTTCCCATCAACGCGCAGCACAAGCGACCGAGTCAAAGGCTTTCGCCAGCGAAATCGTTCCTATATATGGACATGATGCTGATGGAAATCTAAAACTCGTCGATTTTGATGAAGTGATCCGCCCAGACACTAATCTAAAAGATTTGGCTACACTGCGTCCTGTTTTTGATCCTGTTACCGGAAGCGTTACTGCGGGAAACTCCTCAGCGCTTTCTGATGGTGCCTCTGCAATACTGATCATGAGCGAAAGCAAAGCTAGAGAATTAGGATTAAAACCTCGCGCTCGTATCCGCTCAATGGCAGTTGTCGGTTGTGACCCTTCCATCATGGGTTATGGCCCTGTGCCTGCAACACAAATGGCCCTGAAAAAATCCGGATTAAGTATTGCAGACATTGGCGTAATGGAATTGAACGAAGCATTCGCTGCGCAATCCTTAGCTTGCATGAAAGGGCTGAATCTGCTGGATAGTATGGATGACAGAATCAACCTGAACGGCGGTGCAATTGCTCTTGGTCACCCATTGGGGTGCTCTGGTACTCGCATTACAACCACCCTGCTTAACTTGATGGAACGTAAAGATGTCCAGTTTGGGCTATCAACCATGTGTATCGGGTTAGGCCAAGGCATTGCCACAATTATTGAAAGAGTATAGCTACCAAAACTTAGCTCTAAAGAGTAACTGACAATTGAAATTTAATAACGTTTTTCCCTTGTCTGTCTTGTCTATTGCATCACTCTAATAAGTTGTTGCCGTAGTTTCCCGCCTGTCAGGGGCGGGTTTTTTTATTTTTATCGTTTTATTTTATCGGCAAACAGCTCAAATAAACTCAAATGCATCGCCATACATGTGATCGATAGATGCATCACGTTCACTACAGAACCGTTCACGAGCGATTTTAGCCATCTCAAAGCGACCAGCAATATAGATATCATGATTCGCTAAACTGCCGAAATCTTCCAAAACTGCACTCAAAACAGTGCCTGTTCTTCCACGCCAGTGTTCATCAACCTGTTCAACTATAGGAACCACGGTTAAATTAGGATAACTCTCACTCAGTGATTGCAACGCCCCCAAATCATAAAGGTGTTGTAACTCTCGCCCTCCCCAATAGATAGAAATTTCTCGATTGGGATTTTTTTCCAATGCAGCCAATAAGATAGAACGTGTATATGAGAAGCCTGTTCCACCGGCAATCAATAACATAGGATTTTCACTGTCTTCACGAAACCATGCCTGACCATGTGGTATATCAATATCAATGATTTTCTGATCCAAAATTCTATCCATTACTGCCATCGCATAGAGATTTAGCTCAGAAGCGCCAATATGCAACTCAATTATCTGTTTTTCTGATGGTGGTGATGCCATGGAGAAAGGGCGTTTATCCCTTTCATCCATAACCACCATCAAATATTGTCCTGCACGGAAAGAAAAAGGCGAATCAGGTAATAAACGAACCCGATAAACTGTATCTGTAATGGAGTCAACCGATGTTACTTTACAGCTTAATGTTGTCATGCGTTCCCTCTTATCGCTTCAAAATATCTAATTGATCCCAAATTTCATCGACACGGGTCCGAATCTCATCGCTCATCACTATCGGACGCCCCCATTCCCTTTGTGTCTCTCCTGACCATTTATTCGTTGCATCTAACCCCATTTTTGAGCCTAGCCCTGAAACAGGAGATGCAAAATCGAGATAGTCAATTGGTGTATTTTCCATTAAGACAGTATCTCTTTGCGGGTCCATTCGCGTTGTTATCGCCCAGATGACATCATTCCAATCTCGCGCATTGATATCATCATCACAAACGATAACAAATTTTGTGTACATAAATTGTCTCAGATATGACCAAACTCCCATCATCACTCGCTTAGCATGGCCTGCATATTGTTTTTTCATTGTAACGATAGCGAGTCGATAAGAGCAGCCCTCTGGTGGCAGGTAAAAATCTACAATTTCAGGAAATTGTTTTTGCAATATTGGTACCAGAACTTCATTCAACGCCACTCCCAGTACCGCAGGCTCATCCGGCGGACGCCCTGTGTAAGTGGAATGATAAATAGCATCACTACGCTGAGTAATATGGGTCACCGTAAATACTGGGAACATATCTACTTCATTGTAATAGCCGGTATGATCGCCATATGGCCCTTCCGGGGCCATTTCACCAGGTTCAATGTAGCCTTCAAGGATAATTTCAGCACTGGCAGGCACTTCCAGATCATTGGATATACATTTAACGACTTCCGTTTTATGTCCACGCAATAATCCAGCAAACGCATATTCTGACAAAGTATCAGGAATTGGAGTAACCGCTCCCAATATCGTGGCAGGATCGGCTCCTAATGCAACGGACACAGGAAAACGTTCGCCCGGATGTGCCTGACACCACTCCTGAAAATCAAGTGCACCACCACGATGTGATAACCAGCGCATAATCAGCTTATTTTTACCCAATACCTGTTGACGGTAGATACCCAGGTTCTGGCGCTCTTTATTAGGTCCCTTAGTTACTGTTAACCCCCATGTAATCAATGGAGCGGCATCTTCTGGCCAACAATGCATAACTGGAATACGAGTGAGATCCACTTCATCGCCTGCCCAAATCTGTTCTTGACACGGCGCAGAACTAAGGCGCTTGGTTGGCATGTTCAAAACCTGTTTAAATTTGGGCAGCTTATCTACCAAATCACGAAAGCCTTTTGGTGGCTCAGGTTCTTTAAGGAAGGCCAATAACTTACCAACATCATGCAATGCCTTAACATCATTCTGCCCCATTCCCATGGCAACACGCTGAGGTGTCCCAAACAAGTTGCACAACACGGGCATCGAATATCCCTTAGGATTTTCAAATAATAAAGCTGGACCACCGGCACGAAGAGTACGATCTGCGATTTCAGTCATTTCCAGGTATGGGTCAACTTCCATACGAATTCGTTTTAATTCACCCGATTGTTCCAACAAGGAAAGAAAGTCTCTTAGATCGCGATATTTCATATTGTTCATTTGTGCCGATTTTTCAGGAGGGAGAGCCATTATAAGCCCTCCCATGAGGGTTACAAGGTAAACTCATAACTTGCCAAAAAGCAATGGACTTAGTGAAATCTTGTGGATCAGATTCCTCAGATACAGCGGAATGATAGTGAGGGTTAATTTGAACGGGGAGTTTACCATTGCTCAGCAAAAATACTTCCATCTTCCGTTTCCTCTGTGAAAATCAGATAATCATATCATTCATGATTAGTGCTAATCTTTCCACCATAACGCAACACATTACATTATCATTGAAGATAAGCACTGTAGACTATCGAAAAATACAGTTTACACTTTAGATAACTTCTATCTTTACTGATGACCCTTTAGTACTAGTTTTGTTATGCTAGGCATTCTATGCAATGGAGTCGAAATATTATGGAGAAATGGCGTCTTCTTTACTGTAAACGGGGGCAAATCTTTCGAGCAATAGAACACTTAGAAAGACAAGGCGTTACTTGTCTGACACCGACAGCCAAAATTGAAAAAATCATTCGGGGTAAACGAACCACCGTTACTGAACCACTGTTTCCTAATTATCTGTTTGTTTACTTTGATGAAGAGGTTATTCATACCACTACCATTAACTCAACACGTGGTGTAAATCATTTCGTTCGGTTCAATAGTACACCTGCCACCGTTCCACAAACATTAATTGATGAGTTAATGTCTATTACAGAGCAGGAATATATTGCACCTGAAACCCCAATTACTGGTGATACCGTCTTGATCACTGAGGGAATTTTCGAAGGCATCCAAGCAATTTATAACGAACCGGATGGAGAAACACGATCCATTCTTTTGCTGAAAATCCTCAATAAAGAAGTCCCTAAGGCATTGGATAATAATCATTTTACCAAAATTTAAATCAGAACCACCCGCATAGCGGGTGGTTTGCTCTAGCCCTATAAGGGCATGTTACCGACTGCGCCTAAATGACGCTGCTTTCTCTTCGTTCAAGCTAAGTGTCTTTGCTT
>NZ_JAQRFI010000072.1 GCF_028598805.1 Xenorhabdus yunnanensis | reverse complement strand
GTTAATTCACCCAGCGTGGGATGGATTAATGTGCCTGTCGAGCCTGTCTCACAGGCGGCAACCAGATTTTTACGCTGGGTGATCACATCGGGCGCGTGATAAACCCGACTGCCCTGAACAATAAATCCACGCAGCGTGATTTTTCGGGTTGCCCGGCCTAAATCCTCAACCCACGCGGTATCACGGTACGGGTATTCATGTACGGCCTGACGGCGACCAAATACGCTCTCACCGGATACGACGGCAAACGGTACGCCACGAAATGACGCTGGGCGCAAATGTTCTGACCATTTCCATGATGCGTCATTGCCGCCACCCAGCAATGAGGAAATGGCATCGTTAATAAAGGCCATATATGCTCCTCTTAAATTTGGACATAAAAAAACCGCACGAGGCGGCCTTAGAAATGAATAACCCGCCGAAGCGGGTTATTTTGTAATACCGAGGACTTCGTAGATTTTGTAAGCTGTAAAGAGTAAACTTGGTAGTCCTAAAACCCAAAGGATTATACTTAACCTCATATCTTTTAGTTTGCCATCGAATTCAGTTTTTTGATTCTCGATGGAGGCTTTCAGCTCTGAGCCTTGTAAGGCAGCCATCGATTCAAGCTTATTTGACTGCGATGCAATCATCGATTCAAGTTTACTCGACTGCAAAGCTATAGCTGACTCTAACTTAGCGGTTTGTAAGTCAATTTTACTATCCAGCTTAAGCATTGTTTCATTTAGACGAGACAAGGTAGACTCTATAGAGTCAGCTCGTTTCTCTAATTTATCTATGCGAGCATCCATATCTACCTCTTCTGTGTCCTGAATGAATAAATTGCTTCAATTTTAGCACTCACTGATCATAAAATCACCAACATTAAAACCCTTCTTGACCTAACTAACCCTTCACCAACCACAAATAAGACTATGCGGGTTCATTTGGTCAGAAATAATTAATGCTTAAGACTGATCAATACTGCCTGCCAGTTCGGGGATGAGAGTTGCCCTAAATCTATGGCAGAAACTTCTCTGGCAATGATTCGCTTGGCTTCATCTAAAGTATGCTTATAGCCGCTTGTCATTAACTGCATTGATCTGCCGTATGGGGAATTTAGTTGATTAAGTGCACCTTGTACTGCTTCTATTTCATCTGACATATGCATTGCAGCTTTGTATAGCCACGAAAGAGTACAAAGCTCACTGCTCGTTAACGCAATCGTGTAGGTTGGCTCTGCTTTCTGAGTTGGGAGGTCTTTTTTCTGATTAAAGTAATAATCTTCCAAAGCCTCGAAAACATCCCATGCCTTGTCGGTATCCAACATCTTAGCGTGACGAGCAGCGCCGCGTTCTGTCCACAACATAAGGCTTCTTGCTTTGGGTGAAATTTGTAGGTTACTTAAAGTAACCCGCAAATCTTTTAGAGCCTTTCCAATAACCTTGAAGTAATGTTTACCTTCAACGAATCTTTGTGTATTTCGTGAGTGGTTTACTTTGATGTTATTGGTGCTGGTCTCATACAATTGAGATAATAACTCAGTGGTGATTACCGGAATACCATTGTGCATGATGGCGGTCATACTTTGTACTGAATTAGAGTTTTTACAAACTTCATTAACTGGTATACTTAACATGTCTAAATTCCTTACTCGGTTTTGGACAATTTAGAAGCCCTGACTGTTCCCGCAGTTGGGGTTTCACCATTTTTGCTTATATACTCTTCAAGAGCCTTAACAATTACATAATTCACAGACCTATCCTGTACATTTGCAATGTATTTCAAGCTATTCCTCATATCATTCGGCATCCTAATATTTACCTGTGGCAATCTTTCTATTTTGCTCATAACCCCCTCACTAATGATATCCATTGGCTACCATTGATAGATTAGTAGCAGGTGGCTACCATGTCAACATTATTATTGCACCGGATTTTACTTATGAGCCGTGAGCCACAAATAAACATTCGTCTACCGCAAGACCTTAAAGAAGCCGTGCAAAATATGGCATCAGACAATAAGCGGTCTGTAAATGCTGAGATTGTTGCTGTTTTGTTAGATGCAGTCAGAAAGCATAAATCAGGCGATCAAATCCAATCATCAATGAAATGTCAGCCAACGACAATAGATCCCATAACTGAACGAAAGATATTAGAGGAAATTGCAAAGCTAGCCGCAGAAAACGCAGTGAAGCTTGAAAGGAATAAAAGATAAAAATAAGCCCCATGATGGGGCTATTTTTTACAAGGTAGATATATTCGCCAGTTTTCAACTTCGGTGTCTAACTCACAGATTCTTTTCCCTTCTGGTGAAATTAAATATTCGTTGTATACACGTCCTTCACCTTCTCTTATCTCACTTTGCTCTACAACTAAACTACCTATGTATTTATCATGCTTTGGATTACCTGATAAGTTAGACATGTTTACAAACGTCAAATCACCATCTGTAATAAATTTCTCTCTTACGTAATTGTAATTATTATCGAAAGGAATTGTGAAAGCATGTATAGCATGACTGACGGCCCAAGCAGGAACAGAAAAATAAACAATTCCTTTTTCGTAGTTGTAGCCAACTATTCTCATTTTAGATAATGTTTTTTTAGGGTCTTGAGTGTACCTTTGGGTAAAGATATCTCTTTTCCCCCGAATACCATCACTAGTTATATAAATTGCTCTAATGCTGCTTTTGGATTCGTATTGTTGGGGATTTTCTTCCTCTACCGTAACAATAGCAAATAACTCCTTGGAGTTAGGCATTATCGCTGATGTCACTTTCATTCCACGTCCAGCAACCCATGATGTAATATCTCTACCTTTATAGCAGACTAAGTTTTCTGCACTATAAAGTGTGTTATTACGCGTAGGAAATATAAAACCATCATATGGATATTCCATATAATTATTATAACAACTAATCTTAGTTACATTTTCTTTATTGTTAAAGCTACTATCGTTATTTTGGCTTTCTTGCTCTTGTTTTTTATATGGAGTTACTTCGACATCACCACCATTAATTGAAATTAAATATTCACCTGCGTTTTTAATGTAAATAACAGCCTTATCCTTTCCCAATATGGTGAATTTAGAAACTTCCGTGTTTTCTCCATTGGTTTTATTTATTATAGCTTGGACTTCATTATCATTAAAACAGAGTTTATTATTACTTCCGTAAAACCCTCCTTCTTTATTATTGCATCCTGTATGATCATTTGAATTCAGTAGCCAACTAATGGTGATTATAGATAAAAGTATAAACCCGCCCGCCAACCAAGCTATCACAGTTGCTACTTTCCTGCGCTGGATTGACTTTGAAGATTTAGCCATAACCAGCGAGACAATAAACACCACAATAACAAACCAAAAAGTATTCCATATAGTCATTGTTATCCACCTGCCTCATGTTTCATTCATAAATGCTAAAACCACCATTACTGAATAAAACATAAGCCATTTTCAAGGATAATTCATGGAAGTTGTGATTTTACCCGCAGTTTTTGACTGGAATTTCTGACGCTCTCCAGTCTTATCATTAACTAAAGTAATCTCAACTTGGAATGGTTTATCACCGATGGCGTCTTGAAACGCTTTCGCCATGCCTTTTGCTATTTCTGTCTCAGACTCAATATCTTTTTTCTTACTGTAGAGTGATGGGTATTGCTGGTCTTGCTTGCCGGCGCTCTCCTCAGTATTACCCGGTATCTGAGGGTTGGTACTGGATGTATTATTTTTAGCGGGCGTTTTTGTTGGGTCAGGAGTACTTGTTATGGCAGCCATGACCAGATCCTTGTCATAAGGAAAAGATTTACTTTCTACCATACCCATTTCGCGCATTAATGAATACATCACATTATGATTGTTTAGATCTAAGCGATCATTCCTGCCAACACCCAACCTCTGAGCAACTCGGTCTATGTAATCCTCGGTGCGATTTTTGTCTTTTCCACCTGGGGGCGCCCACTTTCTTACAATTAAATCGACGGATTGACGCTTAACGTTATCTGTTAGCCCATTGAAGTAGCGCCGCAATTGCCACGCTGAGCGCTCCAATCCTGCGTAAGGCGTACTGAATTTGGCAAAACGTTTCTCTGGGTGATCTTCTACTGTTGCCCCTTTTTGTCTGGCAAATTCCATATTCAGGGGATTATTATTGCGAATACCGCGGGGTTTTCTGGTGTTACCGCTCCTCTTTTTATTATTTTCACTGCCTATTTTAGGCTCTTCTACAACAGGCACATCAGGCACTTTTTCACCCACATGGCGGGGCTTTTCAGGTAGAATGGGGGGCTCGGTTTTTTCACTGCCTTTTTTGAGATGCCATTGCTGATATTTTTTCCGGTATCCGTCAGTCATTAGGCCAAAATCTAACATCGTTTTTTCATACGTATTGAGCGTATTGTAAAACTCAGGATTATTATATCCCCACCTCAATTGATCTGACTCATCACCCCTAGTAAAACCTAATGTCCTTGTTATTGCAAAATTATCAGGACCATATGTCAGTAAGTCGCCGACGCCTTTCAGTCCATCGTTAACAGAACCATCTGAGGTTAGAAAATTTGCAGTAGCATTGCTAGTCCGGGTTTTAAACCCTTCCCATGAGGCATTCAGCTCGTTTATCGTACCATTCAAAGTGGTTAATTTCTGGTTTAAATCGTTAGGAACCGTCAATCCTAGTTCATCCGACTTGGTTAATAGCTGTTTAAATTTAGCGCCCTCACGCAATAATGCTAGCGTATGCTCATCAAAGCCTAATGTATCTGCAATGGTTTTTTGTAATGCCGGAGAATAGGAAGGGAACGCTTTCGCTAGTTCCTCCATCGTTTTCATGACATCAGCAGTGCCGTCGTCCTTTCTAATAATGGACACGCCCATGCTATTAAGCTGCGCTAATGTTGCACTATCCCTTGCCCATAGTGGATCATTAAATATTTTATATAACCCGTCTACGGATTCTTTTGCCTTATCTGCATCAACACCCAATATTACCATCGCACCGGATAAGCGGGAAAACTCTTCGGGGGTCATGTTGTTATTTTTTGCCATGACATCCAGATTGTAAGCTTCCTTGCTCTGCTCATTCAGCTTCTGCCCCATTTTGGTGATGCCGTAACCTATTGCGCCAATACCGCCCAGCTTGAGACCCTTATCCAGATATTTACCCGACAACTCTCCAAACATTTTCAACGGCGGGATCATATCGCCAATATTTTGCACGTTATCCTGTGCATGTCGTGACATTTCCCGCAGCTTGTTACTCAATGATCCTGTGTTTTCCAGTGTTTCACTGCCACCGAATCGCAATCCATCGCGGGTAGAATTCAGTAACGGATTAAGTTGCTTAAGTTTTGCCTCCATTTCAGCTAAGGCTTTCGTCGCGTTTTCATCCGCATTAATTTGAAAATCAAATACATTAGCCATGACCTAACCTCATCTGGTTGATGCGCTCAGCCTGTTTTAACCACCATTCCAGACGGGAATAACTCAGGTGCCACGCCTCCTGTGGCCCCCAGTGGTAAAAATAGGTCACATCCGCCGCTAATTGCTGCCATCCCCTAAGGGAACATAGACTAAAAAACCCGTCAGAAACTCCCTACAGATGTTAAAATCACTGATTGCCATTTTTTTCAGTACCGTTTCAGGCACGCCTGATACCAGCGCAATAAGCAATCGCATTGCGGGTAATATACTGTGGGTATTTTTGCTCTGAGCCTCATAAAACTGCTCAACCTCGAATAGCGCAGGCTCCCGCAGATGAATTTCGGTATAAACCTCTTTACCGTCATTACTCTCAATCTGTTTGTTTAGTGTGATAACTTTTGTTTTTTCCATGACTGCCTCTTAGTTTTAGTTTTCGGTAACTGAAATCCCTTCCCAACGAACTTCGAACTCCGCGTCTTCGCTTCTGACTTCCTGCGAGTTCACGGTCCACATACCCTCACCGATAATGGTTTTGCCGTTGGCGAGTTCAGCGACGATAGTCACATTGGTCTGGCTGTTAAAATCGGCGACGGTCGTGCCGCCGCTGTCACGCACCCGACAGGAAATAAAGGATGGACTCGGCTTTTCTTTATACCCGTGCACACTGTCCATGCCGGTCAGTGTTTCACGTGTGACCGCTGACGGGCTGTAGGTGAAATCACCAACTACCATGATGGACATCCCATCAACAGAAACATAGGCTGTACCTGCCAGCCTGTTAGAGGTGTTTCCCACGATTTTCTCCTAGTTAGTTGGTTGCTGGCGGAATTGATTGAGCAGCGCAAACACGCGCAACTGGTTGATCAAGGTGCCCGTCCAGAGAACATCCAGCCGGTTTGGATTGTGAGCATTAATTTCCACTTTCAGCCCACTCGCAAACGCCTTTGAATCCTGCACATACCCGTTATATTCCAGCGTCCGGTACTGGGCGATGAGTTCGGCACGCACTACATTCGGGGTCACAATGGCCGAGCCTGCCGCAAATCGCGTGCCGTCTTTCGCCAGTTTCATGCGACGGAACTTAGACGTGATCTGCGTGCGAATGTAACGAGAGACAAACGCCAGTAAAAACAGCGTTTCTATCTGCAGATAACTGTCATCATTATCCCCGTACGGGTTTTTCTGGTAGGTACTAATGATGTTTTCAATCTGCACTGTGCCATCATCAGCCACCGTAAATGTTGAAATACCACTGTGCAGCAGGTTATTACGCTCAATCAGGCCGAGCTGGTCTTCTGCCGCCGGTGCCAAAACACCCGCCACGGGCAAGGTCTGCAACGGCCTGCCGGGGTCATTTCTGAGGGACGGCGCGACTGCACCGGTGACGGCCGCTGACCAGATGTAGTTGGGTGTCGGTGATTTCGTCACCCCCAGCACCGTTTCATGCTGATTGTTGCGGCGTGCGCCGGCATCCGCCAGTTCGCCATGAGTTCCGCTGACGACACTGAACGCATGACCGTATAATTGCTGCTCCCAAGACCAGCGACCCCCCGTATCTGACAGGAATGATTTCATCTCATCCATTGACGCAGTGTCGGTGTAGGGATTGACGATAAAATCAAATGAGCGGTCGCTCAGGTTAGACAGGCCATTTTTCAGCTCGGGTGCACCTGCGCCCCCTGCCATAGGGGTGATTACCAGCGACAACCCCGCCGGAGTAACCTCTCCGCCTGCCTGCCCGCGGTAATTAAGGCAAACGTTGATCCCATTGCCGTGAGCGCCTTTATTTCTGGCGGTTAACGTGACCGTGTCATCCGTTACGGCGGCTGTCACCGGTAGCGAAATTTTACGGTTAATGGCTGTGGCTAATGCCGCTGCAATCTGCGCCGCTTTATCCGTCGCCATGACCGTAATTTGTACGCGCTGGCCCGCAATATACAACGAAATAACGCCCGCATGGGTTGGCAGCGACGAAACTTTAATCTGCCCTTTTGCCGCCAGCATATTACCCCCGTCTTTCAGGGGTAATGCCCACAATTCCGCCGCCTGATCGTTTGCCAGATACGCGGCGGTCATGCCATGCAGCAATGAGCCGTGACCGAACTGGGTAGCGGCCTGTTCTGCTGAGGAAATGCGCACCGGAATATCGGGTGTCGCTACCGCTCCATCCAGCATCTGACCGAGGATCAGTGAACGTTGGGTGGCTATGGCACTGTTCGCCATGGAGTTATCGAACTCGACGAAAAACAGTGGCGTTCTGAGGTTATTGGGAATTCGGGAAAAAGGGATCGCCATTATTCAGCCTCCTGCGCGCCTTTTTTGGCGACCTTGGTTTCAGCTACCAGCTGATAAAGTTCAACGTCGCCATCCCTTAATCGGCGATGCCAAAACAAATTATCCGGCACATCTGCGCCGGATTCGGGCAAAAATTCGCCCCTGACCGGACAGCGTACACGCCGCCCGGCAACAGGTTTTACAAACATGGGATTTACTCCAGATTAATACTGATTTTGGGTTCGGGTGTGTGTTCCGGCATCGCTACCGTCACGTCAATGCCGTCCAGTGGATGCGTTTCGATGGGGTAAAAATCCTCCTCACCCTGATAGTATTCAATGTCGATATCCATCAAGAGTTGTGCGAAATGCGATTCACCACTGGCATCAATATCGATTTGCGAGCGAATTTCAGCATATTGCTGTGTGACTTTCGTCAGCTCATAGCTATTTATTACCGCCCGTTCGATTTGTTCCCGCAACGCCTCCAATGCCAGTTCCGCCTGTTCTGCACCGTTATCAATGTCACTGTCAAATTCCTCTATCCTGCCGGTGACTCTGACGGTCGTTACAGTATGAAATTGGGGAACGTTGCGACCCCGCGATTTTTTATGATCAAATGGCGTTTGCACCAAAATACACGGATAATCTTTCCCCCGTGTTGACCAATCACGCGGGGAATAAACACGGGATTGTGCATCCGTTTTACCCGTGAGCGCCTGAACCACCATATTGCGTATTATTGATGCGTTCATTCTTTGTGTTTAATCCTGTTGAGTTGCAAATGCGTCCCACCGTGACTGTCCGGCTGAACGTCACTCACGACAAATTCAGCATTGATACTGTACACAAACACCCGATCTTGTTGCTGTGGCAGGGATTTGAATACCGCATCACGAACACCCAGCAGCGGTTTAGTGGTGTTGATACTGCTGTCGCCGTCGAGCGACTCCACCTGCTGGGTATAGGCGCGATCAAACACGCCCATAATGTCATAAGGTTTCCCGTCTCTGGGTCGCCAGTTCACCCGCTCGGCAAACTGTTGATGCAAAGGGGCTAGCAGGTGTTTATCCCAGTCAATCGGCATCAGATTTTAACCCCGCTCTGCACTGTTACTGGGTTATTGGATAGTAACCGTACCCTTAGGTCATCCAGCCGGATAATAACACCCAATCGGAACAAGCGACTGGCATCATCGCCGAAAACCTTAATCTCAGTATTTTCAGGGTAATCCACGCCGTTATGTCTGATAGTATGACCTGTAACCACAATAAATTCCGTCACACTCTCATCCGAAATTGGCACGTCATCTTTATCGGTTCCAGCTTTCCTGACAACGTCAGCCTGATAGGTGATGGCTTCTTTTTCAGATTGAGAAGGTGATTCGGTTATGACTTGATCTGTATCCGTTTGCAATTCGGACGGTAATCCGCCCGGGTCATCAGTGACTATTTCCTGTTTTTTAGCCATCTCACACCACCGTTGCGCACAATGCCGCATTCACCCGGCTGGGAATGACCAGCGGCGCAGATTGCATCATCAGGAAGCGTTGCGCCGGATCTTCCTGTAACCACGATTTCGGCGCATACGCCATGGGACCATAGGTAAAGGCCGGATCTAATATTGCCCCAAACGCACGCGTGCCCATCAAATCCGCGCCGGACATAATGACCGTGCCCTCGGGTAACATCGGTTTTTCTTTGCCATCCACCGGGTCAATAAACCAGTCGTTGTACACCCACAAATCAAATTGCCCCCAACGGCCTTTGTAGGCCGCCCCTTTCTGCACCTGCGTGCCCGGGTTAATCTGGTTACCGTACGGGTTTAATGCCGGAAACTTAATAGCACTGTCGGTCACCGTGGTATCCAGACGAAATGCGTTCCATGATTGAGTGGTAAACACCAGATCGGTCGGCATGGCACCGGAATTTTTCAGAATGCGCTGCGACCATGCTTCAATATCCTGTGTGGGCTGGGTGTTGGTTTTACCTGCATCCACCTTTGTCGGCCATTTATCACTGCCACTCAGGGTAACTGTCAGATCGGCAGAACGCCCGAAGTTCACCACTTTCGTTTCGTAACCTGTACCCGCTACGGTGATTGTGCCGGTCGCCAGCGCACTGGCTGCCATCCACTCTAACCTTCTGTTAATCATATCAATTTGGTCAGCCAGTTCAAATTGTACGTTCAGCATCTCACGCTCAGCCGCGGTGTACTGACCGCCAATTCGTTCACCAATCTGGCGACGAATGGGTTTGCGTAAATCCGGGGCGCGTTTGTCTTTGATGTACGCCGGTTTAAAACTGTTGGTCTGAAATTTACGCGATTCGACCAGTTGGCCTTCCACTAACGGGGAAACAAACGGGGCCATGCGGCGCAGACCAACATCCACGTCGACAGACACTTCCTCAGTGTCAGACTCCACAATATTCGGGAAAAACTTATCCAGCAGCCAGTTCTGACTGGTGATCAGATTCGGCACAACCTGTACTAAGACGTTGGTGTCAAAAATATTCATACTGTTTCTCGTGTTAAAAGACGTCACAATGCCTACGGTGGCCCGCATTCAGACGTCTGTTGGAAGTTAGATCAGGCTTGTACGCTGTCGCGCAGGAAAATGGAAAAGGCGCGTAATGGGGTTTTCAGTTCGGGGAGCGTCCAGCTTTCATCGAAAATCACCCGACGCTGGTTAAATTCGCCCATCAGGTAAACGCCTCCCCTCACGCTGTCGGCGGTGGTATCAACATTGTCCACCAGAATCGCGCTGGGGATCTGACTGCCGTCCCCGGCCCCTTTTTTACTGACCACGTATTCACCGTTGGCAGTAATAACACCCAGTACCGTGCCGCGTTTCAGGATACCCGCTTTGGCAATCGTTGCGCTGTCAGTGACTATTTGCAACGGACCGGAAATTAACTGGTCAGGCGAAAAAACAGCCTGTGTCATGCCTGGCTGAAAGGGGTTCTGAGAGAAGTTTTCCATTATTTCGCTCCTTTATTGGCGTCATATAAACGGGTCATTTGCTGTGCCAGTGCGGACACAGAACCTCTGGCGGGTTGCTGAGCGTCGGGACCTAATCGAACCTGCTGCTCAGCTTGCATCCGGCTATCCAGTGTAACACGCGTCATTGCTGGCTGAATGGAACCCATCACTTTCATTGTGTTAATCGCTTCACTCGCTGACATACGGGTATTAAACGCCAGATGGGCCGCCATATCAGGGCGATTCGCGGCATATTTACTGCTAAATATTTTGGCACAGCGTTCGCGTTCAGCGCGACGGCCTTTTTTAACATCCTCGTCTTCCTCCGCGTTTTCATCCTCCTCATCGCCTTCGGCATCAGGGTCGTCATCCTCATCCTCTTCTGACTTGGCCTTTTTTGCTTTTTTGGCTTTTTTGCCTTCCTTTTCTTCATCCTGTTCTTCGGCGTCTTCACGCTCTTCATCGTCTTCCTCAGCCTGACGGCTTTTGGCTTTACGTGCGTTTTCGTCTTCCTCGTGCTCATCAGCGGCACGGGCTTTGGCACCCAGCAGGTGTGCAAACTTAAACATGGTTAAATCACTCCAGAGTCTTTCATCAGTGTTTGAAATGCGACATCCGGGGAAGCAACTTCATCCGCTAACCCAGTCTGTACGCCCTCGTCTGCCAGATAACAGGCAGCTTGTGTCTTGCGGATTTGCTCTTCCGAGAGTCCGCGGTTACGGGAAACGGTGCGGACAAAAAGACGCCCCATTTCATCAACATCGTGTTGAATAGCCGCTTTTGCCTCTTCGCTCAGCGGCACATACGGGTTGCTTTCGGCCTTACGATCCCCGTAAGTGATAATGGTCACTTTCAGACCGTCTTCTTTAATGTGCTGCGACCAGTCACAGTGGATGACAATCACGCCCACTGAACCCACACCACCCGTGCGCGGCACAATAATCCTGTCGGCGGCACTGGCAATGGCA
>NZ_JAQRFI010000071.1 GCF_028598805.1 Xenorhabdus yunnanensis | reverse complement strand
GGCAACAGCGCGGTGGTCCCACCTGACCCCATGCCGAACTCAGCAGTGAAACACCGTAGCGCCGATGGTAGTGTGGGGTCTCCCCATGTGAGAGTAGGACACTGCCAGACAGTTAATTAAACGCCGGTTGCCGGCACAAAAGGCAGCAGGGCTGAAGAAATTCGGTGGTGCGGTAGTTCAGTTGGTTAGAATACCGGCCTGTCACGCCGGGGGTCGCGGGTTCGAGTCCCGTCCGCACCGCCACCGTATTTCGAGAAAAACCCCTGAGATTTCTCTCAGGGGTTTTTCTTATCTGCAATAAAATTGCTTTGATTGTTAATCGTTTTCAATGGCTATATTCTGATAAATCTCGTGTATGAATTACTGGACTGGTTTTACTAACCTGAATCAGCAACCTCATTGTTTTTCTGATAAACCACATGGGTATAAACAGCCTCGTTCAGACCCTCCGGCATCTATTTCACGACCAGCTTTGTTGCCGGATAGAGAGTGAGGTACTGCACCGGCCAGCAAGATTTCGGTACCGAAAGAAGTAAGAGAAATTTCTGCAATTACTCCTGATTTTTTGTTTTTAATTTGTTCAATATGATTCATTTTATTTCCCCTTTGATCAATAGAATCGTAAAGACTTCTCTTTTATTTGGATAAGATAGTCTTGATTTTTTCTTTTACTCTTGTTCTGACATAACTACTTTTATCATTATTTACTAAGCCAATGAGATCACTAATATCGTTCTTGTTATATGAACATTCAGTAGCGTCTAATATAGCCTCAAAGGCAATAGCACGTATTTCATCTCTACTGTGATTACGGGCTACTTGTAAAGCGAGCTGACGACTTTTCTCTCTACCTAATTTTAATAATCCGTGGAATAGTGACTCTTGGGCGTGATAGCTTTCTTTCCTCCCTTTTTTTATATGTGCAATAACTTGTTGGTTTTCTGTTGGTTTTTCTTCACTATCTAAAATTAGTTTATTTTGGCTCACTTTTGTTTCTGGTTGCACTATCAAATTTAACGATACACAAAAATCTTTTGGTGGGTATTGGATATGTACGTCTTTGTTTCGTCTATAAAACATGACATTGCCTGTAGAAGATAACATTCGATCACCGGAAAAATTCAATGTTACTGATTCACCCTCTGTGCCGTTTATGTCATTGTCGTTGTAGTCATATAGGCTAGTTTTATAGCCATTACCAAAGAAATTAACAGTCCAGAAATCAAAATCATGATCATGTGCTTTTCCATAAGGAAGTGGTACAAAATCGAACTGATTTCTCAACGGTAGCCAAACAACCATCCTGATAGAGATTCTTTTATCTTTGTAAATCAAGTACGTAGGTGCTTGCATATCATTTTCTTTCTGAAACTGTGTTGGATCTCTAAGATCTGAACAAATAAAAGAAATGATTTCCTCTTTATTGGCGGCATAAGAATACAACCATTCAGCTACTTGATTAATTTCCTCTTCTATATAAATTTTTTTATTTATATGAGAGATGACATTTGAACTTTTTAACAATGCAAGAAATTCTTTAAGATCCAGTACATTTTTGACTGTTGGGGTGCTATCTATCGTCATAATCTGTTTCTCCTGAACCAGCAATGACATTTTTTAACAATTTTTTGCCATTGTCATTTCTAGGCTATGTATAGCAGCTTGTTTAAGTATTGGATCCTGGTCATTCTCCGCCAGTATTTTAAGAATTTTTAGGCAATTGGATGGCGCTATTTTGGAAAGACTCTGCACTGCTTCCCAGCGTACAAAGTTTGCGTAATTGGATGTTGCTAAATTTTCAATGCATTGAATAGACTGGGATGCCTTCATCTCTCCTAATAGCCTGACATATAATAGAACTCTGGATGCCTGTAAATTTGTACAGATACTTTGTATTGGCTCTAATGTCTTTCTGTTATAAATCCATGTAATCCACCCTTTCGGATCAGAATGTACAATCAATACGAAATTATTGGGAGAGGATTCAAAATCAAAATCTAAGATATATTTATAAGCTTCAAAGTAATAAACTTTATTTGGTTTAAAATGACAATCCCCAACTCTTTTGATGGGTTTTGGTTTTTGGAATATATTTTGTTCTGAACAAGATTCATAGCAAGGGACCATTATTTCCGTATTTGTCGGATTGATGACAAAAATATCAAATTCATTTGTATAAAGTGTATTTTGCTCACTATCATCAATAAGTCTGATTAATAAATTAAAATTATTTTGTCTATGTAGATAAATATGATCTTCAGATACTCCTTCATAATTTGAGGTAATTTCTCTTTTTTCCAGAATATCATTTAATATTTCTATAATATCTTCTTGTCTTAGTGACGATAGTATAGGTGCTATATTTAAAAAATCTGGATTATCCCCATTCATCACTTTATCGACGGCTTCTTGTAACCATTTGAATCCTTTAATTAAAGGCAATATTGATGAAGATTCGGTATCATATGCACCAATATTATTCAATTCGCTTTTCTTGATAATATTTTTTAGCATATTCAGTTCCTCTTTTTTTATTCTTATTCTTGAGTTTCGATAATTTCCAAAATTTTTAAGGTAACGGAGAGGAAAGTCCACAAAACTGCTTATATAATCAATAAAATTAAAATGATGCTGCAATCAAGAAAATGTTTGATGGAGATAACGATATATTAGTTGGTTTATGGTTGCATCATAGTTACTACTGAAACAGTATTGCCATGTTATTATTTAGTCAAGCGAAATTATATTATTAAATACATAATTTCCATATTTATTAGATCTTACTATTGAGTTTTTTATAAATTATGGTAATAACGTATATCATCAATATATTATCTTACCGCTGCATGGGCTTTTGTGCACAATAGATTGAAATCAACAATGGGTATGTCATATTAGGTAGCATCAAGTGGAAGGTGTCGTATGGCGGAGGTAAGTTTGGCAATAAAAAGCTATGCGAGAAGGCTGTATGAGAGAAAACTTGTAAATATGAAGCGCGCGAAAAACAGCTATGCTATGCGATATGTTGTGGGGAAGCCTGTAGAACGCGTTTTTCCTAGTTCTAAGCAATTACTTGAGGATGCGTCGTTACCACATGGTGAGCCACTTCTTGCCAGTAATAATGAACTTTCTATCGCTATTTGGAATATTTGTAAACAACAGCGCCCATTATGGCAAAGTGTTCTGACTTCGTTAATCGAGAAGAGTGACCTTATCTTATTGCAAGAGGCGCAAACGACTCCTGCTCTCTTGGAATTCATTGCAGCTAGCGGATTGGTTGCGGATCAGGTTCCTGCATTTGCTATCCCTCAGCATCCATCAGGTGTGATGACATTAGCATCATCTTCACCGATATATTGCTGCCCACTTCGTGAAAAAGAACCGATATTCAGGTTATCTAAATCATCATTAATCACGATTTATCCATTACCAGATAAACGTCAGTTGATGGTGATAAACGTACATGCCATTAACTTCAGTCTTGGTATAGATGTTTATAGCCGACAATTCAATAACATTGGCAACCACATAAGCTTACATAATGGCCCCGTAATTTTTGCTGGGGATTTTAATGCATGGAGTCGGCAGAGATTAAAAATACTGGAACGTTTCGCACGCCGTATGCAATTGGAAGAAGTGCATTTTAATGATGATCATAGAACGATTGTTTTTGGTAAACCGCTGGATTTTATTTTTTATCGTGAATTAAAAGTTTTGAATTCAGCAGTTGTAATGACAGGAGCTTCTGATCATAACCCCCTGATTGTGAAATTCTCTTTGTGATGATAACTGACGAAAAGGCTTATTGTTTTGTGGAAAAAGATAAAAAAGCGTCGGTAATTTCCGACGCTTTTTGGAACAAGATTGATGATTACTGATTAGAGGAGCGAGTTATTGGTAGCTTCTTTTTCACACCAATAAAATAGGCTAGAGTCAGAATGAATACCCAACCTATACCAACATATAACGCATTTCTTGTTTGCTCAAAATAGCCCAGCAATAGAATGATGCTGACCATAAAAATGATCGTAATTGCAGGGGCAATTGGCCACATCGGGATTGGAAATTTCAGTGTTTTAACTTCTTCCGGACTCATTTGGCGACGCATGGCAACGTGTGAAACTAAAATCATCAGCCATACCCAAACCGTTGCAAATGTGGCGACAGAAGCGATAAGAATGAAGATTTCTTGAGGGATCAGATAATTCAGAACCACGCCAAGTAACAGAATTGCAATCATGACAAGAACAGTCATCCATGGAACACCATTGCGCGTTAGTTTCTTGAATGACTTGGGAGCTTGCCCTTCCTGAGCCATGCCATACATCATCCTGCCTGCACCAAAAATATCACTATTAATAGCGGAAATAGCGGCGGTAATTACGACCATATTCAGAATATTTGCGGCTGAATTAATTCCCAAATTGGAAAAAATCTGTACGAATGGGCTTGTATTCGGAGTAATTTGATCCCATGGATAGATGCTCATCAGGATACACAGGGTCAAAACATAGAAGATTAAAATACGGAATGGAACAGCGTTGATTGCTTTAGGGATCGTTTTTTCTGGATTTTTCGCTTCACTGGCAGTGATGCCAATGACTTCTATGCCACCAAAAGCAAACATAACAATCGCAAATGAAGCTATCACCCCACTGATGCCATTTGGCATAAAACCGCCATGCTCCCATAAATTGGACAGGCCAGTTGCATGCTCAGTTGCTTGCCCGAACCCGTAAAACATAATGGCAAGACCACCGATAATCATGGCAATGATGGCGGTAACTTTAACGATCGAAAGCCAGAACTCCATTTCACCAAAGATTTTTACGTGACACAGATTCAAGGCACCAATAAAACATACAATCCCCAGAACCCAAATCCACTGTTCGACATGTGGGAACCAAAGCTTCATATATGCGCCGAATGCGGTAATATCAGCCAGACAAACAAACAGCATTTCAAGAACATAGATCCAGCCCGTTAAAAAACCGGCCAAAGGTCCCAAATAATGGCTGGCATATTGCGAAAAAGAACCAGAAACTGGATGGTGAACGGCCATTTCGCCAAGTGCTCTCATCACGATAAATACGGCAGCACCGCCGATTAAATAGGCCAATAATACCGCGGGGCCAGCTTGCTGTATTGCTGTTGCTGAGCCATAAAACAGCCCCGTGCCTATTGCAGAGCCTAAAGCCATGAAGCGAATGTGCCGCACGCTTAGACCCTGTTTAAGCTGATTTTCATTATTTTGCATTCGTTATTCCCATCTATCCTTTCATGCCTGAGAGTATTTTAGGCATACGATGCTCTGTCTGGCTTGAGATGCCAGTAAAAGCAACCTCGTACGATATCATAAAGATGGATGTTCGCGGGATAGATATCTGTAATAATAACGGGCAGTTTATTAAAACAAGAGTTTTTTATGATTTACCCAATAAATGAAATCTTCCAAACATTACAGGGAGAAGGAGTGTTTACCGGTGTGCCTTCGGTTTTCATTCGATTACAGGGATGTCCAGTAGGGTGCAGTTGGTGCGATACCAAACATACGTGGGAAAAAGAGGCTGATAAACAGCAGCCTATGGAAAATATCTTACTGAAATCGCAGGATAGTGATTTGTGGGGTGTTGCTACCGCAAGACAGTTGCTAAGTATATTCACTCGTCAAGGCTACAGTGCGAAACATATTGTCATTACCGGGGGAGAACCGTGCTTATATGACTTGCGTCCTTTGACGGAAACACTGGAAAGCGAAGGCTATCAATGTCAGATAGAGACAAGTGGTACACATACGATTCAGTGCACTGACAAAACTTGGGTGACGATTTCTCCTAAAGTGAAAATGCGCGGAGGATATCAGGTTTTGCCTGAGGCCATGAAGCGTGCCGATGAAATCAAGCATCCTGTCGGACGGCAGCGCGATATTGAAGCATTGGATGAATTATTGACTATGCTTGATGGAAATTCTATTCCGGTTATTGCGTTACAACCGATTAGTCAGAAAGAAGATGCAACCCGCCTGTGCATCGAAACCTGTATTGCCCGTAATTGGCGCTTTTCGATGCAAACCCATAAGTATTTGAATATCGCCTAAATTTCATTCAGCACCAGATTCTGGTGCTGAATCCTTACTCACCTCGATAGATACAACCTGCGCTACAGGTTTCTTTGACCATAACAGCACTGAGTTGAGGCAACGTTGGTTTTAACTTTTCCCAGATCCACTTGGCCAAGACTTCGCTGGTCGGATTTTCAAGCCCAGGGATTTCATTGAGATAGTGGTGATCGAGCTGTTCCCAGATCGGTTTAAAGGCAGCTTTTACATCGGCAAAATCCATTAGCCAGCCACTGTGAGGATCGATTTCTCCGGTGACTTCCAGACGTACCATAAATGAATGCCCATGCAGGCGCCCACATTTATGTCCTTCTGGCACGTTTGGAAGATGGTGTGCTGCTTCAAATTGAAAATCTTTAAAGATAGTTGTACTCATTATGCTTTCCCCTGACTTCAAAAGGTCGGCTATTCTACCTGAACTTTACAAGCTTAACGTGATTTTTCTGGAGATAAAAAGCACAATCCTTAACAACTTTATCGATATATTAAATCTGTAAATAAAGTTAGGCGTTTTGGTTATGAGATATTGCGATCCTTTCTTTAAATACCTTTCCTATTCTGGGATAACCTGATAATTAATCCATGTTTATGATTTCTACCTTTTTTACAATCATGCTTTTTACAACATGCTTTTTACAACATGGATAGCGGCTATATAGCAAAGGGCACTGGGAAAATGACCACAAAACCACCTTCAATTGCATTATTACCTGTTTCTCCAGAACAATTATCACGCTTGCAATCTGCAATTAATGATTTCTCACCACATCAATTAGCCTGGTTGTCCGGCTATTTTTGGGGAATGGTGAATCACCAACCACAAACTGAGACGGAATCATCCGATGTTTCCGAACAAGAAACTGTAACTTTGCTTTCTGCATCGCAAACAGGCAATGCCCGTCGTTTAGCTGAACAACTGAGAGATTCACTATTGGCTGAAAATCTCAAAGTAAATCTGATTAACGCGGGTGACTATAAATTTAAACAAATTTCCCAAGAGCGTGTATTGATTATTATTGCTTCGACACAAGGTGAAGGTGATCCTGCTGAGGAAGCTGTAGCACTACATAAATACCTCTATTCCAAAAAAGCCGCGTCAATGAAAGAGACAGCGTATGCCGTATTTGGTCTTGGGGATACATCGTATGAAAATTTCTGTCAGGCAGGGAAAGATTTTGACATTCGTCTGCATGAGCTTGGAGCACAGCGTTTGCTGGATCGTGTTGATGCTGATGTGGAATACCAGGAACAAGCGGATCAATGGCGTCAGAAAATTACGGGGATTTTGAAACAGCGTTTGCCAGTGCAGGTAAAATCGGCTATTTCACCGATAGTTTCTTCATCATCAATAGCTTCTTCACCGGTCATTTCAGCGCACACCAAAGAAACGCCTCTAACAGCCACTCTGTCGGCTAACCAGAAAATCACGGGACGTGGATCTAACAAAGATGTTCGCCATATTGAAATTGACTTGGGGGATTCAGGATTGAGCTATCAGCCAGGGGATGCCCTTGGCGTTTGGTTTGAAAATGATCCGGCTTTAGTGGATGAATTAATCACCTTGCTTTGGTTGGAGGGTTCAGAACAAGTCAATGTGCATGGAAAGTCACTTCCACTGCGTGAGGCTCTGATCAGCCATGTAGAGCTGACTCAGAATACCGGCGTGATTGTTGAAAAATATGCCACATTGGCGAAAGATGAAGAACTGTTGGCCTTAGTCGCGAACAAACAAGCATTGCAGCAATACGCCCAGACAACACCGATTGTGGATATGGTCAGAGCTGTAGCTGCACATCCGGAAGCCCAGCAATTTATTGATTTATTGCGTCCACTGACACCGCGGCTTTATTCCATCTCCTCTGCACAATCTGAAGTGGAAAACGAAGTCCATATTACCGTGGGAGTGGTTCGTTATGACATAGAAGGGCGTGCCCGTACAGGCGGAGCGTCAGGTTATTTGGCGGATCGCTTGCAGGAAGATGACAACATCCGGGTTTTTATCGAACAAAACAACAATTTTCGTTTACCGACTGATTCGGGTGCACCAGTCATCATGATTGGGCCGGGAACGGGTGTTGCTCCGTTCAGGGCATTTTTGCAACACCGTGACAGTCAAGGGGCTGAAGGTAAAAATTGGTTGTTTTTTGGTAACCCGCATTTTGTCGAAGATTTTCTTTATCAGATTGAATTCCAGCGTTACGTGAAAGATGGTTTATTGACCCGCATTGATCTGGCATGGTCAAGGGATCAGCAGCAAAAAGTGTATGTACAAGACAAAATACATGAACAGGGAGAAGAAATCTGGCGCTGGATTCAGGATGGCGCTCATCTGTATGTATGTGGCGATGCGAATCGCATGGCAAAAGATGTAGAACAAGCCCTATTGGACATCATTTCACAACATAGTGGCATGGATGCTGAACAGGCTGATGAATTCTTGAGTGAATTGCGCCTTGAACGCCGTTATCAGAGAGATGTTTACTAACGTGAGCAATTAACATGAGCAATGTGAGCAAAGAAAAACAAGGCCCTTTGATCGTTGAAGGCAAACTTGCAGATAGTGAACGCATGAAGTTGGACAGCAATTATCTGCGAGGAACGATCAGCGAAGATGTAAAAAATGGGCTGACAGGTGGATTTGAGGGCGATAATTTCCTCCTCATTCGCTTTCATGGAATGTATCAGCAGGATGATCGTGATATTCGGGCGGAACGCGCAGAACAAAAACTCGAACCGCGCCATGCCATGATGTTGCGTTGTCGCTTGCCGGGGGGAATTATTACCCCAAACCAGTGGCTGGGCATTGATCGGTTTGCGACGGAAAATACGTTGTATGGCAGCATTAGATTGACTAACCGACAGACATTTCAGTTTCATGGGATCTTAAAAAATAACCTCAAGCCAGCACACCAATTATTGGCACAGATAGGCTTAGATTCACTGGCTACTGCCAATGACGTCAACCGTAACGTTCTGTGTACATCCAACCCAGTGCAATCTGCTTTGCACCAACAAGCCTATGAATGGGCGAAAAAAATATCGGAACACCTACTGCCCCGTACCAACGCATATGCTGAAATCTGGTTGGATAAAGAAAAAATCGTGACAACTGATGAGGAACCTATTCTTGGTGCCACTTATCTGCCACGTAAATTCAAAACAACCGTGGTTATTCCGCCACAAAATGATGTAGATCTACATGCCAACGATATGAACTTTGTCGCTATTGCAGAAAATGATCAATTGATCGGTTTTAACGTGCTGGTGGGTGGAGGATTAGCCATGACCCACGGCGATAAAAAAACCTTCCCACGACTGGCGAGCGAATTTGGTTTTATTTCATTGGAGCACACACTGGCAATTGCGGAGGCGATAGTTACAACCCAACGTGATTGGGGTAATCGAACCGAGCGCAAAAACGCGAAAACCAAATATACCCTTGAACGCGTGGGTATCGAAACCTTTAAACAAGAAGTTGAAAAACGCGCTGGCGTGAAATTTGAAGAAATTCGCCCGTATGAATTTACTGGTCGGGGTGATCAAATTGGTTGGTTAAAAGGGATTGATGATCAATGGCATCTAACCTTATTTATTGAAAATGGTCGTTTGCTGGATTATCCCAACAAGCCATTAAAAACAGGTATTACAGAAATTGCGAAAATCCACAAAGGAGATTTTCGTCTGACGGCTAACCAAAACCTGATTGTGGCGGGGATACCTGAGAGTGAAAAATCGCGGATTGAAGAAATTGCCCGTGCCCATGGCTTAATTGATGATAGCGTGACAACTCTGCGTCATCACTCTATGGCCTGTGTTTCATTTCCCACTTGCCCATTAGCGATGGCCGAAGCAGAACGTTTCCTGCCAGCTTTTGTCGACCATATTGATGCATTGATGGAAAAGTATGGTGTTGGTGATGAAGAAATCATACTGCGTGTCACAGGCTGCCCCAATGGGTGTGGCAGGGCGATGCTGGCAGAAATTGGGCTGGTGGGTAAAGCGCCTGATCGTTACAACCTGCATCTTGGTGGGAACCGCATTGGTGACCGAATTCCCCGCATGTACAGGGAAAATATCATCTCAGCAGAGATCCTTAAGATACTGGATGAATTAATAGGTCGTTGGGCATCAGAACGCCATATTGATGAATGTTTTGGTGATTTCTTGATCCGCGCTAATGTTATCAAACCAGTATTGAACTCAGCCGTCGATTTTTACGACTGGCAGGAGGCAGTATGAGCAGGCTGAATTTATTGGATCTGGCGGAATTGACCCCAGAGCAGCAAACCACATTATTGGCAGAAATCAATCAACAACTGGAATTGCTGGATGCTCATGCGCGCGTGAGATGGGCATTGGAACATCTACCCGGCGAATTTGTGCTTTCCTCTAGTTTTGGCATTCAGGCAACAGTTTGCCTGCATCTTGTGACACAGGAGTATCCTGATATTCCTGTGGTTCTTACCGATACGGGGTACTTATTTCCTGAAACTTATCAATTTATCGATAAGCTGACTGAAAAACTCAACCTGAACTTGAAGATTTTTCGTGCAGTCCACTCTCCGGCTTGGCAAGAAACACGTTATGGCAAGTTATGGGAACAGGGAATAGAAGGGATTGAACGTTATAATCAAATCAACAAAGTTGAGCCGATGAACCGGGCATTGAAAACGCTGCAAGCGCAAAGCTGGTTTGCAGGTTTGCGTCGTCAGCAATCAGAAAGCCGTACCAAGTTACCTGTGCTGGCAATTCAACGTGGTGTTTTCAAAATCCTGCCCATTATTGATTGGGATAATCGGCAGGTACATCAATACCTGACAAAGCATGGTCTCGAATACCATCCATTATGGGAACAGGGTTACCTTTCTGTAGGGGACATTCATACCACCCAAAAATGGGAACCGGGCATGAGTGAAGAACAAACCCGTTTTTTTGGTTTGAAGCGTGAGTGTGGTTTGCACGAAGGTTAAATTAACCTCAGCTTCGCTTAAAAATAGCGATATCAGAATCCGGTAAATTCAGGCTCGGTTTTTTTAGATTGGAATGTATAAGTGATTAACTAGTAGCAATTTCCAATAAAAAAACTGAGCTGACCGTGGTGTTTTGAATACGCTATTAAATCCTCTGGTATTTTTGATAGAGTAAATTAAAAATCTTCAAAATTACAATTGTTCCTTATGGATGAATTGGGGGATAACTTTATACTCTTTTTAATGCATTATTATTATGTGATTGATACGGCTATTTTTTATATAAAAATGTTATATTCTAACGCTTAATTAAGGATAGGATATATCGTATGGATGAGAGCGAAGAATTAATACAACAAATAGGTTATGTGTCGGTTAATAATTAATATGCGTATTTCGGATGGCAGGGTTTTATCATTAAAATTCTAATCAGATGATTTAACACATGAAAGCTTTTTGATTTCAGGGAGTGATTAATTATTTGTGTGATTTTATGAAGGAATGGATATGAAGCGAATTTCAGATGAATTTGTCGATGGGATGGTTGTATTTGATGATGGGAAATTAATGCCTTTTTCACAACAAGAAGAGTACAGAAAGAAAAAATTTCTGATCTTGAAAAGAAATTGAGCGAGAATGAAGAGCTTTATGTTTTATTAATATTTAAAGAGGCTGCCAATATAGTAAAAAATCTATGTGGACCTAATCCAAATTCATCATGGAAAGATGCTGTTTTTTCATGTTTAGATCTTGCAACGTCATTTACAGGAAATTTCATTGATGTCTATGGTTTTGGCCGATTGGCAAATGAACTCAGTAGTAATTTTGGTGTGATAGTTACTGAATATGTTGATAGGTATGGTAATAGAAGCATAAAGTTAACAGGTCGAACGGGGGTTAGGAAATTTTTGACGGCTGCTAAATACGGTGTGAGTAACTGAAAAATAATAGATATGGGTATAGGCACGCAAGGAATGAAAAATGGTGTCATCAATGGAACCAGGAAGGTTGTTTATATTGCAGCGGGTTATCGATTATTAGAATTTGCGTTTAGAGATGAGTATGCTATTTATAATTTCTATGGAAATATAACCATGGATGCGGCAAAAACTGATGTGGTTCAATGATTTTGGTCACCGTTATAGAGGTGATATGCTCACTTCGATAATTCAACAGGTGACATGATGAAAAGAAGTTTCAGCCCCGAATTTAAATTGGAGT
>NZ_JAQRFI010000070.1 GCF_028598805.1 Xenorhabdus yunnanensis | reverse complement strand
CTTAAACCGGATTCGCGGGACAGAGCAGCTACGGTTGTGCCTTGTTTGTGAAGGGCGGCAACGATATCGGCGGGATGCCAGTCTTGTGTATTCATACCTGCTTCACCTCATTGTTGTTATTGGTGGCGATTCAAGCAGGGTTTCCAATACCGGTAGCTACCTTCCGGCGAGGCCGAAGCCTCCCCCGCCTGAACCGCCATTGAACGGGCGAGCGCAGGCACACTGGCAGAAACTTCCTACCAGTGGGTAGCTATTTTCAGGGTTGGAAATCCCCGGCTATCGGATTTTGCCAATAGCGTTATCAGGTTAACGGGTTGGATAAAATATTTCAATAAGATAATCATATAGATGAAACTTAGTTATTCTCGTAAAAGATTGATGAAAATGGAACATGCAAAACCAGTATTCTTTGGGCGGTTCCGGCTAACAATCCTCGGATCTGCCATTTCTCGCGCCTTAATTTAATGAATTAAATTTTATGGCGTATAATCGGCACAGGTAAGTCTTCTCGCATAATCAACAGAAAACATGCCCATATGGGCTATCCTGCTACATTCCCCACGCACTTACGGAGATTTGAAGCATGACCATGAGCAACACAACCCACTATGAAAACGCCAACTTCCTGCGTGAACTGGCAGAAAATCTGCCCCAGCTCATGCCCGGCACCGACGCAGCCCGCAATGCAGGACTTCTGCAACGGTTAGCTAACGAGGAACTGGCACAGGCCGAGTACGAAGAACGGGTAAGAGCCAAAGTTGCGATCGCCCGTGCCGACAGTCGTCCAGGCATGACCACTGGACAGCTTCGCCAGCAGTTGCAAAGCCGTTATCAGGAGTAATGATCTCATCGTCGGCATACTGGCCGAAAATGACCAGATCAGGGTGATTGCACAGGGATTTGCCGTCGTCATTCACTTCTGGCCGGCGCCGTGCTAGGCGGCATTCTCACACTCATGGTTTCCGCGCCGTCGTTCAGCACAGCGCAGGATGCAGATCACGAGAACCAGCGCAGGTACTACCGGCAACAGGCCGAAGCCGCAGAGCGTCGTGCTGAACGCGCCGAGAAAGTCGCGCACCAACGGTTGCAGACACAACTCCAGGCCGCAGAAACCCGGGAAAGAGAAGCCGCCTGTGCTTTAGACCGTGCCCGGCAGCGTGAACAAGACGTAGCGGCCAAAGTCAGGAACCTCATGGCAGAAACCGAACGACAGCGAGCCGCCGCTGCACATGAAATTGAACAGAGCCGCATCAAAGCGCAGGATGCGGAACGGCGGCGCCGGAATGCAACAGCTACAGCAGAAAGACTGCGCCGAAAACAGGATCAAGAATTCATTAAAAGTTAACCTTATCCAAAAATGTTTTGTTGGATTGCCGGCATATTGGCAGTGCTAAAAAACAATCCTTATCATTTTATTAATCTGATTTGTAACAATGATAATACATCTAATTTAAATATCTTAGTATTAAATAAAAATATAAAATAACCCATATACACGAAGAATATTATTTTCTCCGTATATATTTATTAAAAAATGTAGTGAATATATTAATTCATAATTAAGGAAATAAAATGGCAAAAAAAGATATTGATATTGATAAATTATTATCAATAGACGTTTGTCCACTGTGTGGGAAAAAAGATTGCGAGTATAATAAAAAAGAAAACGCATTGGTGATAAATGCAACAAAACAAATAATAAAAACATATGTTACAAAAGGTAAGAAACAAGCGGCAATTAGGTATGCGGGCTCTCTCGGAATGTTGGCAAAGCAGAGTTCTGATTATTTAAGAAATATCCACAAAGCTACCGAAACAGATAACAGCATGAGCACGATTAGTTTGTTTAATCACTATGTCAAAAATACGGGAGAGCCACTGACCACTCATCAGGTTGGAATACATGATAGGATTCGCAGTCTAATGCAAAAACCAAGCGCTTTTAAAAGACCTAGTGGTAGTATTCAGTCGCGTTTTATTTCGCAAATCCAAAATGGCGAACGAATTAATTTTCGAAATGCGTATGATTTTGGTATTGAATCCCGAAATGTGAACGACGCGTTATGGTCTGTTGGAGGGGCGGTAGTTAGCGGAAATTTAGACAATGTACGAATTGAACCTCGTGGAAATAATTATAATATTTCCGGAGAAATTAATTATCATCTGTATGATAAATATTCAGATACTGTTGATATTTTTAACTGGTTTGAAGCACCTATTGATCCATTTAAACCGTTTGAAATCACTGGAGAATGGAAAGAACCAGTGAATTTTGATATCGATAAACATACGTATGAAACCAAAGTAAAACCAATGCTTGATCAACAGAAAAAGTAACTGACTTTTAAGTGGGACCATGATCCCACTACATGTTATAGTATCTTATTAAGATTTTCTTTTATTTCGGAAATAAAATTATCTTTTTTTGAACAATCATTATGAAATTTTATTTCTCTCATATAATCATTTTCCCAATCATTTGCATAAGAAAACATAAAGCAGTCATGTTCTACTACATCTTTTTTCTCATTCTTCCATTTAATGTTAATTTCATAAATATTTAGTGGTATTTTCCTATCATCAAAATAATATATTCCATTCCATACTGAATTTACATAAATATCAGTTGATTCAAATCCTGCGTTTTTTCTGACCTCCCTTATTGATGATAAAAAATCAGAATCACTGCTATGATTAGATGCAAAAACGGCTGTGAGATACAGTTTGGTATCATTTTCGTAATTGTCGCCAAACATACCACTGAACGATTTAATAGCAAAAAAACCAGAAGCAACGAGAACCATGCCGCAACAAATGACCTTTAAAAATTTTTTTTTCATTAAAATAAAAACACTAAGAGATGATAAAAAAGTAACTCCAAAAATAAAAAATGCAATTACCTGCATGGGGAAATAAGACATTTTAACGTATCCATTTTTTTAAAAAACCTCCTGTAATATTACCTGTAACGACTCGAAATAGAAAACAACCGGATTTGTATTTATCCTGTTTTTCGGCTCACGCTAATTGCAAATGAAATCTGCTTCCTTCGGCAACAGGCCGAAGCCGCAGAGCGTCGTGCTGAACGCGCCGAGAAAGTCGCGCACCAACGGTTACAGACACAACTACAATCCGCAAAAACCCGGGAAAGAGAAGCCGCCTGCGCTTTAGACCGTGCCCGGCAGCGTGAACAAGACGTAGCGGCCAAAGTCAGGAACCTCATGGCAGCGAGCCGCCGCTGCACATGAAGTTGAACAGAGCCGAATCAAAGCGCAGGATGCAGAACGGCGACGCCGGAATGCAACTGCAACAGCAGAGAGACTGCGCCGGAAACAGGATCAGGAAAATAAAAACAGGGATCTTCAGGAATTCATTAAAAGCTGACCTTATCCAAAAATGTTTTGTTGGATTGCCGGCATATTGGCAGTGCTACAAAACACATCTGGTCCCGTATTTGACCCTAAAATTTTTTAAATTTATTCCCAACTTAGCGGTCGCCCTGACTGACCAGCGTATCCCAGTCTGGGGCATTTCTGGGTTTTCGTTTTGTTATGCGTCCCTTCATATCAAAATAGCGGCTTGGCCAGATTTGGGCGGAGTGCATATTCAAACGGCGGGCGATGATCCATTCGCCTTTGAGCCATACCCGTTTCAGGACATTTGCCAGCGTGGAAGAACTTAAACCGGATTCGCGGGACAGAGCAGCTACGGTTGTGCCTTGTTTGTGAAGGGCGGCAACGATATCGGCGGGATGCCAGTCTTGTGTATTCATACCTGCTTCACCTCATTGTTGTTATTGGTGGCGATTCAAGCAGGGTTAGCAATACCGGTAGTTACCATCCGGCGAGGCCGAAGCCTCCCCCGCCTGAACCGCCATTGAATAGGCGAACGCAGGCACACTGGCAGAAACTTCCTACCAGTGGGTAACTATTTTCAGGGTTGCTAATCCCCGGCTATCGGATTTTGCCAATAGCATTATCAGATTAACGGGTTAGATAAAAGTTTTCAATAAGATAATCAAATAGATGTAAGTAGTGATTCAAGTAATAACGTGATGAGAAAGGGAAAAGACAACACCGTGGTAAAATGGGTGTATCCGGCTTTTTTAAGTGGCTTCACTCGGTACGGTTTTGTCGAAAAGCAGACTAGACAAGGGTTGCAGCTGTTTTTTTAACGGCGTCACTTGGTAAAACACAAGTGACGCCACCTCCCTGCTTGAATGAATAACAACCGTTTTAATTGGGTCACAAATCAGCTTGCAGTATGCTTGATGTATTAACAGTTAATACAGGTATTTGTACAAACTCACCGTTTAGCCCGACTATCACACCTATTCAGGTAACTGCGTTCTTCCGAAACCAGTTACCACAGTTCATTGTCCGTTTTTTGTATGTACAAACACTAAATCTAATTCTCCTGCAAGTCAAAGAGTTCCCCTCACATTCATTTACAAGATCAAAATCCATTTAAATCCTAATTTGGGTTATTCCATTTTGGGATTCAATATTACCTGTATGAAAAAAGACTATCGCTATCAAAATCTTCAAAACCTATTGATTTCCAAAAGGAAAGAAAAAGGTTTGACACAAAACGAACTAGCTCGTTTTTTAGGAAAACAACAATCTTTTGTATCCAAATATGAAACAGGAGAGCGACGAATAGATGTAATAGAGCTAAGTGACATATGTGAAAGGTTAAATATTGACCTATTGACTTTATTAAAGGAAATAAAGAAATAATGGAGAAAAAAACCATTTTAGACCGTCTAGAAATAACCGAAGATGAATTGACAGATATAGTTGATAGAAACCCTTCTCTCAGAGGAATGATCTTAGGATACGTTGCTGAAGAAAAATTCCATGAATTATTTTTAGAAGATGATCGTGTTAGTGAAGTGTCTAAAGATGACGACCATGATAGAAATAAAAAAGGTGATAGGAACTTTTTGTATAAAGGGAAAAAATTCACTGTTGAAGTAAAAAGCTTGCAAACTGCCATGTGCAAAAAGAATGAGGATGGTAGTTATTCCGGAAAAGCTCAAGTTGATGGTAGTGATAGACGGATAGTAAAATTCCCTGATGGAAGCGAATTAAATACAACTCTTCTTTTAAAAGGTGAGTTTGATTTATTAGCAGTAAACTGCTTCGCTTTTGATGGTAGCTGGAAATTTGCCTTTGCGAAAAACTCAGAATTACCAACATCAAGATACAAGAAATACACTGAAGAACAAAGGAAGCAATTAATTGCATCTCTTGTACCAGTAACTTGGCCTCCAGAACCTCCATTCTATGAAGATCCTTTTCCTCTTCTTGAGGATTTAATATCAAATAAAATAAATGAATCATCAATGATAGAAGAGGAAGATAATAAAGGTATAGATACAATAAAAATCAAACCATAGAATTTTTTCTTTTTCTTCTTTTCTCTGAAAGCTTAATAAACACAAGGAAGTAACTATGATTCTTCCTTGCATGAACTTGTTTTTTCACTCTAGAAACACCAGCTTTATTACTACGGATAACTACAAATAAATCCTTTGTGTAAAATCCAAGTGACTCACAATAATTAATAATTTCAACATGAGTAAGCCATTGCTTATTCGCTGATACTTCATCTTGGCATTTGACAATAAAAACACCATTATCTTTTAGAACACGAAAGGCTTCATTACTTGCTTTATAATAAAGATCAGTTACTGCTGCATGCCATTTAGGAGCTCCCTTTTCACTTTTTTCATCTCCATTTGAATAATATTTTCTAAAAGATGAATGGGAACCATCACCAGCTTTATGCGATGTATTATTTCTGAGTAATCCTTCCATGTAAGGAGGATCTAAAACTAAAGCATCTAAACTAGCTGATTCATAATGTAAATCTCTACAATCTACTCCATCAGAAAGATCAGTAGCTAATAGTTTATACCTACTTAAATCTACTTTTTTCCAAAAAACCCCACCACCAAAAGTAACATCAGCAATAACAGAGCCATCAGGAACGTGAAGATCTAAAATATGAGGGAATATATCCATATTTCCACTCATATGAGCAGACATAATTACATCGCTTGTAGCAACTCCTCCTTGCACTCTCTTTTTTACTTCTTTTCTATCACCTGGCTTAATTTTTTCATCTAACAACAAAGACATAATAAAACCTATTTTGGAATATTTCAAAGGAGATAATGCCGAACAAATGTTTAATAATCAAGGCGTATAAGAGCCTTATTTTAAACGGCGAGTTTAGCTATAAAAACAGTCTGTTAGACACCACCAGAACGCCTGAGAACGATTTTAAGTACTAAACACCCCCCTAGACGTCCAAATCCATCCTGAAAGTTTACAATAATTTTTAGGGCTTTTGAGTGTGTTTTTAACATCTATTTTTCTCCAATTTTCAACAAGTTTATGGATTGAAGCAGTGTTATCCTTAGAACCCATACATGAAACCATTACTCCATTTCTGCTCTTATCACTAGAGTTGCTGAATCAACCTTTCTGGTACCTGTTCAGCCGTCCGGTTAAAGTCGTTAACTGCAAGCTTATTTCCCTGTGTTGGGGTTGTAAGTCTGAATCCCATATAAGAAATCATTGATAAAAACGTCTCAGAACGATTCTGAGCGTTTTTTTACTCTTGATGATGGAACTTATGTTGATGTCTAAAAAATGGCTCAGAGAGGTTTTTAAATGGGTTTATGACTGTTAAGACATGGATGGTTACTCTTCGGATTAATTGGATCATCATGGATCAAACAGCTGCGTCTGCCCCCTCCGCCGTGCAAAACCGTGAGCGAAGCGAACCTATCGGTATGAAACGAGATGTAGCAAAAGGTGTGTAGAGTCGGAGACAACGGATCTGGCTTTGTCAAATGTTTGGATATTCCAGCTTAAATGGAATCTTATTTTTTCTTGTTATCCACAGAGCATCCCCCTTATTTAACCTTATTTCTTTTAAATTATAAACCTTATAGGGTATGCATCTTTTTGATTTTTTTAATGAATTACGGCAAAGCGCATAGAAAATTACGGCAAAGCGCATAGAAAATTACGGTACTTTCACCTTAAAGCGCATAGAAAATTACGGTAAAGCGCATAGAAAATTACGGTGATATCCACATAATAAGGTATAGAAAAAAAAATCTCTATGCAAATAGAAATAGTATAGATTATTATTATATCTATACATAACATGGATTAAATTATGATGAGCCAAGTTGCTATAAAATCGAACAGTTTAATTGAAGCTAGTTACAAATTGACTTTGCAAGAACAACGTTTTTTACTCACTTGCATCTGCAAATTAAAAGCTTTTGATGTTCCGGCTGAAAATCAAAAAACAATGACCATTACAGCATCTGAGTTCTTTTGTAATTTTCCCGAAATGGGTAGAGAAAACGCAGAAAGAGAATTAAATAAAGCTATAGATAGGCTTTGGGATAGAACTATTTTCATCAAAGATGAGAATATGAAACGAGAAGTTAGATGGTTACAAGAAAGAGCTACGTACCTCTCAGGAGAAGGAAAAATTGAAATCACTTTTTCTGACTCCGTTCTACCCTACTTAACGATGTTACAAGGGTCTTTTACTAAGATACTATTGAAAAATGTATCATCATTGACAAGTGCATACAGCATTAGGTTATACGAATTACTTATACAGCGATTTGACTTCCAAAATAGATACATGCCACTTGATGAATTTAGGATTATCTTAGGTATAGGGGATAAATATCCTCAGTTTAGAGCACTTAATCAATGGGTAATAAAACCCGCTGTTGATGAATTAAATGAAAAAACAAACTTAGATGTAAAAGTGGATACAGTAAAACAAGGTAGAAAAGTAGTCGGGCTACATTTTCATTTTAAAGAAGACAATCAAATAAAAATGGCGATTTAAATCTCCATTTTTATTACAAACTCACCAATTCAGATAACAAAAATCATTTTAAGTATCTATTTTTTACTTTGAATTACTACTGTTACTTTAACTTGTATGTTATTTTACCTTTCCAAGATTAAAAAAACTAGGATGGTAATTTTATGTCATACATGATTTATTTAACTTTAAATGGTAAAAAACAAGGCCTCATATCGGCTGGGTGTTCAACCCCCGATTCAATAGGAAACAGGTATCAAAACGGACACGAAGATCAAATACAGATACTCAGTTTAGATCATTCAATATCCCGTCAACAGAATGTAAGCCATCACCCCATACAATTTATCAAACCCATAGATAAATCATCACCATTATTAGCTATGGCAATAGATTCCAACGAATCGCTAGATGGTAAATTTATTTTTTTCAGAACTGGTAAAATAGGGCATTTAGAGCTTTTTTATGAAGTAAAAATTACGGAAGCCACAATTTCTGAAGTTTCTTGTACTTATCCGAACTCTATAAATGATTTTGATGCCATGCCATATGAAAGAATTATACTAAACTATAAATCAATTTCATGGAATCATGTAACAGCAGGTACATCTGCCTATAGTATATGGGAAGACAGAGTGTACTAAATAAAAACTAAGCATATTTTTAATATATGCTTAGTGGCATAAACTTATATTTCTAACATATTCATTTGGTGCAATTAAAGATTTTTTACTACATGTTACATACCCAGAGTTTTTTAATTTATTATCAACATATAAAGACACAGGAACACTAAGAATTAAAGCCCCGAAAAACACCCAAACAAAAAAATTAACAACACGACCTTTATATGGTCTAGGGGTATCTGAAAAACAAGCAGACATAATAGAAAATAACAAATGAAAACTTATCGGAAATCCAAATGAAATAAAAAATACTCGCCAAGAAAAATACACTCTTTCATTTAAATTAACTAGTGAAATTAAATCACTCCATGAAAAAAAAACCACTATAGATATAATAACAATAACTAATAACAAAATTATTATATAAAACACCCTACTCCAAAAAGGGAGAATAACTGGTTTTTGATATTGATTTCTAGCTTTATTTGACATACGGAATTCCTTTCACAATTATCATGAAAAACACCTCGTATTACACTTAGTTCCACGGCCAAATAGCTGGCATACTTAGCGCCATACTTTGACGATTAATTTCATAATAATCCCCTGGTATTTTTTCATCCGCTTCTCTAATAGCATTTATTACTTTGTCTGATATTCCTAGCTCATTATCAAGATAATATAAAGCGACTGCTATCCCAACACCAATAAAAAACAATCCAGCAGAAACACCAATTATACTCACACCTGCTGCTAAAAAATAACTAGACGCTACTTTACCAACGGCGGCAGTTAATAATGTGGTAATCAATAATTTTGCGGCATCAACTGTTACATTTCCCAAAAACTCAGCCAGAGCATATTCATCTTTTGTCATAAACTCAATAGCTCTATAAGCAAGAGAAAAATATATACAAAACTTAGCCCCTGAAACTATGCCATTTGCTATACTTTTTGAACCAATACCTATTTTTAATATTTTTTGATTATCAAGACGATAATTTGTGCCTGTGATAAATTTTCTAACACTTTGCTTACCAGTTATTTTAATGTGCGTAGCTCCTCCTCTACCTTTATATTCTTTAGCTTCAACACCTAGACTTCTGAACTCATTAATTATTTTCATAACACCAACAAGTTCCATCATATTTCCGGCAAACGAAGATGCTGGATCGGTGCAAGCAAATATTTTATCTTTCCATGCCTTATGTGTACCATCTTTACATAAAGCAGATTTTAAAAAACCAAGAGCCTCTTCTAGAGTTATTAGTGCATAATGCTCTTCATTCTCTTTATCACTTAATTTTCTTTCAAGTTCAGCATATTGTTTTTTTCTATACTCTTTCATATGAGTAAGAGGTTTTAGTTTTCCATTATCAAGTACTACCTGCCCATCCATAAATGCTCTTTCAAATTCACTTCTACTCATTTGACACCCCATAAAATCACATAACATGATAATTTATTGATATTTTGTCTAATATCTTATCGGACTCGGCTATTTTTTCTTTATATTTTCTGAATTATTGGGAAGCAGATCAAGTTTATCTGTCGGGGTATGACACTGCGTTTTAAGTTCCTCGACCAGCCGATAAATACTGGCTATGGCGTTGAAGTTTCTGTCCACATCTTTACTGAAGAAAAAGTTAGCACTGACACCTGTAACAATCCCTATCGACAACATTGCACCGCCAATCATCCACCAAAAGTAGCGTTGAAGCCAGTTATAACGCCATTGAAGATCTGTCTTTGCGACATTGATAGTTTTCTCAATGTCCTTGCTATGATTAGTCAACTGGTTAACCTGTTCGGCTATCACCTCCATCTGCGCATCCGTTCTCTGCCGGACAGCCCCAGCAATATCGGTTTTTTGGATAGAGGCCAGAATATTCTGCTCTATTTCAGCGGGGACGGTGCTGGCCAGTTTCCTGAACTGGGCGGCGCTCGCATCCATCGAATCGGCAGTTCGGGACTTAATCGCTTTCAACTCTTCCAGAACCTGGCTCATATGCGCTTTTTGTTCCTCGATATGATCCAGTTCAGCCAGCTGTTGTCTGAGTTCATTTATCGTCAGACTGATGGCGCTTTCAAATCTCATGATGATATCAGCAACAGTGCCTTGATTTTCACCTGCCGCAGTCAGTAAGCCAGTCACAACCTCTTGCTGTTGTTCCAGTACGTAGAGATAACCGGAAATCTTTTCAAACTCTGTTAATTCTTTTTTCATATCTGCCTCTGTGGTTACCAACTAAAACCCCGTTCTGGGGAATGGCGCTGACGTTTTTGTGATTTCTTTTCCTGTTCGGCTCTGAGTTTTTCCTGCCGTTCGTGTTCGGTACGCAGTCTTTCCTGTAATTTTGCCTGTTCTTCTTGTCGTTGCTGAGCCTCAAGCAATTGTTGTTTTCTCTGCTCTTTCTCCAGCTTATCCGACTGATAGTTTTGCTTAAATTGCTGCATTCCGTTAAAAATCTCATATTCACACTGGAAATAAACCCTGTCGCGGGTAATTTCAGGCGAATACTCTATTTTGTCTTGTTTTTCCATCAACTGAACAATTTGCTGACTGTTTATCTGCTCACGGCGGATATGACGGTATTCCATGATGGCATTACGCTCTGTCGGCCTTCGCCATGCACTGGGCAACATTTTTTTCTCCGGTACAAGGTCTAAACCCTGTTTAACATAGCTGCGCATATCGATACGCTCAGGGCACTGAGCCAGCGCCAGATGATGATTACAGGCTTTTTCCCAGCGTTCGCGCAAGGCAACCAGCTGTTCCTTCCTTGTTTTGGGATCTAAGCCGGTATTCGCTTTCTGGCTGCCGCCTTTCTCCGGTGCTTTACGGTTAAACCGCTTAAAATACTGCTCTGGATCGCGGGCAATCCCGTCATCAGTCCGCTCTGAAAACATCAGGTGACAGTGGGGCTGTTCGCCGCCGTCAGCGGCAGTCGGCACATGAATAGCCCATTGATAAGCGTGCCGTTCGCCCAGCTCATGCTTAACCCAATCACGGATAAGCCCTTCCCGTTGTGCCGGACTTAGCTCACGGGGTAATGCAATTTCCATCTCCCGATAAGCCGTCCCGTTCTGACGTTCGAAGGCATCCGCCGCCAACCAGAACTGCTGTGGGTGGTCTTTTGCCCATGCAGGCATATTGCCGTGATCCGTAGACTCCAGTCGCTCCCCTTTTTCAAGCCGATCCTGATATTTCCCCTCACGGGCAATATAGGCCGCATGTTGCGCGCCTTTTCCTTTCCTGCCGACTTTCACACTTAATCGGGCTATCGCCATATCTGCCTACCTCGCGGTGTTCAATTCGGAGCAAAGCTCCGACGCGCTGTTTCTCATGGAATGAGAAACATCTAAACGCACCTTACCCATAATTTAAACATTGGTGAGCCGATTTGTATTATGTTAATTTTGCAATAGGCGAACAAGTGTTTAAGTTATGGGTAAGGAAACGGCGCTGAATATTGGCATCGTACTGCGAGGTAATAATGGGCACGAATGATGAATGGTTGCAGGCACGGGTGAGTTACATCGAGGGACTAAAATCGCCCACCGAACAACAGCGATGGCTGGTGAAGCTCGCCGGTATCGAAGACCGTACAAAGGACGAAGAACGCAAGCTGATAGTCCTGAAACGGGCAGAAAAAGCCGCAGAGCGGGCGATGAAAGCCAAAGGCGCCGCAGCAAGGGTAATCAACGCAGAACGGCTGGCAGCACGTAAGGCACGCAATCATGAGATGTTTAAAATCGCAGGATTGGTCAGCCTTGCCGGACTCGTTGACAAGAAAACCGGAAAGCTGACCCTTGATGCCGGAACGTTTGTCGGGGCGCTGGTTAAGCTAACCCACTGCCCGCAGGAAAAATTGCAGGCGTTAAAAAGCCTCGGTGACCGGCTGCTTGCTGAAAGTGAAACCAAAATACCTTAGAAGCCGTTATCATCTTTGTTGACCAGCTCATTCCAGGCGGGGGTGTTTCTGGGTTTTCGTTCTGTCATCTGTCCTCGCTCAAAATACCGGCTAGGCCAGATTTGAGCGGGGTGTATATTCAAACGACGGGCAATGATCCATTCGCCTTTAGGCCATGCCCGTTTCAGGACATTTGCCAGTGTGGAAGAGCTTAAACCGGATTCGCGGGACAGAGCAGCTACGGTTGTGCCTTGTTTGTGAAGGGCGGCAACGATATCGGCGGGATGCCAGTCTTGTGTATTCATACCTGCTTCACCTCAT
>NZ_JAQRFI010000069.1 GCF_028598805.1 Xenorhabdus yunnanensis | reverse complement strand
TCGTGGGCCGATAGAGTGAAATAAGGGAGCCAGACGGGCATGTAATGCCTGTAGCGCCTGTTCCCAGATTTTGGCAGGGGATGGCATGTGACACCGCCTTTTATTTAAGGATGAAGAGCCCCATCATGGCACAATAGGGATTACGGCTGTAGTACTAGTATTTTTTTAAAAAATAAATCCTAGATTTATATCATAAAATCTTTATTAAAAATTTTTAAAGTTAAAAATAATCATCATGGATAATTAATAAAAAATAATACATAGTGGAAATAATAAGATGAAAATTAAAAAAGAAAATTATATTGAGGAAGCTATCTCTAATGTTCACACCAAGTATGATATTACACAGAAGAATGAGAAATTTGTTTATGAGATTCTTATTTCTATATTGAATTTTGTTGAATACTGTGTTGATGAAAAAGAAGAAATAACTAAAAAAGAGGGATATTGGCAAGGTTACTTTAATTCGTTGTTGATTCAACATCATATTAGTGGTTCGGATGATGCTTTAATTCATCAGGTAGAAAATTATATAGAAAATAGCATTGATAAACTATGTAGATATGCTGATGAATGCTATGTTCAAATATTGCGCAGAATTCTGATTAAACCATTATCAATGGGGTGGGATGCAACTTATGAAAATTTGAAGATTGTTCCGCTGAGTCATTCGGGAAAAGATCTTAAAGAGTCCGAAATAAATAACTACAAAGATATTGGTTGTTATCTAATCAGAAATGTTCCAAAATCAAAAAAACAAATGAAAAAAAATATTATTTCTTTTAAGTTTAAAAAAGATGCAAAAAAAATAATTTCTCTATATCGTTCTCAAATAAAAGAAAATAAAAAATCAAATAAATTTGTTACGTGAGGTAATTAACCTTATACCCAGAGATAACATTGTATTGTATGGTCTCCCCTGTTTTTGCAACCCTGATTTTGACGCATGTGGGCTTGCCTAAATCTATCTGACGTCTGTATGGGGAAAAGTACCCGCGCCACAATGAGTTCCGCACCCGGTAATCCTGAAAAAACTCACGGCTTCTATAAGCCATTTGTTTTTATCGGGCCGACTGGCCGTTCATGTCATCAATTATCAGTCTTCGCAAAACCAGTGAAGATCACGTTTAAACCCGTGTACAGACGCCAATTTCAGGCGTTAAATACCGTGTGTTGCGTTGTGATGGCCCAGGCTATCCGGGCGAGTTTATTAGCCAGAGCACAGGCGACGATATTAGAGTGCTTTCGTTCTAGTTGCTGCTTAATCCAGTCAGCCAGTTTTCCTGAACGATGTTCCAGATGTAGCATGAGTGAGCGGGCGCAGAGCACCAAGAGTTGCCGGAGTTTCTTGTTTCCCCGTTTGCTAATACCCAGCAAGGTATGCTTTCCTCCGGTACTGTACTGACGGGGAACCAAACCTGTTGAGGCCGCAAAATCCCGACTGTGTGCATATTGCTTTCCATCCCCCAGTTGTGGGGAAAGCATAGCTTTCATCAACGCCTGACTGATAAGTGTCGTATCTATCTCCATCGACATAGGCCATCCCACTACTCTGCCTTGTCTTTTGAATTCCGATATTGTGCTCTGTTATTTTGATTCTGCTATAGTTTTAACAGAAATCATCGACGTACTAGTAAAATTTTTCTAAAGTAATTATAGCCCGATAGTCTCCACTATTTTGTTTTCTTTGATAAAAATTTTTCATGTATTAGGAGTTTAACTCCTGACTTAAAACGAAACGCAGGTTATTTGGGGATACCTCTTATGAGAGTATACAGACACGCAGTATTGCCAATGGCTATTAGAATAGCTTTATTTTTTTCTGGCATGAGCGTTGATGCAATAGCGGCCTCATCATGCGGCTTTTCAAATACGAAGACCATCATTTCTGAAAATGAGACAGAACCCTGTAATTTATCAAATGGAGAAAATCTTACTATCAAGAAGAACGCATCGATTGATGTGCCTCAAGGAATAGACTTATCGGATCGCTACAGTCTGAAACACAGTGCGGTTAATGTTGGCGTTAACAATAACCTGGCACCAGTAATTTTAGTTGATAGAATTGAGAATGACGGAGTTTTGCAGGGAACTGGTGGCGTCACAGTAACTCACAGTGGTTCTGTTGGAAAGCTGCTTAATCGTGGAAGCATAAGTGGAACGACCGGGGCCATATGGGTCTCTGGTCAAATGAATATGCTAGATAATTATGGCCCAATCAAATCCAGTGATGATCCTAACTCATTTAATTCAATACTGATCCAGCAGGCGATTGACGCAAATAATAATAGTCAATATGGACGTGTAGATACCCTCCGGAATCAGAAGGAAGGATCGATTGATGGGATAACTGTTACAACTTCATCACTTAAGACTCTTGATAATTATGGAATATTGTCTCAGGAGAGTCATGTCCGCCCTACTCCCTCAACTTTTGGTATCGTATTTGGCAGTAATGTCGGCACTTTCAATAATTATGGCACCGTGACTGGCCCCAGCCACGGCGTTCTGATTCAGAATGGAGGATACCTCGAAAACCTGAATAATCACTCCGGGAGTAAAGGGATCACGGCTGACCAGGACGCTATTCAGGTCACCGGGCAAGGCATGGCTGAATTGGATGTTAATCCCCACATCAGGTCGTCCAAAATTAAACAGATTACTAATGCTTCCTCTATACGTGGAAAGCGAAATGGTATTTATATCGACGATAAAGGGGTTATTGATACTATCACGAATCTGGATGGAGGCGTGATCCAAGGGGATAAATTCGCTATCAATAATAAGGGAACCCTGACCAACGGCATTGATAATGCGGGCACGATTGACGGCAATGTCGAGCTTGGAAGCGCCAGCCTTTATCTGTCTGGCCCGAATGCAATCCTTAAAGGCGATGTCTCTGGGACAAAAGATTCGATTGTCACCATCGGGTCAAAAGACGGCATGACCAAAAATCTGAACCTGTCATTTACTCACAACATAAATGCCGGAACGGTCAGGATATTATTAGGAAACACGTTAAGCCTGGGTGACGGACACACAACAGGAAGCGTTTCCAGTGACATAAATAATTCAGGCAGCCTTCATTTCAACGGTAGCGATAAAACGACTTATCGCCACATCATAAGCGGAATCGGCTCTATTCACCAGGTGGGTAGCGGCACGACCATTTTGACGGGGGCAAACACCTATACAGGCGAGACAAAAATCGACTCAGGGACTTTGCAACTCGGCGATAACGGGACGACGGGAAGCATTGATAACACGTCCAAGGCGACAATCGGGCAAAAAGGGATACTGGCCTTTGACCATAACAACAATATTACCTTTTCTAAAAACATCTCTGGTGCAGGCGGCGTAGAGCATGTTGGCAAAGGCACGACCATTCTGAGTGGTCAGAATACGTATACAGGAACGACGCATGTTAAAGCCGGTACATTACAGTTTAATACCCGGAATAATGGGCCGGACACCCGCTTAATCTCCATCGGGTCTGAAGGCACTCTGGCACTGGATCTGAATGGAACAAGCCGTTTTGACGGCGTGATTTCCGGTAGTGGTCATATCAGGAAGATTGGCGCTGGCACCACAACGCTAAATTCGGATTCTTCTGCTTTTACAGGATCAACGCGTGTTGGGGCGGGAGATTTTATCGTTGACGGTAAACTGGGCACAACAACTTCGACCTTTAATGTGAAAAGTGGGGGGGCTGTTGGGGGTATCGGCATCATCGGCGGCACCACAACCATTGAAAACGGCGGCCACCTTGTCGGCAAGCAGGGTGATACCCTGACATTTGGCCATGATCTTATTCTTGGCCATAGTGCAAATGTCGGTGTTTCACTTGGGGCGAAGGAGACTTCTGTGCCTGCGTTATTTGATGTCCGTGGCGATCTGACACTGGCAGGAACGCTTAAAATCACCGATCTTGGCGGTTTCTCAGCGGGTGAATACGATATCTTCAATTATAACGGCACTTTAACAAACAATGGAATGACGCTTACTGGCGGAGAACCAGAGGCACTCTCTCTCGATACGAACAGGGACAAAAAAGTTTATCTCACCAATACTGGCGGCATGATCCTGAACTATTGGGATGGGGGGAACGCCAGCAAACATAACAATGGTACTATTGATGGTGGTCATGGCGTCTGGCAGGTCGGTGGAGAGAATAATTGGACGTCAAAAGCAGGGCGACCGAATGCCAGTTGGAGCAATACAGACCAGTTTGCCATCTTCTCCGGCACCGCAGGAAAGGTGCAGGTAGATAATAGCGGTGGTCAGGTCACCGTCAATGGCATGCAGTTTAGCACCGATGGTTACACCCTCACTGGCGCTCCACTGATTTTAAAAAATGATAACACAGGTAGCACTAAAATCCGTGTCGGAACAGGCAATAAATCAATGGCTGGTAGTATTGCCACGATTGAGTCAAACTTAACGGGTTCGGCTACGCTTGAGACAACGGATTACGGTAAGCTGGTTTTGAAGGGTGAGAATGATTACACCGGTGGTACAAAGATCACACGAGGTATTCTTCAGATAGGTGATGGCAGCACCAAAGGCAGTATCTCTGGCAATATCGTCACAGGAAGTGAAGGTATTCTTATCTTTGATCGTTCAGATAATGTGACCTTTGGTGGCAATATCACTGGTGAAGGAAAACTTGTTCAAAACGGTGAAGGAACCCTTGTTCTGGCTGGCGCTAATAATCATACAGGCATGACAGAAGTACCGAGGGGTATATTTCGTCAGGGCAAAGAGGGCGCTTTCAGCCCAACCTCGCCTTATACAGTCGGGCAACATGGTACACTTGATATGGGCGGATTTAATGCGACAATTTCCGCCTTGAATAACAGTGGCAGAGTGTTAGTTGGCGGAGATAACAAAACCGTTGGGCGTACACTGGCTATCGCGGGTGATTACAAGGGAAATAACGGCACTGTAACTTTATCAACGGTGTTGGGCGGAGATCACTCAAAGACTGACAAACTTGTGATAAAGGGCAACACATCGGGTTCAACTCATCTCGTGATCAAGAATGCCGGAGGAAATGGTGCGCCGACGAATGAAGGTATCAAAGTTGTTGATGTAAAAGGTACATCAAACGGAACTTTCACTTTAGTTGGTGATTATAGTTATAGGGGTGAACCAGCCATTGTAGTAGGTGCTTATGCCTACCGTCTTTATAAGAATGGCACCGACAATTCAGATGAAAACTGGTATCTGCGCTCATCGTTGGCTAGTTCAAAGCCCAGTCCAGAGCCTGTACCGAAACCAACGCAACACTATCAGGCCGGAGTTAGCGTTTACGAAGCTTATGGACAAATGTTGCAGACTCTGAATGCGCCAGAGTCCCTGCGTGACCGCACCGGAGGACGTAAGGATCGGGTGCCTAGCATAAATGAGTTCAGAAACCCCGCTGGTGAAGGCAGCACAGACGATAGTACAAGCCAAATTGGGGTGTGGGGGCGAATGACAGCCTCTTATGGCAAATTGTCGCCACGTGTCTCTACATCCGGTGCAGATGCGACCACCTATAACATGGTTCGTGCTCAGGTTGGCATGGACAGACGTTTTTATGAAAATAACCAGGGTTCAGTCACTGGCGGTATTTTCCTGCAATATTCGAATATTGACGCAAACGTCGGCTCTGTCCATGGTGAAGGTCACATTCGTGCAAATGGTTATACGCTGGGTACGACAAGTACGTGGTACGGCAAGAATAAGTTTTATTTGGATGGCTTAGCCCAGATGACCTACTTTGACAACGACCTGCATTCAAAGACTGTCGGCCAGCCTTTGGGAAATAGTAAATCCGCTCTGGGGTATGCATTGAGTCTGGAAGCAGGACAAGGGCTTGACTTGAATCAGGCATGGTCATTGACCCCACAAGCACAACTGGTGTTCTCTTCCATAGATATGAATGGGTTCCATGATCCGTTTGGAGCCAAAATCCATTTTGACCGAAGCGAGAGTATGAAATTTCGCGTAGGCACGACGATAGACTATCGGCAAAAGTGGCACGATGATTTGAGTCATTTATATGGGTTTTTCAATATTAATCAGGAGGTCTTGGGTCATAATGACTTGACCAACGTTGCCGATGTTGCCTTTATCAGTGGTAATGACCGCATTTGGGGGGACATGGGTGCAGGAGGTTCCTACAGTTGGGATAATGGAAAATCTTCCGTCTATGGTCAGGCTTCAGCCAACACCAGCCTGAATAATTTTACAGACAGCTACGAGCTGAAGGCCAAAATCGGCATAAAGGTAATGTGGTGATTAAATTAGTACCACTGCAACTAACAGAAAACCGTGGGAATGATGCCCGTATAATCCCACGGTAACAATTTCCATAGTATCTGATTGCAAAATAGGGCGCTTATCCTTCGTGAGACCACGCTACCAGACAAACAAAAAAGTCGTTGTAATCGATTGAGCCACCAAAATCCTCAAAAGCCGCACAATAAGTTCTCCCTAGTATCGGAGTTCCCGAACTGGGTTGTATCGAACCTTCACTCCAACTGTTATCAAGATGACTACTTTCAGGACAGTCAACAGTGCATACAAGTTTTCCATCTGTTCCCATATATTGAAATGATTTACCATCATATTTATTTATCTCGCTATCTCCATCGTCTGGTTTTGTCCAGTCGGCATAAATTTCTTTTGTATCTTCATCGTATATTTTCACTGTATAACCATAGCCTGCTTCTGTCATAAAAAAATACGAAATATACCACCCACTTTTTACATCAATAAATTTAAGTGTTTTCGTTGCCATTATTAATATCTCCTTAATTTTTTCCCATGATATATTTTATGCTTCCGACATGATTATTCGCTGCAACCCTTATAATACAATTTCCTCCCACTTTACCTTTCAGGTTTATTTTGAACTGCCCATATTCATCTGTAGTCATTGATTGTATCGTTTCGGGATCTGAACCAATTTCTAACACACTCTTTATGTTTATGGCCTGCTCTATTTTATAAGAGATGGCTGTGTTTTTAATTTGTTCAGATGTCTTTTTGTCGTGTATCTGGATTGTAAGTATTACGTATTCGTCACCGATTAGCTGATATCCGGTTATTGTTAACGTTGCTTCAAGATATGAAGGAAAAGGTGGGAAAGCTGATTTTTTAATTGTGACGTGGTTAGTTGCAGATGACGCAGGATTTCCTGTCCAATCGGTAATAGTATATAAAATATCATAGCTACCGAGAGGAATCATAGAAAATGGTATTATTATTTCATAATTTGGAAAATGGATATTCTCCTCTGTGATATAAAATGGTTCTGACGATACATCTCCATTCAGATGAACAATGATATAATCACCAATATGAGCGTTTTCATATCGGTTTACTATTACCACCAATACGGATTGACTTAGTTCTGATTCATCAATAATACCATTGTTACTCTGTGGCAAAAAAGGCACTGTCAGGTTATTGTTTATAGACATGCAATCACCTCTAGGCAAATGATCCTTTTTGATAGAAAGTGGCTGCTGCTAATAATAACTATTAGCAGGCCACACATTTTGGTTAGTTAAGGAGCTACTGTACCGAGGCTTCTGATAAAAAGTTTCGATTTCTGATTCTGGGCAATCCGGCAGTAATCTATCGCGATAGTTCCGTCAACATCATCATCTGATGAGTCATACCCCATCAGTTTATCGGGCGTTATGAGAGCCTTATAATAACCATCTATTATGTCTCCCGATTTTACGGTGTAATTTTTAACGACCACAATCGGTAAAGGACGTGCTATTTCTGAGAGGGTATCGACGCAGTATGAGATATAGGCTTTAATCGTAATCATGTCACCTGGGGCGATTGTGTGATCCAGATTCTTGGGATCAGATAGCAGCCGAATCTCAATTCCTTTTGTACCGATGCTGTTGATATTGACTGCCTGATATATGCCAATAAATTGATCGAACTGGTCATATACTTCAGGCGCAACCAGAGTCCGGTTTTTATCATTGGGGTCTGGGCTGTTATTGCCGCCGCTATCATAACTTATGTAATTAGGCTTAGATCCTAGTGCGTTGCCTCTTTGGTTAAGTGCAACATAGCTGATAAAATTATCACCATCGTATAGATTGCCGTAATCGGCTGACAATTTATAATGCCCGCTATGTTCACGCTCTAACTGCCCAAAGCATAGCTGCTTCTTATAAATGTCTTTTTCATCGTCGGTCACAAAACCGATGATGAAATCACCGGATTTGGCCCCCGGATAACTCGGGATCATGAAATGGAAATTATCCGTTTGATCCTCTCTTGTTAAAGTAGAAGACGAATATGTTTCCTCAATGACTGGCGGTTCAAAACTACTGGATGTACTAATCGTAACAGTATTAATAAATATGGTTTGTTTTTGATTGTATTCTATCTCGCTGAAGATCGTCTCAATCCCGACGAACTGACTGATACCTTGAGTGGCGTATATTTTTAGGTTAACAGCAGCGTTTGATGATTTTTTAACTAGGTAGTAATAGTATTTTTTTTCCAGATCAATATCATATGGTGGAATTTCAACCTGGTCCACTGTGAATATTCGTAAGGGGGTCGTTGCACGAAGCGGAATATCATAGTTTGAAATTGGAACACCCTGTTTTGTCGTCGGATTGATTGACGCCGAAACGAACGGGTTGCTTGTCCTTGGGGGGGGACCTGTGAAGCTGACGGGGGTTGGGTCGTACAAATAAGCCTCTGCTCCTCTCAGTACACAAGTATGTGGTTTCAGGTCTGGGTTATCAACAGTGTGATAGGTTACTTCCGTATTGGGGTTGCCCGTCGTATTTGCGGTAAACTTGATTGTCTGATCGCCGCCGCTTTCGTCGGCCTGGAATATCAGTTGCTGGGAAAACACCCCCCTAACAACTACGCCGGGGAATGTCTTTATTAGTTTCACACCCGATGAATGAGAAGCGACACTGACCGTTGCTTTTTGTAAATCATTTCCGGTTGCACCATTTATCGAAACAACCACACTGAATGGTTGTCCTTTGATAATATTTTTGCCAGTTGTAGGAACTGTCGTGATGTTCGCCATTATATTATCCTTTCAACGTGTAAAGTTTATTCTTAGCTGAAACCACATCCTGTCGGTGTGGTCAACAGCAGGTTTTGGCTCTGTTTCGAAAGTATTAAGACGGTGTCTAAATATGTATAATTTTCTCTTGTTTCAATAGAATTAAATTTCGTATAGCGTTGATATTAAATGATATTAACCTAACTAAGTGTAATTTAATTATATATAAAAAGACCCCGAAATAATAATGGAAATGACAGCATTTATATTTAGGACTTTTCGTGCATGCCTTTAGAGCGAAATTAATATCGCTTTATGGGAAGGCTATTTTTACTGAGATTTGCAAGCAAGATTACATTCAAACAAATAAGTGTCAATACATGTATAATAAAAAATATTATTATATTAAAAACCTCTCAATACTACCTCTAATATACTTCTCATCATCGTAAAATTGAGTAAAATAAAAACAATGTAATTCCTGAACAGATAATTATGTCAGGACTATTCCTTATGCGGTCACATATCCAACCCGTTGATGGTTGTATATATAGCAGAATCAAAATAACAGGGCACAATATCGGAATTCAAAAGACAAGGCAGAGTAGTGGGATGGGTTACCGTTTGGATTTCCGCAAGAAAGTACCGGAGTACAAAAACAAGCATTCGTTGACTTTCGGACAAACGAGTGCCCAATTTGATATTGCTATTTGCACACTGTTTGGAGAGCATAAAAATGTGTGGTCACCCCCATTTTTGCAACATTAATTTTGATGCATGTTGGGCTTGCGTAAATTTATCCGGCGTCAATATGGGCAGGAATGCCCGCGCCCCAATGAGTTCCGCGCCTGATGTGCCTAAAAAAGTGTTCGGCTTCAAAGAGCCATTTTTATGCTTAGGTTATCATCAGGCCGTCTGGCCGTTCATGTCATCAATAATCAGTCTTCGCAAAACCTGATGGGTAAACTGTTTAAGCGTTTAAATTAACGATAAAGTGGCTGTTTTAAGGGAATTTTATCCTTATCTTTCAAACACGGTTTGTCTTGTGGTTATGGCCCAGGCTATACGCGCTAATTTATTCGCGAGTGCACAGGCCACAATATTCGAATGTTTTCGTTCAAGTTGAATTCTGACCCAATCCGCTAAGCGCCCGGATTGGTGGTTAATACGTTGTATAAAAACACGGGCGCATTGAACTAATGCGCTGCCGGAGCTTCTTGTCTCCCCGCTTGCTGATACCGAGCAGGGTATTTTTTCCTCCCGTGTTGTATTGACGAGGAACCAAACCCGTTGAGGCGGCGAAATCCCGGCTGCGGGCATAGTGTTTTCCATCACCCAGCTGAGAGGATAACATACTGGCCGTTATGGGGCCGATACCCGGAATAGTCATCAGACATTTTCCTGTATCATCCCTGCTCAATTCTTGTTTCAATTCACTCTCAAGCTCAGTTATTTGCGCAACCAGATAGAGGTAATGGGTATGCAAGCGCATAAGTAACTGAGTTAAATAAGGCGGAAGTTCATGCTCGGCAAGCACTTGGGAAAGCCGGTTTATCACCGCTATCCCTGTCGGCATACTGATACCAAATTCCAGTAAAAAAGCCTGCATTTGATTGGTCGTTTTAACCTTATCTCTGACCAGTGACTCCCTGACCGATGTAATGCACGCATTGCTTATTGAGATTCAGTTCTGGGCTGAACAACACGCATTGAAGGACGTGAGGCCGCTTCACAGATGGCTTCGGCATCAATAAAATCATTTTTGTTACTTTTGACGAAGGGGCGGACAAACTGTGGCGAAATCAATTTTGCCTCATGCCCCAAATCAGCAATCCGTCTTGCCATGAAATGCGCCCCAGCGTAGGCCTCCATAACAACGGTTGCCGGGGGACAATTAGCTAAAAAGTCCATCAATTTGGTGCGGGTAAATTTTTTATGTAAAAGCGCCTTACCCGATTTGTCCTGGCAGTGAATATGAAAGGTATATTTGCCGAGATCGATACCAATAAGTGCGGTGTTGTTCATGATGATGGCCTCTCAATAAAAAATCTCACACTGTCAACTTACGCCTACTGAGTGAGGGTGACCATCCCATTAAGTCTGGGGCACTCTGTTCAGTCGGCGATAGAATGAGCAACCAAACGTACTTATCGGGCATCTCATCATGAAAACCTACGTTGTGAAAGTGGCCCTTCGGGGTATCAGTCCTATGGTCTGGCGCCGATTCAGACTATCAGGCGAGACTTCTTTAGCCGCTTTTCACTATCTCATTCAGATCGCTCAGGGATGGCAGGATGATCACCTTCACCAATTCCGTATTTATGGTAAAAATTACGGTATTTCCTACTCTGACGGGATTGCATTTCCTGATAACCCTTACAAAATCGCGCTGGATGACTTTGAATTTGATGCCGGTGACCGTTTTACCTACGAGTATAACTTTTTCGAGCACTGGCTTCACGACATCCGTATTGAAGCTGTTCTCGCTAATTCTGACCTGAAGTCTCCTTTTTGTTTGGCCGGAAACAGAATACCCGGGGCGACGTTAGCCGATGAAACCGCTAAAACGGGGTTCTTTAACCCTAGCCCCGATTGTTCCCTCACTCCCTCTCAGCCCTTGCTACATCTCGCTTTCAACGGATAGATTGATTTCTGCATTAATCAGTAATAACTCGATAACATTTTGAATGTTAATGCTTTTATCCTTGCTGCAAAATTCATATTTTCCTAAGAAACTCAAATATGCTCTCCTGACACTAACGAAAATAAGACAAGTTTTACATCATAATAAAAAACCTTATTTCAATCTAAAAAATATTAGACCACAATAAAACATGGAATTACATTTCACATTAATTAAAATGTGTTGATTATCACATTTCAATGTAATTGAATACTTCCATTTCATTTGGTAATGAGCATTAAAACAGAAGAAAAAACAAATGTTCAAAATAACACAACAACAACATAACCATTTGTTTTTAACTTAAAATAATCAGAATAAAATATGGTTATCACGCTAATTTTTTTAAAATCCCGTTTATTGGTTATTTTTCAGGACAAAATTCAAGAGTAAAGTCACATTTTTAATAACAAATGATATATCATTCAGTTTACGATCGCTTTCTCACTACAAGCAGAATGTATAAAAATACGCTTTACTGTCATTAATCAATGGAATAAAAATAACCATGTTTCACAATAATAAAGGGCATAATATGAGTAAAATGGATAATCTGGAGTTTAGAATATTACAACTTCTCAGGAAAAATCCTTTTCTCGCCCAAAAAGAAATCGCTGATATTATTGGCGTTAGTCGTTCAAGCGTCGCAGGATATATCCTTAACCTACAAAGAAAAGGGCATATCAAAGGAAAAGGATACATTTTTTCCAGTGGAAATTATGCCGTAACGGTGGGTGCGTCCAACATGGATATTACCAGCTTTGCTTCGACTGAATTATTAAAGAAAGATTCCAACCCAGGGAAAACAAAATATACGTTAGGCGGTGTTGCTCGAAATGTTGCGCATAACATTGCCGCGTTAAAGAATGACAGTTATTTAATTTCTGTTTTTGGTGATGATTCTAATGGAAAAAGACTGTTTAGAGAAACCAGGTTAGCCGGTGTTGATCTTAGCCATTCTCATAAACTAAATGATGAAAGAACTTCAATTTATCATTCAATAGTTGATAGTCATG
>NZ_JAQRFI010000068.1 GCF_028598805.1 Xenorhabdus yunnanensis | reverse complement strand
ATGCATCAATTCGAGGGCACGTTTTTGTTCTGGTGTCAGATGAATTTTCATGGTTGCAAGCATGGTCTGGTTTGGGGGATAAATCAAGCATCTTCAATGGCGATTGGTATATATGATATAGAAACTATCATTTCAGAACTCCATTAATGATGAAGTAATAATTGAACGATTTCATTAAAAGGGGGTAATATGAAAATCTTATTTAGTATCGTTTTAACAATTTTATCTTTAATCATACAGCCAGCTTTGGCCTGGCAGAAATATGATATAACATTTTCAAATCCGGCAAGGCCGTCTGGAGAGGTTTATCAGCTTAACTCCAATTCTGGTCTCACTCATTTATCCAAAATAAATGACGCATGTATGGCTAGCGCAGGTCCATTAAATTTCAGTGTTAGCAATAAATATAACATGACCGTTGAGGACATTAACTCTGGTCTTGGTAAATGCTTTTGGATACAAAAAAAGATAATCTGGGCAGTGAGTCATACATATAATCCCGCCAGCACAGACCCTGAACCCTGTTTAATGCAATTGAGTGTCACTTTCTACTGGGGAGATCACTGGCATGCGGCAGTTACGAGCACCTGTAACAATCTAATTAAATATGCAAAATGTGCAATGGAGGATTGCCTTAATTATTGTCCAGATCTGAATAATTGCCATATGACAAAGACAGGGAGTGTCGGCGTTTCTGTACCCGATAAGATAAATATAGTCTTTGCACAGTAGAAATGCGCCGAGCTTTAAATATGATCATTTGTCTCTTAAGGAATTGAAATTAACTATACAAAGGTGAGAAATCTCACCTTTAATTCCTGTATAGGGATTCCTTTAGTTTAAGGAGGCTCCGATTTCAGAGACTCCTCCTCGTGGGTAGGTTAAAACAGCCCTGTACGTTTAACATACCAACCTGTAGTCGAGGTCCTCACTTTGGCTCAGTTCCAATCGGACAAATTTTTGGCTGATCGCGCCAATTGGGATTTGAAAGCCCATCTAAGTGGGAATTCCCACTTTGACGATAACTCATTGATAAACATCCAGACGCCATATTTGACATCTGGTCAAAGTGACCACCTCGGACAAATCAATGAGTTACCCAACCATTGCGGAAATCCCTATAGTTGCCGCAAGGTGTGATATCCCATCTTGGGTATTGTGATTTCCGCAATACCTTTTATTTGTGTAGGTACTTCAGATGTTATGGGGTGAATTTCTGGTCTGTAGTGATAGTGGCTTCTCATCCTCACTTGGACTCTTCTTTGGCAAAAGTGTATCTGATCGCCAAATATTATCAAAAAATTTGAATATTTTAAAATACTGTTTATATGTACAGAAATGTACTGGTTCAGCGGGGCATTTTAGCAGTGAATTTTTTGAATAAAATAATGATGACCGTTCTTCAATATAAATTTTAAGAAGGATGAACTGAGGGAAAAATCAGACCCAAAACGGGCAAGAATGGCATGTATTTTTGTTACACTTTCTTACAAACAGAAACATATTGGTTATAAACAAAAACACCTCGGAGGGGAAGATCTGAGGTGTCTTAAATTTTACTTCACGTGCATTTTACGTGCACTTTTAAGTCCATTTACTGTCATGACAGTGACTACTCAACTTTGCTAACTGGCTGTTTTTCAAGTTGTTGTCCTGATTCCTGGCGGGAGTTGATCTGGTTTATTAACTATATAATAAATAAGATATTTATGTTTTGGTTGTTGGTCTTTTACTACTAAACCTACTACCAAAAACATTTACGATTGCTTTTTAACCGAGGAGGGGATTAGGTGTATGTTTTTGTTTTTATAAATAGCATTTATACGTGTCCCACTGTCCCTTATGTATTTATATAATATAAATATATTATATTTATTATATAGTTATACTTATTTTAAAATTATGTACTCAGTAAAAACTAGGGACAAAAGTGGGACAGCACCTAATATAGGCGTCCCGATGCTTCGATAACCCCCCTCCTCGGAAATGCACAACGTCTTTTACCAGCGGCAAACAGCCGCCAAATTTGTCGGTAGGGCTAAGTGGGTATCTCCGCTTAGGCCAAAGCAGTAATTCCTACTTAGGGCAGGGAGTGAAAAATTCCTATAAGTACGTCTCTTTTCTATCTGGCTACTCCATCCATTATGGATTTTTCGCCGGGCTTGGCATCTTGACTTTCGAGTCCAGTAGTTTGATGTAGTTTAGGGGCTGTTAATATTTATCTGTAGTTTGGTGTAGTGTTATGTGAAAAATTTTGAATGGAGGCGGCTCGCTTTATTACTAGCCCATAGTTCATTGAACCGTTCGGCAGCGCACTTTGCTCCCAGAGATGATCTCATTTTAATCATTATTAAAATCAAATGGTTAACCGTAACGCGATATTGAGCTACGGGTAATGTGCTGATTCCTCCGAAACGGAGCAATTAAACTTAATCAGAGAGTTAAGGCAGAATTCCGCCTTATGTATCAGCTCCCTGGCTTATCCCATCCGAGTTTTTTAAGTTCTACGATCAAAAAATCATATACGTTAATAGCACTTTTAACATTAACATGCTCGCTACAACAGATTGTGAAAGCTTCTATTGGAGAAAAACGTTTTTTGTAGAAAAAGTATTTTTCCAGAGGGTGCTTCTTTTCAGCATAAATAGGTTTATCAGGGCAATTATATTGTTCATCCATCCAAGGTATAAATTGGTCTACAGTCAGGTCATAGACTTTTTTGTCAATTTCTAGCCAATAATGATGTTCCTTATTTTTTTATCACTGCCTAATATAATATTGATACTTGAACTGGGGAAAAACTTTTTCACTGTTAAGCCGAGGAGTACAGAAGTGAGTTGGCAAGTATTGGTAGGGAAAGCACTAAAATAATCTAATTCCATATTTGATATCTTATTACGATTTTTCTCTAATATGAAACGTGTATCAGCCGCTAATTTAACAAGTCCGTTTTGCATAGTTTGTAATCGATATTATTTAGTTTATAGGAGGGTAAGGGATTAGTTTATCAAGCTTATCTTTGATGGTGAAATACTACGTTCTGACTGATGATTTTTTAAACTGTAGTTTTCTGTACCTTTCGGCTAAAAAATAGACTTGTTAGTGTTTGCTTACCTGATAAGCCTTGCTATTAAAGGTGTCAGAAAAACTCCCGTTTCCCTGAATTTTGTGTTCTTAGTGGGGTAATCTGGTATATTTTATCTACAGAAACTGGCTTATATCTGATTATACCTCAGCTAAAAAATTAGCATTCCTTTGTACCCTCATACGTAATAAGGCGGCGTGATGAGCAATAATGCAGAGACTATCCGCGACTTTCTAATCTCACTGGGTTTTGAGGTAGACGGCGCGGGTGAGAAGAAATTTAGTACGATAGTGGCAGGCGTCACTGGCAATGTTCTTAAATTAGGTGCCACCGTGGAAGGCGCTGCGCTTGCCGTTGTGGGCTTTACGGCTCAGGTTGCCAGTGGGCTTGATAAATTGTACTGGCAGGCACAACCTATAGGCGGTACAGCCGAGCAGATTAAATCATTAGGCTATGCGGTCAGTCAGGCGGGCGGTAGTGTAGACGGGTTAAATTCGTCGCTGGAGGGTTCGCCAGTTTTTTAAGGAATAATCCAGGGGGCGAAGGCTTCCTGCGTAACATGGGTATTCAGACCCGTGATACTAACGGCAAACTGCACGATACCGCCTCGCTGGTGGCGTTGGTCGGCGAACGGTTGTCAGCCATGCCACAGTATAGGGCGAATCAGTATGCTGGCATCCTCGGCATTGATGAAAACACCCTGATGGCGATGCGCCGGGGGATTGGCGGTTATGCCTCTGATTATCAGCGGATGATGAAAACCATGGGCTATAACCCCACCGCCGCCGCTAAAAACGCCAATGCCTTCATGACTGAGTTCTATAAATTGAAAGCGGTCATGGGGACGGCTAAAGACAAGATCGGCGGTGAGCTTGCCCGAGCATTGACGCCCAGTATCGAGAAACTCACCAGCCTGATACTCAAACACTGGCCAACCATTGAAAAAGTCATTATGTCGGTGGTGAAAGCCATCCTCACAATGTCTGAAATGCTCGGTCAATTGGTCTATCGCGGTGCTAAGGGTATCCAAGACCTGATCGGCTGGTGGAAGAAATTAGACGAAGGCTGTAAGAACCTGATTAAAACGTATAGTGCCATGCTTGCCGCATGGTGGGCGCTGAATGCCGGATTCCTCGCTTCTCCTATCGGAATCATCATGGCACTGGCGGCAGCGCTGTTTCTGTTATATGACGATTACCAGACATGGAAAGAAGGTGGTGAGTCGCTGATTGATTGGAGCAAATGGGAGCCGGCGATTAACTATGCGCTCAATGCATTGGGTGAACTAGAAGAGACGTTTTCGGGTTTATGGGGGTCAGTTAAGGAACTGGGTAAGTCGTTTTCGGGTCTGTGGAAGTCACTGTCCCCGCTAATCGCTGAGTTTGGAAAGCTGATTGGCATAGACTTTAGCCAGTTCTCGGGTCAGGCTTTCTTCGACAGTTTAATCAAGTCGATTAAGAACAGCATTACCTTTTTGACTTATCTGGTTGATGCCATGAGACAGGTCATTGACGGTGACTTTAGTGGGGCGCTCTCCTCGCTTAAACAAGCAGGTGGCATTGTTTTAGATAATACGAAAAGCAGTATTGGTTTCGGGTTATATAATTGGGCAAACGATAAGGTAAATAAGTACCTGTTCCCTGAATGGTTGTGGGGTGCACCATCCAAAGACAATAACCAGACAAGCGGGAAAGCGTTGCTGAATTCGATGTCTGATACTTTCACTGCCTTGGAAAAGCGCCATAACTTACCTTCGGGTTTATTGCATGGTGTTGCTATGACGGAATCAGCGGGAAATCCAAAAGCAATTGGCCCCAATACGAAATACGGTACCGCAAAGGGGCTGTTCCAATTCATTGACTCCACCGCTAAAGGTTATGGTTTGACGGGCAATGATGTTTTCGACCCTCATAAATCGGCAGAGGCGGCGGCCAAGATGCTGAGTAGTTTGCTGAAAACGCACAGCGGGGACTTGGATAAGGCGCTTGCTTCGTATAACTGGGGTATCGGGAACGTGCAGAAGATCGGTATGGATAAAATGCCCGCTGAAACACGCAACTATATTCCCAAAGTCAGAAAAAACATGAACGGGACAGCACTGGCTAAAAACAGCAGTTTTAATTTCGACCCCCGAATGCTTGGTAACGCGATGGCGAATATCGGCAACATGTTGGGTCATATGGATCCTAAGACGCTCGATAACGCTACAGCGAATATCACTAACATGCTGAGTCACACGGGTTACACGCCTAAACGGTTGGAGTTATTAGCCAATAACCAACCCAATCAACCCACAATAGAGCAACACCTTACGATCCATGTGAGCGGAGTAGAGTCTCCTCATGAAGCGGCAGCGCTTACTGGTGAAGCAGTGCAGCGTAATAACGCAATATTAGTGCGCAGTCTACAAACTAAGATGAGCTGATTATGGATATTTTATCGACGTTATTTTCTCAGAATACGAGACAAATTGAGATGATAGTACCTAGCGTGGTGATCTCTGAGAAGCACATTGACTCAACTGCGCGCGATGGATTTTAGACATTATGCATCCCAACAGTGAGCCAATAGTAATGGGTATCCCTTTAGTTTTTGGCGGGGATATATCGGAACAGCATAGCTATTTAGGGTTCAATGGGGAACTATTTTTTGTAAATCACGGTTCCCGCAATGAAACAAAGGGAGAAGAACTAGGCAAGACCCATAGGTTATACTTTGTTTCATCTTAAAGCCATTCTGTGAGGTGACGAATGTTAAAGAGGATTGCGTGTATAGCTCTATTACTTGTCTCGATGGGTGCTATTGCTGATAAAAATAATGGGGTTGGTGTAGATTCCCAAATGCGTTACTACGTTATTAATGGAGTATATGTATGTAATGTATACCCGCTACAGCAAGAGTATGAGCGTGCTCTTGGTATGGGAATGTTAGGCAAGGCCGCAATGATTATTGCGGGAGATGAGAATAAAAAAGAGATAATAATGCAGCTTTTTACCGCCAGCGGTGAGCGAACGGAGGCACTTAAAATGCCGATTTTACGACTGCATAAAGCATCATCAACCCTATCATCATACATACCCATTGATAAAAAACTAAGCAAGAAAAGGGCTTATGCTTTGATTTCTAAAGCAAATCAAATTGCTTATGCAGTTAAGTAAGGTGAAGATGGTATGAATATCACAATTACCAATTGTCAAGTATCAACAAGCTAAATGTTGGTGTTGAAATTGTAATCAGCCCCGTTAAGGGGCTTTCGATTCTAGCGTCTGGCTAGAATTAAGTTTAATCAGTGAGTTATATAGCCCATAGCTGAACTGGAAAAATATTCCCAGTTGCATCAACTACCAGAGATGGTCAAAATCTTGACCATGATCCAAAACCCGCTTCATTAGCAGAATCAATAGGTTAACCGTAAAGCAAGTCTGGTTTACGAACAATATCAACTAGATAAGCCCATTGTGCCGGGGGAATTACCGATATCCCGGCAGGTAAAAGCAAGGGGCTTTTGATTCTACCTAATCGGTATAATTAAACTAAATCAGTAAGTTATTGGTTTTATTGATGATGGAAATTTCCATCACCATTGCTGCACAAAAACCGAGTGAATATCTTTCACTTGGTTCTAAAATAGCCGATAACCTTTTGATTATATTAGTAACTCAAATCTGAGTAACGATAGTTAACCCTTTGATTATATTAATGACGCAAATCTGCGTCATTATATCTTGCCCGTCCACTGCACGACTGAGAAACTCCCCGGTAACTTCTTGATAAGAATTAATTATCGCGATTCGCGAGAATTGAAAAAAGCCTTTGAAAATCATTATCATCCAAATTTGGATCATGAATTGTCCTTTACTCCAATGGAGTAAAAGCCTTTTAAAATCTTGACCATCTACTCTTGGCCACATTTCCCCTTATCCACCAGCGATGATATTATGTACTTGTTAACTAGTGCGTTTGAGGCGGATAAAAAACCATGTACAGAGACATGCAAAAAATACTATCGCATTGGGGCGGGTGGGTAGTGCAAGGTAGAGTTAATATTGGCTGGAAGTCAGTTTCCGCCGGGTTTAAAGACGCGGTGACTTATACCCGCAACAACAAGTTATCGTGCAGTGACGAGGACGGCATGGTCATTGATGGCTGTGTTGCCAAGCTGCGTAACGTCGGTATGTCTCAGGAATGTTACTTTATTGAAGACCACTACGTTAAAGGCATATCCAAACGTGCAATTGGCCGCAAGTTCAAGCTCAGTGAGAGCGAGGTTAGAAAGCGAATGCTGGTGGCCGAAAGTTTTATTCTTGGGTGTCTGGAGGTTCTAGACGAACCTTTAGAAATTGACCTAATCTATGGCTTTCACGGTAACTACGCAGAAAAGCACAGTTCAGCATTGAGCGCACAATAGTGAAAAACCTATATATTGCGACTGCGTTGCATCTTAAAATTCATAAGTAATCTTCCATTATTGCTTTTTATTATAATAATAATTATTGAAATGATTATTATTAGGTAGTATTTATTGTTGTGGTTATTTTCTCTAACTGACAAAGGCATAAATGTTTATGTATCTATCGCGTAAAAAATGAATTTATTATTTTATCAATAAGTTGAGTTAATTTGTCACTGTTATGGAAAATAATATTAGTAATAACAGAGGGCGAAGAAGATGAAAAAATATCTGGTTGGCGCGTTATGTGCGTCTTATTTTCTACTTGTTCCTGTTCAGGCAACTGCTCTTATTTGTAGTCCTCAGCAAACAGATGCAGAGTATTTTGCTTGTATAGGCAAGTGCGTATCAGATAATTGGTGGGCTCCAGCATTGATGTGTGCTTTACTCTGAAAATTATCGTGGACGGGGGTGGCTTCGATGATACTCAAATCAACATGGGGGTCGCCTCATTAAGTATACACTCGGTATCTGACTGATTATTTTCTCGGGTTTGTCTTGAGATCCTATGAGTCCTTAGAAATAGACCTGATATATGGCTTCCACGGTAACAGGGCGAATTTGTCCAGTTCAGCATTGAGAGTTTAATGATCGAAAGCCCTTCCATTGCCAGACAACCAACGCGAACGGCTCCACCAACTCGCAGGGTCAAATCTCAGGTATTATGGGCAATACGAAGTCCTTTTTCGGGTTTAGCTCGCAGGGTATGCAACCCATTGATAAAGTTCAAATACTGTGAAACGCCGAGTTTGGTTAGGTGCGGTATAAAAAGCGAAACCCCGACAGTGGCAATCAACGGGGCTTCTAAATCGTCAATCTTTGGGAATGGATTAAAGGCTCTGGCAACCCCTAACTCTAATGCAGAAAGTAACACGATGAATTTAGCAACCCTATAGTAAACTCCACTGTAGCTATGTCAAGCCGTAACTTACTGAATTAACTTAATTCCGTATGTGATACGGAATCAATATAACCCATTGAAATATAATCAAGCTGCAAATATACAGCTTGCTCAAGGATGAGGCGTTTATACTGCAAGGTATCCCCCATTACTGCATAGATTGCGATCAGGGGCAATATCACATGCAGCGGACTTGTGAAACCTTGGGTACCTACAATTTATGTTTGCCCCGAGAAGAAGTTCGTAAGATTTATGATTTGTTATATCGTGAGTTAGTTAACGCCACTGAAAAACCTGCACCAAAAAGAATTAAAGGAACTGCAAAGCAAAGCAAATTTATTGTTTCCCTGCTAAGATCCCATGGCTGTAATGATGACGATTTTAAAGGAAGCATATCATCATTACGGAAAAAAATAGTCTTTAAAGCTAATATTGATATCGACCCCGATCTTGACGATAAAACGTTAATAGCTTGGCTCAAAAAAGCCGAAGTAAGAACATAAGGAGTTTTTAAAAACTCCGCCACCTCACCTACACAAAGTAATAGTCTTCCTCTCGTACCGATCAATAACAATCGAGGAAGGCTATTATTTATGCAACACTCTCTTATCAGATTACCCGAAGTTTGTCGCCGTACTGGTTTAGGCAAGTCTACGGTATACAAGTACATTTCCGAAGGGAAATTCCCCAAGCAGATAAAGACCGGCGCCCGTGCTTCTGCATTTATCGAAAGTGAAATCGATGCGTGGATTAACAAGCGCATTATTGCGTCACGCTTGGATGAGCGCTTAGGAGCGGCGAACAATGGGTAAGCTGTATCGTAATGATATCTTTGCGGTATCCCCTGCCCGACAATTCACCCTCTTACCTTTGCTGGTGGATATACGGGCATGTCTAACATCGCAAGCTGAATTAATTTTGCCGCTGTACCCTACCGAATAACGGAGTAATAAACATGGAACATTTAAAAAGTGGCTTAAGTGCCACCGGACAAACTCGCTCTAAATTCAAGATGGGCGATATTACCGCCACTACATTTGCCGAAGTATTGCCCGTTATTCAAAGCAATATTAACGGGCAGGGGATTAACTGTGTCAGCGCGAAAGCACTACAGAAACTCTTGGTATAGAAACCAGACTGACGGACTGGATCAAGCGCCGCATAAACGAATATGGCTTTACCCAGGGTATTGATTATCAAGTTGCAGAAACTTTGAGTGACTCAAATTTGAGTAGCACAAAATCTAGACAGCAGATGAAGCACGACTATTTAATAACTTTCAACATGGCTAAAGAGCTTGGCATGGTTGAGCGTACCGAGCAAGGACGTTTAATCCGCCAGTATTTTATTAAGTGTGAGGAGGCATTACATCAAGTAGAACCAACCATTACCCAACAGCTACGCAATGAACTGAAATCACGCTTAAAAGTAGCGAACTACTTTAAGCCTATGTGCTTAGCGTTGGAACTGGCGCGTATGGAACAGGGAAAAACCACACTTCCACGCCATTACTCCAATGAATCAAACATGCTGAGCCGTATTGTTCTGGCAGGGATGACAGCTAAGCAATGGGTGCAACAACACGGTGTTATTGGCAATCCGCGTGATGCCATGAGCGAGTTACAGCTTGAGCACCTTTCTTATTTAGAGCAGACCAACACAACACTGATTGAGCTAGGTATGGACTACCTCGCCCGTAAGAACAAGCTAATGGGTCTATCTCAGAAATGGTTAGCTCAGCGCATGGAGGCGAACGCATGAATATTGAATTTTTTGAACCTATAAGTGAGAGCTGTCACGGAAATAGTGATCATTGTCTCTTTACTTTGTTATCAAACATTGGCTATATTGACCCTGCACCAGCAAAATCTGGTGTCAGGATTGGAACCCTGAATAAGAACTACACGGCGACACATGACGCGCCAAGCGTCTTTTTTTGTGTCCTAGCATCGCAGCACCTTTCATTTAAGGTGTTATTCGCCTATACGTATTCTATGGTGATGCTAGCAGGGCTACCGAAAGGTAGGCTGGTTTCCGTGTACGCCAGTAGTTCCAACCCTGTTAGCGTCACCACCCTTTCAGAGATTGGAACCTCCGGTGGTGACTTCGTAAAAGTTCACACGGAGATCGCAACTATGGCGACTATCCCTACTCCAACTCATTTCAAATTCGTCTTTCTGAGCGTTAAACGTGCAGATGAAACCGCCACACCTTGCCGTATAGAAGCTATTGCACCCGATGAGCATTGCGCTCGCTCTGTACTTTCCCGTGATTTCGTCCTGTTCTTCGCTGGTCGCTTGCCTGTTCAGGAGGTGCGCCATGTCTGATCGTTCATTAGCAAATATCTATGCCCATCCTGCCGACCTGATGGAGCCTATTGCGGTATTTCTTAAATCCGTGGAGTTCCTGCGCTTAGATCCCGAGGCAAGTGCTTTAGTGGCGGACTTACTGTCCTATACCCAGCTACTGGCACAGACGCATGTCGGTACTACTAATGGGGGTGAGCAATGAGTAATTACCGTTCTGTCATAGTGAATGGCATTGTGACTCTGTACCACCAGCAAGAAAACGGCAAAGAAGAGATCGTTATTTCACTGCCTGTTACCACAATTTTAGACCGAGCGAATAGAGGTGACTGGGACGAGCAGGGGGTCTTAGCTTTCCAGCTACTGATGGCGTGGCTGAAAACTCTTCCCGCTGGGGAACCTATTGATGACATTCGTTTCTTCCGTTGGATGGTGGCGCATGTATGGGTCACAGAGCAAAGGAAAAAGCATCACGGTAAGCCGATCTTCTCGCTGGAAAGTTCCCCTATTGTTTTACCGCTTTTCCTATCAAGTGAGCGTTCCGCGCTGGCGAATAACGTTGAAGGTGCGCTGATTGAGCGATTCGGCCACGAACAGGGAATAAAAAACGCCAGTATTTTCTACCAGCAAATGCTGACGGGTTCCCTTGGTCAAGGGCTGTCACTGTCGGATTTTGGTCGAGAAGTGCTGTTCGAACTGCACCGTAGCTTTATCGAAGAGGGTATACCTCAGATGGCTTTCAATAAGCCGGAGGTTTTGCACTGATGAGCATCTCAATAGCTGAACACGCTAAATCCACCAGCTTTGTAGCTGAACCAGTTAACGATTGTAAGACTCAGCAGAATAGCACTAAAAGGAGGAGTTATGCCGCGTAAACAGTTAAAAGACTTTTCCGATTCAATGGAAGTCAAGGCTGCGCATATGTCCCCAACGGCAAGATCAGATTTTGCATGGTTCGTTAAAAACCCTGATTGTCGTTATCATCTGCGCGAGCCTTTCGCCGATGAATATAAAACGCATGAAACGCCAGCGCCTCATCGCTGGTGCATGTTGGTGCACCTGATAATTGACCAGAACCCCATAATGTATACCTCCGACGATGGCGGTAAAACAGTACGTTCGGCAAATTTGATACAGCTAGGTCATATCCCGGTGCCCTGCGACCCTGTAGACAGTGATTTTCTTGCTTATCTGGTTGCGAACCAGACAACGGACAAGAGTCAAACAATCTTGAGCTTACTGTGGGCTGATGGGCTTGAAAAGATGGGCGTACAAGATAAGTAGGGGACGATAACTGGGTAATAACGGTTATAAACGCGAACGGGAAAAGAAACCATAAATTAAAATGGAATACAAATAACCCCTCCACGGAATAAAGGCCAGTATGTGGAAAATTACATATTGGCTCTCTGTGTTTTGGTATTACAGCCTGCGCATGCAGAGTGTATTTCAGTATTACAGCCTGCACATGTAAAGGACTTATTTGTTATTTCGTTAGTGGCTATGTTGCTTGCGTTTATATCCGTTTATGACTGTTTAATGCAGGAGAATATGCAATGAGCATTAGTGAATTGATGCTGACTAAAAAAGAAGTTAAAGCGGCGCTGCACTATAAATCTGATAGTAGCTTTCATGAGTTTTTAAAAAGAACCCCTGAGTTTCCCAAATCTGTGAAATTGGGGTTAAGGCGTGTCGGATGGGCAGCAAGTGAAGTTAATGAGTATATAGAGTCTCGTCTTAATACACGTGAGCAGGAGGATAAATAAAATGGCTAAAAGAAGTCTATCCCGTTCCAAAAATGATCATATTGCCATTATGCAACGTTGTAATTCCATTAAAGGTGACACACTTCCCTCTGATTTAACTAACCAGCGTGATTGTGGTGGACATTTATTGATAAAGTTTATGTAAACCGCACTGTGCGTCGCCGTATTGCTGCCACAGAACGTCGGGAAAATAAAAAGCAAGCTTGGATTCACATATTAAGCGCAACACCGTAATGAACGAAGTAAATGAGTGGGTACTCCTTTAAATAACTCATTCGGTGTTTTGTAATCTCGTGTTTTACGAGGGCGAT
>NZ_JAQRFI010000067.1 GCF_028598805.1 Xenorhabdus yunnanensis | reverse complement strand
CCAATAATCTAAAAATAGCCTAAAACAATCTGAAATGCACGAAAATATACAAACAAAAAATTTAATAAATTCACTGTGATATCAACTGATTCGAGAAAACTCAAGCCCTCCAGCTTTCCCATTGCTCCAATGAGTGATTGGATCATTTGTAAAATGGACATCAATATGACAATCGGTGATATCGAAACCATTCTGAGCTGCTTTCTCTATCGCTTTTAACAAAAGAGCTGCAACATCTTTTTTTATGCTGAGAAAAATCTGGAAGTCAGTTTCGGTATAACACATTTTTCATTCTCCTCAGTGAAATGTATGAATTCTAACACTGCCTCGGTGCATCACATAAAAAACTCCACTTGGTGTGCCAAGATAGCTGCTCTTATATTCTGGAATGTGTTGATAATTGTCTATATGAATCTTTTGATCTTGACCAGAAAATTTATCACTACGCCAATAATCTCTTGCTTTATTCACTCTATGAAATTTTTGATCAGAATAATCCCCGTGAGTGTGATATTGACCGACTATTTTGGCATTTTTTGGCAGTTTCTTTAAAGATCGCTTTAGTGATGGTGCTTTTCTGTTGTTTTCTGTTGTTACCTACGTAAGCACGAATATATCCATACCTGCCATTTTTATCCCTAAATATAATCCCACCATATTCTTTATTTCTGTTAATGGACTGTTTATTATATATTTTCAACGCAGTTCTCGCTGCATCATCAAGCGTCCTAAAACAGGTGACGTAATGGCGTTTTTCGCAACCCCTCAGGCCTGCATAACTCCCTACGCTATATATCACAGCAAGGAAAGCGAGCAATATTAAAAGTACTTTTTTCATGAATAAAACCTCACACTTACTTTACAAACTGTCTTGGGAATTACTTATGGAATTCCCCCTATACTTATCTTTTTTTTTAAAATTGCAGATTTATTGATAATGTTTGTTTAACATTTACCATTGCGATACAATTTAAAAAACAGGTTGTATTTTAATACACTGTAAACAAACATTCCCTTAACAGAATTGATTTAAAGTTATGTTTGTCTGCATCGTCATTTAAGGTAAGCGTATGGTATTGAAAAAAATTTTCTTCTTCAAACTAAAAATTATTAAATTTTATTTTGAATGTAATTTTTGATAAAAAAACGAATGACATAAATAACCTGAGTGTTATTTAAAAAAGGGAGAATTACAGATGTATTTGATGATAGGTTCATCACAATTGTCTGTTTAATAATATTATCGAAAAATCTGTAGGAAAACTGGGTATGATTGAAATCGTGTTGGAGATTTTGGTTTGAGGCACTCGCTCGTCGAGTTAAGGGCATTTGGTTAAAACAAAGTGCCGGGTAAAAAAACCGGCACTTTGCAAGTACTATATAATGAATTACATTTATACCCTTCGTCTTTCAAGTTGCCTCTTTGTTGGCTGCGTTCACTCACCCCGGTCACATAGTTATCTATGCTCCCGGGGATTCGCTCCCTTGCCGCCACGATGCATCTTGAAATCCATTGGGTATATATCTACTTAGTTAGAAGAGGGTTTAAAAAATCGTCCATAAAGACAATTGGCTCCTGCTTCTAGCCCTTTTTCCAGTACATTGACGATAGAATTTTTTATAATTTCTCCAGTGCTCTTACCTGATTGAAAATCTGATACGACCTCATGAATAACATTCTCACTAATGTGTAGAACTTCAGAAGCTATATCGGAAACTATAGAACCACCTGAAACATGATTCAATAAACCATTATCAATTTCTTTCATAATATTTTCCTTCAGTTAAGTATTTAAATAAAACAACTACAATCTAATTCATTCCCAAAATATAAACATTACTGATGTAACATCAATCGTGCTATTATCGATCTTGTTATTTTTAAGAATGAATAAAAAAATCAATATGGTAATAAATAAGTGTTTAATATTCATTAAACCAACTGATTTTTTATTCTTTATGAAAAAATACCTCCTTAGAATATAAACATTTATTTCATTATAAATAATCAGTCATTTTTATAACTCTATCTGCCGATTTTATCGTTGATTCTCTGTGAGCTATAATAACCTTTGTGATATTTAGCTGTTTTATTGCATGATTTATATGTTCTTCACTATTCACATCAAGATGACTTGTTGCTTCATCCATAAAAAGAATACGTGGCTTGCGGTAAAGTGCCCGGGCAATAAAAATCCTTTGCTTTTGTCCTCCAGAAAGACCTTCTCCTAATTCACCGATAAGTGTTTCATATCCCATTGGCATATTCATAATATCTTCATGAATAAAGCTTATTTTAGCGCATTCAATCATCCACGTTTCATCACTACTTTCAGAAAAACAACATATATTTTCTCTTATCGAACCAGAAAATAACTTGTCCTCTTGCATCACACAGGCAACCATCTTGCGATAATTATTTATTCCCAACTGTCGTATATCCATATTATCAATAATAACTTTCCCTGATTCAGGTTCAAATAGCCCACATAATACTTTCAATAACGTGGTTTTTCCTGCCCCGGAAGGTCCTGTTATCGCTATACTTTCGCCTGGTTTAATACAGATGTTCAGATTGCTGAAAATTGGCAATGATTGATTATCGTAACGATAAACTAAGTCCTGAGTTTCAAGTGAAGCAGGAGTCATTTTTGGAATGTATGGTATCACTTGTTTTGTTTTTTCCACTTCGTTCAATGCTATATCTGAAATGCGTTCATTGTGTAAACTCATTATTCGTAGCTGGAGTAAAAAGTTTGTCAGAGATGTTACACGATTGGAAAATAATCCCCGGAATACCCCAAATGCCACAAACATCCCTATGGTCATCTGATTATCAATAACCAGCATGATACCCAACCATAAAATAGCTATCTGATCACAAGCCATAATAAACGTATTTGCACCACTAAAAAACAGATCCATTCTCGTGACTTTGATACCTGTATTGATTTTATCAATAACAAGATTAAGCCAGTGGGTACTCCGTAGTTCCATCATCCCCTGCATTTTAACCGTTGAGATTCCGTACAACGTTTCCATAAAATATGAACTGGCGCGTGCTCCCCTAATTAGCATTTCTTCTGATGACTGACGGTAGTAGTTATAAGTCAAAAGCCTGATTAGCACATAGAACACAGTAAAGGCCAGAACAACCCAGGTTAGGTAGCCACCATACAAGATCATCATGATTAGCACACCTATAACCATAATACCGTCCATGATCGCACCGACTACACTGGTCGAAAACGTGGTACGCAGTGTATCAAGTGAATTAAAGCGAGATTGAATATCACCCAGTTTTCTTCGCTCGAAATAAGCTAAGGGAAGGTGTAAAAGGTGCGCAAACAATCCTGCTTTCCACTGAACGTCTATTAACGTTTCCATTATCAAAGATGACCAGGCACGTATCATGCTCACAGCAGTATTCAGCAGAATAAAGAATATCAATCCAGTACAGATAAGCGTCAGTAATCCACGATCACCCGAAGGAATAGCATGATCCATAACTAGCTGTGTTCCCACTGGCATTATCAAATTGATAGATTCAATGACGATAGATAAACAAAAAATTTTTATCAAAGCACTTTTTATGCCTTGTATACTGCGAATAAGCGTCCTCAATTTCACTCGGTTTTGAATTGTCTCGGCCTTAAACTCGCTACTCGGCCAGACTTCCATAGCTACTCCGGTAAAATGTCGGGAAATTTCGGCCAGCTCAACCACCCGACGTCCCCGGGCTGGATCATGGATAACACCTCGATTTTTGCGCGCACTAATCAATACCACAAAGTGATTAAAATCCCAGTGAAGAATGCAAGGCGTCTTTAGAGCACTTATCTCTTCAAGATCCAATGATAACGCTCGGGTTGTCATACCTAATTGGTCAGCAATATCTTTAATTTCTGACAAAGTGGTTCCCCGAGCCGAAATGTTAAACTTCTTCCTAAGTGAAATTAGATCGATATTTTTCCCATAGTATCCACATATCATCGCTAAACAAGCTAATCCACATTCTGATGATTCCGTCTGATGGATCATTGAGACTCGTTTCATTAAGCCAATATCCAATTTTTTAATGATGTTATTAAATGTGGAGTTAATCATTACTCGGCCCCATAGCACTATGTTTCATGTCGTAAAATGGTGAAAGCATCCACTGATAAATTTTTCTATTTTCCAGAAAAAGAGTAGATTGAGCTTTCATTCCGTTTTCCAGATTTAAAAAATGACCATTATACTTTACATGCTGTTTTTCAGGCTTAATGATTATTTTGTAATAAGTAGTATTATTTGCTCGCATATTTATAGGTGAGCCTTGATAAGTTTGCATTTCCTTAGGTGATGCCGGGGCTTTTGAAATAACGTCAATCACACCTGAAAATTGACCGAATTTCTCGGCAGGGAAGGCTTCATATCTAATATTAACCTTATCACCCTTTTTTATATATGATACAGCATCGTTAGGTACCCATATGACAAGATAGTAGTTTTTGATAATCTCAGGAATAACTTGCGCTAAACTATCACCAATATTCACCATTTGTCCTTCTGTGACACTGAGGGAATTTATCTTACCGTTCGATGATGATCGGATAATAATTGAATCTCCCACATCAATGTTTGTTAATTCTTTTTGTAACTCATATCGTTTTAGTTCCATTTGATTAATTCGGTTATCAAATTCCGTTGACTGTGTTTGTATCTGGCTTTTAAGATTAATTATTTGTAATGAATTTTGATCATTTTGATGAGTTAATCCTAATAAATTACTTTGCCTTTGGTGATATAAATTAACCTGATTCATCATTTGATCTTTGTTTATCAGGCCTCTTTTTTGATATTTTTTATAATCTTCCATGTTTTTTTTGATAGCTTTAACGCCTTCTGTTTCTTTTTTAATAATATTAGAAGATTGATTAAAAAATTTTGTATATTGCTCTTTCTGATTTTCTAAGGAATCTAATGTAGACTTTTTATTATCTTTAATGCGAGATATAATAAGATTGATGTTTTCTATTTGTTCTTCAATGTTTTTTCGTTGATTATCGCTAACAACCCCATGTTGGGTTGTTCTACTTACATCAATCAGATAAATAGGATCGCCTTTTTTGACCGTTTTCCCTTCTGTCACAAATTTCTTTACTATAAATCCCTGTACAGGGGAACTAATATTGCCCACTCTCGGATAAGTAGTAATTTCACCACTGACATTTATGCGGCGGGTATAAGAACCAAAAATAACAAATGTCAAACAAGTAACCAGAAAAAAAACTCCGCCTCCGATTACTAACCAAACTGGTATTCCCGGAAGTAAAATTGCTTTTCCACTCCATTTAATTTTTTTATTATCAATTGCTTCTTGCCGAAACAACATATTATACCTCATTGAGAAAGAGTTATCTTTTCATTATAGTCATCACACAATCTGCCTTCTGCTAAATTGGTAATCGTCTTTTCTTTATATCATCAAGTTTATTTTTAACGTCATTCAATATCTGTCTTCTGCTGTTCAGGAAAGATATTGATATTTCCCTTACATAAAATCAATCACTATTATTATATTGTTTTATTATATTATTTACCTAAGGTGGTTATATAACGACTTTACTAAATACTCATTAAACAGAAAAAATATTTAGATAGCTTTTATTGATTTTATAATGGCCTGATGTTAGTTCAAATCTGATGTTACTTCAAAAATTATCCAGAAAATCTTGTGCAAGTTAAACTTTGAAAGTTATTTTGTTGATATGAAATGATTAATGCAAAATCTGTTATCAGAAGCAGCGAAGAACTTGTAAGGTTACATTTTTATTCCCGTTTAGGTAATGTTAAGCACGATTTTTGTACAATTGAACTTCGTAATTACGAGATTATGACTTTATAACGTTATTTTGAACATGGAGGGCATGTCATGAAGAAGGTAATTGCATTTATTTTGTATTTCCTCATCTACTTTACTTTTGTTTGGCTCTTTTCTATTTTTTTTTCGGAAAAATTAGAAGTTTCAAGCACCATTACAGAAGCATTAATTTTTTCCGGCGTAATGGTGTTTTTCTTCATGAAAATAGTTAGAGACAAAGAATCTATCACGAAAATCAATTAAGGAGTTCTATAATGAAAGAACTTACTTGTCAGTTCTTCCACAAGACCTCTATAAGAAGGGAACTTAACATGCTTCAGGCACTGTGTTCCCCTCTTAACCAAATTACAAAAATAGGATCGAGTTTTTTCACACTCAGATATCAATTCATACAATTAACTGACTAAATCCTGCCAGAATGGGCTTTGTCGTGCCAGCTGACGCTGCTCTTCAAGCATGTTTTCAAGTATTTCCAACGTTGTCAGTGGATTTGCCAGCACGACACGTAAAACCGTTGTCGGCTGTCGATCCCATTGCACGGGTTTGATACAGGTACGCGAAACAAAAAATTTCCCCGCAGACCACTGCATAGTCTGGATACTCTGGTTAAGTGCATTAAGCGATTCATGCAACTGCTGTTTCACAGGGGCCGTGCCTTCGCGCAGTACCTGTAATACCGTGGGTGGCACATATCGATAAGTTAACAGACAAAGCTGTGGTTCACTGATTAACTCGAAATCCTCTTGCTGGCGGATGAGATCTGCAAATTGTCGTGCTTTTTCGATGCTTGCATCTATCAAGCATGCCAATCCCTGTCGGCCAAGCAGATGGAAGTTACTGTGTAACATAAGCGACATCGCACTGCGTGAACCTTCCAGAGTATGGCGTCCCAGATCCTTAGACCCCTTGCGCACAATGTAATTCGCATGCTGGGCAATAGCGTTGGTAAGGGTAGGCTGCCGGAACAACACCATGCCTGATCCCATTGGCACATACATTTGCTTATGGGCATCGATCGTCACGGTATCAGCACGTTCGATACCCGCGAATAAATGTCGATAACGCTCTGACAGTAGGCTTGCGCCTCCCCAAGCGGCATCCACATGAAAATGACACTGTTCCCGCTCAGCGATATCCGCCAGAATGTTCAGTGGATCGATAGAGCCGGTTTCTGTGGAACCTGCTATTCCGATAATAGCCATGGGTTTGATATTACATTGACGCAGTTTCTGCAATTGAGTGCGCAGGTCATCAATGCAGATCCGCCCATCTCTGTCAGTATCAACTTTTATCAGCGCATCTTGTCCCAAACCGAGCACATCCACGGTTTTTTTCAACGAATAGTGCCCCAGTTCCGATACCAGAATTGCTAAACCACTATAGCCATAATGCAGCAGTCCTCTGGCTAGCCCCTCGCGTGCAAGACCAGCAAAATTGCCATCGGCTGGCATGAGCTGGTTTCGACATGCCCACATCGCAGTCAGATTAGCCAGAGTCCCACCAGAACAGAAGGTCGCCAGAGCGTGCTCGCCGTTGTGAAGCCACTGCTTATAGAAAGATTCGTCGCGGTTGTATACCAATTTATGCATCATACCCAGCACTTGGCGTTCCAGCGCAGTCAAAATATGCGATGTTTCCAGTTTGACCAAGTTTTGGTTCAGTGCTGTCAATATTTTGCCGAGTTCAGGTAAATGTTTGGGGAGGGCTGATGTCATGTGACCAACAAAAGTTGGTGATGATACGGGTACAACGTGATTGAGGATATCTTGGCTCAAATATTGGGCATATGTCCCGGTATCAACCGGAGAATCCGGGATAATCACTGAAGAGAACTTACTTTCAAGCTCTGTCAATTCGCGCATTGGTTTGTTTAACTTGCGGAGGCAATAAGTGACAGGGTCACCTGCGATATCCGTTTTCAGTTCGAGCAGTTCTTCCTCACCGACACGAGGAATAAACTGGTCGAGCAGCGTTTGCCATTCTTGCTCATCCAGACTGTCAAGAAAATGCAGCATAGTTTGCCTCTTTAGAGTCACTAATAATATCGATCATATTTTCTCAAGTTTTAACCGCCCCGTGGCAGGGCGGTGATAAGGGCTACATTACTATCTGTATTACTATCTGTATTACTTTCTGTATTACTATGAGTGATTATTTATTCAGCCTATCGCACGAATCCATGAGGTTTTCCCTGCCTAAACAAGAATGCGGAATTGGGGTTATTCATGTAATCCAATTTCTGCCATAAACCAGAAAGCCATTGCTCAACTTGTGGCATGGATAGCATGGTCATATGGTTGCCGGGCACAAGCGTCGTGTTTAGTTCAGTGGTGTGAAGGCTCCACTGGGTTTCGCGGGTTTTCCTTTCATCCAAATCGCCTTTTTCTGCGTTGATCAGATGAACAAGTCCCTCATAACTGGTACGAGGTATATAGCCAGTATTCAGATTAGCCTGCATAACGCGGATAACCCCTTGCAGTAATGATATGGGCGTTTTCGCGGGGAAAAGACCGACTTTTACCAAGGCATTGTGCAGAAGCTGAATTTGTTCATCCGGTGCCAGTCCGTCAAAATCTTGTCTGGAGAGCGGAAGAGGTTGATCTAATATCATATTATAGATATCAATCAACTCCATGAGCGCCTCAATACGGTTGACTGATTTGAGGGGACTATCTTGCTGATTAGGCTCATCGGTATCAATAAGGATGAGATCAGATACACGTTCCCCTTCAGCTTGTAATTGCAAAGCCATCTCAAAAGCAATCCAACCACCAAAAGAGTGGCCTAATAGGTGATAAGGGCCATGAGGTTGGATTTGTCGGATATTCTGGATGTAGGCACGAGCTGCCCCTTCGACGCTGGTGTAAGGAACGTTATGTTCGATAGTGAATCCACGCGCCTGCAAAGCGTATACCGGGAGTTGCTGTGGGAACGATAAAGCCAATTCGAGCAAACTAGACGGGCTGGCACCCGCACCCGGCATACAAAATAACGGCGATACTGATCGAGAACCCTGTTGAATGATAACGCATGGGTCGAAAGACGGAACTACCCGTAAATTTTCGGTGATTGAATCCACTATTTGGTTTAGCAAAGGAGGATGCATAATGGATAAATGCGTCCCACCAATCGGATGGAGTACCGAATTGTGACCAACTATGCCGTGCCAACCGCGCCAAACATCTTCGTTGATTAACTCATCCGCAGTATAAAGGTGGATAGGTAAAGATGATTTTTGCGCGATATACTCCTGACCAAGCTGTGTCGTCATCTCAGCGGTGTAGAAACGGAGGAGAATATCCTCGCGTGTGATACCTGTTGATAACCATTGATGTTCAATGCAGTGATCAAGAACCTGCTCCAAACTACCTAGTTCCAAACGACCTAGGTTGTGAAGCTCTCCCAAAGCATGTTCATCGTCAATACTCTTTTGAGTGCGCAGTAAATCAATAATTACTTCAATTCGTCTTGCATCTTTATTCACAGATTGGTCGGTAGCCGTTGCTGGCGCATTATGATCTTTATTGGAGTGATTATAGGAATCGATCATACCGAGAAATTCTATCGTCTCACCGTCACTGTTTAATTGTTGGGCCATTTCATAAGCAATTAAACCACCAATCGACCATCCCGCCAGACGATAAGGCCCATGTGGCTGGACGCGGCGAATCGCCTGAACATGACTGGCTGCAAGTTCCTCAATCGACACAGGAGGAAGCTCAAGTGTGTGGATGCCAAGGGCTTGCAACGCATAGACGGGAAGTTCCGGCGGTAGTAAGGCAGCCAGTGAAGAATAAACGAGTGGGTCGCCGGAAGTTTCGTGTACCAAGAACAAAGGTGGCAAAGAACCTGCTGGGCTTAGCGGTACTGGGTTTGAATCAAACGGAGATGCTGTGTGGTCAACGTACTCACCAACGGCTAAAGCAAGATCCCTCAATGTGGGATGAGAAAATAAAGTAGTCAATGTAACCTCCATATCTTGTTTACGCATTTGATTCAACAACTGTACAGCGAGCAGCGAGTGACCGCCAAGTTCAAAAAAGTGGTCATGGCGACCAATTTGCTCCAGTCCCAGTAAGTTTTGCCAGATTTGCGCCAGCGCGGTTTCTGTTTTGCCGGCAGGGGATTCATAGCCACGTACCACGAAAGCGGATGGATCGGGAACGGGCAACGCCTGACGGTCGAGTTTGCCATTGGGAGTCAGCGGGAAAGTCTCCAAAGTGACAAAGGCACTGGGCAACATATAATCGGCAAGATGCTGAGCGAGCTGCTGACGTAGTTCGGCAGGTACTAACTTAACGCCAGTTTGAAAGCGCAGATAGGCGACCAAACGTTTCTGGTTTCCCTTATTCTCATCGGAATTGTAATTAGGATTGTCATAAGAACGGTCTTCGCGCATAAGAACAATGGCGTCACGTACGCCGTGGCATTGCTTCAATTTAGCCTCGATTTCGCCGAGTTCGATGCGAAAGCCCCGCAGTTTGACCTGAAAATCATTGCGGCCGAGGTATTCGATATTGCCGTCCGGCAGCCAACGACCCAGATCGCCGGTTTTGTACATGCGGGCATTGGGTTCTGAAGAAAACGGATCAATCAGGAAGCGCTCAGCGGTGAGTTCAGGGCGATTCAGGTAACCACGGGCTACACCGGCACCGGCGATATAAATTTCACCGGCAACACCGAGGGGAATGGGCTGACCATGCAGATCGAGAATATAAATCCGGGTATTGGCAATCGGGCGGCCGATAGGAATGGAACGGGCCGCATCTACGGGGGATGCAATCACATAAGTGGCGGCAAACGTTGTGGTTTCCGTTGGACCATAGCCGTTAATCAGATGGGCGGGTTGCGATTCCGCCAATTGTACGCGTTGGATTTTTCGCGGATCGAGAACATCGCCGCCGATAAGCAGGTAGCGCAATTGTCCAAACAGGGGCTGGAGCGTATCCAGATATTCGTTGAACAAGCCAGCCGTTAACCAGAGGACGGTGACATGCTCCCGAATCAGTGAATCGCGGAAACGTACCGGATCGAGTAATGTCGATTGGGAAACTATGTGCAGACGACCACCGTTTAACAGGGCAGACCAGATTTCCCATGTCGAGGCGTCAAAAGCCATATTGGCACAATGGGCAACGCAATCATTCTCCCCGATATCGGCATAACCACTATTGATCACCAGTCGGTTAACACTGCGGTGCTCGACCATCACGCCTTTAGGCTGTCCCGTTGAGCCGGAAGTGTAGATCACATAAGCCAGATGACGAGCTGTCAGCCCCAGCGTTTGTGCATCTGGATTGTGAATCTCTGGATTGTGAATCGGTTCTGTCTCCGGAGGGGTTTCATCAAGAGCTATTTCATCAAGAATTATTGTAGGCACAGATGCAGGCACGATGCCTTGCAGCCTGTCGAATGGGGTTATCTGGGTCAGCAAGGCCACAGGCTCTGCATCTTCCAGCATATGTACCAGCCGTTCAGTGGGATAGTCGGGATCGAGCGGCACATAAGCCCCGCCAGCCTTAAGGATACCGAGCAATCCTACAATCATCCCCAGACTGCGCTCAGCACAAATTGCTACCCGATCATCCGGACGTACTCCCAGCGCAATCAGGTGATGAGCCAGCCGATTGGCGCGGCGATTCAATTCAGCATAACTGATTTTTTGCTCTTCAAATATCAAGGCAGTAGCATCAGGACGGCGTGCCGCCTGAGCTTCAAAAAGCTGGTGGATCAGGGCATCTTGCGGATAGTCTGCCTGTGTGGCGTTGAAATCTATCAGTAATTGTTGATTTTCTGCTTCCGGCAGCATTGGCAGAGTGGCAATCAGTTGTGTCTCATCAGCAGCCATCGATGTCAGTATGTTGGTTAAATAGCTGACCATGCGTGCAACGGTTGTGGCATCGAACAGATCAGCGGCATAGGACAAAGCACCAAGCAAACCATCATCAGTTTCGATCAGTGATAACGTTAAATCAAAATGAGTGCTGTGATACGCCTGTTCAAATGGCGTGAACTGTAGATCAGGTAAGACCAGTTCCTGAGCCGGCGTATTATTTAAGGCCAGCATCACTTGGAAGATTGGGCTGTAGCTTAAGTTGCGTTCAGGTTGTAGTGCTTCCACCACCTGCTCGAAGGGCAGATCCTGATGCGCATAAGCGGCTAGCGCCCGTTCCCGAATCTGTGCAAGCAGATCTGCCACACTCAGGTCATTATTGAATCTGACGCGCAAGGCCAGCGTATTGACAAAGAAACCAATCAGCCCTTCAAGTTCACGATTCGGGCGGTTGGCGACCGGTGTACCGATGACAATATCATCCTGACCACTGAGCCGGCTGAGTACGATACTCCATGCGCTCAACACAGTCATAAATAGGGTACTGCTATGGCGTTGTCCCAGCGCCTTAAGTGATGCCAATAACGCCGCATTGAGGTGAAAAGAGATTTGGTCGCCGACATAAGTCTGCATCGTTGGACGAGGCCGATCGGTGGGAAGTGTCAGTAAGGCCGGAGTATTTTCGAGCTGGGTACACCAGAAATCACGCTGTGCAGCGAGGGTTGTTTCTTTTAACTGTTCATGTTGCCAGACAGCATAATCCGCATACTGGATGGGCAGCGATGGCAAAGGAGCATCATGTCCATCAAGGGCTGCGCGGTAGAGGATTCCCAGCTCTCGTACCAGCACACCAATAGACCAGCCGTCAGTGATAATGTGATGCAGGGTGAGCAATAATACATGCTCTTTGTCCGCCAGTTGCAGTAGTTGACCGCGAATCAGCGGGCCCTGAGCAAAATCAAAGGGGGTTTGAGCCTCAAGGCTGGCAAGCTCTGTAATGCGGTCAGAATGCAGGGCCGGATCGAGCTGACGCAGATCGTGGCAGGACAGGGCAAAACCGATATCAGCAGGGTCAATATGCTGGCAGGGCTGTCCTTCAATTGATTGCCCTTCAATCGAGACAAAACGCGTACGCAGGCTTTCATGGCGAGCCACCAGACGGTTAAGCGCAACCGTCAAGGCATGATGATCGAGCGCGCCGGTAAGGCGTAATGCCGCAGGGAGATGGTAGGCCTGACTGGCGGCCGGATCGAGCTGACCGAGGAACCACAAACGCTGTTGGGCAAAGGACAGTGGCAATGGCCGGCGGCGGTCCGCCGTGGGAATGCGCGTCTGAGTG
>NZ_JAQRFI010000066.1 GCF_028598805.1 Xenorhabdus yunnanensis | reverse complement strand
CCTGTTCGTGAATTAACAAAAGAATTAACGGGTTCTCTTTATGGTGATAAAGGTTATCTCAGCCAGGAACTGGCTGACGATTTAGCTAAAACGGGGATCACTTTCATCACCCAAAAGCGCCGAAATATGAAAGCTCACATGCAAGCTGAATGGGATAAGATAATGTTATCAAGGCGCTTTATCATTGAAAGTGTGCCGCAGGCATACAAACTGGCAGCATAGGGAACGCAGCCAGTATGTAGCATAAGCTCAGGAGGAGATGGTGGCAGGCCCACCGAAGTCCGCTGTCGGAAGCCGGCTTCAAACCCCCTCAAGCGGCTGCCGTAAAGAGCGGTGGTCGTGAGCGTTGAGGTCAAAGCGCGAACAATAGTTCGGCAGGTAGGGTACAAAGAGACGAGTAAAACCGAACCCATGTGGACGCGTCGTAAAGAAGAGATTTGACATCAAAACCGGGGGCGTTTCTATCTTCCGGGATAAATCTGTGAGTGAATTCCGAATGCTGCGCAGGTGGTGTCCGGCGTAGAGTGGGCGTGACTTTGTATCGGGCTCTTTCTGGGAACTGCGGGAACCCGTCATCACGATGTCAAGGGAGAAATGCAAGTCACTAAATTGACAAGTATGAGAGTACCGATGGGTGATACGGGGGCGGAGTGACTCGTAGTAGTGAGGAAATATTTGTAATGAATGTGGAGCGAAGGGGTCACGTCAGGCAGCCTTACCCGGTATCCAACTGTCAGGCAGGAGGAGATACGGAGGTTAAGGCAAAACCGTTTGTCATTGAGAAAAGGGATGTGTATCGTGCCTGGTTATTGGTTAAAACCAATCAAGGTGCGGCAGGCGTGGATGGTCAAACCATCGCGGATTTTGAATCCAATCTGAAAGATAATCTGTACAAACTCTGGAACCGCTTATCATCGGGCAGTTATTATCCACCCCCGGTGAAAGGTGTCGCTATTCCCAAGAAGTCGGGAGGTGAACGTCTGCTGGGTATTCCCACGGTTGCGGATCGCGTGGCGCAAATGGTGGTCAGGCTTCATTTCGAACCGCTTGTTGAGCCTCATTTTCTGCCGGATTCTTATGGCTACCGACCGAATAAATCGGCAATTGATGCCATCAGAGTAACAAGGCAGCGATGCTGGCAGCAAGATTGGGTATTGGAGTTCGATATCAAGGGCTTGTTTGACAATATTCCTCATGATTTACTCATGAAATCCGTGAGGAAACACACAAACAGCCCGTGGATCTGTCTGTACATCGAACGCTGGCTAACTGCACCGATGAAATGCAACGGTGAGGTGTTATTCCGGGAGAAAGGCACCCCACAGGGAGGAGTTATCAGCCCGGTGCTGGCAAATCTGTTCCTGCATTATGTGTTCGACAAGTGGATGCAAAAGCATCATCCCCGGCTGAAGTGGTGTCGTTATGCCGATGATGGTCTGGTTCACTGTCAGAATGAAGCTCAGGCCAGAGAAATACGGAAAATACTGGAGCGACGTTTCAGTGAGTGTGGACTGGAACTGCACCCGGACAAAACCCGGATTGCCTACTGCAAGGATGGGGACCGAAAGGGCAGGTATGAACACATCAGTTTCGATTTCCTTGGATACACATTCAGGCCGAGATTGGTGAAGAACCGCAAAAGGAACAGCCTGTTTGTGAGTTTTACGCCAGCAGTCAGCAAAACGGCGCAAAAGGCCATGAGATTCAAAATTCGCAAGTTGAAGATCCGAATGCGGACAGAACTGAACTTAACACAGATGGCAAACTGGCTAAATCCCATGATAAGTGGATGGTTGAGCTATTATGGTCAATTTTGTCGTTCAGAGCTGTATAAGGTATTCAGGCAACTCAACAAAGCATTAGTGCGCTGGGCCAGACGAAAGTACAAGGCACTGAGCAGGCATAAAACCCAGGCTTCAAAACTGCTTCAAAGGATTGCAAAGCAGTATCAGGGGTTGTTTGCCCATTGGCGGGCAGGAATGACAGGCACGTTTGCTTGATGGGAGCGGTATGAGTCGAGAGGCTCACGTACCGTTCTGCGAGAGGCTGCGGGGGCAGTTCCCGCGGTCTACTCAACCAATGAATGGGCAATTAAAAATCATTTCTCAAATAGAACACTCGCGTCACCGAAGTATAAAAGGATTTCTGTTAACTGTTTTAGGGGGGGTGATTGCTTACTGCCTTAAATTGAAAAAGCCATCACTTAAAAATTTCTACTCAGAAGACGATTTTCCAGTGATGGCTTAAGCGGAATTCGGGTTAGTTATCTATTTGAAATCCATTGGGTGTAAATGTAACTCTTAATTTTTTTTACCTCATGAGATTTATCCCCTTACAGCGGAAATTGAACCTCAATCTCTGTGCCGCTTTTTTTATGTTTTTTAATTTTCATCTGGCCTGAAATCAGAGATATCCGTTCCCGCATAATGGCCAATCCGAATTGCTCTCGTTCCGTTAATGTTTGTGGCATACCACGGCCATTATCACTAATAACCGTAATGATCTTCTTCCCGATAGGATAAATGCGAATGCTAATCCAGCTTGCATCTGCATGTTTATAACAGTTATTCAGCGCTTCCCGAATAATCTGCACCAGATGCCGACCATGCCCAATAGGAATAATCTGATGTGTGATCCGGTAATGAAATTCAATATTAAATTCCAGACGATGATTAAACTCTTTAATCAGGGCTTTCAATGATTCATGTAAATCATAATGGTTTTTCTCTGCCTGTAGTGAAACCAGCATTTCTCTGAATTGCTGACTGGCGATATCCAGCTCTTCTTTAATCATTCTCAAAGAAATTAATCCCTGTCGTGAGAATTTATCGGTACGAAAGTGCAGGCTATTAATCTGAATTTTTAGAAATAGGAAAGATTGTGCCACAGTATCATGCAGATCTCTGGAAATAGCTTTTCGGTCATCAAGGATACTTTGCTGAATTTGCTGGCGCATCATATTCTTGAGTGACAGATGTTTTGCCAATGCATCAGCAACAGATTGGATTAAATTACGTTCGTAAGAAGATAAGGCGCGATCCTGATGTATCAGAATTTGAATCATACCGTGAAAAGTATGCTTATCATATAAATCCCATTTCATCATCCGTGGAAGTTGGGTATTTAGGATGTGATCCGGATATTCAAGATAATATTTCCTTTGTGGATGATAAAGTATGATTCTGACTTCACTAAAAGGAACCAACTGATTAAGCCGATAAAACACCATATGAAAATTATCAGATAGTGAAGTATTAAAATTAAGTTGAGAGTGAAGGGATATTAGAAAACGCAGGTATTGTTTTTCTTGTTTCAAAATAACTATTTTTCTCTGATCTCTTGAGGGAAATAACATTATGCGAAAAGAAAATATTTCTGCTCTATGAAGCAAGATGAATAAGTGGATAATATTCAGGATATTAAAAGTTACCCACAGTTTTTCTATCAATGTGAGTGGGGTATTGAACCCCATAAACAGGAGAACAAATAAATTGATAACAATAGCTGTACTGCATAACCAGCTTGTTGCCGCCACTGGATTGTCAGAGAAGGTTTTCATCAGTTAAACAATCCTCTTGTTGTCCTGATCAAATTGTCCTGATCAAAACCTTAGCTCAATTAATTAAAAAAGGTTAGTTATCACTTGATTTTCATTCCCGCCATGGTCATTAAGGCGCGAAATAACGTCGATACGGCGTATAAAGCCAGTACACTGCAAAGCCAAATTGTTACCATCCAGCCCAAGCGTTTCCATAATGAAGAGCGTTGTGGTGTTGTTTTAATGGTAGCCTTGTTCATGGGTGATTTTTCCTCGGAAAACATAATAACTCCAAAAGGTATAAGTCAGAATGATCGGGATGATGAACAGAGCGCCAACCAACATAAAGCCCAATGATTGAGGAGGGGAAGCCGCCTCTTCATAGCTAATGAAGGGAGGAATAATGTTCGGCCAAATACTGAGCCCCAATCCAGTGAATCCCATGAAAATCAGTAATAATGCGGTCACAAACGGAGTGTAATGGCTTGATTTTGGGGTGGCTTTCAATAGTTGCCAGCTTGACCACAATACCAGTAATGGTACGGGTATGAAGAAAAATAGATTCGGTAGGCTGAACCATCGCTCTGCAATTGTTGAATGAGAGAGTGGCGTCCAAATACTGATAATGGCAATAATCGCCAGCATCAGTAATGCCAAAGGGCGCAGGACACGATACATTTGTTGTTGCAGATGACCTTCGGTTTTCATCACCAGCCAGCCACATCCCAATAAAGCATAGGCAATGACGAGGCCAAATCCACAAAATAGAGGAAAAGGAGCCAGCCAATCCAAATAACCACCGGTATAAACACGATTTTCGACAGGAAAACCTTCAATCACTGCTCCAACGACGACACCCTGCATAAAAGTGGCGAGGATTGAACCGACAATAAAGGCCTTATCCCAAAGGTGTTGATGTCTTGGCGTCGCCTTGAAACGAAATTCGAAAGCAACGCCACGAAATATCAAGCCCAATAACATAATGGTCAATGGGATTGTCAGCGCATCCAGAATCACAGCATAAGCCAATGGGAACGCGCCAAATAACCCTGCGCCTCCCAGCACCAACCAAGTTTCATTGCCATCCCAGACGGGAGCGACAGAATTCATCATTAAATCACGATCGGATTGTTCCTTAATCGTTGGATATAAAATGCCGATTCCAAGATCAAAGCCATCCATCACGATATACATCATGGTGCTGAATATGATGATCAGGAACCAAATGAGAGGAAGATCAATGCCCATTTACTGACTCCTTATTTGGGATTTGTGGCAGACCCTTACGGATGAGTTTCATCATATAGGCGTAACCAACACCGAAGACGGCTGCATAGACGACAAAGAAAATAAGCAGGCTAATACTCATGTGAATTTCGCCATGTGCTGATACCGCATCTTTAGTGCGCATCAACCCATAGACGACCCACGGTTGACGGCCAATTTCTGTAGTAAACCAGCCCGCCAAAATCGCAATAAGGCCAGAAGGTGCCATTAAGAGTATAAAACGGAGGAAGAACGGGTTTTCATACAGGCGCTTTTTATGACGCAACCATAACCCCCAGATTCCGGCAACAATCATTAAAATTCCCAATCCCACCATGATGCGGAATGACCAAAACACCATAAAAACATTTGGGCGATCTTCCGGAACGAATTCTTTCAGTGCCGGAACTTGTTTATCCAGACTGTGTGTCAGAATCAGGCTGGCAAGATAGGGGATCTTGACCGCATAACGTGTTTCTTCCGCTTCCTGATTGGGAATGCCAAACAGAATCAGTGGGGTGGCTTCACCAGGCAGGTTTTCCCAATGCCCTTCCATCGCGGCGACTTTAGCCGGCTGATGTTTTAACGTATTCAGCCCGTGCAGATCGCCAATCATGGCTTGTAATGGCGCAATAATCAGGATCATCCACATCGCCATTGACAACATTTTCCGCATAGCGGATGAATCATTGCCTTTTAGCAAATGCCAGGCAGCAGAAGCAGCAATGAAAAACGCTGAGGCCAAAAATGCCGCCGTTCCCATATGCAGCAAGCGATAAGGGAAAGAAGGATTGAAAATTACCGCGAACCAGTCAACGGGAACAACTTGATTATCAATAATTTCATATCCTTGTGGTGTCTGCATCCAGCTATTAGAGGCCAATATCCAGAATGTGGAAATAATCGTGCCGAGTGCCACCATACAGGTCGAGAAAAAATGCAACCTTTCTCCGACCCGATGCCAGCCAAACAGCATGACGCCAAGGAATCCGGCCTCAAGGAAAAATGCTGTCAGCACCTCATAAACCAGCAGCGGGCCTGTAATCGTTCCGGCAAAATCAGAAAAGAAACTCCAGTTGGTGCCGAATTGATAGGCCATCACTAAACCGGAAACGACTCCCATACCGAAATTGACTGCGAAAATTTTTGACCAGAAGTGGTATAGCGTTTTGTAGTCCGTATTACGTGTTTTCAGCCATAAGCCTTCCAGTACCGCCAGAAAGCTGGCTAAGCCTATTGTGATGGCAGGAAAGATAATGTGAAAAGAAACCGTGAATGCAAATTGTATCCTTGCAAGTTCAAGGGCAGTTAACCCTAACATAGTGACCTCTTATTGAAATCTATTGGGTATATGGGTAAACGAAGTGAAAAGGTGCAGACAAGTAGAACATAGGGATTAGGGGTATAATAGTGACAGTTTTTTGTTTATTGGCTATAACAGTTTGTGCGAAAGCCAGTGATATGACGTGTTATGAATAATCGTATAACTGTCGGGAACGATAAAAATGGTAACTGATAAAGAAGTATTAACTTTTTTTCGTGATGAATTGCTTACAGTGGGAACGTGGACATTTAAACTTATCCCTATTGACTCGTTTAATTTAAAAGCAGGCTCAGTATTATTGAACCTGCTTATAGCCTATCAAGCAAAACAAATTTTTGCCCAGCGTGCCAGGCCTGTCGTTACTGAGCCGAAGTAATTGCCACCAACCAGCGGAATACTCGGCAACTCTTGTTCAACTGCCTGACGGAGGATAGGTGAACTGGCTGAACCACCCGTCATAAAGATCACATCGGGTTGAATTCCACCTTGTGTTACCGCTTCGCTGACCAGCTTCGCCATTTTCTCTTTAGTGGATGTGATCGCTGTAATCATTTGATCGCGTTGGATGTTAACTTCAATAATCTCTGATAATAGATTGAGTTTAACTTGATGCTCTGACAAATCTGAAAGTGCAATTTTAGCTTCTTCTGCACTGCGAACAAGGCTGTAGCCTAATGTGTCCTGATACACTTTCAATAAGCGGGCTAATTTCTCAGGTTCTTGGGCATCTCTGTGCAAGGATTTTAATGCTGTCAAATTCTGGCGAGAGTAGAACTCTTTCTGAGCCTGTACGTCATTGATGGCGATAGGATTCCAGAATTGCGTCAGTGGCATATCAATACCAGAAGCAACTTTGCTTCCCAATCCAAAAGGGTGCATCAGCTGTTTATAGGTCAGGTTAATATCTAAATCATTTCCCCCGATACGCTGGCCAGTGTGTGCCAGTAAGCTGTCATTGCGCTCAGATTTACCTCGCCAGCTTGGCCCCATTTGAATGAGGGAGCAGTCAGTTGTTCCGCCGCCAATATCAACTACTAATACAGTTTTGTCTTCTGCCAGTGTAGCTTCATATTCCAAACCTGCTGCCACTGGCTCAAATTGAAACTCAATATTACGAAAACCAGCGCGTTTTGCAGCATTAAGTAAAATCCCCTCAGCTTGTTGATTCGATTTATCGCCACCACGTCCATGAAAATTAATTGGACGGCCAATTACAACATCATTGACAGCTTGCTGTTTATTAGTTTCAACTTGTTGTTTGATATTCGCCATCATGGCGCAAACCAAGTCCTCAAAGAAACTAATTTGAGTATCTCTTAATCCCATTGCACCCAGAAAAGATTTCGGTGATTTAACATAGTAAACATCTTGAGGATCTTCTAAATATCGAGCCAATGCTTCTTGCCCAAAAACGAGATCATCTGGTAGGAGTTCAATACCTTCCTCGCGATTTACAGTAATTGCGCTACGAAGTAGTTGCTCACCTGCTTGATTAATTGGGCTGATATTCCAGTGACGAAATAAATGCTCGGAAACTGATTCTCGGGTCGGTGCAGCCAGAGCAGAAGGCATGTAGAAGTTATCATTTTCAATGGCAATTAGCTGTGGCATATTTCCGATCATCTCTGCTACTGCGCAATTGGATGTGCCATAGTCAAAACCGATGAACATAGGTTTCCTCATCTTTAATCGTGGAAAATTTTAAAAGGGCGACGATACTATCCTAAATAGCAGTCTTGCTGCAACTTGAAATCCATTGAGTATATTTAGTAAGGAACTATTTCGAACTGGGATGATTTTTTCAAATGAGCTACGATTTTGAAATTTTGCTTAGGATAAATCAATGCATCATATTAGATGCTTATCTAATGTTACTTACAATATTATATGTTTCCTATTTTACAACATTATATGTTCCCTATTTATGGGGTTATAGTATATTTAATTATAATGTTGTGATAACGTCATTATTGGCTTAATTAGCCTATTATCTGATTCTATTTTTTAATAAAAGTAACATTATTAATATATTAATTAATTCTAAATTTTGTTTGAGGTGATATCATGGAAAAGAATATTATGGCGGTTTTTGGTTATGATAACCTTCGGGCGAATTATTTAAAAGAGTTATGTTGATTGGGTTGAAACAGAAGCAGTGAATCTTAATTAACCAATCAAAGGATTACTATTTTACATGGAGAAAAACATTACATTTAATAAATATAATGCAAAGGAAAATATAAATAAACCAAAATTTGAATCCAATTGTAGGCATTGTGATTACCAAAATATTGCTTCTCTTGATTATCATTCTTCTATTACTGACTCAGAGTATAGATATGCAAAAAAAGAGGAAATCGGAATATAGAAGAAGTTCGTGTTAATGATAAAAATATCCTTAACCGTATTAGAAAACTTATGAATAAAACTTAATAAACACTGATTATGCTTTACTAAAAATAGATATATGAAGCTCCTCTTTTTAGGACTGATTTATTTATCCCAGTCATCCAATGATTTCTGTTTCTGAGGATACAAAGTATAATATTGAAAATTTTCAGTTGACTACCTATAACAGTTTAAACAAAGGCCAAGCATATGACGCGTTACGAACAATTGGCTGGAATGATCCGCCAACAAATAGAGGATGATATTTGGCAAGTGGGTGATAGGTTACCCTCGCTGAGGGAATCGGTGAAATCATCAGGCCTGAGCTTAATGACTGTGCTGCAAGCCTACCAGTTGCTTGAAAGTCAGGGTTGGATCGTGGCGCGTCCACAATCAGGGTATTATGTTGCCACTCGATTAAAACCTTTTGCGGCAGCAAAGGGGGGAAACGAACTGAATTTAAGTGAAAATGTGGAGATCAGCGCGTCTATTTTTGATGTTTTGCAGGCATGCAAAGATCCGCAAATCATTCCTTTCGGTTCGGCATTTCCTGATCCTTCTTTATTAATAGAGCCTAAGTTGTCAAAAATACTGGCTTCAGTTGCCCGTCGCTTTGTTCCACATAGTTCACTGGCAAATTTGCCTCCGGGCAATGAAAAATTACGGCGCAATATATCCCGTCGTTATGCTTCCCACGGTATCCATGTTTCCCCTGATGAAATTGTCATTACTGCCGGAGCAATGGAATCATTGAGTTTCAGCTTGCAATCGGTAACTTCCCCGGGCGATTGGGTGGTGATTGAATCACCTGCTTTTTATGGAGTGCTACAGGCGATAGAACGGTTACGCTTGAAAGCCATTGCCATTAAAACAGATCCGCATACAGGCATTGATTTGGGTACATTAGAGGAGATTGTGCAGAAATATCCCATAAAAGCCTGCTGGTTGATGTCGCGTTTTCAAAACCCATTGTGCAGCACTATGCCATCTGAAAATAAACAGCGATTGGTAGAGATTTTGAATCAGAACCAGATCGCCCTGATTGAAGATGATGTATATGGTGAATTGTATTTCGAACAAGAGCCTCCGGCACCAATAAAAGCATGGGATACAGAAAATAATTTCATGCACTGTTCATCATTTTCAAAATGTCTTGCTCCCGGTTATCGGGTAGGCTGGGTTGCAGCAGGCAAACATGCGAAGAAAATTCAGCAATTACAGATGATGAGCACGGTGTCTGCCAGTACACCAACCCAGTTGGCAATTGCGGATTATCTGGCGCAGGGAGGATATGATAATCATCTGCGTCGATTAAGAAGGCAGTTGGAGCAGCGACAAAACCGGATGTTATGGGCAATCAGTGAATATTTTCCTCAATCAGTGAAAGTAAATAGTGCGCGTGGTGGCTATTTTCTTTGGCTGGAATTTGAACCGCCTTTTAATGCCAACCGACTTTATCAATTGGCATTGGCAAAGAATATCAGCATTGCGCCGGGCAGCATGTTTTCCACTAGCTCTCAATTTGATCATGCCTTTCGCTTGAATACTTCATTTGCATGGAATGAAATTCAGGCTTTGGCAATGAAAGAACTGGGGAATATATGCCACATGCTTTTAAGGGAATTCGGGTAATCAATCACATTTCGACTATCTTGATATTGTCGTAAGGGAAATTATTTGCGAATGTTTCTGTTAATAATTTGATATTGATTATTTTATGGCTCTATAAACAGAATATAAAAATGGTGAGGGAGTGGCATGAAAATGAAATGTTTCGATTATGCAACATTACCAAGAGTGCAATGGTCTGAAGAGAAAGGCGAAACAAGGGATATTGTTTGCTGGCCAGTGTCTGATGATTTCGCGTGGCGAGCCTGTTTTACGACCATTCATCAAAGTGGAATATTGGGGCAGTTTCCTGATATTGAACGCTCAATTGTTTTATTAAAAGGGAAGGGAGTTCGCTTGACCAGTCCGGGTTTTTTGGAGCACGAACTGGTGGGAAAAATGACTCCATTTAATTTTTCGGGTGATATTCTGGGTCATGCGGAATTATTGGATGGCCCCGTCCAGTGTTTCAATATAATGACCCGTCGTTCCTGTTGGAGTCCCGAAGTTTCGTTGGTTTCTGATGAACGTTTACTGCCGACAGCACACAGTGGCGTACTTTATGTTTTAAAAGGTCGCTGGGAAATGACCGGAGCAAATTATGCCCAGCTTGCTTTTGGTCAAGGTGCATGGTGGTTGCCGGATATCCGGGAAGGAGTAATTAAGCCACTGATTGCAGATAGCCAGTTGTTGTGGGTTGATTTACGTCCGATTGGGTGAGTGAAATAAGCGGCTTGATTTTATATCAAGCCGCTATTTTTTTAGCGTTTATGCCCAATAAATTCCAAGTCAAAATCAAAAAACTCTGTGCTTCTGTTATTTATCGAATTTATTTTTTTATTTCGTGAAAACTCCACCATACCCCAAATTTTTTCTCTTTTTTTTCTTTGTGCATAACGGAATTTTTTTGAAGAATTTTGTAGAATGCCTCCGTTGGGCCAAATTCTGCAAATGTCATAAACATGACCCCTTTATCTGTCAGATAGTGACGATACTGACTAAAAAGAGTTTCTCCATAACTCAATATGGTATGTCCGGAAAGTTTTTTTTCTGACCAAGATTCAGGAGAAATAGGCCCATTAGCAAATATGTAATCATATTTATTATCGACAGACTCAAAGAGATTACTTTTCATAAAATGGATATCAGTAACCTTATTCAGATAAGCATTGCCTTTAGCATGATGCAATATATAGTCATCAATATCTGTTGCTATTACCCAAGATGCACCATTAAGGGCGGAGTAAATAGCAAGAACACCACTGCCAGTCCCTATATCAAGAACTTTTTTTCCAGTAAAATCATGGTCTTTAATATTTTTTATAAGTAATGGTGTGGAGTGAGTTTGTAATGGGGATGGAAGAAATACCTGAGGAATAACAGATAACTTGATTCCTGCCAGTGTCATTTTTACAGGAAGTCCTTTATTTGATCTTAATTTTTCCTGCTCCAACCACCATTTTATATAATTTTTGCAGTTCTTATTCATGGCAAGCTCTTTTTATTTACAAGTATGAAGGATAGATATAATCAAGAAATTTTCTTATTTTACGTGCTTCACTACACAAGATCCTGCGTTTATTACAAAAACCTATACTTATTACTTCGTTATAATAAATAACAATAATTGATAAATATTTGTGAAAGTCAAAACAGTTTCATTTCGGATGATGGGAATAATGGTGCCATCCAGTCTATCAGTATGCTGTTAATTACCGCTATTACAGATTTTGTTATGGGAGGTTTTTTGAGGGAGCTTATCTTAAGCGAAGCTGAAATTATTTCATATGAGTGCAATAAATGGATTGATTTTTATATCAATCTACTGATTTTAATACGTTTATGTCAAATAAATTTCAAGTTGCAATCAATAATTCTGTTTAATAAATTAAAAAATAGCTGAAAAAACGTAATCTTATACTATAAATAAATAACAGAAAAATTAATAGAAGCTAAATTTATTAGTTCTGTTATTGATAGTTATTAATATTTATCTCTTGTAGTGGTGGATTGCTATCAAGGTAACAGAAAACATGAAAACTCAGTTTTCACCCGAATAAGGAACAGATAATTATGAGAAAACAGTTGATAGTTATTCCATTGATAGCTTTATCTTTTGGAGTAATGGCAGAACCCTCTTCATCACAACTGAATTTGAGTGGTGACAATATATCTTTCGAGCTTGGGTTTGGTTGGTTGAGAGGGGAATCGAAAGAACATCTTTATGGAAACCCCAACGCAGCAAAGTATAAAAGCAGCCAACTTAATTGGAAGATTGGCGATGCTCTAATCGCTAAAGGAAGAATTTCTTGGGAGCCTTTTGATAGGTTAACCGCGAATGCTGGTGGTTGGGTTAAATTGGAGGCACGTAATAGCAGTATGGATGATTATGACTGGATGGATCCCAATCAAAGCCATTGGACAGATTGGTCACACAGTCCGAATACCCCCCTTAATTATGCCAATGAATTTGATTTAAATGCCGTAGGTTGGTTAGTTAAACAGTCTGATTACAAACTAGGTGCGGTATTAGGTTATCAGGAAACACGTTTTAGTTGGACGACTTATGGTGGTCACTATATCTATGATAATGGAACTGAGGCCGGAGGTCTTCCTTCTGGGGCGGGTGTTGGTTACAAGCAAAAGTTCAGTTTGCCATATATTGGGTTAGCCGGGCAGTATCGTTATCAGGATTTTGAGTTTAACCTTTTACTGAAATATAGCCCATGGGTGAAGGCTTGGAGCAACGATGAACATTATTTGCGTAATTTAACCATTCCTCAGAAATCCGATAAGGTTCGTTACTATGGTGTTAGTATAGATGCGGGTTATTATTTAACTCAAAACACTAAGGTATATACGGTAGTGACCTGGAATAAATATCGAGAAGGTAAGGGTAAAACGAGATTCATCTACAATGATATTGGTCATACCGAACAGTTAGGGGACGATACTATAGGAATCGAAAACCAAAACTACAATATAGGTTTTGGATTACAGTACCATTTTTAGCAATCTCATAATTGCCCGGTGTTGGCCGGGCAAACCACAGGCATTTTTCTCATATTGTATTATTCTGCATATTTTTTAAGAATTATCTTAATGATTAATGAATCGTGGATTCACCTAATAAGTGCAATTTCTAAGAAAGGCGGTCAGTTGCTATAGTAGGCATCTTTCTCGCCAAAGGAAAATGCGCTATGACCTATAAACAACTGACCGAAA
>NZ_JAQRFI010000065.1 GCF_028598805.1 Xenorhabdus yunnanensis | reverse complement strand
GATACTACGTAGATATGATTGATAAGGAGACGAAATAGTGAGGTGCACCCATTGCAATAAAGAGCTGGATTTTGAAGAAGCATATTATTACGAAAATTCCTGCGAACACTGTGAGCGACATTTAGAACTGATGCGATATGAAAGCAGCAAAATAAAATTAATTCGGCTGAGATTTAAATTGTATCTCAGGAAGATTATTAACAGATTTAGGTGAACCAAATAGTCTGATTTTATACCAAGTAGAAATTATTGATAAGGGGATTAGACATGGATAAATTATTAACCAAAGAACAAGTTTGTGATGCATTAGCGGTTAGTAGGGCTACATTATATAGAAAGATTGAATGCGGTCAAATACCAAGACCACTTAAGGATGGTCGCAGCTCAAAATGGAGAGAGAGCGACATACAACCGTATATTGACTCTCTAAATCGTGGATTCAGCCCCCGAATTCGTAAAAAAGATAAATCAGAAAGCTGCAATACGTAACAAATGCTTTTCCCATGCTTCCATCATCTCACGCCTCTCATTTAGATACTCAGCATGATTATATGCGGCAACAGATCTGTTTTGCTCAGCATGCGCTAGCTGCTTTTCAATGACTTCGCGCCTAAACCCCATTTCATACAGGGTTGTTGATGCAGTGGCGCGAAAGTCATGGCATGTTATATATTTGGAACCAAATCCCATGTATTCAATAGCTCTATTTAACGTACTTTCCCCGAGAGGCTTATTTGGGGTATTAACGCCGGGGAAAATTAATCCTTGCTCGTTATCACCAAACAAAACCTCAAGTTTCCTAAAAGTCGCTACCATTCGAGCAGTCAAAGGGACACTATGAGAACGCTTCATCTTCATTCGTTCAGCTTTTATGACCCATATCTTGTTATCGAAGTCAATCTCATCCCAAGTTGCTTGCCTTAACTCAGCTTGACGAACAAATACAAAAGGAAGTAATCCCAGCGCTAGTTTTGTTTGAGAATAGACCCTAGCTTTTTCCAGCCTATCGAAATAGAGCTTAATTTCCTCGTTAGGAAGGCAGCGCGAATGCTTCGTCTTGGGGCGAATGATTGCTCCCTTCAAAGTGGCGGCTGGATCATATTCTGCCCTAAGTGTTGATACTGCATAACAGAAAATAGCGGAGCACCATTGCCGAATTTTTAACGCAGATGAAGCCGACCCTCTGGCCTCCATCAATTTCAATACTTTCAGGATATCGTGAGCGCTAACTTCCTTGATAGGTTTATCACCAAATGCTGGATAGCAGTTTTTATCCAAGAATGTCTTTACCTGCTCAAGCGTTCCGCCTTCCCAGTTAGCCTCTTTTTTTTCTATCCACTCCAAGGCGATGGCCTTGAAAGTATTCCCCTTCTCAATTTCAACTAGGTGTTTTTTTTGCTTCCTAACTTCTGTTGGATTGAATCCCTTTTTTACCTGTTCTTTTGCCCAATCTCGCTCTTTTCTGGCATCAGCCAGACCAATATAAGGATATTCTCCAATAGTGTATCGACCATCTTTAGTCGGCGTTAACCAAAAGCGATACCTCCAGAACTTACCACCAGTGGGTCGAACCTCAAGGTATAACCCATTGCCATCAGGCAGATTATAAGGCTTGTCTTTAGGTTTGGCATTTTTGATTTTGGTATCTGTTAATGGCATCGCAGGACAACTCCGGACAAGATAATGTTGTCCTGTAAATTGTCCTGTTTTTTATGAGCTGTCAAGAGATGAAGTGAGACGCAGTGAGACTAACAATCCTTATCTATCTTGATACTATGGCGATATCTGAGATGCAGTGAGATTACATGAGACGCTAGTGCAGATTACTCAGCAATATCCGCAACATTGATATATCTCGTTGATTTTATTAAAAATAATATGGATTAATATTGTAACTTACTCTGTATGTTGTCCATTTGTTTGGCATAACCTATGATTGGACAATATTAAGGCTATCAGAAAATCGTTTGATCTTAGCATGACGTTGACAGTTTTGTAGAGCGCTTTGCATTCAGACTATATAACAATCGTCATAGGTTGTTGGAATAGTTTTGCAGAGAGAGTCGATTTCCCCGAAGCAATTTTTCCACACAAGATATGAAGAGTAGGTTTTTCTTTTGCAGTTGTTCTTTCTTGTTCAAGAATCCATGTTGATGATTTCATATAGTTCATGTTTTATCTCTCTATCGGGTTTTAGAAAAACAGACTTCAGAAAAACATTTTGTAATGAAATATATCCAATAGATTTCCAGACATTTATAACTATATGACTTTCACCATATGACCGGAACTACGTGATTTGGGCAAGAAAACGCACCCAAGATACCCGATAGAACAGATTAAATCACCTATCTCTTGTGTATCTTGGTATACGACTATTAGGAAGACATTGTGGGGTTAGCTGAAACCATTATTCCCCAATATCCGCAGCGTTGTTTTGATCTTGATTGATCAATTCTCTGACAACACTGGTTGCAAAGCTCCCCGATGGCAAAGAGAAATAGAGGGTGACAGTTTGGTCATCTTGCCATTCCCAATGCAGGTTAAGTGGTTTTACCAATATTGCCCGACGGGCACTCTCCACGCGCTCACGTTTAACCAACGCCCAAAGAGATTCATATTCCAATAAGCATCGTTGTTCGAACTCTAAAGCCTGATGTTGAGTTCCCAATGCCTTGTCACCCGGCAAAGGAGCGGTTATCTGTAATTCCCCATCCATGACTCGCTGCTGTAATGCTGACAATTCTGATTCATCAGCTACAAACCAACTGCCACGTCCTGTTAATTGTAACGCATCACCATTTTTTACCTGCTGATGTTCACCCTGTGCAATACGTATGCTGGCAATAGCATTAAACATGGCGCTCCGACAGGCCGAAAGGTAAAAACTGCGGCGACTGCGTTCTTTAACATGGATTTCATCAGCCGCCCAGCGCTGTGCCTGAACCAAATTTTGTCCACCTCGCCCGAAACGCTGTTCACCAAAGTAATTCGGCACACCAGTTTGCGCTATCTGCTGCAAACGTTTTTCCACAGATTGTCGGTCAGAGATTTCTCTTAATACCAGAGTGAAATCATTGCCTTTCAATGTACCAATCCGTAGTTTGCGTTTCTGGCGGGAAGTTGCCAATACTTCACAACCTTCAAGTTGAAATGCCGTAAAGTCCGGGTCTTGTTTTCCCGGCAAATGCAGGCAAAACCACTGTTCCGTAACTGCGTTGCGATCTTTCAACCCTGCATAACTGACAGAACGAGCCGGAATTTTGGCAAAACGGGCAAGATTATCCGCTACAAATTGGGTATTACATCCCGTTTTACGGATATGTACCATTAAATGTTCGCCTTCTCCGTCAGGAGAAAAACCCAAATCTTCGCGTACAATAAAATCTTCTGGCGTAGCTTTAACAATACCGCTCGCTTCCGGTCGGCCATAAAGCCAGTGTAATTCACTCAATGTCATGCTCATTCCTTCACCAACAAAGCGACTGCTTCGCAGGCAATACCTTCTTTACGACCAACAAATCCCAGTTTTTCTGTTGTTGTCGCTTTAACGTTAATATCATCCATATGGCACTCAAGATCCTCTGCCAGATTAACCCGCATCTGGGGAATATGCGGCAACATTTTCGGTGCTTGTGCAATGATGGTGATATCCAGATTGCCTATCCGATAGCCCTTTGCACGGATACGACGATAAGCTTCTTTCAGTAGTTCACGACTGTCCGCGCCTTTAAAGGCCGGATCGGTATCAGGAAATAATTTACCAATATCTCCCAATGCCGCGGCTCCCAATAGGGCATCTGTGGCAGCATGCAAAGCGACATCACCGTCTGAATGGGCAATTAATCCTTGCTCATAAGGAATGCGGACACCGCCAATGATCAATGGCCCTTCTCCGCCAAATTTATGCACATCAAAACCGTGTCCAATTCTCATACGATAGATTCCTTAGATTTTCGGGATAAGTAAAATTCAGCCAGTGCCAAATCTTCAGGTTGAGTCACTTTTATATTGTCCGCCCGTCCATTGATCAGGACGGGACGATAGCCGCAATGCTCCAGCGCTGAAGATTCATCGGTGATACAGGCTTGTTCTGCCAGCGCTTTGATCAAGCAATCACGCAATAGCAGCAAAGGGAATAATTGTGGGGTCAGGGCATGCCAAAGTCCGTTGCGGTCAACGGTATGAGCAATCAATGTGTGGTTAGTCGTGGATGATTCTTTTTCTGATGGTCGTTCCACTGATAGTTGTTCCACTGCTGTTTTTTCCAATGATAGCGATACCATACGTTTCATGGTATCCCTCACCGGAGAAGCCAAAAGGCCACCGCATACATCAGGAGATTCTGCACGGTGTTCAATAAGCCGCAGCAGGCTATCGAGATCATTTCTATGAAGACAAGGGCGGGCTGCATCATGCACCAAAACCCAAATTGCTTTGTCTGTAGGCAAACCAGCCAAATAATCCAATCCAGCCAATACCGAAGCCGCTCGTTCTTCACCACCAATGACTGTCGCAATTCTTGGATCAGAAGCGATGGGTAATTGCGCAAATTGGGTATCAGCAGGATTCAGCGCAATAATAATGCGTTGTATACGAGGATGCTCAAACAGCGCCGCCACGGTATGTTCAAGAATAGTTTTTCCGGCAATATTGAGATACTGTTTTGGGCAATCAGATTTCATCCGACTACCGATGCCCGCAGCTGGGATCAAGGCAATAATTTCATGATCTTCAACAAAGGCATTGCCGGAAAGAGAAACATTAACAGGGGAATTAAGTCGTAACTTATTCATTTCAATTATTATTTACTGTTTTAATTTAAAAGCTATTTTGCATTATGTTTTGAGGTATCAGGCACTATACGATAAAAAGATTCACCCGGCTTGATCATGCCCAATCCATTACGAGCGCGTTCTTCAATCGCTTCCAGATCCCCTTTAAGATTCCTGAGATCCTGAACTTCAGCAAATAGATGCTCGTTATTTGCCTTAAGTTTAAGATTATTTGCCTCTTGTTTCTCAACTTCGGCCTTGACCTGCATATAATCGTGAATGCCATTTTTTCCGAGCCACAGCGAATACTGTAACCAGCCCAGTAGAACCAGTAATAGTAGCGTTAACTTACCCATTTCCCCCCCTGAAAACCCGCTAATCATCCCATAACTGAAAGAATGACGCTACTTACTCTCACAAAAGTCTTTATAAGACCATTTATAAAACCTGCCAAAATATCATTTTAAAATATGATTTCATTTCGCGACATAATAGAAATGCATTGAATTAAATAAGTGTAGAAACACATTATTCCACTAACAATAATAATGTGTTTCATGATGGTCTGTTAGATGAGGTAGTTAAACTGGCAGGATACTGCGGTTTTTCAGTACAAAAAGTAATTTTTCAATCAAAGAGTCTACAGGCTGTGAGCCATCCAAATGCACATCTGGCTGTTCGGGGGCTTCATAAGCAGCATCAATTCCAGTGAAATTGCGCAATTCTCCCGCTCGTGCTTTTTTATATAGTCCCTTGGGATCACGGGATTCACATACCGCCAGTGGTGTATCGACATGCACTTCAATAAATTGACCTTCTTCCATTAATTCGCGGATTTTTTGCCGTTCTGCTCTATGGGGAGAAATAAATGCCGTCAGTACAACCAGCCCTGCATCAACCATCAATTTTGAGACTTCACCGATCCGCCGGATATTTTCCTGCCGATCGATTTCAGAAAACCCCAAATCACCACACAGACCATGACGAACATTGTCGCCATCCAGTAAGTACGTTTTGACTCCCTGTGAAAATAATGCCTGTTCCAATACTCCTGCAAGGGTTGATTTTCCTGAGCCAGATAGCCCCGTGAACCAAATCACCAGTGCAGAATGCCCATTTGCACTTTCTCGTTGTGCCCGATTCAGGGCATGTGAATGCCAGACAATATTCTGAGCCACTTATTTTCCTCCCAATAGATCACGTACTCCCCAGTGAGGAAAATGGCGGCGAACTAATTGGTTAAATTCCAGTTCAAATTCACTGTATTCTTTAGGATCTTCGTAAACATCTAGTTGGATTTCACGCACCAATCCTGCACCTACAGTCACATTGGTTAAACGATCAATCAGGATAATGCCACCGATATCCGCATTTTGTGCATAGCTGTCGAGCAGTAATGGTTCATCAAATGAAAACTCCACCAGCCCTATTGCATTAAGGGGCAATTCGACCGCAACTTTCTGAGTCAAATTGTTAACATCTACCTGATATCGGATGTTATCGATTTTGCCCCGGCTTTTCTTGCCTGCCACTTTGATATCCAGACTTTGCCCTTGAATCAGCGGCTGTTCTGACATCCAGACAACATCAACTAAAGCATGGCGAGCCACTTTCATTTGATCTTCAATAGCGACCAGCAAATCACCACGACTGATATCTATTTTATCCTTTAATACGATGGTGATAGCTTCTCCAGGCACTGCAAATGTAAGATCCCCGTCAAAAGTGACAATGCTTTCCACTGTAGAAATAACACCAGATGGCATAACTTTAATTTGCTGCCCTTGCCGTAAAACTCCCGACGACAATGTGCCGCTATATCCACGAAAATCAAGATCAGGGCGATTCACATACTGTACGGGAAAACGCAGAGGCTGCTCCGTCGCTTTTGTTTTTACGTCCACGGATTCTAGGATGCTCAGTAGAGTTTCCCCCGTATACCACGCCATTTTTTCACTGTAGGTAACGATGTTATCCCCTTCCAATGCCGAGATTGGAACGAAATAGATATTTAGGTCAGTAGGTAATTGTGCCGCGAAATGCAAATAATCTTGCTTGATCTGTTCAAATATATCTTTTTGATATTCAATCAAATCCATTTTATTTACTGCCACTACCAAGTGACGAATACCCAGTAATGTACTGATAAAACTATGACGGCGGGTTTGTTCCTGAACACCTTTTCGTGCATCTATCAATAAAATGGATAGCTCACTGGTTGAGGCACCTGTAGCCATATTGCGGGTATATTGTTCATGCCCCGGTGTGTCCGCAATGATGAATTTACGCTTTTCCGTAGAGAAATAGCGGTATGCCACGTCAATGGTGATGCCTTGTTCTCGCTCAGCGGCCAATCCATCAACTAATAACGCCAGATCGAGTTTTTCTCCCTGAGTCCCTATTCGCTTGCTATCACTTTGTAAGGTTGCAAGTTGATCCTCATAAATTTGGCGGGTGTCATGCAGCAAGCGGCCAATGAGTGTACTTTTACCATCATCCACGCTGCCACAGGTTAAAAAGCGCAGCAGCCCTTTTTCCTGCTGTGCCCGAAGATAGGCTTCAACTCCGCCTTGCTGCTTGATCTGACTGGCAATGGTTTCATTATGTGCAAGTGCTGGCATATCTGGACTCCTCAAAAATAACCCTGACGCTTTTTCAGTTCCATAGAACCTGACTGATCACTATCAATCAGACGCCCTTGCCGTTCGCTGGTGGTTGATATCAGCATTTCTTCTATAATTTCCGGCAACGTTTCTGCTTCTGACTCCACAGCCCCTGTCAACGGCCAGCAACCCAGTGTTCTGAAACGCACTTTGTGCTGGCTAATCACTTCCCCGGCTTTCAGGTCAATTCGATCATCATCAACCATAAGCAATGTTCCATCACGCCGCACAACCGGACGGGATTTAGCAAAATAAAGGGGGACGATATCAATCTGTTCCAGATAGATGTATTGCCAGATATCCAGCTCTGTCCAGTTGGATAACGGGAAGACACGAATACTTTCGCCTTTGTTTATTTGGCCGTTATAGTTGCGCCAAAGCTCAGGGCGCTGATTCTTGGGGTCCCAACGATGGGAACGATCACGGAATGAATAAATGCGTTCTTTGGCCCGTGATTTTTCTTCATCACGCCGTGCTCCACCAAATGCGGCATCAAAGCCATATTTATCCAGAGCCTGCTTCAATCCTTCTGTTTTCATGATGTCGGTATGTTTTGCGCTGCCATGAATAAAAGGATTAATTCCCAATGCCTCTCCTTGTGGATTACGGTAAACCAGCAATTCAAAGCCATACTTTTCCGCTGTGCGATCACGGAAGTCATACATGTCCTGAAATTTCCAGCCTGTATCCACGTGCAATAAAGGGAAAGGCAGTTTTCCCGGATAAAACGCTTTACGTGCAAGGTGCAGCATCACAGAGGAATCTTTGCCAATCGAATAGAGCATGACAGGGTTGGCAAATTCAGCAGCCACTTCCCGAATGATATGGATACTTTCAGCTTCAAGTTGTTGTAAGTGTGTCAGTCTTTTTTCGTCCATTGAGCATTCCTTATACTAAATCAATCACAGCAGGGCGATTTAATTGACCAGCAGCATTGCTTTGTTCAGTGCATTGCGTTTGAACAATAGATTGTTTTTGATCCGCGGACTGTTTTTGAACAACAGATTGCTGTTCAAACCATGCTATCTGTTGGTGGAGTTGAGCCACCTCTCCGACTACCAGCAAGGCAGGGGATGGCGCTTCCTGAGCCAATCGTTCCAATGCGGATAAGGTTCCGGTCAGTACCTGCTGCTCTGGGCGAGTGCCACAACCAATTACAGCAACGGGGGTGTTACAGTCTCTACCATGTGAAATCAACTTCTGGCTGATTAAAGCGGCTTTTATGGTTCCCATGTAAATTGCCAGTGTTTGATTGCCCCGCGCTAGCGCAGGCCAATCCAATTCACTGCCATTTTCACGGCAGTGTCCTGTAATAAATGTGACGCTTTGCGCGTGCTCTCGATGGGTCAATGGGATACCCGCATAAGCAGAAGCTCCCAACGCTGCTGTAATGCCGGGTACGACTTGAAAGGGTATCCCCTCTGCTGCCGCAATTTGTAGTTCTTCTCCACCACGACCAAAAATAAATGGATCGCCACCTTTGAGGCGAACCACTTTTTTCCCCTGATTCGCTAATTTGACGATGAGTGCATTGGTTTCTTCCTGTGCCACTGAATGATTGCCCGCTCTTTTCCCAACACAGATTTTGTCTGCATCACGGCGAACTAATTCCAGAATTTCTGCACTAACCAAATGGTCATAAAGAACAACGTCAGCCTGCTGGATCACCTGCAAACCTTTTAATGTCAAAAGCCCCGGATCGCCCGGCCCTGCACCTACCAGCGCCAGTTCACCTTGGGTATGAGAATTATTTTGAACCAACTGCTGTTCAAGTTGCTCTTCTGCCTGTTGTAATTGCCCATTGGCAATCAATGTGGCAAAACGCCCATTAAATGCCTTTTCCCAAAAGTGACGTCGCTGATGTATGGAGCTAAAGCGTTGTTTCACTCGTTCACGCCAGCGCCCCGCGATATTTGCCATCGTACCAAGGCTAAATGGGAGCAAGGATTCCAACTTTTCCCGCAATAATTTTGTTAATACCGGAGATTTTCCAGCCGATGAGATCGCCACCATAATCGGCGAGCGATCAATGATTGATGGGAAAATTGCTGAACAGAGTGGTTGGTTATCTACAACATTGGTCAAGATAGCGCGCTTATTAGCTTCTGAAAAAATATGTTGGTTTAGATTGTGATCGTCCGTCGCGGCAATCACCAAAAATACGCCATCAAGATATTCTGTTTTAAACGTTCCCTGTAACCACTCAAATTCTCCTTTTTGATGGCGCAGTTGCAGTTCTACATGCAGTTCAGGAGCGACAATCGTTAATACGGCTCCGGTACGAAGCAATAAGTCTGCTTTGCGGGAAGCGACTTCTCCGCCTCCCACCAGTAGTACAGCTCGGGTTTTGAGCTCAATAAATAAAGGTAAATAGTCCACGATACCATCCCGTGTTAGAGCCTATTTCATGATATACCCAAAGAGTTTCAAGCTACGCAAATAACCAAACAGCAACCTGAAAAAATAAAGGGTATGAACTCTTAATTATTATGATGACTAAAGGATGAATATATGAGGCCGTGATCAAGTTATGAAATGACAAAAAGTAATTATTTGTTCCTGAATCGCATAAGGTAAAAACTTCGATCCCTTATTTCGCCCAAACGATGCATAAAAAGACCATCCGCGCCAGTGCATTACGTCTAACAAAAAGGATTTCAAGCAGATCTTTTTTGCCTTGAAGCTCCTATAACAAGTTTTTTAATATGTTAAGTTAACTTTCTCTGGCCTACACACTGAGCCGACATTATTTGAATAAGAACTAGGACGGTAATTTTATGTCGTACATGATTTATCTAACGTTAAATGGTAAGAAACAAGGCTTAATCTCAGCAGGGTGTTCAACGCTCGACTCTATAGGGAATCGATACCAAAAAGGACATGAAGATCAAAAATCATGCAATATCTCGTCAACAGAATGTTTCTCATCAACCCATACAATTTATCAAGCCAATAGACAAATCTTCGCCACTATTAGCAATGGCTATAGATTCTAACGAATCACTCAATGGCGCATTTATTTTCTATCGGACAAGCCAGACAGGACAATTAGAACTGTTTTATGAAGTAAAAATTACGGAAGCAACTATTGCGGATATTTCCTGTGTCTATCCACACTCTATAAATGATCATGATGTGATGCCATATGAAAAAATCACCCTCAATTATAAGTCCATATCATTTTTATGTGAATAAAGAATACAACAATCACATTATTTCTCATGAATATAGAATTATTTTTAGATTTTTAATTGTTTTCGGTTGCAGGATGTCAGAAATATTATTATCAACATGGGATGAATGGGATTTGCTAAATAATATTTGGAGAGTACCACCCAAGCATAGCAAAAACGGCAAGGAAATAATTAGACCGATACCGGATAATTTTAGAAGTTGGTTGCTTTTATTACATAGGTCAACAAAAAATAGAGGCTATGTTATTGGATTCAGTATGAAGCAATCTACAGCCAGCTCGGTTACTGGGGCGATATGGAAGAGATTAAATCACAAAGAAAATTGGACGGCTCACGATATGCGAAGAGTACTTGCCACAAATTTAAGTGATAATAATTTTGAGCATAATGTGGTTGAGCAATTATTAGGCCATTCATTAAGCGGAGTGGTTGGAATATATAATCGAAGCAAATATATCGAACAAAAAAGATGTGCCCTCAACTGGTGAGTTGGTTATTTAGATTCATTAATTGAAAAAGAGGAAATGAAAAATGATAAATATATTAACTCGTAAAGAATTGGAGGGGCTAGATGGAATTGATAGACTAATCAGAACGGAGAATGCGAATGGCTAACCTCATTAGATAGTCAATACATCCGAAAACTTGAGAAAAAAGGAGAGTTTCCTGCCAAAATAACAATAGGTCCACAAACTAAAGTTTATCGATTATCTGAAATTCAGGCATGGATAAAAGGCACTTGGAAACCAGAATAAAATTAAACTTCATTTAAATTAATAATAACCTCGTTCGCGGGTTTTTTTATTTTGGAGAATATGAAACTATGGCACTAAAATTTACTCCACCGACACCACAAGAACGACAATCAATTTTAAATGAATATGGAGAGAAATATGATCGCAGAATCAGAGAAAAAGAATGTGAGCACCTTTCCAGTTTATCGCGTTCTTGTCGCTGGGTATTAGAGGAAGAAGGTAAATTTCCTAAACGCGTTCCGTTGGGGCGTAATTCCGTCTCATGGTTATTAAGTGATGTTTTATGGTGGGTACGTAATCCGCCAACAGTAGAGAATGTAAATAACCCCTATAGCCGAAAATCAAATTAATTAAGACAAAGTAAATGACATCTAAAAATGTGGCCTTAAATGGTCAGGGACTCGCTCACGCTGAAAATAACCAAGAACCTATTTTAGTTCAGCACAAAGAGAGCCAAAAAAAGAATTATGCCGAAATGATCCCATTAACCGCGGGAACTATTAACGGAAAAGCCGCAATGGTAACTGATGCCCGAAACCTGCATGAGTTTCTGGGTAATAAAGAACTGTTCGCTAGCTGGATCAAACAGCGCATTGAGCAATACGGTTTTATTGAAAATGAGGACTACGAGACTTATTTGGAAAATTCCAAAAAAGGTCGTCCGAGAACCGAATACCGTATTAGCTCTGATATGGCGAAAGAGTTTTCTATGGTGGAACGCACCGAAGAAGGTAAAGAGGCTCGCCAGTACTTTATCGACTGTGAAAAACGCCTGAGAGCTGTTGCACCAGAGGAACACAAAGCCGCTCTGCTTAACTGGCGTAAAAATCGTGTCGCTGCCTGTGAAGATCATAAAAGCATGGCAGATGCGATGAAAGGATACATTGAGCGTACCGGGGACAATCAAAAGGGTTTTGCTTACAGCAATGAATCTAGGTTCATCAATAAATTAGTGCTGGGTATAGATCCCGTCAGATGGGCTAAAAATAAGGGCATCAAATCCAAAGAAGTCAGAGACAACATGACCACAGAGCAATTGCAGCTACTGGCTTACTTGGAATCACGTAACTGTGCATTTCTTGATTTGGATACACCGCCAGAGAAGCGGAAAGTACAATTAACAGAACTGGCTCAACGTTGGTTAGCGCAGCGCATGGAATCGAAGCAATGACACACAGCAGCCATTCTATCGGTTTAAGCGAGAGTATTATTTCTGGTGACTCCTTGAGGTTAAGGAGTCCTGCTGTCGTGGTCCTCAGTTTGGCTTGCTCAATGGTCACTGAATTAATGACCAACGATCACTCAGCGAAATTTTCCGCTCATATATTGGCTGAAATTTTAGCTGATGGGTATGCGAATATTTTCGGACACCTCAATAACTCATTGATAAATATCCAGACGGCAAATATGCAGTCTGCTTATAATTTGAGCATTAGTAATGCTGACTCACAGAATTTGCACAACCCGTTAAGAGTTGCACAAAATTTGCGCGTATCATTTAGCGACGCACAAAAAGAAAAGGATAGCACGGCGAATGCTACCCTTAAGATGATCAGCTTTTTGAATCATGAACTAAATCAATCATTTATCCGTAACGCAGATTTTCTTTACGAAGAATTACAACAACTTAAGAACTTACCATCTTTAAGAGGGTTAGTTAGTTATTGCTCAGATAACCATATGAATAATGTTCACTCGGTTAGTTACTGTTCAGATGATGCTTTGGCTTTGCGCTGTCGGCGTTTGGCCTCTGTTTTGATAGCAGCAACAATATATTTACCTGTGCTTTCACCTGCTTCTCTTGTCATTTCCATTAACTCAACAACTTCGTGTGGAACACGTGCTACCAATTTTTGTGATTTATTGTTTACGTCTGCTGTTGCCATATGTGACCTCGCTATTAAATGGTGGTACACAGTATACATTAAAAAAAGTAAAATAATAGTGTTGGCGCATACCGCATTTCATGATTATAGTGGTGCACACCTTAAGTTTGTAACAGTAGAAAAAAGAACGCCCCCGAATGGTATTACGAGTACCAAACGAGGGCTAACCAACAACGTAAAGGAGCCTTACGCTATGGATACCCCACAGCATAACCAAACTCGCCTTAAATTTACATTCCTAATTGCATCGGGCACTCAGCGGCTGGTGGATATTCACCCTGTACGCCTCATTACTGTTCTGGCAGACAGTGAAGGTGAAGCCCGTCTACTGGCTGGCATGTCCTCTCTGATATTTGTTTCCCGTCAGGAGGTGGACGCATGAGCCAGCCTATCACTATTCATCAAGCCGTTGAAAAGGCGCAACAACTCGAATTTATTAATCAGCTTATTGAGTCATACCCTCATCAAATACAGGGCAGTGAAATATCTGTTATTTCTTCTCTGATGGCGAAGCTATCCGGCGATATTGCTGTATTTCTGATTGAAGTAATCGCGGGTGAGGAAGCTATTGATAACACTTCCCACTGTAGCGATATGTCTACTGTTCAGGGGGCTAACCATGCGTAACCCTGCACCTCATGACTATTACACCCATAAGAACGGGGAAACTGTTCAAGTGCTGTCGGTCGCCTTTAATCGCGTGACGTTTGTCCGTGAAGGTTATACCTACCCGTGCATCATGCCAGTAAGCCGTTTCACTAAAGAATACACCTACGCAGGGAGAGCCTGATTATGTCTGATATCTATAACCATTTGGTACGCAACAATTTTAGCGCCATGAGCACCGAAGAACTTAAAGATCTGCGCAAACATTCCGAAGGGGCATTCAATAGCGTGATGGCGGCAATGTCAGCAATGGGGGAACTGGCTTTCTGGTCAGTTGACAACGAAAACTATGACAATCGTCAGGCAAGGGAGGATTTACGCCGCGTGGGTGAAGCCCTGATGTATTTGCCCCGGATCGCCGAAGCCCTGAATGACACCGCACAGCATGCGGATTTTGAAATTCATCACCGCGAGGGATTTCCGAAATGGTAAGCCATATTGATATTCGTTCGGTGAAAACGGCGGCGCAAGGGCAGTGGCAAGGGTTGCTGTCTGCCTGTGGTGTGGACGTTCCAGCAAAGGGTAAGCATGGTGCTTGCCCTATCTGTGGAGGTAAAGACCGCTTTCACTTCATAGACGACCACGGGAACGGTGTTGTGGTCAACAAAAATTGGTCACTGGCTTAGCGTTTTTCCAAAATAATCGTTCTGACTCATTGGGCGTTAACCCATTGTTATACCAGTGAGGACGAAGCTGGCTGTA
>NZ_JAQRFI010000064.1 GCF_028598805.1 Xenorhabdus yunnanensis | reverse complement strand
CTCACAGATACAAAAAAGCCACTCGTCTAAGAGTGGCCTAATGTGCTGATTTAACAGCTAAAATTTGGTGGCCCCTGCTGGACTTGAACCAGCGACCAAGCGATTATGAGTACCGTGAATGGTATCGGTAAATCATATATTTATGCTTAAAAACAATAAGTTAAATTAAAATAAAGTTCAATATTATTCAATATTTCTTTTTTGTTGCGACACTTTTGCGACATTTTATGCAGAGGGTCATTTTTTGGAAACTAGGTTTTGAAGGGGGGTGGGTAAAACAGCAAAATTATCATAAGATTTTAGTTCATTAAAAATATTACAATTCCAGTATTCGCAATGACAATAGAACCAAAAGCGACGATCAGGGGAGATTCTATTTTGAAGCATAATTTTTGCAGTTTTTTGTGAATCTTCTTCTTTTATTGTTTTTATTTTGCGTAGAATTTCAGCAAATACTATGCTTTCATTTTCAAAATAGTTTTTGTTTTTTACCACTTTATAGGCAAGATTCCATATTTCGTCACTATTATCAATACGTTTTTCCCCGTATGCTAGACCATACAGGTGGTTATTCTGTACCGACATTCTAACTTGGTACTGTAGATAACCAAAAACACAATTTTGTTCAACTTTAACTCCTTGTACCTTGTTTGGATTCATATCCATTACATCATTTAGAGTTTTTGTTAATAACATAATATGATCAAAATTTTTTGTTATCTCAGCTTCTCTTAGTTGATTGTCATTATTTCTCTGCATTGTTTTTAAAGTTTGGATAAGAACAATAATACTTCCAATGGTCGCCAATGGCCCCCAAACTCCCCCAACCAAAGAGCCAAAAGCTGCCCAGTCTCCACTGTTATTAGATAACGAGTTATTGAATGTGTGAAAATAAGCACCAAGAGGAATACAAGCAAAAGCAAGTAAAACCAATAAATACCAATACTCTTTAGAAGGTTCTTTTATATATTTGTTATAAAAATTTTTTATATGCTTGCTGATAGTTTCTTTCATATAACCATCCGTGATAGTGGGTTGAGCTTTACTGCATCATCAAGATGCTCAGGGGCGAAGTGAGAATACCGCATTGTCATTTTTATATCAGTATGCCCAAGTATCCTTTGCAGTACCAAAATGTTGCCGCCGTTCATCATAAAATGACTGGCAAAAGTGTGTCTTAAAACGTGGGATAGCTGGCCGTCTGGCAATTCAATCTTAGCCCGGTTTATTGCTGATCTGAATGCGTAATAACAAGGGGTAAACAGTTTCCCTTTCTTACTACTCTTAGTATAAATCTCATCATACAAATCTTGGCTAATAGGTACGGTTCGATTACGCTTGCCTTTGGTTTTAATAAAAGTAATTTTATTCGGCGTTATTTGCGAGCGTTGTAAAGTTTCGGCCTCAGCCCATCTTGCGCCAGTTGATAGCGCTATCTTAACTACCAGAGATAAATCTTTAGCACTGCTCTCTTCACAGGCTTTGAATAAGTCAGCGATCTGTTCATGGGTCAGAAAGGCCATTTCAGATTCATCAGTTCTGAACGCCCTGACATTCTCAAGAGGGTTATCACCTTCCCATTCACCCAATCTCTTTAACTCATTAAAAACAGCAAGAAAGTAGGATAGTTCAAGGTTTACCGTGCGGGGTGCAACTGTCTCGACACGTTTAGTTCTGGATAGTTTTCCGGAAAGCCTTTGCTCTCTATATTTGGAAAACAGTTGCGCAGTGAATTCGGTAGCAAGTGGATCACCCATGCATTCACTTGCCCAAAGCATCGTAGTGTGTCGCCTTGCTCCATCACCTAACGTAACGCCATGCGCTTTATACCAAATATCTATTAAGTCACGTAATCTACGAGTGTCTTTGGTATTACTTTCTACCCACGGCTTACCATTGAGTTTATCTAACTCATAGCGTTCGTAAGCTAATGCCTCACCTTTTGTAGCGAATTTTTTGCGGACACGCTTACCTTTTTTGCCATCAGAACGATCTTCTGAATAGAAATCGGCAATCCATTCTCCGGTGGTTAACTTTCTTACTGTCATTGCATTACCCGTCGATAGAGCATTTACCAATAACACGGCCAAGGATATTGATATCATCCAAATTGCAATCAAAAGCCATGCCCACACCAGAAACCCTTACTCGTTTAACAGGGATTCGGGTAAGTTCTCGAAAGCTAACTTTTCCTTCAATATCAACAAGCCATTGACCGTCATAAACATCAGCAAACTTGCGATCAATAATATAGTGAATTTTGTTATCAAGTACGCTGATGGGGTCTTTGGGAAATTGAACACCTGCGCTGAAAAGGACTTTATCAAACATCACATAACCAGACTGATAGAGTTGTCCATCAACTAATTTATGATTGCTTAATTTCAATATATCTAACGTTTCATCATCAAATTTTTTACCTTGACCAGTAACTAACCACTCTAAGCAAATACCTGTTTCAGCCATACAGCGAACAACCATATCAGCAGGAAAGCCCGGTCTTCTATATCTACCAGACAAACTACTAGCAGCCATTTCAAAGTGGTCAGCTAACATCATTTTTGATGAAAAACCATAGGCTTCCATAATCCTGTCTAGTACTTCAGTATTATTTTCATTCGGTTGAAAGTTAAATTTGCTCATAAAACACTCGCTACCTCTGTTCATTTTGAAAATTAACCTATTGACACTTTTCAAAATGAAAAGTAAATTTACATGGTAAGTTCCAAATTGGAAATTTTTAGCAATATTTGGCGATATTTAAGATAATGAAACTTAGGAGTTTGCCGTATGCGTCCAAAAATTACAATTTCTATCCCTGAGCCCTATCTGCCTCTAGATGAGTACTGTCGTCGTACGGGTACAAAACTTGGTACTGCTCGCCGTCTTATTGAGTATGGCAAATTACCCATAAAACCCAAGGGCGATCAGAAAAAAGGATTGGTTGAGGTCAATATGGCTGCTCTTACCATCCAGGCACTCAGCGGTTACGAAGTTTCGCTTGAGCCGTAATATTTCGCTTTTGGAGAATTAACCTTGCGTTTAATACAGAGGTTAATGTGGCAGCAGGGATGAGAACATAATTAGTCTGAGGTCAGTATGAACGCATTAAAGCAACAGCAGCACCAATACAAACTAACCAGTGAGTCGTTCTATACAAAGCAAGGTAACGGATTTGTTTTCCCAATCGTCTTATGTTCCGTTGCTTATTTTATTTTGTTTCTAATTAGGTGAGGTTTTTATGAACAAGGAATACCAAATGGAATCAACAGAACAACGCGCTTTTCCAATGAATTTTGAAACGCGTGTTAATGGATTAAATCAACTGGCTCAAATCAGGGCGAAACTTTTTAAATCTGCCAATGAACAGTTGTCTGCCTTTATTGATGAAATGCGTGATAAACGCAATGAACATTACGCTGATAATATCCGTCTGTTAGGCGCTATGTTCTATCTTGCCCATATTCCTAAAGAGCGGCATAAACTGGAATTAGACCAATTTACCCGTGAAGAAAAGAATAGCCTTGTAAAGGCAGCTAATTTAATTAAAGCAGCGGGGGCATTATTGCCAAATAATTTATCACTACCTAATTAAATAATAATAAATACCGATTTAATTTTAATGGCGTCAACACGTCAGGGAATCCCTTTATCTAAAAATAGGAAATAAAAAAATGAATATACCCGACCCTATATTTACCCCTGCTGAAATAAACACCGATGATCATGCGGTTATTATTGAACATTGCATCAAACAAAATCGTGAAGATGAAAGACGTGTCAGGGCAGATGGTCACGCTTCTCGTCTGCGTCATTTTGCCATGATTGCGAAACGCGATCGCTTAGATTGCGATGCCATTGTCAGCCTGCTGGAAAGCGAGGCCAGTGAAATAGAGCGTCAGGCGCAAGAGTGGAACTATGTTTGATGTCGATATTGATTACGCCTGCCAACAGGCTGAAGAAATACTGGTACGCAGAATTGCACAACATGTAAACCGTCCCGTAGGTATTTCTGCATTTGAATGTAAAGACTGCGGCGAACCCATTATTGAAATACGCCGTATTCAGGTTCTTGGTTGTTCCCGCTGTGTGGATTGTCAGGCTGATTTTGAATTAATTAATAAACATTATCGGAGTTAATAAAATGAATATGAAAACAATACGTAATTTAGGAATAAGAAGTGTTGATTTTAACGTTATAAGTAGTGGTGATAAAAAAGCTGTATTTAGAATGAATGACCATGAATATAAAAAGGGCGATTTTCTTGGGTTGTATGAAGTTGATGATAACGACAATTTAACTGATGATTTTATTATCGTAAAAGTTAGTAACGTCGAAGTCATTGATAGCGATTTGTATCCGCATATCGGCGGAGAATTTGTTTTACTTTCGTTTGAATTATCTTCTCTGAATTGCGTGCTTGCATGAGCATTGTAGAAAAAGCAAAACAATATAGCAGTAAATTTCAGCCAGAGATGCCATACAGTGCAACTCTGGCTGAACGCGTTTCTTTGCCGTGGGATAAACCTACCCAGCCGATAGCAAGAGCACTTCCGACTTACGCGGAGCAATACCAGAAAGAAGAAGAACACCGCGCGCAGGTAAAGGAGAATAAAGCGCGTGCTCATATGCAGGACTTATACCGGGAACTCAAAAAGCAACCGATGATGGTTCGTCTTGATGTTCAGTACCGAGCTAATGTTTTAGAAAAAGAGCAAGGGCTTTATCGTGCTGAGGCTTTTTTATCTAAGACATTCGTTGATCGCATCTTACCCAGAGTTAATTTGGTGACCGGGCGCTACCAGATTCAGGAAGTTGAAGCGGATAATGCGCTTTATATGGCACGGTTTAACCGTATTCCTGATATGTCACGGGAAGATATCGAACTACTGGCGACTGATATTGCTGAATTTGTGACTGCGAAATTGCAGACGGTCGCAGATGATATGCCATCAGAAGACGGAGATCTGAAAAGAGCATATGTTTTATACATGCGTGCAGCGTCTATTACCAAAGCCTACCGTCAGGATGTACCTTACTGGGATAATCTGACGGGCCGTTTTTTTGATGAAAAGCAGGCTATCGCGGCCATTTCTCGCATGACCTTAGATAAATGGTGGTTAGGTCGCCTGCGCCGTCTGGCGACAGCATGGCGCGAGCACTTACAGATCTCCATTAACCGCGTTAGTAAGAAAAGCAGTATCTATGCCAGCAAGATGGCCATTTCCGAATGGAAAGAGCAGAAGCATCGCACGAAAGAATTTATCAAGTCGATGGAGCTGGAAGATGAAGAAGGCAACCGCGTCAGTCTGATTGATAAATATTATGGAAGTGTGGCCAATCCCGCGATCCGCCGTACTGAAATGATGGTACGTATCCGGGGCTTTGAAAATATCTGTAATGAACTGGGCTATGTTGCCGAGTTCTACACGCTGACCGCCCCCTCTAAATACCACGCTACTACCCGACACGGACACCGGAACCGCAAGTGGAACGGATGCAGCCCGGCTGATACGCAGAAATATTTAAGCGGTGTCTGGGCAAAAATCAGGGCCAAATTGCATCGCAATGATTTGCGTATCTTCGGCATCCGCGTTGCTGAACCTCACCACGATGGCACACCGCATTGGCATATGCTGTTTTTTATGCAGCCAGACCAAGCAGAACAGGTGCGCAATATCATGCGTGAATATGCCTTGCAGGAAGACAGCCACGAGCTGCGGACTGAAAAAGCCCTGAAAGCGCGGTTTCATGCTGAGGAGATCGACCCAGAAAAGGGCTCTGCAACGGGCTATGTAGCGAAATACATTTCTAAAAATATTGATGGCTACGCAATGGACGACGAACTGGATGATGAAAGCGGCCGACCTGTTAAGGATGCTGCTGTTGCTGCCAGTGCTTGGGCTTCGCGTTGGCGTATACGTCAGTTTCAGTTTGTGGGTGGTGCGCCAGTGACGGTTTACCGTGAACTGCGCCGCATGGCAGATCATGATGCAGCAATGGATTTAAGTGCTGAATTTGCCGCTGTACATGATGCGGCTGATAACGGTGATTGGGCAAATTATATCAATGCGCAGGGTGGCCCTTTTGTGCGCCGTGACGATTTGGTTGCGCGCCTGTGGTATGAGACGGAGCAGGAAACTAACGCCCACGGTGAGGATGTGATCCGGATTAAAGGGATTTTTTCGCCTTTAGTGGGTGTGAATACCCCGATTTTAACGCGTCTCAAAAGCTGGAAGATTGTGCCGAAGTTAGCCGAAGCGTCAGCGGAGGCTGGTTTTAGCGATGCGCCCGCATCGCCTAGGAGTTCTGTCAATAACTGTACGGAGGCACGAAGTACGATTAATACTGCTACCTCAAACAGTGATCTGTGTTTGGAAGAATTCGAGCGGAGCTGGTATCAGATGAGTGAGCGAGAAAAGTTAGGGCGTGTCTATGAATCAGCCAAATTGTACGGTTTAGAAGTCAGTGAGCTGATGGCGAAGGGATTATTACGGGGTAATAGCATGACGGTAGAAGGGCAATATTATCGATTATCGATGTTTGGCCATCTGATCAAGGATAAACCGCCGTATGTTGAAAGAACAAAAAGTATCCTGAATAAATTAAGCGAAAATTTAGGTTTAGGTATTGATGTTAAAGACATTTTGCGAAACCCAAAAGCGCATTATCAGGGATTATTAGCGAAAATTTCTGGAAATATTGGATAAGTCACATAATTAACTATTTCTTAATGAAATTAATGCAAATGATAATTATATTAACTCGTGTCTGTTCATATATACAGTATGGCAAGTGTAATATAACGAATGGTAGGGATATGATGTCTGACTCTTTGGATTACTTGGTTTTTTTAGAACGTATTGAGTTTCTTTCTCGGATGGGTGGTTTGGATAATTTTAATGATAAAGATAGGCAAGTGGTGCTGAATTGGATATGGGAACTGGTCGAACAGGCCAAAAGTGAAATGATAATAATAGAAAAGCCACTCAATAGTGGCTCAACACTGAACTTATGCGGCAGGGGTCTGCAACAAATCTAACGCCATCTGGCGCTGTTGCGGATTGAGGTTGTTAATCACGGTCTGCAACAGGATATCGCCTGTTTTGGCACTGGGGCTGAGGGTGTGTGAAAACGTCAGATTCATCACAAAAGTGTGACCGCATTCCACATCTGAACACGAACAATAAATATCAGCAATTTGGTGGTGCATCCGGTTGGTTTTGCGAATGACGGATTTAGCGCCGCACTCAGGACAGATTATTTTTAATACACGCATGTTCCTTATCCCTAATGTGTCGATTTTCCTCGATTTTACCATTTTCTTGCTCATTCTGCACCCGAACTTCCGTTATCTTGTTGAAAACGGATATGTAATATTTCGGGGAGTTCACGGCTGTTGATGGCATTCATGAACATGTTCTGTACGGGGATAACCTCATCCTTGCGGTAAGCATCACGGGCTTTTTCCGGGTCGCCCAGACCGCCGGCATTGGTCGGGATAATGCCTGCCAGTCCCGCCGGGAATCGGTGCGCGGTCAGCACATCCTGCGAACTGATGCTTTTCACATTGGCAAACTCATCATTGGCGGAAATATCCCCGACCGGAATAAATTTAATGCCGTCCGGATCGCCATTGGGAATGCTCACAAACATCGTTTCAAAGTTGCCGATGCCCTTGCTTTGTGCCAGCTTGTTCTCAATTTCTTTTTCGGCTTCATCCGAGATATTCGGGTCATTGATGTAAATCATGCCGCCTGTATGCCCGCCGTTGTGGTAGTAGCGGCGGCGAAAGATAGTCGCTTCCGAGTTGAGCAAAGCCGCATGAATGCCGCCGATATAATCCGGCAGGCCATAAACCTGCTGCTGGGGATCATACTGCCTGATAAAAATCACCTCTTCCGGGGTGTAAACCAATGGCTCACCTTCCTGCAAGATCACAAAATCCCCGTCCTTGCGGCGGCGCAGGTAAAGGGACGGCAAGACCTCCAGTCTGACGATATCGCCCCAGAAGTTACGCACTTTCAGGAGGGCCACATCCCCGAAAATCAGGAAGTTCATCATGGCTGACCGGAATTGCTCATGGGTCAGCCCGCCACCGAGATAATCCGAGGCAATCATATTGTGCCGGGCATAGAGAACGCCACCATGCTGCCCGTTCATATTGGTCAGTTGCGCCAGTGCCAGACGGTCAATCGGCAACGTGTAGTGATCATAATCATTGTCATACCAGATTTTCTGGTAATCCGTCATGGAAGTGAGTATCGGTTCGGGTTTACCCAGTGTGATAATGCTCATTTTCCGTTGCGAATGCAGGTTGTGTGACGCTTTGGCGTGCTTCCTGAACTTTCTTTTGCTCATTGTGTAGCCTTTGAAAATGAATATTTAGAAGTGCGTTTCTTCTCGTAGTTAAGCGGTTCATTCATCAGGGCGTGGGCAATGGCCCAGAACACATCAGCGTGCCCGGTTTCCTGCGAACGGTCAGCCACAAAGGTCATTGCGCCCCCTTTGCTTGTGGTGGTGTGCCGGATAGCTAAGAATGAAGCCAGGATTTCTTTTTGTTCCCCGTCCCACTCAAGGCGTTCTTCACTGACCACATCGATCATCTTCATCACCAGTTGGTTTTTGCTCTGCTGGCTGTAGTGAATGGCCTGCGTTTGCCGTGGGGCGAAGTCCTGCACCATCTCATAAACCCCGTGTCCAATGCCCGTGGTATCAACGCCGATATGGGTAAAGCGATAACGCTTGAACAATTCTTCAATCAGTTTGGCCTGATGCTTCCAGTTCATCCCCTGCCAGTAGTATGTTGCTAACACGCGAAAGGGTTCGCCCGCCATCAACGGTGGGGCTATAATCACAAAAGTAGACGTATCCCCGGAGCGGGCCGGGTCGAAGCCGCCCCAGACTTCACGCTCACCAAACGGGCGCGAGGCATCAGGGTCGTGATCTTCCCAGAGATTGATATCTACGCCGCATTTTTCCAGTTGGTGATATTTAAAGACGGATGCGCCGCTGTCCACAAACTGGCACATATAGAGCATGTTAAAGGTGTCTGCATTGTACTTGTTGCGCAGGCGGTCGATATTGGCAAGGTTAAACCCGCCTTTGACAGCATCTTCCAGCGTAATGACATAGCGCCACTGATCATCAGGACAGTCACGCCCGCCATCACGCAGCTCATTGAAAGCAGGAAAGACCACATTCTTACGTTTAGCATCGCTACCGCGCCACTCGTCACCCATCCAGAACGGGTAAGCTGGATGCGTTTTGGCGCTGGGGGTTGAAAAGTAAGTGGTTCGCCAACGGTCATGGGTCGCCATTGCGGAAGCGACCTCATTCATGCGCTTAAAGTCAGGCACCCAAAAATATTCGTCACAATATAAATGTCCGGCATAACCCTGAACGGTATTTTTATTGGTGGATAAGAAGCGCAGTTCCGCACCATTGCTCAGGCGAATCGGGTTACCTGTCAGGGTGACACCGAAAAATTGTTCGGCAATATTGACGATATAGGAGCGAAAGACCTCCGCTTGCGGTTTGGACGCCGACATAAATATTTGTGGGTCACCTGTCAGCACCGCGTTTTCGAAGGCTTCAAAGGAAAAATACCACGTAGCCCCAACCTGTCGGCTCTTGAGAATATTTCTGAGTCGTTTAGCAATATTGTTGCGTAAATGCTTCTGATAACCGAAGAGCTGTTCATCAGCAAATTGCTGAAAATCTTCTTCTGTCAGCGCTGAAATATCATTTTTACGCTGGCGTTTCTTTTTCTTCGGCTCACCGTCTCCGGTAGCAACGTAATCACCCTCATTGCCCGATTGTGCCCGTGCTTTAATGTCAGCCAGTTTTTCTTTGTGCTTATTCTCCTGCGCCATCAGTTTCACATGATGGACAATCAGGCGGTCGAGTTCGTCCAGCTCTACAGTATTTTTATCATTGCGTTCACTGAGCAAGGCAATACGGCGGTTGACCGCCTCAATCACACTTTCATGGCTGAGCATATCCGCCCAGTGCCATTTTTCCGCCCAATAGTAAACGATCCGTCGATTGGGCAGATTGAGTTCACCGGCAATTTCAGCCGGGGTATAGCGGCGCAGGTACAGCGACTTTGCCACTTTAATTAATTCATCTGAATATTTGGCCATTCTTCCTTTTCCTGACTATCCTTTATTTCTCAGTCCTCATTATGCAGGGCTAATTTTCCCCTTACGCCCAATCAACTTCGGTTCAATTCGGTTATGCGCCATATCCGAATTCAATCGCATTGCGCCTGTCGCAGCATTTTTTTGAATCCGCAATACTGTGAGGGAAGCAACGATAAGGAATGCGATATGTCTCAGTTAATGACGAACTGGATATGTATTGCCATGGAGGGCGACACGGTTGATGGCCGGGTGATGGAACCGCAGTGGATTCTGGATGCCGCCGAACTCTACGACCCTCAACTGTATACCGCCCGAATCTGGCCGGAACACGACCGCTGGTTTGGGGCGATGGGGGAAGTGCTCGCGGTCAAGGCTGAACACGGGGAAGACGGGGCTTTGCGTCTCTATGCACAACTACGACCTAATCACCGCTTGTTGGATGCCAACCGGGACGGCCAACTGTTATTCACCTCAGTGGAGTTTACGCCGAACGGTAATTTTCGCGGCACAGGCAAAACCTATCTGGAAGGACTGGCAGTTACTGATTCGCCAGCGAGTGTAGGTACAACACGCTTACAGTTCAGTAAAAAGAAAAAATTTCATCGGTCAGGCACGTATAAGCCGCTGGTGATTGACGAAGTTAAACAAATTAAGGAAAGCAAGATGGCAAAGGCCAAAAAAGGATGGAGAAGCTTTTTTAACATGGAAGAGCCGGAAGAAACCCCCGCTGAAACCACGGGTGACGATGCGTTGCAGGCTATCGCGGAGGCGTTGGCCGAAATGGATAAGCGAATGACCGCCGTCGAAAGCAAGCTGGCCTCCACGGAACAGGTTGTGGAAGAAGTGCAGGAAGATGTGGAAACCGTCAAAGAAGTGGTGGATACCGAAGATTTTGCCTGCCTGCGCGATAACTTGTCAAAGATTGTGAAAAACTTCGGCAAGCTAGACACGCTGGCAACCCGTGTGCCGTCACGCAATCCGAAAGGCAACAAAAACAAGAACTTTAATTACCTGTAACGCTTGATAGAGCAAAGGAAAGCGCTATGCAATTAAATCAACGGGCACGCGGCTATTTGCAGAACTATTCTGCGGGATTGGCTGACGCCTACGAGGTTGCGGATACCTCACGTTATTTCGCCCTGAGTGACCCCAAAGAAACCGCTCTGCGCAGTGCGCTGCTGGAATCGGTCGATTTTCTGGGCATGATTACCTGTGCCGATGTGGATCACCTCTCCGGGCAGGTGGTGTCAGTCGGTAATCCGGGACTCTTTACCGGACGCAAAAAAGATGGCCGTTTTATGCGTGCCACGGGCATTGATGGTAATGAGTATAAATTGGTGGAAACCGATTCTGGCGCTGCGCTGAAATGGGATTTGTTGTCCATCTGGGCGAACTCCGGCAGTGAACAGGAATTTTTCCAGCGTATGCAGGCATTTACCAATGAATCGTTTGCATTGGATATGCTGCGTGTCGGCTTTAACGGCCAGCGCGTGGCGGAGACAACCAAACCGAACGAGAACCCGAACGGGGAAGATGTGAATATAGGCTGGCATGAGATTGCCAAAAAATGGAATGAAGGCTCGCAGGTTGTTACTACGCCAGTAACATTGGATGAACACGGTGATTTTAGATCACTGGATTCAATGGCTTCAGCGCTGATTAACACCTGCATTCCACAGCAGTTCCGCCATGATCCCCGTTTAGTGGTACTGGTGGGGGCGGATTTGGTTGCCGCTGAGCAATACCGACTTTATCAGGCAGCAACCAAACCGACAGAAAAGATTGCTGCTCAGATGCTGGAAAGCACGATTGCCGGACGTCCATCAATGATACCGCCATTTATGCCGGGTAAACGTATGGTAGTGACCATGCTGCCGAACCTGCAAATTCTGACCCAGCGCAATACCCGTCAGCGTAAAGCGGAATTTGTGGACGATCGCAAGCAGTTCGAAAACAAATACCTGCGCAATGAAGGCTACGCGATTGAAACGCCAGAGTTGTACGCGGCTTATGATGAAAAGGCGGTGACGATTGGTAAGGTGGTTGAACCGGCTGAAACCTTGAGTAAAGACTAATGCTATCCCCTGTTCAACGACACCGGGCAGAAGTAGAACTTCGCCAGAAAATAGCACGGCAGCAAGCGGTTACCATTGCCGATGGCGCAATAATGCCCCTGCAAGCCCGTGCCATTGAGCAGGATGTGAAGCGGCTGCGCCAGCTCACGCTGACAGCAGAAAAGGTCGAAATGAAGCGGCGGGAACTGCTGCCCAATTATCTGCCGACAGCACAGCGCTATCTGGATGAGGGCGAAGTATACCGCAATCCGATTTTCGCCTACTGCGTGATTTGGTTATTTGATATCGGGGAATTCAGTCAGGGACTGGACTGGGCGGATATCGCCATTGAGCAGGGACAGCTCACCCCCGATAATTTTCGCAGCGGTTTTCCGGCGTTCGTGGCCGACACCGTGTTGCTTTGGGCACAACGGGAAGCCGAAGCCGGGAACTCCGTGGAACCCTATTTTTCACGGACATTTCACAATGTCACCGAGAAATGGAAAGTTCACGAGAAAATCAAAGCGAAATACTACAAATTCGCGGCGTTAAGCCTGTTAAAAGGGGATAACGCCGACATTAAGGCAAGTAGCGTGGACAGTCCGGAGGTGCTGGCGCAGGCCGATAGCTGGCTGGCAAAGGCCCATCAATGCAATCCGGCATCGGGGGTAAAAACCTATCGGCACCGCATTGCTGCCCGCTTGCGGGCACTGACAAACGAAACGCTTAACCTTAATCAATAACGACTACCGCAAGCCGGAGCGGGCACGGTGGAGGCAAAGCCATCAGGCATTTGGCCGTGGAAACCGGACAGCCCGCTTTTTCTTCAGGGAGGAACGCACCATGTTTAATGGCAATACCGTGGATTACCGGGACGCGCCGCTGACCAATGACGGCTTCTGGCCGGATTTGAACCTAGAGGAGTTTCAGGTTAATCGCAAGCTGCCTGCGGATTTGGATAACGATATGCTCGCCAATGCGCTGCTGGCGACCGTGGCCGAGATTAATCTTGATTTACAGCACCTGAAATCCCGTTTGCAGGCCAAAGGTTATCAGTCTGCTGCGGTTGTACCGGGTATCTCGATTAACGGCAATAACGCGCTAGTCAGTCAGTATAAAAAGGCGGTTTATGCCCGGGCAAAGGCCGATTTACTGGGGGAATACACCTCATTAGTCAGCCGTGCCCCCAATCCGGGGCAGGAAAGCCCCGAAGTGCAAAAACGCCTGCTGGCTGAGGCCGCTGTGGTACTGCGAAACATGAAAGGGCAAGGACGCACAACGGTACGTTTGATATGAGCAAATTGCAGCAACTCACCGCATTTTTGCGGGAAAACCTGCCAAAACGGATTTGTGAAACCGAATTTACCAGTGAAATGGACGAAATCCGCTTTATTCCGGCGCAACGGGATTTAGGGCTGGGGCAATACCAGTTTTTCATTCAGCAGTATGAGGCGGTCATTGCATGGGGGCGCTTTCCCTATCGGGAATGTGATCCACGCAATATCCCTTTGCTGATTGATATCTGGCTGACCGAACAGGGCGACAGTGTGAATGAGGCCAATGTTGAGCAGGAACGGCCCAGCTTAACAGTGGAATTAGACGGTGATACTGCGGTTGTCGTGGTGTCACTGTCACTGGCTGAACCCGTGTCGATACGCGAAGACCCCAAGGGTATTATTCCGTTCGATAACAAACGTTGGTCGCTGGCCGAGCCGGAAATCTGGTTTGCTGAACAAGGTGCAGTACACAGTGTTGATGAAACCGGGGCGCGGATTGGGAAAGCATCATGATTGTGAATGGCCAGTTGAATCAATCTCAGCTAAAAGAGCTGAAAAAAGCCGTTAACAGCCTTGAGCTGCCACCCAAAAAGCGACAACGCCTGCTATGGCGCATTGCAAAGTACGGGGTGATTCAGGCAGCAAAACGCAATGTGCGTAACCAGCAATCACCAGACGGGGAAAGCTGGCCAGCCAGAAAAGGCCCGTGGCGCAAAAAGATGTTGCGTAATTTACCGAAATTACTGCATATCCGGGAAATGCCCGAAATAGGGGCTGTGCGTCTTTACCTGCAAGGCGGACGTTACCGCAATGGCAATAATCCCGTATCAGCCGGATTGGTCGGCGGTGTACAGCAACATGGGATGCGGGCGCGAGTAAGCCGAAAATCGGCATCAGACGGGAATAAGACAAAAGCCGTTGATTTAACACGGAAAGCAACCATTAAGCAGGCCAAAAAATTACGGGATTTGGGCTATCAGGTTAAGAAAGGGAAAAGGTTGCGTAAACCCACCATTAAAGAAATCACTGAAAAGATGCTCTTTATCAAGGCCGGGGAAAAAATCCGCAAACTAAGCGGTAAAGCAGCCAAAAGCTCGTGGACAGTGGATGTGCCTGCCCGTGCATTCTTAGGCATGAATGACGACGAGTTCAGCAAAGCGCTGGCTCGCCAGCTACAAGGGATTGGATATGGCGCAGGGTAAGCGCCTTAATAAGGGATGACATTATGTGGCCACATGTTCAGGTTAATCAGGTTAACCAACTGCAGGGCGAAACCAAGGAGATTGAACGGGTATTGCTGTTCGTGGGAACAGGCAAAACCAACGTCGGCAAGACCATTGCTATTAATACTCAGACCGATTTTGATGCGGTATTGGGAACGACTGATACCACCCTCAAGCGTCAGGTACGGGCAGCGATGGCAAACGCCGGGCAGAACTGGTCAGGGTACGTGCATATTCTGCCGGAACTGGCCGATGAACGGGCGTTCGTGGACGCGATTATTGCGGCACAGACTATCGCCAGTGTT
>NZ_JAQRFI010000063.1 GCF_028598805.1 Xenorhabdus yunnanensis | reverse complement strand
TCAATAGAATGCAAATGTCAGATTGCGATGCGCCTGTTAGGGCGCGGCTGGTAAGAGAGCCTTATAGGCGCAGATGAAAAACCCCCGGCTATGCCGGGGGATACTTATTTTAGGTCTACTCTAGTCTATTGCAATCAACGTGCACGGCGGGGCATAATCAGGGGCACCTATACTTCTATTTTAAATGTGCCCCTTATAATGAAACTAAACGCACGACTCATCGAAACAGCAAAACCAAAGGAAAAACCTATAAACTTGCTGATGGTGGCGGTCTCTATTTGGAGATCACTACTCGCGGCTCTAAGTACTGGCGCATGAAGTACTATCGCCCCACTGATAAAAAAGAAGACCGATTGGCTTTTGGTGTCTATCCAGTTGTTTCTTTAGCCGATGCTCGTGCCAGACGAGACGAAGCTAATAAGCTGATTGCTCAGGGTATTGATCCCAAAGCTGAGAAAAAAGGCGCACATGCTGGGGTAAAAGGAAAACATACCTTTGAAAAAGTCGCCCGTGACTGGCACGCCAGCAATAAACGTTGGAGTGAAGATCACGGCAACCGTATCATACGCAGCCTTGAGCATTATATTTTCCCTCATATTGGCAGGCTAGATATTTCCACTTTGCGGACAAGCCAGCTTTTAGCTCCGATCAAAACCGTTGATACCGAGGGCAAACACGACATTGCCCAGCGATTACAGCAACGTGTCACTTCCATTATGCGTTATGCTGTCCAGAATGACATTCTTGAATCCAACCCGGCTAATGATATGGCTGGCGCGCTGTCCACCGTCAAAGCCAAACATCACCCCGCCTTGCCCCATGAACGTTTACCCGAATTTTTAACTCGCCTTTCTCGCTATCATGGACGTTTGATCACTCGCATTGCAGTAGAGCTAACACTATTAACCTTTGTCCGTTCCAGTGAACTGAGATTTGCCCGTTGGGAAGAATTCGATCTTGAAAATGCAGTCTGGAAGATTCCCGCCACCAGAAAAGCCATTGAAGGCGTTAAATTCTCCGAACGGGGTATGAAAATGAAAACTGAGCATATTGTGCCTTTGAGTCGTCAGGCTGTCACTCTGTTCAAATCATTACGCGAGCTGAGCGGTGATTGTGAAGTCATGTTCCCTAACGATCACGATCCACAAAAAGTCATGAGCGAAAGCACCGTCAATAATGCCTTGCGGGGCATGGGCTACGATACCAAAACAGAGGTTTGCGGGCATGGATTCAGAACAATGGCTCGCGGTGCAATGGGTGAATCAGGATTATGGAACGATGATGCCATCGAACGCCAGTTAAGCCATGTGGAAAGGAAAAACGTCAGAGCTGCCTATATTCACACATCTAAACATTTGGACGAACGGCGGCTGATGGTGCAATGGTGGGCGGATTATTTGGATGCCAACCGGGAAAAACATATCACGCCTTATGATTTTGCTAAGAAACGACGGAAGTAATACTAAGTCATATCCGAAACGAACTGAGTGAATGATGATTTTTTGGGCTTTGTTGGCAGTGCCAACAAAGGCTGGTTTTTATACAACAGATAGTTGTATTAATATAATGTTAATACACATTATGTACTGCCAAGGGATCAAACTTTGTGATAACAATTAATGAAATAAAAGAAGAAGCATTTAAGTTTCGTAACTTGCTTGAAAATTGTGATAAATCAAAAACCGAACTTGTACTAGAGTGCTTTCCGGTTATGAGTTGTACACATTCTTCAATGCTTCTTTCCTATCATTTCCTGAAATTATGGTTAGAACTTGAGCTGAAAGGTGTTAGGGCTGCTACTGGAAAAAATAATGAAATAACTCACTATTGGCTAGAAATCGGTGACGTTGTAATTGATATTACGGGAGATCAATACAATATTATTAATGCCAAAGAGTTAAACAGAGAAATTGTACTAAGTAGACCATTCACTTCTGTGCATGTTTCGTATCAGAAAAAAAGCTATCTCTATAAGTTATTTAAAGTTCAAGAAAAAGAGTGTTTCGTTTACGGTTTTCCTACAATTGCAGAGGATTTTATAGAAAAAATGGAGTTGAATTATAGCCAACTCCTGAATCAAACAAAATGCACATAATCTATAAAGGTAGCATACTCTGTAGCCTGTAGTTAACGCGCACACCTCAATTTTGGATTAACCGACTGTCAGGTAGTAACAATTAAACCCACATAGTATAACAATCATCATATGGTGATTTTTTATCCTTTGCTGGCAGTGCCAGCAAAGACTATTTTTCATGCAGTTCATAAACAGATATAAATTTCATATTCTGATCTTGCCAACAATTTATCTTACCTTTTTTTGTTTGTTCTTTATTCAAATGGCGATTTTATAAACTTTGTTGCCCCGGGCAACAAAGTTTGTTTTTCGTATAGCGTATGATCAACCCAAATTCCCATATCACTATAATAATATATTTTCTTTATTTTTCATGTAGTTAAATTAATTAACTCAAATTTGAGCGTTGGTTGTTTTTTAATCTTGTGTGCCCGAGGCACACAAGTCCGTTTTTTATACAGTCAACAGGCACATTTAATTTCACAAATTGCATAAAGAGTTTACGCTTTCAATTAAACAGAATTTTTAAATAATCCTTTGTTATCAAATAACGTCTACCAAGGCATTTCAATGACTCGATAACAGGGGGTATACATGCCAACGATTACAACATCTAAAGAAAGTCTTATTCGCCTGCCAGAAGTTCAGCGCAGAACAGGCTATAGCAAGGCATGGATCTACAGGCTGATTAAAGAAGAAAAATTCCCGAAACAAGTCAAAATCGGCCCTCGCTCGGTTGCATTTGTTGAATCAGAAATCGATGGCTGGGTCGATCAGCGGATTGCTGAGTCTCGTGCCTGATAGTGTGCTGACTGAATGCGGGTGCATCAGTTCATGATGCGTGTACCCTCTTCATTAAGAGATGTACAAATTTTGCGATCATTAGTTATACAAAAAAAGGATAGCAAGATGGGAGCTATCCTCCTGATTAATCGTCGGTTGGTTCAACCTTTGGGTTCAATGCCGCGTGATTGGAGTTCTTTACGGAGTATGCGCTTGATCCATGTAGCAAGAGAAGCATCACCATCGGTTTTTGCTTGTTCTTCAAGTTGTTGTCTGAATTCTTCCGTCAATCTCATTTGGTATTGCGGAGATCGTTTTTCTTTTTGTGTTGACATGGTAATTACCCAAATATATTTTAAATTACATGGTAATGACCATTTTAATTTTAGTAACCAAATAAAACAACGCCTCGTAGTGCTCGCAACACATACAGGGCGTCTGACCAATAACCGTTAATTGGAGTAACGATAATGGCTGATACACAGCATAACCAAACTCGCCCTAAATTTACATCGTTGGATAGATCAGGCAGCCAAAAACCACTCGACCTGATCCAGACCGTGAAAAAATCCGCCATGTATCATTGGGAAAATCTGCTGCCTGCCTGCGGCATCGATATTCCTGCAAAGGGTAAACATGGTGCTTGCCCTGTCTGCGGAGGTACCGACCGTTTTCACTTTATCGACGATCACCATCATGGCAACTGGCACTGTCGCCAATGTGATACCCCGAATTATGGTGATGGACTGGATTTAGTGGCAAAAACCAAAGGAATTTCGATTTTTGAAGCAGCGAAAGTTGTTGCGAATGCGCTGGCTTTGCCTTTACCAGAACTTAAGCCCGCCAAAGAAATCACTTATCCAGTACAACCGATTGCCGAAAAAGTCGCGGCACTGATGGCGCAGACTGTTGCCGGGCAGTCTCCCTATTTGACTGCAAAGGGGCTGCATTGCCCGAATCAGCGGCTGCTGTCCGATAATTCGGCAGTGTTGCGACTCGCAACATTGGACAAAAAAGTAACAGGTGCACAGATCATCAAACCGAATGGCGAGAAAAAACTCTTTCCCGGCAGCCAGAAGCAAGGCGCGTTTATCGCGCTATCAGAGCTGAACGAACACCCTGACACGGTTATTATTACCGAAGGTTACGCCACAGCACTCACAGTTAACCAACTCTATAAAGGCACTGTTCTGACGGCGCTGGATGCAGGCAATTTGCTCTCTGTCGCAAAAGCCGTTCGCGAACGTTGGTCAGACACGAAAATCATTATTGCAGCAGATAACGATTGGCATCATCCCGACGAACTGGATAAAAACGGCAAACCAAAGGTAAACATCGGCAAGATTTCAGCAGAAAAAGCGGCTCTTGCAGTGAATGGTTGGGTTACGTTACCACCTACAGAACATAAAGCTGATTGGGACGATTATCGCCAGTGTCACGGTATCGAATCAGCAAAGCAGGCATTCAGCAATGGGTTATATCAGGCGGCAGGGAGCGTAGCCGTGTCAAAATCTGTGACCACTCATTCAGATGAATACCGGGAGAAAGAATACGATCTGCTAAAACCTCATATCGATATCCGCAAGAACGGGATTTACTGGGCTGAACCGAAAGAACAAGGTGGCGAAATCGTCGAAGTTGAAAAATGGCTGAGCGATTACATGGAAATCGTTGGCATTGGCAATGATGGCAGCGAAGGTTATCTTATTATCAAGCTACGACAAGAAGGCACAGGAAAATATATTATTGAGGCGCTTCCACGCCGTGAAATCGGGATGCCCGTTGGTTGGGCTAGATTACGTTCACGAGGAATGAACATCACCGTAAAAAACAGTTTGTTGCCTGTTTTAGCTGAACATCTGCAACGCAGCGGCGATCGCCGTGAATGGGTTGTGACACAAAAGGCAGGCTGGCACTGCGGAGCATATGTTATGCCGGACGGTGAGATTATCGGTCAGCCCTATATGCCTGTCGCGTTCAGTGGCGGCACATCTGCCATTGCCGGTTATGTGGTCAGGGGAAGCGCCGAACAGTGGAAAACACACGTTGCGTCATTGCTGCAAGGCAACCGCTCAATGATGCTGGGCGTACTGGTGGGATTGTCTGCACCACTTAACTCACTGACAGGCGGTAGTTGCTTTGGTGTTCATTTATTCGCCCAATCCTCCGCAGGGAAAACCACTACCGTTGAGGCGGCCAGCAGCTTATACGGTGATCCTGAAGAACTGAAATTATCATGGCATGGTACTAACCACGGTTTAAACAACGAAGCCGCGGCCCGTAATGATGGTTTCATGCCCATTGACGAAATCGGGCAAAGCTCGAACCCGAAAGAAGTCGCTAACAGTGCCTACAGCCTGTTTAACGGTGTCGGTAAAATTCAGGGAAAACGGGAAGGCGGAAACCGTGCAGTGATCCACTGGAAGATTGCTGCCCTTTCAACGGGCGAAGAAGATTTAGAAACGTTTCTGATAAAAGGCGGGATCATCCCAAAAGCTGGGCAGCTTGTCAGGCTGCTCAGTGTGCCCTTTATTGATACGGAATGTTTCAATGGCTATGAAGACGGCGATTCCCACGCAAGAGCCATCAAACGTGAATCCAAACGCTATTGTGGCGCAGCGGGTCGGGAATGGATTCGGTGGTTGTCTGAGAATCAGGATCTGGCAATCGAAATGACCGCTCGTAAAGAAAAAGAATGGCTTGATGGCCTGCCAGAAGAAGCCTCAGCCCAAGTCAAGCGCGTTGCCGTTCGTTTCGCGTTACTGGATGCCGTTGGAGAGCTGGCAACCCATATCACTGGCTGGAGTAAAGAAGCGAGTCACGCCGCGATAAAACAAAGTTTCGATGACTGGTTAGCCGATTTTGGTATCGGAAATCGGGAAAAATATCAAGTAATAGAGCGAACTCGTGACTTTATCCAGAAATACGGGCTGTCACGCTTCCAGCCTTATACCTACGGCAGGCCAAACGGTGATATTGATACCTCACACGCCATGAGAATTAGCGATCTTGCCGGATATCTGGTGCATAACCGCCGTCATGATGGACAGGCGGAATATCACATTATCCCCAGTGTATTTGAAGCAGAGATATTGCAGGGATTACAGAAGAAATCCGGCTTTGAAGCCTTAGAAGAGGCCGGAATGTTGGTTAAAGCGGAGAAAGACCGTTTTATCAGCAAAACCATCTCAATAAATGGAACTCAGGGGCGGTTTGTGGTGTTGATTTTCAGGGATGAGGATTAACACACGCAGGAGAAAAAACATTGGGATAATAGAGATTTATTTTAATATATATCAGCTAGTTATAGATATTTTATTTATCCCGTATTATCCCGCGCTATCCCGTAATATTATATGATTACAAATAAAGTGATATCGTGGCAATGGAAGTTATCCCAAAAAATGTTTTTCTCTGGCAGGTGATAATCTATTGAATTTTAAATGATTTAAATTAGTGATGGGATATGCTGGGATAACTTGGGATAGAGTAACTCAGTGAAATATATAATAAATATGTCATTTACCCCGTTATCCCGTGAAAATTTATGTAGTAATATAAAGGTAATTGTTAGTAATTGTTATGTTTTTTCAGCTCTCCGAGTTACCGGGTTAATGTATTAGCCCGGTAACTCGGAGATGACAAGCGCAGCGCGTCAGTGTGGTTCTATTAAGCGAGAAACTCTTTCTGACTGGAAATCAGTTTAGCACCACACTCTGTGTGCATTCCCTCTACTGCAATAGCTTTCCCATTATTCTTTAAATTCTCACTGCCTTCGACAATAGGAAAAACTCCCTCGCATTTAGGACATTCGACTAAATCCGTTTCTCCGGCAACGGGAATACCTTTGTAAGTATAACCACCCACAGTAGTAATTACTTTACCACCGTGATCGGTTGTGTCGTTTAATAAAATAACGGCTTTGTTTACCATATTTAATCCTATTTCTAAAAAAATCTGGGTTCAGTAATTGATATTAACCCCCAGGGAGTGAGCATATTTTGATTAGTATTTATCCTTAAAATGTAAATGCAAGAAAGTTTAATGGATTGCTTTTGTGGCTATATTTTACTCGATATAAATACTATAAAACTTCGTTTTTTTAAAACAATTATCTTCAAAAGACGATTAAAATAATGTGCTCGCGCCCTGTATCAAACCCAACATCAGAAACTATAAATAAATCATGTTAGCTTCTGATGTTGAAATGATTTAATAGATATTTATAACTATTCCCATTGGGATATATTATTTATTTTCCAATAATCAATAGAGTCTCTGTTTAAATCTATTTTTCCATCTGGGTATTCAACTCTTGCATTTCCTCTAGGATATATTCCCGGAGGATTTTCTGAAACAATTATCTTGGGCATTTTAGTTTCATCCAAAGTGGGCATATAGGTGATTTTCCATTCACTTCCAGGAATCAAACTTAACCCGAACGAAGTTGTTCCACCTGATTCTCCATATAATCCTATTTGATTAGGCATATCATAATCCTTTCGCAGAAAAGGATAAATAATTGGTTTATAATTAATATAATTTGTGAATTTTTTCATTTCCTTAGGCTTTTCTGAGTCATTGATATAAACCGTTATACCTGTTCCAGTGTAGGGCACAGCATCTTTTATTAAATGATTAACATCAGTATACATAATAACGAATACAATAGTATTGATGTGCCATTGGCACCAGCCCCCTCCTTGAAGAGGTATTTTTTCCTTAAAATAACCAGTTGTGGAATTTACTGAAATATTAACGTCATCCCCTTGGTGCCTAGGAGTATGATAAATCGCTCCTCCAGCAGTATTGTGAGTAGATAAACATTTATTTGAGATATATCTTCTCTTCAAAATGGGAGTAGTATTCGGAGGAATAACACCTTCAACTGTGATCCATTGATTGTTTTCAGGAGGTGAAAATGGTTCAGAATTATCTTTATAAGTTTGCCAAGAATCCGAAATAGCATTAGATAAAAAGTCACACCCTGTTAGGCACAAAGTGAGTGGTAATAATATAAATGGTATCAACTTTATCATACTCGCTATGATTCCTATCTTTATTTAGAATAATGTTGTAAGGCTATAAGGCCTCTTTCATCTTTTCGGGTTACTTCCAACGTAGTGGCCAATTGATTATCTATTTCTCTTAAGAAATAATATTCTCTGATTTTTTTTCTTTGAAATACTGCGCGAATCGAATGCGGTTCACTTTCAAGAAATGATAAATCTTCCTGCTCCCTTTGCAATTTTTTATCCGGTGAAAGAGTGCACAGTTCTCGCAATCTCTTATCAATATATTCAGCATATAAGGCGCTACTATGGTCAAGAAGGCCTGTTCCACGCTTATCTGTAGGATTTTCATCACCCTGAAAAAATGAACGTATCTCTTGCTCTCTGTATTTATCTACTTTGGTCTGTTGTTCAATAAATTCTTTAGTCTCTTTTCTAGTTTTTTCATTTAACTCCGGAAGTAAATAAAGTTTTGATTCTGAATCAGGGAGAGCATAAAAATAAACTAATTTACCATGGTGTAAAAAGGGGTCGTTATCACGGCTGAGTGACTTAACACTTTTTGCAGTGAGAGCACCTGCTATACTTAATGATGTTCCAATAGCCGTATCAAATATTTCGATTGCGTATCCTAAAAATTTATGATCTGCTTGAAGAGCAATATTATCCATATCCTTGTTAAACGGTACAGATGGAACAAAATCATCTTCATTAACATGACGATAATGAGTAATTTCAGTGAGTTCCTGCACTGCGCTTTGGGTGAATAAACGTGGCATACCGTAGGTATAGAGGCAGGGATTATAGGATTTTAGTTGTGCGCTATGTAATAAGGCGAGGGCCCCCCCAAACTATGACCGCAGACGAATAGTTTTCTTACTTTTGCTAATCCCAAAACATGTTCGAATACTGTTTCCCTTTTTTCTATATCAGTAACTTGGATATCTTTGACAAGATGAAAAGCTTCCCAAAAACCTTTATGGACTTTTCCTTTTTCGCTAAAACCGCTACATACACCTTTAGGTGTACAGCCTAATTCTAGCGGCTGGAATGTTCCATCTGTGAGAATATCCTTTTTTTCCGTCATTTCAGTGCCGCGCCATCCAACAATAACTTCTTTATTATTTGCTACATAAAAAAGCTGAGTATGTCCCTGAGGGATATCTTGTTTATTTGAGTCAATGTAGACGACCTCAGTATAGCGATCACTGAATGGGACATCATAAACAACCGGGGTAAAAGATTGGTCATTAAACTTATAGGGAAGTTTTGAAATATCAAGCATCTGGTTATTAAAGACATTCACGATAGATCCAGTAGCATACTTATTGTCATCACCATAAGTTAATATGCTCATCAGTGAAAAATTATAGGCGTTAACCAGTGAATAATCTTTTTGGTGATGCAATAATAAAGACCATGCCCTGAATGGGCAGACCTCAATTACATAGCGATAAGTATCGAAAGCGGAAGGTATGACTTCAAGACCTACTGGTTCATTGTTGGGAAAGTGGCAACTAGGGAGAGGGATTCCTTTTTTCCATCCTTTAATAACAGGCATTTTATCAACCAATTCTCCAATCATTGCATAATAATATTGACAGCCTAATTTTTGACTTTCTGCAAAAACGGTTGAAATTTTGGACATAGAATCCTTAGAGCGTGCATATTTGTATTCGCCGTTACGCTTGACTCTCAATGGGCGTTTTTCCATTTCATCGACAAGTTCTTGCCCACTAAGAAATAAACGTAAAGGAGAAGCCAATAATTGTTCTTCCCGGATCATACCATTTCCGTCTGTTGTTCCTTTGCGCGTGGTTTTTCTATTTTTTAATGTATAGGGCATATTGGCTATGGGTTTATTATGTTCATCGACAAGCTGAATTTCTATTTTGTTCTTTAACATGGCCTGACAATCATGACAATAAATCGAATTTTCATCATTCATCGATCTTTCTCCTGTTCTTTTTCTTGTTCCATCGCCAGCAGGTAATCCTGACTGGACACTTTTTCAATCCGCTGTCCGGCGTCGAGTTTTTGTCTTAACCATTGTTCAATCCGGGGTTCCAAACTGCCTTCTGGCTGATCCCATTGCTTCGCCATGCTGCCGTGGTTTTCCCATAAATCATCATAAAGTGAACTGGTTAACACTTTTAGGCCGTAAGGGGAGCGCAACCAGACCGCTTGCAGATGCTCACCCAGCGTAAACGGAATTTCAGGGTTTCCTTCTCCGCAAGTTTCGGGGCGGCAAAACGGCATCGGCTGTGGTGTGTCGATCATCAGTTCTGTGACAGGCGACAGCATCAGTGACCAGTCGCCAGGAGTGAATGCGGGTATCATCGCGCCAAAAACACGGGCATCCATAATGCGGAACAGCACCTGTTCGCCATTCATCATGACCAGTTGCCGGTGTTGCCAGTGGGTAAGCTGCTCCTGCCAAGGTATATGACTGCGGTATGCCCAGCCCCAACTGTTATCACTGAGTGCGTGGCGCTCCAGCATCTCCCCTATCTGGTATAGTTGGCTGCTTTTCGCCTGTACCAGCCACGGGCTTTGTTTCAGCATCTTGTGCATCGGCGTACCGCTGTAGAGCGGGAATGCCTGCTCAACCCAGTCGTTATGGTAAAACTGATCGACCGGATTGGGTTGCGCCAGCGAATTGAGGATAAAGAATACCGATGCATCATTGGATTTATTCAGCCATGCCTGCCAGCTTGTTGCTGTTTCTGTCATCATTTCTTCCGTCATTATGATTATTCCTTTTTGGCGGGCTTAATCACCGGACTGACATCCTGCTGTGCCAGTAACGGGCAGTATGGGTGAGCCGGGAATTCCACCATCGGCAACGGTGCTACACCTTCCGGTAATTGCAATGCCAGCCCGCGCCCGCTGCCCCCTGAACCCTGCCCGACATTAATCGGTGAACACAGAATGCCGCCCGGCGTGACTTTGAGAAATGTGCCACCCACTTTCAGCGTGATTTCAGATGCCGCTTCCAGCACCACTTTGCCGCCACTTTTCAGGTAAATTTCCTGCCCGCTGTCAATCACGGTGGCATCGCCGGTCTGGGTATGCTGGCTGCCGGCAATCCGGTGTGACACATCCCCTTCGGTGGTGATTTTGCGCGAACCGGCGACCTGATGATGGTCATCGGCGCGGATATCGTGGTAGCGGTTACTGTCTATGCGGCTCTTCTGGTCGTGCTTGATATGCCAGTAAGCATCATTTTCGATATGGGCGGTAAAATCTTTCTGGCCGTGAAAATAGATTTCTTCGCTGCCTTTCGCATCCTCAAAGCGCAGTTCGTTAAAACCTTTGCCCTTGTGGGTTTTGGTTTTAAAGGTTGTGCGGGTCTTTTGCGCCGGTAAATCCAGTGGCGGGCGATTCAGGCCGTTATAAACGCAGCCGGTGACTATGGGGCGGTCAATATCGCCATTCAGATAAGAAATAATCACTTCCTGCCCGATACGGGGAATGGCCATAAAGCCATAGCCGTTGCCGTTCCAGCCCTGTGCGACACGTACCCAACACGAAGCCCCATCATCCGGGTCATCATAACGGTTCCAGTGAAAATGCACTTTAATCGCGCCGTCTTTATTGACGAAGATTTCCTCGCCTTCCGGCCCGACCACTCTCGCCGTTTCATCACCCTCGGCTAAGGGTTTGTAGTGGAACGGTGGACGGTAATCATCGAGGCCAGAAATGAAACTGAATGTGTTGCTGAGTGTGGTGCCTTCACCGCCACTGTCTCCCAGTGCCTGCGGGCAACGTCCGTAGTGGCTGATACCGACCACCTGCCAGCGAACATTAAGCGGTTTATGTGGATGATTTTTTATCTCGAAGATTTTGCCCGGCATCAGTTTGATGCAGTTACTACTGCCGCTGCCGGTTTGTTTCTGGTTATCCAGCGCTTCCTGACGGTATTTTAAAAAGGGTTTGGCGGCGGCATCTTTTTGAAAGCGTCCGTAACTTTCAAACACGGTATACGGTGTCTGGCTGCCAAAATCACGGAAGCCTTCGCTGCTTTGCATATGGGAGAGGTGATAGCGCGGGTTCTCTGGGTTGTAATCTTTATGCAGACTGCGTTGCGGACTCATACCAACGCCTAGCCGCACCTGATAAATGGTATCGACGCCGTATGCCGTTTCCGGCTGGGGCTGGTATTGCAATGGCAGACCCGCCGTCATTCCCAGATGGCTGTCACTGAAAAATGCCGTTTCATCTTCAAACCAGAAACTGCATCCCTCTTCCGCCGCCAACCGGCTGAAAAACGCATAATCCGATTCGCGTTTCTGGGTGACATATTCCCTGTCCTGATGGGTATCGTAGAGCTTCGAATCGGCTTTCACCCGGTGTTTTTTCAGCAGACTGTTTAACATCGCCGGGACATTTTGCTGATGATAAATCCGGCTGTCCTGATTAAGCGTCAGACGCCAGAGGGCTGGACGAACAGTCAGGGTATAAAGCGTCTTGTTGCCATCGGTGCCCACCCAGTCCGCATGGGAAATGATGCCGGTGATTTTGCGCTGCTCAGTTTCGCCGTTAAAAACCTGCAATACCGCTTCCTGCATCAGCAGCGAGGCCAAATCAATTTCCGCCTGCGGTTTAAACGGGTTCGCGTTACCGGCTCTGACCAGCGTCAGGTTCAGGGTGAACAGTTCAGATAAGCCTTCTTGCAGGGAAAACTCTCCCACGGCAAAGGTGTCTTCCGGCACACCGGCGATAGTGCAGACAAAACGTAATCCACTTTTCATTTTTACTCCTTCTGATTTATTGCATCGGTTCCTTAGTTACATATCCGGGCGTAACCCATCGACATGCCCGAACTGCCACAGCACTTTGTTACTGTCCGGGATAAAAATTTCCAGCATGACAAAGGTAGACTGGCTGATAAAACAGGCCATTGCTTCATTGATTAAGCGGCAGAAGCGGTACATCTCGCCGGGAGTGCGGTAACAATCTGGATTCAGCGTCAGTGACAGCACATACCCGCGAACCGGTCGCCCCATCCGCAGTCGGTCGGTCAGGCGTTCTTCCACCTGCACAATACCGTCAATATGTTGGCGGAACTGGCGGCTCAGCGGGCGATTCGTATCGGTATGCGAGTCAAACAGGCGGAGGAATTGTTTCAGGCTGTCAGTCGCAAATAACATCACCGGCGGGCTGGAAAGGCAGGACAGCAGCGGCCAGCCGCTATTTTCCTGTAACAACGGCGGGTAATCGGTCATGACCGGGATAATATTCTGCGCACCAAGATGAGACGGTGAACTTTCCTGTGTCACCGTGATCGCCCCCTGTGCCAGTGTCAGCGCTTGTTCGTGGTAGCCGATGAAATGGCACGAGATGGCAATGTCGGGTAAGTTTTTTGCGGGTTTGCCGGTCAAATCAAAAAAGTTCAGCCGGTGCTGAGTTCTGCCCAGGAAATCCTGTGTGGTCTGAAGCTGGTAATAAAAGTCATCGGATTGCTGGCCGTCATCGAGAAAATGCCCGGCCGGAGTGAACTGTTCAATCGGCAGCCAGCGATAAGGTGTGCCGCGTTGTTCATCGTTATCGGGCTGTTGCACCACCTGAATCTCCCGCAGCCGGAACAACCGCATCGATCCCCCCAACGGCAATAGATAGCTGTGATCCCCGGTCTCCAGCAAAATGGACGGACTGATTTGGTTTTCCAGATGAATGGCAGGCACGCAGCCCAACAAAAACGCCCCGTCGACATCATTCAGCGGCAATTCGCCCTCGAAACGAAAAATCAGTTCAAACATGCTATCTTCATTCAGCGGCACTTGTGCATGCTCATTGCTGATGTCCAACGTGACGAAGTTATAAAGTGCAGGCAGCGCATAATATTCCACCAACGGTTGCAGGCCGGAATAGGTACTCTTGGGCATCGGTAGCAACGGGTCATCAAACAGACTATGCCAGCCATAAGGGAACGCACTGAGTTTCCTCTGTTTACCTTGTACGTTCAGGCTGACGTCACAAATATGTTGATCCAGCCACAGACCAAGCTGGGCAGCGCGCTCCGTGTCGGTACCGAGGAAAAAGGTCAGCGAACCGCTTTGCCAGATCGAAGACGCTGGACCGGTCTGACACAGCGTCAGAATAATTTCGCTGTGAGTTCCCGTTTTCTTGACAACACGTTCCTGCACCATCAACGGTTCAATATGCAGGGGGCGGCAGGTTTTAAAGTCGAGCCACTGCCCGTTGAGGCTGGCAGACACCGACGTGCCAATCGGAATATCGGCGCTGCCCTGATGCCCGTCTTCGGTAGGCGTAAACTGCACTACGGTCATGGGCGGGATTGGACACAGGGCTAACGGCCAGATGCGCGAGAGAATACCGTGGGTGATTTCGGGAAATTCATCGTCCAGTTTATCCCGTACATGGGATATCAACAGAGCAAAAGCCTCAAAAACACGCGCAATCTCGGGATCATGGGATGAAACCAGAAAATCGGCCAGATGCGGTGACTCTTTCGCTATGCACTGTGCCAGCTCTCGCAAGTAGGCACGCTCTTGCAGGTACAGCGATTCCTTGTTGTTTATCATTATTTGTACTTTGTAATGTTATATTTTTTTATCCGGCAGGTTAATCTATTGTACACACTCATCAGTAAAATTAATTAACCCATTAGATGGAGTTTTCGCCTGATTTTGGCGAAATATGGGGGAACCAGCGGAATAGGCACGAGCATTCAGGCAAAAATAAGGCTGACAAGAACAGTCAACGGTTTGACTCTCCTATACCTAACCGTTAATATCTTTTTCTACAAAAATGATCTATCGCCTGTCAGGATCGCCTTCGGGTGGCGAAATAAAACTCCTGTAGCCTGAAAGGGAGAGCAAAATTGCGGTACATCTGCGCACCTTTGGAAGCAGATATTGTCAGACATAAACCCCTTGTCTGGCGATGAAGGTTTTTTAAACGAAAAAATACCTCAAAAAGGTGTTTTTATATTGTCCCCCAAGTGCATTGAACGTTAAATCATGCACTTCTTTCATATCAACATCAGATCCTATCTTCACTTAACTTTTGCATAGTGAGATTGAGTGACGTCCTGAACGCATTTCACGCCATACGTGCCGGATAATATTCACACACCTGATTTAATGCCTTAACTATTTCTGTTTGAAATATTCAGCGGACAGGTTTTCTACACACAAACAATTAACGCATTGCTACCGTTTGATCCTTAACCTTGCGACGTTTTGCGATGCTTACTGGCATTTCAACGATTGCCCGATTTTTGCTGACTGTTTGTGGAACTTAAGGCGTCACTTTTTGCCGGTTTATCGCTGAAAGTGACGCCGCAGCCAAAAAACAACACAACTCTGACAGGCTCAGGCCTGCTTAATACTACAGCCGTAATCCCTATTGTGCCATGATGGGGCTCTTCTTCCTTAAATAAAAGGCGGTGTCACATGCCATCCCCTGCCAAAATCTGGGAACAGGCGCTACAGGC